>NZ_CDMW01000001.1:0-20000 GCF_001078705.1 Streptococcus sanguinis
AACTGTTATTTTCTTTTTTAAAAATAACAAGATTATCCACTGTTAAATCAATTAGGAAGCCCATTAAAATAAGAAATTTTAGCTTTATTCACATTCTGTGGATAACTTCAGCTAACAATGTGAATTCTTTTCCAGTTCTTGTGGAAAACTTTAAGCCTTTATGATAAAATAAGATGCGTATGAATCAGAAAATTATAGAAAAGGAGGGAAGTTATGACCAAAGAACAGGACTTTTGGAATCGTATTTTAGAATTAGCTCATGCTCAGCTAAAACAGACAACTTATGATTTCTTTGTTGCTGAGGCTAAGCTTGTCAAAGTTGAAGAAAAACAAGCTATTATTTTCCTGGATAGTCCGGTGAAACAACTATTTTGGGAGCAAAACTTAGTAGGAGTTATTCTTACTGCAGGATTTGAGATTTTTAATGATCAGATTGCTGGAAAATATATTTTTGAAGAAGAAACTAACATTGACACACCGAAATCTGCAGTAACCAATCCTCAAATCAGCACTGTTCAGCCAAGCTTGCCACCTATTGATACTGGCTTAAAGTCAAAATATACCTTTGACAATTTTGTTCAGGGAGACGGAAATATCTGGGCTAAAGCTGCTGCCTTGGCGGTATCTGAGAATCTAGCCACAACCTATAATCCTCTTTTTATCTACGGAGGCCCTGGCCTGGGTAAAACTCATTTATTAAATGCTATTGGCAATCAGATTTTAGAAAATATTCCAGATGCGCGTGTTAAGTACATACCTGCTGAAACCTTTATTAACGATTTCCTCGAACATTTAAGATTGGGAGAGATGGATAGCTTTAAAAAAATCTATCGTAGTCTAGATCTTCTGCTGATTGATGACATTCAATCTTTGGGAGGAAAAAAAGTTTCAACTCAGGAAGAATTTTTCAACACTTTCAATGCTCTTCACGGAGAAAATAAACAGATTGTTTTAACCAGCGACCGCAGTCCTGATCATCTGGACAATTTGGAAGAACGTTTGGTGACACGGTTCAAATGGGGATTAACTCAGAATATTACACCGCCAGATTTTGAAACACGAATTGCAATTCTGCGAAACAAAATTGAAGACTTGGATTATATTTTCCCGAATGATACCTTGGAATATCTTGCAGGACAGTTCGATTCCAATGTTCGCGACTTGGAAGGTGCTTTGAATGACATCAGTCTCATCGCTAGAGTTCGTCATCTGAAAGAAATTACTATTGATATCGCCGCGGAAGCTATTCGAGCACGCAAGCAGGATTCAAGCCAGGTGACAGTTATCCCGATTGATAAGATTCAGTCTGAAGTTGGGAAATTCTATGGTGTTAGTGTCAAAGAGATGAAAGGCAGCCGTCGAGTGCAAAATATCGTTTTAGCTAGACAGGTAGCTATGTATCTGACTCGTGAGCTGACTGACAACAGTCTGCCTAAAATTGGTCGTGAATTTGGCGGGAAAGACCATACGACCGTTATCCATGCACATGGAAAAATCAAAACCATGATTGAATCAGATGACAATTTACGTTTAGAAATTGAAAGCATCAAGAATAAAATAAAATAACGTGTGGAAAACTACAGATTTTTTCCAAAACTTATCCACACTTTGTGAACAAGTCTCAAAACTTGTTAGAATAAGGACGAAGCTATTTTTCCACATAATTCACATAAACTACTATTACTATTAATCTTATAATCATAAATAAATAAAAAGGAGATCCCATGATTCATTTTTCTATTAATAAAAATCTCTTCTTACAAGCGTTAAATACCACTAAAAGGGCTATCAGCCATAAAAATGCAATTCCTATTCTTTCTACTGTAAAAATCGATGTTACCAAAGAAGGAATCACCTTAATCGGCTCGAATGGCCAAGTGTCGATTGAAAACTTTATTTCTACTCAAAATGAAAATGCAGGCTTACTTGTCAACTCAACAGGTTCAATTTTATTAGAAGCGACCTTCTTTATTAATGTTGTTTCCAGTCTGCCAGATATTATTTTGGATTTTAAAGAAATTGAACAAAAACAAATCGTCTTGACTAGCGGCAAATCAGAAATTACCCTGAAAGGAAAAGACGCTGACCAGTATCCACGAATCCAGGAAATTTCTGCCAGCAATCCCTTGGTCCTTGAGACCAAAATTCTCAAAAATGTCATTAACGAAACAGCTTTTGCAGCCAGTGTTCAGGAAAGCCGTCCAATTTTAACTGGTGTTCACTTTGTTTTGACAGATAACCGTTCTTTGAAAACAGTTGCGACAGACTCCCACAGAATGAGTCAAAAGAAAATTACTCTGGAGAAAAATGGAGATAATTTCGACGTAGTCATTCCGAGTCGCTCTTTACGTGAATTTACGACTGTTTTTACCGATGAAATTGAAACAGTAGAGGTTTTCTTTGCTAACAATCAAATTCTTTTCAGAAGCGAAAATATCAGCTTCTACACCCGCCTCTTGGAAGGAAATTATCCAGATACAGATCGTTTGATTCCGACTGAATTTACAAGTGTCCTTACTTTCAATACTTCTGATTTGCGTGCAGCTATGGAACGCGCTCGTCTCTTATCTAATGCCACACAGAATGGAACAGTTAAACTGGAGATTGCAGGCGGTATTGTCAGTGCCCATGTAAATTCACCAGAGGTCGGCCGTGTTAACGAAGAAATTGATACAGAAAGTGTAACTGGCGAAGATTTGACCATTAGCTTTAATCCAACTTATTTGATTGATGCTTTGAAGGCTATTGACAGTGAAAAAGTAACGATTAGTTTTATCTCATCCGTTCGTCCTTTCACCTTGGTACCGAGTGAAGACACAGAAAACTTTATTCAGCTAATTACACCTGTCAGAACTAATTAAGATGAAAAGCAGTGGGTCAAGTTAAAGATTTTTACTTCTTGGTCCTAAGGTCTTTTCATTTACAAAGTATGATAGATGCTTAATATTTCTTCCTGGACTATGATAGTTCCTTGAAAGGAGAAAGAAAATGTATGAAATTGGTCATTTTGTAGAAATGAAAAAGCCACATGCCTGCACCATTAAAGCGACTGGGAAAAAGGCGAATCGCTGGGAAATCACAAGGGTTGGTGCAGATATCAAAATCCGTTGCACCAATTGTGAACATCTTGTGATGATGAGTCGTCACGATTTTGAAAGAAAAATGAAGAAAATAATTGATTAGACGAAAACTCGTCGTAAATGCTATTGTGGAAAACTAATTTGCATTGCTGAAGAGCAGATTTAGATTTTTTTCTTATTTTTCAATAAATCAAAAATGGATAGGACTTAAAAAGTCCTATCCATTTTGTTTTTATTTAAGTTCTTCAAATTTACCGTCTTTGACTTCTTTATAACCTGCTTTTTCGAGTAATTTAGCAGTTTCTTTGTAACTGATATAATCTGCTTTTTGATTACCAGATGTTTGAAGAAGCTGTTTACTTTGTAGTTCTTCAATATCAGCTTTGCTAAAATCGATTGTCAGTTTTTCTGTTAAATAATCATCTTTATACTCGATTTTATGAGTTAATCCTTTGATACCCTCAATAGATTTAGCATAGGCTTCTGTCTGCTCTTTAGCAGTGTCTTTGGTCAAGCCAACTGGTTTATAGTAGAAAGTATTGTTTGTTTCGTTTGTAAGCATCTCATCACCTTTGTATTCAACAGTGATGCGACTATCTTGCTTAGTATTTTGGTCAATCAGCTGGAAATAAGCTTTTTTAGGACTGCTGCAGGCAGCTAAAACAAACAAAGCGGAAACCGCAAGGAAGGAAAGAAAAAGTGTTTTGAAAGTATTCTTTTTCATTAGGGACTCCTTTAATAAGAATATTAGCTATATTATACCATTTTTTTCTTCAATGTATTTTACATTTCTGTAAAGAAAGCTAGAAAAATAACTCAAATCCGCTGTTTAGGATAAGGATTTATGGTATAATGGTTTGGATTGAAAAGATGAATGGAGAAGATAAGAATGGCTTTGACAGCAGGAATCGTTGGTTTACCCAATGTTGGTAAGTCAACTTTATTTAATGCAATTACAAAAGCAGGTGCAGAAGCAGCTAATTACCCTTTTGCGACAATTGATCCAAATGTCGGGCGGGTAGAAGTTCCGGATGCTCGTTTGGATAAATTAACAGAACTCATCAAACCACAGAAGAAAGTTCCGACCACCTTCGAATTTACTGATATTGCTGGTATTGTGAAAGGTGCTTCAAAAGGCGAAGGACTGGGAAATAAATTCTTGGCCAATATCCGCGAAGTAGATGCCATCGTCCATGTAGTGCGTGCCTTTGATGATGAAAATGTCATGCGGGAACAGGGCCGTGAGTCTGAATTTGTAGATCCAATGGCCGATATTGAGACCATTAATCTGGAATTGATTTTGGCAGATTTAGAAAGTATCAACAAACGCTATGCGCGTGTGGAGAAGATGGCTCGTACCCAAAAAGATAAGGATTCAGTAGCAGAATTTAATGTTTTGCAGAAAATCAAGCCTGTTCTTGAAGATGGTCTGTCAGCTCGGACAATTGAATTCACAGAAGAAGAGCAGAAAATTGTTAAAGGGCTCTTTCTGTTGACGACCAAGCCAGTTCTCTATGTGGCCAATGTCAGTGAGGATGAGGTAGCTGATCCAGATAATATTGACTATGTGAAGCAGATTCGTAAATTTGCAGCAACAGAAAATGCTGAAGTTGTTGTCATTTCCGCGCGTGCAGAGGAAGAAATTTCTGAATTGGATGATGAAGATAAGTCAGAATTTCTGGAAGCTATCGGCTTGACAGAATCAGGTGTGGATAAACTGACCAGGGCAGCTTATCATCTGTTGGGACTTGGAACCTACTTTACAGCTGGTGAAAAGGAAGTGCGTGCTTGGACCTTTAAGCGTGGAATGAAAGCTCCGCAAGCAGCTGGCATTATTCACTCAGACTTTGAAAAAGGCTTTATTCGAGCAGTGACTATGTCTTATGATGACCTAGTGCACTATGGCAGCGAAAAAGCAGTTAAAGAAGCTGGACGTTTGCGCGAAGAAGGAAAAGAATATATCGTTCAAGATGGCGATATTATGGAATTTAGATTTAATGTGTAAAGTATTTGTAAAGTCTAAAAATTCTAGGTTGGAAATTTTTTTCCAGCCCTTTTGGCTTTTATAAAGGAGAAAAATGGTAAAGTTAATAGTCGGTCTGGGAAATCCAGGAGAAAAATATATTGAAACCAAACATAATGTTGGTTTTATGCTAGTTGACAAGATCTGTAAAGATCTTGATTTAAAATTTACAGCTGATAAAATCTTTCAAGCAGATATCGCCTCTACTTTTCTGAATGGTGAAAAAGTCTATTTTGTCAAACCAACTACATTTATGAATGAGAGCGGAAAGGCTGTTCAAGCTTTATTGGCATACTATGGTTTAGATATAGAGGATTTATTGGTCATCTATGATGATTTGGATATAGAAGTTGGTAAAATTCGTTTGCGCAGCAAGGGTTCAGCTGGTGGCCATAACGGCATTAAATCTATTATCAAACACATTGGAAGTCAAGAATTTAAACGGATAAAGATAGGTATTGGCCGTCCAAAAGAAGGCATGACAGTGGTCCACCATGTTCTAGGAAAATTTGATAAAGATGATTATATAACAATTCTGAATACTCTTGATAAGGTTGACAATGCTGTAAATTATTATTTACAGTTAGGCAATTTTGAACAAGCAATGCAGAAGTATAATGGATAATAAAATGAACTTGATTGATTTATTTTGTCAAAACCAGCAAATTTCAGATTGGAAGAAAAATCTCCATAAAAGCAGCAGACAGTTGATAATGGGACTGTCTGCATCAACAAAAGCAATCACTATAGCGGCTGGATTAGAAGAAGCTGATAAAATCCTTGTGCTGACTTCTAGTCAAAATGAAGCAGATCGTTTGGCTAGTGATTTGATTTCTTTGTTGGGAGAAGACAAGGTCTATACTTTCTTAGCAGATGATACTCCTATAGCAGAATTTGTCTTTGCCTCACAGGAAAAAATATTTTCAAGATTAGATGCTCTGAACTTTTTAATAGACCATCAAAAGTCTGGAATTCTAGTTACTAATGTTGCGGCTAGTAAATTACTCTTGCCTGATCCCATTGATTTTAAAACAACCAACATAAATTTGATAGTTGGACAAGAATATGACCTAAATAATCTTGTAAAGATGTTGTCAAGAACAGGATACAAGAAGGTATCCCAAGTTTTAAGTCAGGGAGAATATAGTCTAAGAGGAGATATCTTAGACATTTTTGAGCGCTCAGCAGAGTTTCCCTATCGACTGGAGTTTTTTGGCGATGAAATTGATGGTATTCGGATTTTCAATCCAGAAAATCAAACTTCAATTGAGAATATAGAAAGTATTTTGATTAAACCTGCTTCTGATACCCTGCTTTCTAAGAAAGATTATGCTCGAGGACGAGAAAATCTGGAAGCAATTTTAGAAAAAGCTGTTGATTCTGCTTTGAAATCTTACTTAGAAGAGTTACTAATCAGTGCTAAAGAGGAGTTTCATCATGCAGATATTCGTAAATTCCTTTCTTATTTTTATCAGAAAGAATGGACTATTTTAGACTATTTGCCTGTTCATAGTCCTGTATTTTTTGATGATTTTCAAAAAATTGTGGATCGGCATGCTCAATTTGAACTGGAAACAGCTGGCTTATTGACAGATGATTTACAAAATTGTAAAGCTTTATCAAGTCAGAAATATTTTGCAGATAAGTACCAAGATTATCGTCAATATAAACCAGCAACCTTCTTTTCAAGCTTTCAAAAAGGTTTGGGAAATCTGAAATTTGATGATTTGTATCAATTCAATCAGTACCCAATGCAAGAATTTTTCAGTCAATTTCCCTTGCTCAAGGAAGAAATTAATCGTTATAAAAAATCTGGCTATACAATAATCTTACAAGCAAATTCTTCGACAGGTTTACAAAGTTTACATAAAAATTTACAGGAATATGATATTCATTTAGACTATATAAAAGAGGCTGAGATACACAAAAATGCAGTTCAGCTTATAGAAGGAAATCTTGTTCAGGGTTTTAATTTCGTAGATGAGAAAATTGTTCTTATTACAGAGTACGAAATTATTCACAAGAAAATAAAACGAAAAATCCGGCGACAGAATATCTCAAATGCCGAACGACTGAAAGATTATAATGAGCTAGAAAAAGGGGATTATGTTGTCCATAATATTCATGGGATAGGACGTTATCTGGGGATTGAAACGATTGAAATCTCTGGTGTCCACCGTGATTATCTGACGATTCAATATCAAAATTCTGATCGTATTTCGATTCCAGTTGACCAGATTGATCTCCTATCAAAGTATGTTGCCAGCGATGGAAAAACACCTAAGGTAAATAAGCTAAATGACGGTCGTTTCCAGAAGAGTAAGCAAAAAGTTCAGCATCAGGTTCAGGATATTGCGGATGATTTGATTAAACTATATGCTGAACGCAGCCAGCTAAAAGGTTTTGCTTTCTCAGCGGATGATTCTAATCAAGAGGAATTTGATAATGATTTTCCTTATGTTGAAACAGAGGACCAGCTAAGAAGTATTCAGGAAGTGAAGAAGGATATGGAAAGCAGTCGTCCAATGGACCGGCTCTTAGTTGGTGATGTAGGCTTTGGAAAAACAGAAGTAGCTATGCGGGCTGCTTTTAAGGCTGTCAACGATCATAAACAGGTGGCTGTATTAGTACCAACAACGGTTTTAGCCCAGCAGCACTATACTAACTTTAAAGAACGCTTTAATGATTTTGCGGTCAATGTTGAGGTACTCAGTCGTTTCAGGAGTAAGGCAGAACAAAAACAGACCCTGGAGAAGCTGCAGAAGGGACAAGTTGACATTATCATTGGAACCCACCGACTCTTATCCAAAGATGTAGAATTTGCAGATTTAGGTTTAATCATCATTGATGAAGAGCAGCGTTTTGGAGTTAAGCACAAGGAAACATTAAAGGAATTGAAAAAGAAAGTTGATGTCCTAACCTTGACAGCAACTCCTATTCCTCGAACTCTTCATATGTCTATGCTGGGGATTCGTGATTTGTCAGTCATTGAGACCCCGCCAACCAATCGCTATCCTGTTCAGACCTATGTTTTAGAGAGCAATCCTACAGTGATTCGAGAAGCTGTCTTACGTGAAATAGACCGAGGTGGACAGGTTTACTACCTTTACAACAAGGTTGACACAATTGAACGGAAAGTTTCAGAGTTAAGAGAGTTAATCCCAGAAGCTTCTATAGGCTATGTTCATGGCCAAATGAGTGAGATTCGTTTAGAAAATACTTTACTGGATTTCATCAATGGAGAATACGATATTTTGGTGACCACTACCATTATTGAAACTGGAGTTGATATCCCAAATGCCAATACTTTGTTTGTAGAAAATGCTGACCATATGGGGCTGTCAACCTTGTATCAACTTCGTGGACGGGTTGGCCGCAGCAATCGGATTGCCTACGCTTATCTGATGTACAGACCAGATAAAATCTTAACAGAAGTTTCTGAAAAGCGTCTAGAGGCTATTAAGGGATTTACAGAGTTAGGTTCTGGATTTAAGATTGCCATGCGAGATTTGTCTATTCGAGGTGCTGGCAATATCCTAGGAAGTATGCAATCTGGCTTTATTGATTCTGTTGGTTTTGAGATGTACTCACAGCTTCTAGAAGAAGCTATTGCTAAAAAGCAGGGTAGAGAGAATAAGCGTCAAAAAAGCAATGCAGAACTTAATCTGCAGATTGATGCCTATCTGCCTAGTGACTATATTTCTGATGAAAGACAGAAGATTGAAATTTACAAGAGAATTCGTGAGATTGACAGCCGTGTAAACTATGAAAATCTACAGGATGAATTGATTGATCGCTTTGGGGAGTATCCTGATGTTGTAGCCTATCTGTTGGAGATTGGACTTGCTAAGTCTTATTTGGATCAAGCATTTGTAAAATCAGTGGAACGCCAGCAGAATGCAGTAATTATTCATTTTGAGAAAATTTCGCAGCAGCTTTATCTGACGCAAGACTATTTTGAAGCACTTTCGATGACGAATTTAAAGGCTCGAATTGGTGAAAAAAATGGATTGATTGAAGTAATCTTTGATGTGAGGAATAAAAAAGATTATGAGATTTTAGAAGGACTGGTTAATTTTGGAGAAAAGATGCTGGAAATTAAACAGCGCAAGGTAGAATAAAGGTTACAATTCAGTGAAGTTTGGCATTTTAAGCTCTATTTTTCTCAAAAAATGGTAGAATAATAAATTAAGAGAAAATGAGGTAATAGGATGAGATTAGATAAATATTTGAAAGTGTCACGGATTATCAAGCGACGTCCAGTGGCTAAAGAAGTAGCTGACAAGGGTCGGATAAAGGTGAATGGTATCTTGGCCAAGAGCTCAACAGATTTGAAAGTGAATGACTTGGTTGAAGTACGCTTTGGTAATAAACTCTTGACTGTAAAGGTTCTGGAGATGAAAGACAGCACTAAAAAAGAAGATGCAGCTAAAATGTACGAAATTGTTAGCGAAACAAGGATAGAAGAAGATGCCTAAAAATATCGTCCAACTAAATAATCGTTTTATTCAAGATGAAAATCAACGCCGCAGATATGTGGATCAGGAACGGCGGAAACGCAACCGTTTTATGGGCTGGGTTCTGATTTTGGTGATTCTCTTATTTATTCTACCTACCTATAATTTATACCAGAATTATCAAACCTTGCTGCAACGTCGTGAACAGTATTCTAAACTCCAGGAGAAATATCAGACGCTCAGTGAAGAAAAGGTCTATCAATCTGATATAGCAGCCAAATTAAAAGATGATAGCTATGCGGCTAAGTATGCACGCGCTAAGTACTCTTTTTCAAAAGAGGGCGAGTACATTTATACTATCCCAGATTTATTACCACAGTAGTTATGGAAGATTTATTAAAAACAATTGAGCAGTTCTTGGCTTTTTCAGATGAGAAATTGGAAGAACTGTCTGAAAAAAATCAAGCTTTGAAACTTCAAGAAAATCAAGAGGAAAGGGGAAAACATGCGTAAGTTTTTGTTACTGATATTTTTGCTGCCAGCTTTATTCAGCAGTATCACAGTTATTAGTACTGAAAAAGATTTCGTATTAGACGAGGAAGAAAAATATCATTTTACAAGCACTACGTATGGACGCTATTATGACAGCATCCCGACAAATCCTAATGTTTATGAAGAAACTCCTACATTTACAGATTCTATTCTGAGTAAGACTGCTGGAAAGCTAGTTCCAGACCAGCCAATCCAGATAACAGGATTTTATGTAAATGAAGAAGGAGTTCCGATTTTTAAGCTGAAAAACGGGCAGTTTGTGATAGCAGACAAAAACACAATTTACGAAGATACTGTTCAATCAATCGAAGATATCCAACAAGAAATGTGGCTGAAGTCTGGCTTTACTCTCTATGATAAAGCCAATATCAACGGAGCTAAAAAAATCAATACAACATTAGCTCCATATACAAAAGTAAACATTGTTCAAATTGTCCAGACTGTCAAAGGAACTTATGGCCAGATTGAAGGACAGGGCTGGGTTTCTATGGAATTTCTGGATGAGACTGATAATCGAATGGACAAGGTTCAAGAAATTCTGAGCAGTAAGTATAACAAGGCGGACTACTCTATCTATGTCAAACAGCTAGACACTGGCAAAGAAGCAGGTATCAATCAAGATCAAGAGATGTATTCGGCCAGTGTGACAAAACTGCCTTATCTTTACTATGTGCAGGAACAGCTGAATCAGAAAAAACTTTCCTTAGATCAGAAGTTCAAGTATATTGGAGCAGTCAATGATTTTGCAGGTGCTTACGAACCAGAAGGAAGTGGCAGCATTGCTAAGTCAGCTGATGACAAGGAATATTCAGTTCAGGATTTGATAAATCGAGTGGCCAAAGAATCAGATAATGTCGCCCACAATATTTTAGGCTATTATGCGACCAATCAATCTGATAAACATTTTCAGCAGACGATCAACAAAATAGCTGGAAAGAAATGGGATGTGGAAGAAAGACAAGCATCTTCACGTATGGCTGGAAATGTTTTGGAAGCTATCTATGAGCAAAATGGCATGATTATCGATGCCTTGTCTCAGACAAATTACGATAATCAGCGGATTTCTAAAAATATCGATGCTAAAGTAGCTCATAAAATTGGTGACGCCTATGACTTTAAGCACGATGCTGCGATTGTCTATGCAGATTCCCCTTTTATCATTGTCATTTTTACTAATAATGCAAACTACGATACCATTTCCCAGATAGCAGATGATGTCTATGGAGTCCTGAAATGATCAAGCAAGAATTTCTTAAAAAAATGCAGGAGAAAAAGTATTTCCAAGGCCATCGAAAAATTTTAGTTGCTGTATCAGGTGGACTGGATTCTATGACACTGTTGCAGCTGTTGATTGATTCTCAAAAAGAACTGGCTATCGAGCTTGCGATTGCTCATGTCAATCACAAACAGCGGCCAGAGTCAGATCAAGAAGAAAAGGCATTAGTAAAGATTGCGGAACAGCTTGGTGTAAAGATTTTTACATCAAGTTTTTCTGGTAATTTTTCAGAAAATGCTGCTCGGCAGTTTCGTTATGATTTTTTTGAGAAAGTGATGCAGGCAGAGCATTATACTGCTCTGGTAACTGCCCACCACGCAGATGATCAAGCTGAGACTGTTTTTATGCGGCTGCTGCGTGGAGCTAGACTTCGTCATCTGTCCGGCATGAAAGCTGTCCAGTCTTTTGCTTGCGGGGAGCTGATTCGTCCTTTGCTTACTTTTCATAAGTCAGACTTTGCAGATATTCAGCATTTTGAAGATAGCAGTAATTTTCAAAATGACTATCTCAGAAATCGAATTCGCAATCTTTATCTGCCGGATTTAGAAAAAGAAAATCCACAATTTAAGGATTCTTTGCGGTATCTGGGAAAGGAAATCGAAGATTGGCAGACCGCTTTGTCTTACTTGACCAGAGATTTAGATATAGAAAATGTACAAGTTTTTCATCAGCAAATCCCTCAGATTCAACGTTTTCTATTGCAGAACTATCTTGAAAACTTTCCTGGCCTGAATCTGAGCAAGCAGCAGTTTGAGGAGGTTTTAAACATCCTGCGGACTAAGGCTAATTATCAGCACACTTTGAAAAGCGACTATGAGCTTATCAAAGACTACCAACATTTTGAAATCAGAAAAATCAGTCGTAAGCCCGATTTAAAAATGGATTCAATTTTGTTAGAATTTGAGAATCTGATTGAGTTTGGGCATTATCGATTTTCATTCGGGATTCCTTTGAGTGGTGAAAATATCCAGAAAATTTTTGTTTCGCGTGAAACTTCGCTGACACTCCGCTTCCGAAAAGAGGGAGACAGTATTTTGCTGAATGATCATCACAAGAAACTTCGTCGTCTTTTTATTGATAAGAAGGTTTCCTTTGAAGAACGGAATTCATCTGTAATCGTGGAACAAAATCATCAAATTTTAGCAATCTTAAATATTGCTATCAGTGATTTGAGTAAGGCATTAAAAAGTGATATAATGAGTACTGTACTTTATATTCAGAAAATAGATGGGTAAAATTATGCTAGAACAAGATATCAAAAAAATATTGATTTCCCATGAAGAAATCGTGGATGCTGCAAAAAAGCTTGGTCAGCAATTAACCAAAGACTACCAAGGTAAGAATCCAATTTTTGTTGGAATTTTAAAAGGTTCCGTGCCTTTTATGGCTGAGTTAATCAAGCATATTGATACACATATTGAGCTTGATTTTATGTTGGTCTCCAGCTACCATGGTGGTACTGCTAGCTCAGGTGTGATTAATGTTATTAAAGACATTGATCAAGATATCACAGGACGTGATATTTTATTTGTTGAGGATATCATTGATACTGGTCAGACTTTGAAAAATCTGTGCAATTTGTTTAAGGAAAGAAATGCTGCATCAGTTAAAATTGCTACACTTTTGGATAAACCAGAAGGCCGTGTTGTTGAAATCAATGCAGATTATACATGTTTCACAATTCCAAATGAATTTGTTGTTGGATATGGGTTAGATTACAATGAAAACTATCGTAATATTCCATATATTGGTATTTTGAAAGAAGAAGTTTATACAAAATAAAAGGTTTACTATTAATAGATGAAAAATAAGCAAAACAATGGTTTTATAAAAAATCCATTTCTATATATTCTGATTATTGTTGTCCTAGTGACAGGGTTTCAGTATTTCTTCTCAGGAGATACTGGCGGTCGCAGTCAGCAAATCAATTACACAGAATTAGTGAAGGAAATTAAGGAAAATAATGTCACAGAGATGAGCTACCAGCCAAATGGCAGCGTCGTTGAGATTTCAGGTACTTACAAAACACCTCAGGAATCGAAAGAAGATACAGGGATTTTATTTTTCACTCCAAACGTTTCTAAAGTAGAGAGATTTACAAGTATTATTTTACCGTCAGATATTACAATTTCTGATTTACAAAAATTAGCTTCTGAGCATAACACTGAAATCAGCATAAAGCGTGAAAGTTCAAGTGGAATGTGGATTACCATCCTCACTTCCATCGTTCCTTTTGTAATTGTCATCTTCTTCTTTATGTCCATGATGAATCAAGGTGGCGGCGGCGGTGCCCGCGGTGCCATGAATTTTGGCCGCAATAAAGCGCGTGCTGCTAACAAAGAAGATATCAAGGTTCGTTTCTCAGATGTAGCTGGTGCCGAGGAAGAGAAACAAGAACTTGTAGAAGTCGTTGAGTTTTTGAAAGATCGGAAACGCTACACCAAGTTAGGTGCTCGTATTCCTGCCGGTGTCCTTCTAGAAGGCCCTCCAGGAACTGGTAAAACCTTGCTTGCCAAGGCTGTTGCTGGAGAAGCAGGAGTTCCTTTCTTCAGTATCTCAGGTTCTGATTTTGTAGAAATGTTTGTTGGGGTCGGAGCAAGCCGTGTCCGTTCTTTGTTTGAGGATGCGAAAAAAGCAGCCCCTGCCATTATCTTCATCGATGAAATCGATGCAGTCGGTCGTCAGCGTGGTGTTGGCCTTGGCGGTGGTAACGATGAGCGGGAGCAAACCCTTAATCAGCTCTTGATTGAAATGGATGGTTTCGAAGGCAATGAAGGAATCATTATCATTGCGGCTACTAACCGTTCAGATGTATTAGATCCAGCCTTGCTGCGTGCTGGCCGTTTTGACAGAAAAGTCTTGGTTGGCCGTCCTGATGTTAAAGGTCGGGAAGCCATTCTTCGTGTTCATGCTAAGAATAAGCCGCTGGCTAAAAATGTTGATTTGAAACTAGTTGCTCAACAGACACCAGGTTTTGTTGGTGCTGATTTGGAAAATGTCTTGAATGAGGCTGCTTTGGTTGCTGCTCGTCGTAACAAGAAAGTTATCGATGCTGATGATATTGATGAAGCAGAAGACAGAGTAATCGCAGGACCTTCTAAGAAAGATAAAACGGTGTCCGAACGCGATCGTCAAATGGTTGCTTATCATGAAGCTGGACACACTATTGTTGGTTTGGTATTGTCAAATGCGCGTGTCGTACATAAAGTAACCATCGTACCTCGTGGACGCGCTGGTGGCTATATGATTGCCTTGCCTAAGGAAGACCAAATGCTTCTATCTAAAGAAGATATGAAAGAGCAATTAGCTGGTCTTATGGGTGGCCGTGTGGCTGAAGAGATTATCTTTAATGTTCAAACAACAGGTGCTTCTAATGACTTTGAACAGGCAACTCAGATGGCCCGCAGTATGGTAACGGAATATGGAATGAGCGAAAAACTTGGTCCAGTTCAATACGAAGGCAACCATGCTATGTTTGGTGCAGCCAGTCCTCAAAAATCAATATCAGAACAGACTGCATATGAGATTGATGAAGAAGTAAGAGAGCTTCTTAACGAGGCTCGCAACAAAGCTGCAGAGATTATCCAGTCCCATCGCGAAACTCATAAATTGATTGCTGAAGCGCTTCTTAAATATGAAACTTTGGATAGCAATCAGATTAAATCATTGTATGAAACTGGCAAAATGCCAGAAAAGTCTGAACTTGAATTAGACAAAGAAGCTCATGCACTTTCTTATGATGAAATTAAAACGAAAATGGAAGAAAAAAGTTCCGAGTAGAAGAAGTTGGAGAAACTCCAACTTTTTTCTCTTTTTCTGAAATAATTATTGACAAAGGAAGAAAAGCTGATATAATGGAATATGTTCTGCAGAAAGACAAGAAATGGTCCGTTGGTCAAGGGGTTAAGACACCGCCTTTTCACGGCGGTAACACGGGTTCGAATCCCGTACGGACTATATTATCCGGCATAGCTCAGTTGGTAGTAGCGCATGACTGTTAATCATGATGTCGTAGGTTCGAGTCCTACTGGCGGAGCTAGGTTTAAAAAATCAAATGTGTAAGCATTTGATTTTTTTCTTGCTTTCATACTTCGCACAAACTTCCAAATGACTAAATATGTGCCTGAAATGACTTAAAAATAGTTATTCGAGTCAGAAGAGCTCCTGAAAGATGCTTTTTAGAAGAAAGAGCCCAACTTACTTTCTATTTACAGTAGAATTAAGTCAAGTAAATTTTAAGGAGGAACTATGGATTTTAGAACTACTTATGAGAAGGTGAAATGGATAGTTTGGAAGTGTAAGAAAGATTACTATATACACTTGTGGGAACATAGTGATTGGGAGCAAGAAGGGATGTTAGTCTTATACGAACTTCTGCTTAAAGAAAAAGGGATTGAAAACGATGAGGAAAAGCTCTATCGTTATTTCAAAACAAAATTCAGAAATCATATACATGATAAAATTCGCAAACAAGAAAGCCAAAAGCGCAAATTGGACCGACAGCCTTATGAAGAAGTGAGCGAGATTGGACATCGACTAAAATCAAAAGAACTGTTTCTAGATGAGTTAGTTGCCTTCAGAGAAGCGATTGACAATTATAAAAGAACTCTTGATGATGTTGGATTGGATAATTATCAGAGGTTGATGAGCAACGAGCGCTTTAAAGGAAGAAGAGCTATGCTCAAAGATTTAAAAAATCACTTAAAAGATTTTCAAGACAATACGATTTTATAATGAACAAACTTGATGACTCTCAATCTGTTTTACTAGAACAGGTTCGAGCATCAAGTTTTTTATTAAATTAAAAACTTCAAAAAATATTAAAAAAGGTATTGACAGGAGGTGTGGTTGGGTGATATACTAATATAGTTGTCGCGAAAGACAAAGCCCTTTGAAAACTGAACAAGACGAACCAAGTGCAGGGTGACATAGAGATATGTAACCTGTCAAAAAACGAAAAAAGGTATTGACAGGAGGTGTGGTTGGGTGATATACTAATATAGTTGTCGCGAAAGACAAAGCCCTTTGAAAACTGAACAAGACGAACCAAGTGCAGGGTGACATAGAGATATGTAACCTGTCAAAAAACGAGAAAATAAATCTGTCAGTGGACAGTAATGAGTGCGAACTCAAACTTTTAATGAGAGTTTGATCCTGGCTCAGGACGAACGCTGGCGGCGTGCCTAATACATGCAAGTAGAACGCTGAAGAGAGGAGCTTGCTCTTCTTGGATGAGTTGCGAACGGGTGAGTAACGCGTAGGTAACCTGCCTGGTAGCGGGGGATAACTATTGGAAACGATAGCTAATACCGCATAAAATTAATTATTGCATGATAATTAATTGAAAGATGCAACTGCATCACTACCAGATGGACCTGCGTTGTATTAGCTAGTTGGTGAGGTAACGGCTCACCAAGGCGACGATACATAGCCGACCTGAGAGGGTGATCGGCCACACTGGGACTGAGACACGGCCCAGACTCCTACGGGAGGCAGCAGTAGGGAATCTTCGGCAATGGGGGGAACCCTGACCGAGCAACGCCGCGTGAGTGAAGAAGGTTTTCGGATCGTAAAGCTCTGTTGTAAGAGAAGAACGGGTGTGAGAGTGGAAAGTTCACACTGTGACGGTATCTTACCAGAAAGGGACGGCTAACTACGTGCCAGCAGCCGCGGTAATACGTAGGTCCCGAGCGTTGTCCGGATTTATTGGGCGTAAAGCGAGCGCAGGCGGTTAGATAAGTCTGAAGTTAAAGGCTGTGGCTTAACCATAGTATGCTTTGGAAACTGTTTAACTTGAGTGCAGAAGGGGAGAGTGGAATTCCATGTGTAGCGGTGAAATGCGTAGATATATGGAGGAACACCGGTGGCGAAAGCGGCTCTCTGGTCTGTAACTGACGCTGAGGCTCGAAAGCGTGGGGAGCAAACAGGATTAGATACCCTGGTAGTCCACGCCGTAAACGATGAGTGCTAGGTGTTAGGCCCTTTCCGGGGCTTAGTGCCGCAGCTAACGCATTTAAGCACTCCGCCTGGGGAGTACGACCGCAAGGTTGAAACTCAAAGGAATTGACGGGGGCCCGCACAAGCGGTGGAGCATGTGGTTTAATTCGAAGCAACGCGAAGAACCTTACCAGGTCTTGACATCCCTCTGACCGCTCTAGAGATAGAGTTTTCCTTCGGGACAGAGGTGACAGGTGGTGCATGGTTGTCGTCAGCTCGTGTCGTGAGATGTTGGGTTAAGTCCCGCAACGAGCGCAACCCCTATTGTTAGTTGCCATCATTCAGTTGGGCACTCTAGCGAGACTGCCGGTAATAAACCGGAGGAAGGTGGGGATGACGTCAAATCATCATGCCCCTTATGACCTGGGCTACACACGTGCTACAATGGCTGGTACAACGAGTCGCAAGCCGGTGACGGCAAGCTAATCTCTGAAAGCCAGTCTCAGTTCGGATTGTAGGCTGCAACTCGCCTACATGAAGTCGGAATCGCTAGTAATCGCGGATCAGCACGCCGCGGTGAATACGTTCCCGGGCCTTGTACACACCGCCCGTCACACCACGAGAGTTTGTAACACCCGAAGTCGGTGAGGTAACCGTAAGGAGCCAGCCGCCTAAGGTGGGATAGATGATTGGGGTGAAGTCGTAACAAGGTAGCCGTATCGGAAGGTGCGGCTGGATCACCTCCTTTCTAAGGAGTCCGTAAGGACACACGGAATGCACTTGAGTCTTGTTTAGTTTTGAGAGGGCTATGTGGGGCCTTAGCTCAGCTGGGAGAGCGCCTGCTTTGCACGCAGGAGGTCAGCGGTTCGATCCCGCTAGGCTCCATTAGGATATGGAAGACGTTCCGCTTGCGGGAACTTCTGTAGAAAAATAGAGAACTGACATTGTGTTCGATGAACACAAGGAAGTTAGTCTTTTTTCCTAAGAAGTTAGTCTGGGATTCAACTTTGGTTGATAGCTATCCTACTTGTCCATTGAAAATTGAATACTAATATCAAATAGTAACAAGAAAATAAACCGAAAACGCTGTGAATATTAATGAGTTTAAGACTGAAAGGTCAAAAATAAGGTTAAGTTAGTAAGGGCGCACGGTGGATGCCTTGGCACTAGGAGCCGAAGAAGGACGTGACAAACGACGAAATGCCTCGGGGAGCTGTAAGTAAGCTTGGATCCGGGGATGTCCGAATGGGGGAACCCAACAGGTTGATGCCTGTTACCCATTTCTGTTAAGGGAATGAGGAGGAAGACGCAGTGAACTGAAACATCTAAGTAGCTGCAGGAAGAGAAAGCAAAAGCGATTGCCTTAGTAGCGGCGAGCGAAGAGGCAGGAGGGCAAACCGAAGAGTTTACTCTTCGGGGTTGTAGGACTGCGCTGTGGACTCAGAATTTATAGAAGAATGACTTGGGAAAGTCAGCCAAAGAGAGTAAGAGCCTCGTATTTTAAATAGATTCTGTACCTAGCAGTATCCTGAGTACGGCGGGACACGTGAAATCCCGTCGGAATCTGGGAGGACCATCTCCCAACCCTAAATACTCCCTAGTGACCGATAGTGAACCAGTACCGTGAGGGAAAGGTGAAAAGCACCCCGGGAGGGGAGTGAAATAGAACCTGAAACCGTGTGCCTACAACAAGTTCGAGCCCGTTGATGGGTGAGAGCGTGCCTTTTGTAGAATGAACCGGCGAGTTACGTTATGATGCGAGGTTAAGTTGAAGAGACGGAGCCGTAGGGAAACCGAGTCTGAATAGGGCGCTTTAGTATCATGATGTAGACCCGAAACCATGTGACCTACCCATGAGCAGGTTGAAGGTGCGGTAAAACGCACTGGAGGACCGAACCAGGGCACGTTGAAAAGTGCTTGGATGACTTGTGGGTAGCGGAGAAATTCCAAACGAACTTGGAGATAGCTGGTTCTCTCCGAAATAGCTTTAGGGCTAGCGTCGACATAAAGATTCTTGGAGGTAGAGCACTGTTTGGGTGAGGGGTCCATCCCGGATTACCAATCTCAGATAAACTCCGAATGCCAATGAATTATGGTCGGCAGTCAGACTGCGAGTGCTAAGATCCGTAGTCGAAAGGGAAACAGCCCAGACCACCAGCTAAGGTCCCAAAATAATTGTTAAGTGGAAAAGGATGTGGGGTTGCACAGACAACTAGGATGTTAGCTTAGAAGCAGCTATTCATTCAAAGAGTGCGTAATAGCTCACTAGTCGAGTGACCCTGCGCCGAAAATGTACCGGGGCTAAAACAATTTACCGAAGCTGTGGATACCTTTTATAGGTATGGTAGGAGAGCGTTCTATGTGTGGCGAAGGTGTACCGTGAGGAGCGCTGGAACGCATAGAAGTGAGAATGCCGGTATGAGTAGCGCAAGACAGGTGAGAATCCTGTCCACCGTAAGACTAAGGTTTCCAGGGGAAGGCTCGTCCGCCCTGGGTTAGTCGGGACCTAAGGAGAGACCGAAAGGTGTATCCGATGGCCAACAGGTTGAGATTCCTGTACTAGAGTATGAAGTGATGGAGGGACGCAGTAGGCTAACTCGTGCGTACGATTGGATGTACGTCTAAGCAGTGAGGCGTGGTATGAGTCAAATGCTTATACCTGTAACGTTGAGCTG
>NZ_CDMW01000001.1:22500-690443 GCF_001078705.1 Streptococcus sanguinis
GTTAACACACCAGATTGTGGCTCTGGCATGCGTGGGTTCGATCCCCATCACTCGCCTATTTAATATTATTGGGGTATAGCCAAGCGGTAAGGCAAGGGACTTTGACTCCCTCATGCGTTGGTTCGAATCCAGCTACCCCAGTTAAAAACTTGAGCCGGCGTGGCGGAATTGGCAGACGCGCTGGACTCAAAATCCAGTGTCCTCACGGACGTGCCGGTTCGACCCCGGCCGCCGGTATTGCTTAAGTTTAGCGAAGCATTTTAGCTTCGTTTTTTTGTCTTTTCCGTAGTATTTACTTGCAAGCTAAGGCGGAAGGTTGAATTGTGATTTTGCTTGTAAATTTACACTTAACTAGTGTAATTGATAAGGGAGACTTTCATCATTAAATGGCTTATAGGATCTAGAATGCTAATAAGGAGCTGCTTGGTTTGTTCCTTTTTATTCTCTGATTGAGTTTTTATTTAAGGCTTAAGAATCTAATTGTATAATTAANCTGAGAGGTAAAGTAGTTAATTCAATAGTTAAGTGACGATAGCCTAGGAGATACACCTGTACCCATGCCGAACACAGCAGTTAAGCCCTAGAACGCCGGAAGTAGTTGGGGGTTGCCCCCTGTGAGATATGGAAGTCGCTTAGCGAAGGGAGTTTAGCTTAGTTGTAATTGAGAGGAAATCGAAATTACAATCGGCGGATGAGAGAAACGAAGTTTCTCACCGTTGGCTGAGCTAGACTCCACCCTTTGGGAGTTTAGCTCAGCTGGGAGAGCATCTGCCTTACAAGCAGAGGGTCAGCGGTTCGATCCCGTTAACTCCCATATTCTGAAAAGAATAGGTCCCGTAGTGTAGCGGTTATCACGTCGCCCTGTCACGGCGAAGATCGCGGGTTCGATTCCCGTCGGGACCGTTGAAGTCGAGAAGATTTCAATAAAAGTAAGAGACTCGTTAGCTCAGTTGGTAGAGCATTTGACTTTTAATCAAAGGGTCACTGGTTCGAGCCCAGTACGGGTCATAAGAGCGGGTTTGGCGGAATTGGCAGACGCACCAGATTTAGGATCTGGCGCTTTAGGGCGTGGGGGTTCAAGTCCCTTAACCCGCATATAAGATAATAATGAGCCGGCTTAGCTCAGTTGGTAGAGCATCTGATTTGTAATCAGAGGGTCGCGTGTTCAAGTCATGTAGCCGGCATTTTTGAATAGGATGCGAACGTAGTTCAGTGGTAGAACATCACCTTGCCAAGGTGGGGGTCGCGGGTTCGAATCCCGTCGTTCGCTTGAGGCGGCCGGGGTGGCGGAACTGGCAGACGCACAGGACTTAAAATCCTGCGATTGGTAACGATCGTACCGGTTCGATTCCGGTCCTCGGCATAGACTTGTAAGAGGCAGTAGAAGAAGATGAGCACCCTTAGCTCAACTGGATAGAGTACCTGACTACGAATCAGGCGGTTAGAGGTTCGACTCCTCTAGGGTGCATTAATTACTTGGAACCTCTCTAAGGGTAATCTTCTCTACTTAACGGATAAGGAAGAGCAGATGAGTGCTTTGACTGAGCAGATTGCACGAGGCAAGCAGAAGGTGATTGTGCTAGCGCCGAAGTATCATAATCTGCCTGAGATGGAGGGAGTTCAAATTATTTCGACTTCAGAAGAATCTGTAAAATCTCTTGTGGTAATAGAGCAGAGAGTTCAAGAACGATTAGAAAAGCAAGAACGAGGACATGTAGTAACGCTAGTTGTATATAATTTAACAGAGTTAGTCGAAGAATTAGGAATGGATGCGCTTGAAAGTCTAGCATATATTTTAGAAAAAGGGCTTCGAACTGGTTATGCTTCCGTTGTGATGAGTTCACCTCAACTTACCAAACATATTGATGCAGCGTCTAAGCTTGCTCGTGCTTATAAGCAAGCTATTATATCAATGCGATTGAGTGATCAATCAGTTTTAAGTGTTGTAAATAGAGTGGTTCGTGAGGCTCAATTAGGAGAACAGGAACACTATTATATAGCAGACGGTTTAGCAAATAAAATAAAAGTATTAATGGCATAGGAGGAAAAATAAAAAATGGGGAAAGCAGCTATACAAGCAGAGATTAATGCAAAAAATGATGCATTATCCGCTCTAAGTGGGAAAATAGAAGAATTAGAAGCGAGCAAGAGTGCATTGACATCTTTTTCTACAGATGTAAAATATGTACTGGAGAATCATGAACATATAAAAGCAACTTACTATCTGGCTGGTACTCCTTATCTACAAGAAACAAGAGCTGAGGAAGGGATTGTCAGAGAAGTTGGGCAGTCATTCTCTGGAAAAAAAGAAGAGATGATTGAAAAATTAGCCACAAAAATTGCAGCTTTAGAGCTTGAAAAGTTATCAATAGGAACCTCTATTAAGCTTCTTGAAGTTCTTAAAGACATTACGAAGGAGGACTAAGTATGAGTGACGATATTATAAAGGTTCACGATTTACCGGCAATAGCTCGCTATAGTAAATCTGTGCAAGAATTTGCTAAAGGGGTAGATTCTGCCTCTAAGGAGACTGAGCGAACATTTAATGTGAAAACAGGTAAAACAGAAGGAGAAGGAGACGAAGGTGAAGCAATCAATGCTTTCTTTGAACGTCTTAACCAACTTCAAACGCAGGTATTCAAAGAGTTTCCGACAACAATTACACATTTTTCGACAGCTTTATCTAAGTTTGAAGGGGAGGTTACAGGAGCTGGTTTTGAAAAGAAAGCATGAACCCAGCAGTCAGGGAATGATACTGTTTATAACAAGTTGAATGGAGCGGAGTCTGAACAATATCAAAAGGTTGAAGAGAAAGCTAAAGCTTTACAAACAATTCTGGATGATGCAAGTGGCAAGTTGGGTATTGAGTCCGAGGACTTGACTCCTATCAAAACATCAGCAATGAGCAAGTTGACGGATGCTGCGAATAATCGTAGAAACACTCATAATGCTTTACAGGGAGCACATGATGATTTGTCAAAAAAAGCGACAGAAGTTGAGTCGGAATTACAGGATCTACAAACAAAAATAGTTAATGCTCGTGCTATTAGTAGTATTCCAGCTGCTAATATCTTTGAAGGTATTCAAAATGGTAGTTTTAGAAAAAGTAAACTTGAATATTTTGATGGGATACAGACTGAAGCAGATGGGCGTGCTTTAGGTGCTCTTCTTGCAAAGAGACCAGAAGAGATTTTAAATGAGAAACCAGAAAATCTTAGTGAAGGACTTTATGTAATAAGTGCTAGAGAAATGATGGCCTGGATAAAATCGGGAGATAAGGATACGCTAAATAGACTCCTTAAGGCAATGGGGAAACGTGAGTTTTCTGAGAACGAACCATTCTTAAAAAGTTTTCAACAAGCGGGAATTAAGCTTGGGGATACAACTATGGAAGCAATGGAACTAGAGCGTCAGACAAACGGGGATTTAAATAGTAAACAAATGTCTGAGTATTCTGGTTATTTAGATTTGTCTGATAAATTTGTTGGTTTAATGGAGACTTTGTATATGCTGGGCATTGGTACAGTCCGAACAACAAGTGGAAGTCTGAATAATAATTCTCGACTGTATACTACGGATACAACTACAAAGTTAACTATTGATGATTTGAATGCTAGTAGTTCTACCGTTGGTTTGAATGCTAAGATTATCACTCGAAATATGACAACAGAGTCCAATGCTTATGGTATGATTTATCCAGTAGGCGATTATACGACTACAGAAGAGAAACAGTATAAAACTCAGATTTTCTCTACTTATGAAGGGGTAGATAGTTGGGAAAATCATGCTCGTTTAGGTGAGTTAGCTGAAGCCAGAAAACAGGCACGGAAAGATTTAGCTGCTAGTCTAGCGAAGACTGCCGGTTATGGAGCAGTTACTGTTTTTGCACCAGAAATCCTTCCTCTTGTGATGGCAATTGATGGATTAGCTAGTAGTGATACCACAAAATTTACTAAGCAACTGAGCTCTTTTGTAGATAAGAATGTAACAATTGGAAATAAGACAATTCAAGGCGGTTTTAGTAAAACAGGCTCTTATGTATTTGGTCTCACTGCCCCAATTGAAGCTTTAGAAAATTATGTGGGTTATGTCAATACACTAAATGAAGCTCAGAAAAAAGCAGATGAAGTTCGTCTTAAGTTTATCAATAGATTCTTAGATAAAGGTGGGGCGTATTTAGGACAAGATCTTGGTAAGGGAGAGGTTGTGAATATTTCCTCGTTGACACGTCATGACTATAAAGCTACTTTGCGCTTAGCAGAGATGAATAATCGAGGGATTGTTCCTTACGTTAACTATGCTAGAACAGCAGAGAACTATACATTAACAGAAGATTCTGATCTTAGCGCACAACAAATTATAAAAAATACAATAGATAAAATAAACAAAAATGGGAATGGAACCAAGATATCCCCAGAAGTCCAATCTTACCTTCTGGGAGAGTCTGGCTCTTCCTTATCCTTGACAGATATGAATAATCAGCAAATCAATGAATTTGAAATGGTATTAGATAGACTGCCGATAAATGCTCCTAATGTGGGAACAAATGGTACGGAAGAATATGGAGCATATATGAATACGTATTATAAATAAGGAGAACACTCTATGAAGAAAAAATGGAAATTTATAGCAGTGCTCGTCATTGTCTTGTCTTTAGTCGGTACTTACGATGCGTATCGATATTTTACATATAATCGTTATAAAGAAAGAAACTATGCAATTGAACCACGAGCTTATGAATTTATTGCAAACAAACAAGGCTTAGTTATTTCATGGAAAAAAGCAAATTCCCAAATTATTGACTCAAAAATCCCAGATAATAACAGTGGCGAAGGACAGTCAGTAGGATTTGGCGCAGCGGTTTATGGAAAGCACTATCTTTCAACGGACAGCTATCAATTTGTTCGCCGGTTTCATGATCCTGATTTTAATCTAAAAGATTTAAGTTGGGGGGAGTTTTGGAAAATACAGGTCTACGATATTAGTACTAATAAGTTATATCGTAAGGAATATGATTTACTTGAAGCGATTCGAGAATATGATGATAGTTATGTACCTTTTGCGACTTATTCGGCTTTCTTTAGTTATGATAATCAAGAATATCGAACAGTGGAGTTAGAAAAGGTTGGAGGCGGAAGTGGCCGTATAGTTTTGTTTAATATGGCGACAGGAAAAATAGAGGATGTTCCAAAAGATGTCGAAATTCCAAAAGATAAGCGAACTGATATTATTAGTAATTCTACAAGTTTAAAAAAATACTATAAAGAGCCTATTGATAATATATTCTCATCTATCTCTTTCCCCAATTCAGTTATTAAACAATCTTCTGATTGGCGTCTAAAGGAGGAATACCCTAAAGCTTATGACTTGATGACGAAGCAAGGAGGTCAATTATATCTTTTGACGGATAAGACAGATCCTAAACTGATGTCAGACATTTACAGTCTTTTAATACCAAAAGATAAGCAGTTATTTGATAACTTAACTGTTTATGGTAGTGTCACAAAAGACGGTCAAGATCATGTGGTCAATTCTTATGAAGAATTTATTAGTATTTTAAAAGTAACAGAGGAGGAAAATGATGCCAATTAAGCGAATACAGCCTTGGCGAATTCAAAGTATTAAGGCTAGCATTAATGCTTCAACTGAAGAAATTTCAAAAGGGATGAGTAGTATTATTGAGGCACCAGTTACAAATAGTCTTGAATCTTGTGCAAATAGTGCGAAAACATGCATGGAAAATTTGGTAGAAACAGTTGATTCTCTAGATTTGTTTCTTGATAATGTCGCGCAAGCCTTTCAAGATGTAGATGAAAAAATGGCTAAATCAATTCAATCAAATGATATGTATAGTGTAGCTCCAAAGGAGCCAGAGTCAGATCCTGAAAAGAAAGAGAAGATGCGAGTTCAGCAAAAACAATATGATATTTCTTTTTATGAGAACCTTCCATAAAGATAAATATCTCCACCTGAATCCTAATTCAGGTGGTTTTCTTTTGCACCTCCTCTTTCTACCTTGCTATTCTCTAAAAGTTTCCAGTTTCTTCCCTAACATTCCTTTCTTATGCTATAATAGTCTATAGAAAGTCGAGGGAATGATGAAGAAAATATTATTAGTGGTTGTGGTGCAGGGCTTGGCTATCTTTGTGATTACTGGTCTGCTTTGTTTATTTATGCGGGGGGATTTTTTCTTCCGTGCTTTGGCGCCGATTTTTGGTCTAGCAGCGGGAGGTTTTCGCTTCGTGACGGCCATGGTGACAAAAGCATTTGCACCTAGTCTCTATGAGGATAGCAAGAAAGAGGACTAATCTATAGAGTAGGCAGTAGGTCTGGGGTCATTCGCCTCAGGCCTTTTGTCATAACTATCAGCGTTAGTCATGCGGAGCTTTAATATTTTTTAGAAAAAGAACGGACAGAAGGGCTTTCTTAGGCGCTTTGTGGTAAAATAGTAACAGAATTAAAAATTTGGAGAGTAAAGATGAAACGTTCTATGTATGCTGGGCGTGTTCGCAAGGAGCATGTTGGTCAGGAAGTCACTTTGAAGGGTTGGGTAGCCCGCCGTCGGGATTTGGGCGGTCTGATTTTCATTGATTTGCGCGACCGAGAAGGCATTATGCAGCTGGTCATCAATCCTGAGACAGTGGCTGCAGAGGTCATGTCAACAGCGGAAAGCCTGCGTAGTGAGTTTGTGCTGGAAGTGACAGGCAAGGTGGCTGCGCGTGAGCAGGTCAATGACAAGCTGGCGACAGGAAGCGTGGAGCTGCATGTGAAGAGTCTGACTGTCTTAAATACAGCTAAGACGACGCCTTTTGAAATCAAAGACGGCATTGAAGTGAATGACGATACGCGTTTGCGCTACCGTTATCTAGACTTGCGCCGGCCAGAGATGCTGGAGAACTTCAAGCTCCGTGCCAAGGTGACTCACTCTATTCGCAATTATCTTGATGAGCTGGAGTTCCTTGATGTGGAAACACCTTTCCTATCTAAGTCAACGCCAGAAGGAGCGCGTGATTACTTGGTGCCTAGTCGGGTTCATCAGGGGCATTTTTACGCTCTGCCACAGAGTCCACAGATTACTAAGCAGCTTTTGATGAATGCTGGTTTCGATCGTTATTACCAGATTGTTAAATGCTTTCGGGACGAGGACTTGCGCGGTGACCGTCAGCCAGAGTTTACTCAGGTGGACTTGGAGACTTCTTTCTTGTCTGATCAGGAGATTCAGGACATTACAGAAGGCTTGATTGCTCGTGTTATGAAAGAGACCAAGGGTATTGATGTTTCTCTGCCTTTCCCTCGTATGAAGTATGATGATGCCATGGCTCTTTATGGGGTTGATAAGCCTGATACTCGTTTTGAAATGTTGTTGCAGGACTTGACAGATCTTGTCAAGGAAGTTGACTTTAAGGTCTTTTCAGAAGCTCCAGCTGTCAAGGCTATCGTGGTAAAAAATGCTGCAGATAAATACTCTCGTAAGGATATTGATAAGCTGACAGAACAAGCGAAACAGCATGGTGCTAAAGGTCTTGCTTGGGTGAAAGTGGCTGATGGTGAGCTGGCTGGTCCAGTTGCTAAGTTCTTGACAGACTTGACAAGTCAGTTGACAGAAGCTTTACAGCTTGAAAATAATGACCTAATTCTCTTTGTGGCTGATACTTTGGAAGTGGCAAACGCTGCTTTGGGAGCTCTTCGTGTTCGTTTGGGTAAAGAACTGGACTTGATTGCTCCTGATACATTTAACTACCTTTGGGTGGTTGATTGGCCCATGTTTGAATGGTCAGAAGAAGAGGGCCGCTACATGAGTGCCCACCACCCTTTCACTCTGCCTCAGAAAGATTCTGAGCAAGAGCTGGAAGGCGACCTGAGCAAGGTACGGGCTGTGGCCTATGATATCGTCCTCAATGGTTATGAGTTAGGCGGTGGAAGTCTTCGGATCAACCAGAAAGACTTGCAGGAGCGGATGTTCAAGGCGCTTGGCTTCTCAGCTCAAGAAGCTGCCGAGCAGTTTGGCTTCCTTCTGGAGGCTATGGACTATGGTTTTCCACCGCATGGTGGCTTGGCTTTAGGCTTGGACCGCTTTGTGATGCTCTTGGCTGGTGAAGAAAATATCCGCGAAGTCATTGCCTTTCCAAAGAATAACAAGGCTTCTGATCCAATGACACAGGCACCTAGCCCAGTGTCGGTCGCTCAACTAGAGGAATTAAGTTTACAAGTGGAAGCACATGAAGAAGACTAATTTTTACAAGCTCTTTCGCTATTATGTCCGCAGGTTTGCTTATAATTTTAAGATTTTGCGGTCTTTAAAGAGTATCTCGCGTGAGAAGTACGATGAGAAGATTTCTGCCTCGCTTGTCTATGGCTTTTTATCAGCTGTCGCAGTCAATTTCTTCTTTCAGCCGGGGCATGTTTATTCCAGCGGGGCGACTGGTCTGGCGCAGGTTATTACAGCCCTCAGTACTCGTTTCTTAGGTTTTACCATTCCGGTTTCTGTGACTTTTTACGCCATCAATATTCCGCTGATGATCCTAGCCTGGTACCAGATTGGGCATAAGTTTACCATTTTCACCTTTATCACGGTTACCATGAGCTCGCTCTTTATCCAGTTTGTGCCGGAAGTAACCTTGACTGACAATCCTATTATCAACGCTCTTTTTGGTGGTGTGGTCATGGGCACGGGGATTGGCTTTGCCCTTAAGTCCAGCATCTCCAGCGGTGGGACTGATATTGTAAGTCTAACTGTTCGGAAAAAAACGGGCCGGAATGTCGGGAATATTTCCTTGATTGTCAATGGGATTATTATGCTGATTGCGGGTCTGACCTTTGGCTGGGAGTATGCACTCTACTCCATGATTACTATTTTTGTGTCTAGCAGGGTGACGGATGCCGTCTTTACCAAGCAGAAGCGCATGCAGGCTATGATTATCACTAGTCATCCAGATAGGGTGATTGATAAGATTCACAATAAGCTGCATCGCGGGGCGACAGTGATTCATGGCGCTGAGGGAACTTATAATCATGAGAAAAAAGCTGTTCTGGTGACGGTTATCACCCGAGCTGAGTTTAATGAATTCAAGCAAATCATGAAGCATACAGATCCAGCTGCCTTTGTTTCCGTCGCAGACAATGTCCATATCTTGGGACTGTTTGTGGAGGAGTGAAGATATTCATTAAGCTTGGGAATGCAAAGAGGTATAGTTGGGAGTTTGTGCTTAAAACGAGCTTTTGTGATAGGAGATTCATATGCGGTAGGACAATAGTCCCACCGCTTTCTATTCTCTATGGTGGAGAGTGGCTCGAGTAAGAAAGGATATATAAATGCAGGAGATTTTTAGACAATGACGACTTATAAAAAAATCATGAATATCGCCTTGCCGGCTATGGCGGAGAATTTTTTGCAGATGCTCATGGGGATGGTCGACAGCTATTTGGTGGCCAGTCTTGGGCTGATTGCGATTTCGGGTGTCTCGGTGGCCGGCAACATCATTACGATTTATCAGGCAATCTTTATCGCGCTGGGGGCTGCTATTTCCAGTCTCATCTCCAAAACTCTGGCGCAGGGAGACAAGGAGCGGTTGGCCTATCATACAGCTGAGGCTATCAAACTGACATTACTTCTGAGTCTTCTGTTGGGGCTGATTTCTCTACTCTTTGGCAGGCAGATGCTGGACCTTCTGGGGACGGAAAAAGCGGTAGCTGAAGCAGGTGGTCTTTATCTGGCTCTGGTTGGTGGGACTATTGTTCTGCTAGGCTTGATGACTTCTTTTGGAGCTTTAGTGCGGGTCACACGCAATCCTAGATTCCCCATGTATGTGAGTATTATGACCAATGTCCTCAATGCCCTCTTTTCCGGTCTGGGGATTTACGTCTTTCGGCTTGGTATTGTCGGTGTAGCGCTGGGCACGGTGCTGGCTCGTTTGGTCGGTGTGCTGATTCTCTGGCGGGAGCTGGATTTGTCCACAATCCGCTGGAGCTGGGGCTTAGACGGAGAGCTCTTGCGCCTGTCTCTGCCGGCTGCTGGAGAGCGGCTCATGATGCGGGCTGGTGATGTAGTTATTATCGCCATTGTGGTCGTCTTTGGGACGGACGCAGTAGCGGGGAATGCTATCGGTGAAGTTCTGACGCAGTTTAATTATATGCCAATCTTCGGGGTCGCAACAGCAACAGTCATGCTGGTAGGCCATGCGGTAGGTGAGGGAGATATGCAAGAGGTCGGTCTGATTCGTCAGCGGACCTTCTGGCTCTCTTTTGCTTGCATGCTACCCGTGGCTCTAGGAATTTTCGTTTTTGGTCGGCCACTGACCTTGCTCTATACGGATAATAGCGGCGCTATCACAGCCAGTCTTTCAGTCATGCTTTTCTCCTTGCTGGGAACTCCCATGGCGGTGGGCACCGTGATTTACACAGCTATCTGGCAGGGGCTGGGGAATGCCAGACTTCCCTTTTATGCCACGACTATTGGTATGTGGCTGATTCGCATCGTTGCCGGTTACTTGCTGGGAGTGACCTTTGGCTTGGGTCTGCCAGGAGTCTGGACTGGGATGCTCTTGGACAATGGCTTCCGCTGGCTGTTTTTAAAGGTTTTATTTGACAGGAAAATGAGGGAAATCACATGACAAAAGCGTTTATTTGGGATTTGGACGGCACCTTGCTGGACTCCTACGATGCTATTTTGGCGGGGATTGAGGAAACCTATGCTCACTATGATCTGGACTTCGACAGGGCTAGTATTCACAGCTATATCCTAAAGCACTCTGTGCAGAAGCTCTTGGAAAAAGTAGCGTCTGAGAAAGGTCTGGACGCTGCCGAGATGAATGTCTTCCGTGGAGCAAGCCTAAAGGAGAAAAATGCTCAGGTCCATCTGATGGAAGGAGCTGCGGAGATACTAGCCTGGGCTGAAGAGCAGGGCATTGCCCAGTGCGTCTATACCCATAAAGGAATCAATGCCCATCAAATCTTGCAAGACTTGGGCATTCATGATTATTTTACAGAAATCATCACAACAGCCAACGGCTTTGAGCGCAAGCCCCACCCAGAAGGTATCGATTATCTGCTTGAGAAATATGGCCTGGACAAGCAGGAAACCTACTATATCGGTGACCGGACCCTGGATGTGGATGTCGCCGTCAACAGTGGCATCCAGAGCATTAACTTCTGTGACTACCGACCAGAAATCAATCAGAAGATAGAGAAGTTGGTGGACATCAAGCAATTATTTACAAGATAAAAAGCAGACTAGAACTGATTTACTGTCAGTCTAGCCTGCTTTTTCTTTTACATATTCTCAATCTGTATTTCCAGCAAGAACTCAAGAGCCTCGGGAGAACAGTTCTTTTTTTCAATAGGGAAACCGATATTTGGCCCCAACATGATATAAAAATCTTCCTTAGTATGAAAAACTTTGACGATGTCATCATAGCTATAAAGAAACTCTCCTCGTTTGCTTTTTACAGAAAATTTATCTTTCTCAAATATAAGAGTTTGCTCCATATCCTTCCAGAAAGGAGTTTTTTGATAGGCTTTCTTTATCTGAAAGTCCGTACCAAAGTACATTACTGGGAATATAATCAAAGATGTAAATAGCACGGTAAAGAAAGAAAAACGCCTCAGATTTTCAGGTAGGAAGGTTAGATAGAGAACCAAGATTCCTATCAAAATGAACATATTTAGCAAGAATCTTTTCCCGCGTAAGAAAATAGACCAAGCAAATCGTTGATACACTTCCTCAGTCACAAGAGTTGGAATGGTTATTGGAAACATCTTTTACCTCCTAGTTTTTATTATTATACCATATATGAGCGATAAGATTTAGCCGAGTCTTGTTAGGCGATACCATCTTTTATGGGAGGTGAGTGATTCTTTCGTCTTTATCTAAAACTAGCACATCTGGCATGGAAAGATTATGCCAGAAGTTATAATCAATACTTAGGTCAAATGCGCTTAGTAAAATGCAAATCAGGTTGCCGTGGGAGCTGAGGATAATTTCCTCATTTTGATGTTTGCTTTCCAGTTCATGAAGGAAAGTCAAGGCTCGCTGTTGAGCTTGTTGATTAGACTCACCACCAGCAAGTGAAAATGTAGGCCGTGACCAAAGTTGCATGAGGGCTTCTTCAAAGTCTTGGTCGGCAATCGCTTGACTACTTAGCTTTCGCTCTATTAGCCGTTTGTCGGTTTGAATAGCGAGTTTTAGGCTCTGAGCCAAAGGTTCAACCGTCTGGATGGCTCTTCGGTAAGGACTGGAATAAATGGCGGTAATGGGTTTGTCTGCTAAAAAGTCAAGCTGCGCCAAGGATTCTTGCCCTTTGTCTGATAATGGTCGGTTGATTTCATCAGGTGTATAGTTAGAATGCGCATGACGGATAAAATAGTAGGTATTGTTCATAAAATGATTATAGCAAAATTTAAATCTCAATTCATTTTCTACCTATTTTCCACATCGCTGTTCCTGTCTTTGTCGGCCTTTCGTGTTATAATAAACCTATGGAAAAAAAGAACAAATTATTATTAATCGATGGTTCGTCCGTTGCTTTTCGCGCTTTTTTTGCGCTTTATAATCAAATCGACCGTTTCAAGAGTCCATCGGGCCTGCATACTAATGCTATTTATGGCTTCCACCTCATGCTCAATCATCTCTTGGAGCGCGTGCAGCCGACTCATGTCCTGGTAGCTTTTGATGCTGGCAAGACGACCTTCCGGACCGAGATGTACGCCGACTATAAGGCTGGTCGGGCCAAGACACCAGATGAATTTCGTGAGCAGCTGCCTTTTATCCGTGAAATGCTGAAGCACCTAGGCATTCACTTCTATGACTTGGCTCAGTATGAGGCGGATGACATTATCGGGACCTTGGACAAGATGGCTGAAAAGACAGCTGTGCCTTACGATGTGACCATTGTCAGCGGCGATAAAGACTTGATTCAGCTGACGGATGATAATACCGTGGTGGAGATTTCCAAGAAAGGCGTGGCCGAGTTTGAGGAATTTACCCCAGCCTACCTCATGGAAAAGATGGGCATCACACCAGAGCAGTTCATTGACCTCAAGGCGCTGATGGGCGATCAGTCGGATAATATCCCCGGAGTGACCAAGATCGGTGAGAAGACTGGTCTCAAGCTCCTCTTGGAGTACGGCTCTTTGGAAAATCTCTATGAAAATATTGACCAGCTCAAGGCTTCCAAGATGAAGGAAAATCTGATCAATGACAAGGACAAGGCTTTCTTATCAAAAACCCTAGCTACTATCAATACTCAGGCTCCGATTGAAATCGGGCTGGATGATTTGGTTTATAAGGGTCCGCAAATAGAGGCCCTGAGCAAGTTCTATGACGAGATGGGCTTCAAGCAACTCAAGGCTCAGCTAGGAACTGGTCAAGAGCCGGTAAAAGCCAAACCAATTGAATTTACCAAAGTGACTGAGGTCACAGAGGATATGCTGGCACCAGAGCAATTCTTCTATTTTGAAATCTTGGGTGACAACTACCACAAGGAAGACATAGTCGGTCTTGCCTGGGGCGATAGCCGTCAGATTTATGTCGGCACCAGCGATTTACTGCAACAGCCTCTCTTTCAGGAATTTCTGACAAAAACAGCTCTAAAAACCTACGACCTCAAGCGGACCAAGGTACTGCTCAGTCATTATGGCATCGAACTACCAGCAGCCTCCTTTGATGCGCGTCTAGCCAAGTATCTGCTTTCGACGGTCGAGGACAATGAGCTGGCGACTATTGCTCGCCTCTACGGCCAAACAATTCTGCCGACGGATGACGAGGTTTATGGCAAGGGAGCCAAGCGCGCTTTGCCGGAGCAAGAGCAGCTCTTTGAGCATCTAGCTCGTAAGGTCCAAGTAATGCTGGAAACAGAAGAACCGATGCAAGAGCAGCTCCGTTCTCACAACCAGCTGGATTTGTTGCTTGAAATGGAGCAGCCATTGGCCTTTGTCTTAGCCAAGATGGAGATTGCGGGGATTAAGGTTGAGCGGGAAACCCTACAAGGCATGCAGGCGGAAAATGAAAAGACGCTGGAAAGTCTGACCCAAGAGATTTATGATCTGGCTGGTCAGGAGTTCAATATTAACTCGCCGAAACAGCTGGGAACCATTCTCTTTGAGGATATGGGGCTGCCGCTGGAGTACACCAAAAAGACCAAGACAGGCTACTCAACAGCGGTGGATGTACTGGAGCGCCTAGCTCCCATTGCACCGATTGTGTCTAAGATTCTGGAATACCGTCAAATCAGCAAGCTTCAGTCGACTTACATTATCGGATTGCAAGAGGCCATAGCGGCTGACGGTAAGATTCACACTCGCTATGTTCAGGATTTGACTCAGACGGGCCGCCTGTCCTCTGTTGACCCTAACTTGCAGAATATCCCCGTTCGTTTGGAGCAGGGCCGCCTCATTCGCAAGGCCTTTGTGCCAGAGTGGGCAGATAGCGTACTTCTCAGCTCGGATTATTCCCAGATTGAGCTGCGGGTGCTGGCCCACATTTCTCAGGACGAGCATTTGATTGCTGCCTTTCAGCATGGAGAAGATATTCACACGGCTACAGCCATGCGGGTCTTTGGTATTGAAAAGGCAGAGGATGTGACACCTAATGATCGCCGTAATGCCAAGGCTGTCAACTTCGGAGTAGTCTATGGCATTTCTGACTTCGGACTGGCCAATAATTTGGGAATTTCCCGCAAGGCTGCCAAGGACTATATCCAGACCTATTTTGAGCGCTTCCCAGGCATCAAGAATTATATGGAAACGATTGTCCGCGAAGCGCGTGATAAGGGCTATGTAGAGACCATTTACCATCGCCGTCGCTCCTTGCCAGACATCAATTCCCGCAACTTTAACATCCGAAATTTTGCGGAGCGCACTGCTATTAACAGCCCGATCCAAGGCTCCGCCGCAGACATTCTCAAAGTCTCTATGATTAATCTGGACCGAGCTCTGACAGAGAAGAATTTCAAGTCTCGCATGCTCTTGCAGGTGCACGATGAAATCGTGCTGGAAGTGCCCAATGACGAGCTAACAGCCGTCCGCCAGCTAGTCAAAGAAACCATGGAAGCTGCGATTGAGCTGGCCGTTCCATTAGTAGCTGATGAAAATGCCGGCCAAACTTGGTACGAGGCGAAGTAAGATATCAAGGGCGTAAAACACAAAGTGAAAATAGAAAGCTGACATAGCATTCGATGAATGCAAGGAAGCTTGTCTTTTTCACACGGTGTTTTGCCCGGATTCAGTTAGGACACAATACTTGCAAAACTATCCAGCTTTATTATGAATGAGGAGGAAGCCTATGACTTATCATTTTCAAAATCCCAGTGATGCCATCGTCAAGCATTATCTGGAAAACAGCAAGGTGATTGCTGTTGTCGGCCTGTCTGACCGCGAAGAAACGACCAGCAACCGTGTGTCCAAGGAAATGCAGGAGCGAGGCTATCGCATTATTCCGGTCAACCCGCGGGCAGCGGGCAGTCAAATTTTTGGTGAAACTGTTTATGCCAGTCTCAAAGACATTCCTTTTCCGGTGGATATTGTCGATGTATACCGCCGCAGTGAGTTTTTGCCGGATGTGGCACTTGATTTTCTGCAGTCGGATGCCAAGATTTTCTGGGCTCAGTTGGGCTTGGAGAGTGAGGAAGCTGAGCAGATTTTGCGGACAGCCGGTCGGGACGACATTGTCATGGACCGCTGCATTAAACGCGAGCATACCCGCTTGATTCTGGGCGAATAAGATGGCCAAGTTAGTCATCATTCGTGGCAATTCCGGCTCTGGCAAGTCTAGCCTAGCCAGGAAACTGCAGACTCACTATGGCCGAGGGACTCTCCTGATAGCGCAGGATACGGTTAGACGGGATATGCTCAAGGAAAAAGTTGAGCCGGGAAATTTGTCTATTGACCTGACGGAAACGTTGGCCAGCTTCGGCTACGAACATGATTTGCTGGTTCTGGTAGAAGGGTTTTATGAGACGGACTTTTACGGACAGATGCTAGAGCGGTTGAAAAAACTCTTCGCTCCGCAGGTCTTTGCCTACTACTATGACCTATCCTTTGAAGAAACAGTCCGCCGCCATCAGACTAGAGCTAAACAAGAAGAATTTACCCCAGCCGACATGAAGCGCTGGTGGAAAGAGCTAGACTTCTTAGGCTGGGAAGAGGAATCCTTTTTCACCGATGAGGATTCACTAGAGACAGCATTTGATAAAATCTGCTCTGCCCTTGACAAGACAGAAATATAATAGTAAATAAAAAAACAACTCACAAGCTTAGGACAAGGGGGTCCGTGCTTGCGGGTTGTTTTCGTTTAGAATAGCTTTTTCTTTTTTCAACTCTTCGTAGAAAAGAATGTAAGCAGTCGCTGTATAAGGAAGAACCATAATATTCAGTACACCGTAAGTCATTTTGGTCAATAAATTCCAGCCGATGAAGCTCAGGTCTAGCATAAACAGCTTTCTTTTATAGCCCTTCATGAGCTTCCGACTTTGACGGATAGCAGAGAAAGCTCCCAGGTAGGTGTCAGTCTCAAGCTGGTCATATAGGATCAGCTCTGCTTGAGAATATGCGTAGTACTGAGGGATGGTGATGCCTAGATCAACCAATATCAAGAGGCTTCCCAGTAACATACCAGGGGTGTATTGAAGAATCTGCTGACCTGCCTCGCTTTGAGCAGTCAGCACAGTATGGGCAGGAAGTTTTTCCGAAATATTGAGAATCTTATAAGCATTGAAGACGGACAGAAGACTCCCACAAAATATAGGAAGATTCCAAAGGAAAAGCAAGAGCTGCTTGAGCAAAACGGTTTTGAAAACAGGTGTGAAGTTCTTGCTCGTAAAAAGATGCCCAATATCTGAAAAGCGAACCTCATCCTTTTTCTTGCGGATGACGGTTATCATGGTGTAGCTGGCAGAAAGCAGCAGGAGAGACGTGATAAACTGAATGGTCGTCGGAAAAAGAGTTCGGCTAATCAGAAAATATATGAACTGGCTGAAGGTCAGGTCGGAAACGGAGTCTCTTAGATTCCCAATAAGGGAAAGCAAGATGTTTAGGATACCGGCAAGAGTCGGAGCCGCAAACAAAAGAAAAATCCCCCTCGTTTGGCTGCGGACAGTACGAGCCTGAGCTCTGATGTTACTTAGATTCATAATTCCTCCATTTGGATTTGTCTGTTACATTATATCATACCCCGTGACAGATAGAAGTTTTTTTGGTAAAATCATACGGTATCTTGTGAGCCCTTGCTGCTCATTGTATAGAAGAAAAATCGCTGGGACTGTTTTTCCCAGCAGGAGGAAACATGTCAACATCACCGATTCAGTATCGTTTGATTAAAAAAGAAAAGCATACAGGTGCTCGTTTGGGGGAAATTATCACGCCTCACGGGACTTTTCCGACGCCTATGTTTATGCCGGTTGGTACCCAGGCGACGGTCAAGACCCAGTCACCAGAAGAGCTCAAGCAAATGGGGTCGGGTATTATCTTGGCCAATACTTACCACCTTTGGCTGCGTCCAGGCGATGAGCTGATTGCCCGTGCAGGTGGCCTGCACAAGTTCATGAACTGGGACCAGCCTATTCTGACTGATAGTGGCGGTTTCCAGGTCTATTCTCTAGCTGACAACCGCAACATCACAGAAGAAGGAGTAACCTTCAAGAACCACCTCAATGGTTCCAGGATGTTCCTGTCACCCGAAAAGGCCATCTCCATCCAGAACAATCTAGGCAGTGACATTATGATGTCTTTTGATGAGTGCCCGCAGTTCTACCAGCCTTATGATTATGTCAAGAAGTCCATTGAGCGGACTAGCCGTTGGGCAGAGCGTGGCCTCAAGGCCCACAGCCGTCCGCACGACCAAGGTCTTTTTGGGATTGTTCAGGGTGCTGGCTTTGAAGATTTGCGCCGTCAGTCTGCTCAAGACTTGGTCAGCATGGATTTCCCAGGCTACTCAATCGGAGGCTTGGCTGTCGGAGAGTCTCACGAAGAGATGAATGCAGTGCTAGACTTCACAACACCTATGCTACCTGAAAGCAAGCCTCGCTATCTCATGGGAGTTGGGGCGCCAGATAGCTTGATTGATGGTGTTATCCGTGGTGTGGATATGTTTGACTGCGTCCTTCCGACTCGGATTGCCCGAAACGGTACCTGTATGACCAGTGAAGGACGTCTGGTGGTTAAAAATGCTCAGTTTGAGGAAGATTTCACGCCGCTGGACCATGACTGTGACTGCTACACTTGCAGCAACTACACGAGGGCCTATATCCGCCACTTGCTTAAAGCGGACGAAACCTTTGGAATCCGCCTAACCAGCTATCACAACCTCTACTTCTTGGTAAACCTTATGAAGAAGGTTCGCCAAGCTATCATGGATGACAATCTGCTGGAATTCCGTGAAGACTTTATTGAGCGCTACGGCTACAATAAATCCAGCCGAAATTTCTAAGAATCTCCATTTGAAAGGGGAAGCCATGTCTGATGAAGAGAAATTGCTGAAAAGATTGACAGCGTATCTGTCAGACGACCAAAAACATACCATACGTATATACGGTCATGGTGCTTCGGGCAAGTCAACTTTTGCTCGAAAACTCCAACTAATATTGGGTGAGGAACGAGCCAATCTGCTGGAAACAGATCCTTATGTAATTACTGGGGAGTATCGAGATTTGCTCAGTTCCAAAGATTTTCCTCATCAAAAAGTCACAGCTTGCCTCCCAGCCGTTCATGAACTAAGCAGTCTGGAGCGAGATATTTGTGCCTTGCAGTCTGGTCTGGATATTCTGACCATTGGCACAGCTTGGTCGCCTAGCTTGCGTTTATCAGCCCGAAAGCCGATTTTAATAGTAGAAGGCATGTCGACTGCCTTTTTGTCTGAAAGTTTGTTTGATTTGTCGATTTGCTTTTACACGGATGATCAGACCGAGTTAGAACGACGCTTGGCAAGGGATGTGGCTGTGCGAGAGCGCAGGTCAGATTGGATAAAGCAGACACATCTAGCTCGGCGAGAGCAATATAGGCACTTCTATCAGCCCTATCTAGTAGCTGCCGACCTTGTCATCTGCCAGTCGGACAACAGCATTCGCATCGAAAAGGACAGCCCCATACTATAAAATAAAGTAGCCAAGGGTAAATTTTCATTTTTTATCTCACTGATGTGCGTCAGTGGGATTTTGTATTTTCTGAATACAAACTCGAATAAATTGGTGAAAAAGTCTAAATTTTCTTCTAGATAGTGACTTACAAGACTTATAAATTGTTTAGAAAACACTTTCATAAAAAATTATCCTAAAAATCTTTAAAAAATTACTCAAATCCCTTGCAATGACTGGTTCTTTGTGTTAAGATACTATGGTGCTGTAAAAATACAGTGTGTAGCTTTGATGCAAGAGGTTGCGACACGCTCGGTTGCATTGCCACGCAATCCCCTGTCGGTTTTCTTGTGGAGCTAGCCTATTATCTTAAATAGACGAAAAGGAGAAAAAGATGGCAAACAAAAAAATCCGCATCCGTTTGAAAGCTTACGAACATCGTACACTTGATACAGCGGCTGCAAAAATCGTAGAAACTGCTACTCGTACTGGTGCTGAAGTTGCGGGTCCAATCCCACTTCCAACTGAGCGCAGCCTCTACACAATCATTCGTGCGACTCACAAATACAAAGACTCTCGCGAACAATTTGAAATGCGTACTCACAAACGCTTGATCGACATCATCAACCCAACTCAAAAAACAGTTGACGCTTTGATGAAGTTGGATCTTCCAAGTGGTGTGAACGTAGAGATTAAACTTTAATCTAAAGCTTGATCTAAACCAGAGCATGAAAAACGCTCGTTAAAAACTTTTTGAAAAAAATTATAGAAAAGGAAACATTTTCTCATGACAAAAGGAATCTTAGGGAAAAAAGTGGGAATGACTCAAATCTTCACTGAAGCTGGCGAATTAATCCCTGTAACTGTTGTTGAAGCAGCTCCAAACGTTGTTCTTCAAGTGAAAACAGTTGAAACAGATGGTTACAACGCAGTTCAAGTTGGTTTTGATGACCTTCGTGACGTATTGAGCAACAAACCTGCCAAAGGCCATGTAGCGAAAGCTAACACAGCTCCTAAGCGCTTCATTCGTGAATTCAAAAACATTGAAGGCTTGGAAGTAGGAGCAGAAATCACTGTCGATACATTCGAAGCTGGTGATGTTGTTGATGTAACAGGAACTTCAAAAGGTAAAGGTTTCCAAGGTGTTATCAAACGCCACGGCCAATCTCGTGGTCCAATGGCTCACGGTTCACGTTACCACCGTCGTCCTGGTTCAATGGGGCCAGTTGCGCCAAACCGCGTGTTCAAAAACAAACGCTTGGCTGGACGTATGGGTGGCAACCGTGTAACGATTCAAAACCTTGAAATCGTACAGGTTGTTCCAGAGAAGAACGTTATCCTGATTAAAGGTAACGTACCAGGTGCTAAGAAATCTCTTATCACTATCAAGTCAGCAGTTAAAGCTGGTAAATAATAAAGAAAGGGGAAATCAGTCACAATGGCAAACGTAAAATTATTTGACCAAACTGGTAAAGAAGCTGGTGAAGTAGTTCTGAACGATGCGGTCTTTGGTATTGAACCAAATGAATCAGTTGTCTTTGATGTTATCATCAGCCAACGCGCTAGCCTTCGTCAAGGAACTCACGCTGTTAAAAACCGTTCTGCAGTATCAGGCGGCGGACGCAAACCATGGCGTCAAAAAGGAACTGGACGTGCTCGTCAAGGTTCTATCCGCTCTCCACAATGGCGTGGTGGTGGTATCGTATTCGGTCCAACTCCTCGTTCATATGCTTACAAACTTCCACGTAAAGTTCGTAGATTGGCATTGAAATCAGTTTACTCTGAAAAAGTTGCTGAAAACAAATTCGTAGCTGTAGACAGCCTTTCATTTACAGCTCCAAAAACTGCTGAGTTTGCAAAAATGCTTGCTGCACTGAGCATTGATACAAAAGTTCTTGTTATCCTTGAAGAAGGAAATGAATTCGCTGCACTTTCAGCTCGCAACCTTCCAAACGTGAAAGTTGCAACTGCAACAACTGCAAGCGTTCTGGACATCGTAAACAGCGATAAACTTCTGGTTACTCAGGCAGCTATCTCTAAAATTGAGGAGGTTCTTGCATAATGAATTTGTACGACGTAATCAAAAAACCTGTTATCACTGAAGGCTCAATGGCTCAGTACGAAGCAGGCAAATACGTATTTGAAGTGGACACTCGCGCTCACAAACTCTTGATCAAGCAAGCTATTGAAGCTGCTTTTGAAGGAGTTAAGGTTGCTAACGTTAACACTATCAATGTAAAACCAAAAGCAAAACGCGTTGGACGTTACACTGGTTTTACAAACAAAACTAAAAAAGCTATCGTAACACTGACAGCTGATTCTAAAGCAATCGAGTTGTTCGGTGCAGAAGAAGAATAATCTAAGGAGGAAATATCGTGGGAATTCGTGTTTATAAACCAACAACAAACGGTCGCCGTAATATGACTTCTTTGGATTTCGCTGAAATCACTACCAGCACTCCAGAAAAATCTTTGCTTGTTTCTTTGAAGAGCAAGGCTGGTCGTAACAACAACGGTCGCATCACTGTTCGTCACCAAGGTGGCGGCCACAAGCGTCACTACCGTTTGATTGACTTCAAGCGTAACAAAGACGCTGTTGAAGCAGTTGTAAAAACAATCGAGTATGATCCAAATCGTTCAGCAAACATCGCTTTGGTTCACTACACTGACGGTGTGAAAGCTTATATCATCGCTCCTAAAGGTCTTGAAGTTGGTCAACGTATCGTTTCAGGTCCTGAAGCAGATATCAAAGTCGGAAACGCTCTTCCGCTTGCAAACATCCCAGTTGGTACTTTGGTGCACAACATTGAGTTGAAGCCAGGCCGCGGCGGAGAATTGGTTCGTGCTGCTGGAGCTTCTGCTCAAGTATTGGGTCAAGAAGGTAAGTACACTCTTGTTCGTCTTCAATCAGGCGAAGTTCGTATGATTCTTGGTACTTGCCGCGCTACAGTTGGTGTTGTCGGAAACGAACAACATGGACTTGTAAACCTTGGTAAAGCAGGACGTAGCCGTTGGAAAGGTATCCGCCCAACAGTTCGTGGTTCTGTAATGAACCCTAACGATCACCCACACGGTGGTGGTGAAGGTAAAGCACCAGTTGGTCGTAAAGCGCCTTCTACTCCATGGGGCAAACCTGCTCTTGGACTTAAAACTCGTAACAAAAAAGCGAAATCTGACAAACTTATCGTTCGTCGTCGCAACGAGAAATAATTTAAAACAATCTATCCGCCAGCTCGGTAGCGCTGCTTAGTCAGCGCAGGCCGCTGTGGTACTTATTTAAAGGAGAAAATATAAAATGGGACGCAGTCTTAAAAAAGGACCTTTCGTCGATGAGCATCTGATGAAGAAAGTTGAAGCTCAAGCTAACGACGAAAAGAAAAAAGTCATCAAAACTTGGTCACGTCGTTCAACGATCTTCCCAAGTTTCATTGGTTACACAATCGCAGTTTATGACGGACGTAAACACGTGCCTGTTTACATCCAGGAAGACATGGTAGGTCACAAGCTTGGTGAATTTGCGCCAACTCGTACTTACAAGGGTCACGCTGCAGACGACAAGAAAACACGTAGAAAATAAGGAGAACATAAATGGCAGAAATTACTTCAGCTAAAGCAATGGCTCGTACAGTGCGTGTTTCACCTCGTAAATCTCGTCTGGTTCTTGACAATATTCGTGGTAAAAACGTCGCTGACGCAATCGCAATCTTGAAATTCACGCCAAACAAAGCTGCTGGCATTATCGAAAAAGTTTTGAACTCTGCAATCGCTAATGCTGAAAACAACTTTGGTTTGGAAAAAGCAAACTTGGTAGTATCTGAAGCTTTCGCAAACGAAGGACCAACTATGAAACGTTTCCGTCCACGCGCTAAAGGTTCAGCTTCACCAATCAACAAACGCACAAGCCACATCACTGTGGTCGTTGCAGAAAAATAAGGAGGTAACATCGTGGGTCAAAAAGTACATCCAATTGGTATGCGTGTCGGCATCATCCGTGATTGGGATGCCAAATGGTATGCTGAAAAAGAATACGCGGATTACCTTCATGAAGATCTTGCAATCCGTAAATTCGTTCAAAAAGAATTAGCTGACGCAGCAATTTCAACTATTGAAATTGAACGCGCAGTAAACAAAGTAAACGTTTCTCTTCACACTGCTAAGCCAGGTATGGTTATCGGTAAAGGTGGAGCAAACGTTGATGCACTTCGTGCAAAACTCAACAAATTGACTGGAAAACAAGTCCACATCAACATCATCGAAATCAAGCGTCCTGACTTGGATGCGCATCTGGTTGGTGAAGGAATTGCTCGCCAGCTTGAGCAGCGTGTTGCTTTCCGTCGTGCTCAAAAACAAGCTATCCAACGTACAATGCGTGCGGGAGCTAAAGGAATCAAAACTCAAGTATCAGGTCGTTTGAACGGTGCAGATATTGCCCGCAGCGAAGGTTACTCTGAGGGAACTGTTCCGCTTCATACACTTCGTGCGGATATCGATTACGCTTGGGAAGAAGCTGACACTACTTACGGTAAACTGGGTGTTAAAGTCTGGATCTACCGTGGAGAAGTCCTTCCAGCTCGTAAAAACACTAAAGGAGGTAAATAACCAATGTTAGTACCTAAACGTGTTAAACACCGTCGCGAATTCCGTGGAAAAATGCGCGGTGAAGCTAAAGGCGGAAAAGAAGTAGCATTTGGAGAATACGGTCTTCAAGCAACTACTAGCCACTGGATCACTAACCGCCAAATCGAAGCTGCCCGTATCGCTATGACTCGTTACATGAAACGTGGTGGTAAAGTTTGGATTAAAATCTTCCCACACAAATCATACACTGCAAAAGCTATCGGTGTACGGATGGGATCTGGTAAAGGTGCTCCAGAAGGATGGGTTGCACCAGTTAAGCGTGGCAAAGTAATGTTTGAAGTTGCTGGCGTTTCAGAAGAAATCGCTCGCGAAGCGCTTCGCCTTGCAAGCCACAAACTTCCAGTTAAATGTAAATTCGTAAAACGTGAAGCAGAATAAGGAGAAGGCATGAAACTTAATGAAGTAAAAGAATTTGTTAAAGAACTTCGTGGTCTTTCTCAAGAAGAACTCGCGAAGCGTGAAAATGAATTGAAGAAAGAATTGTTTGATCTTCGTTTCCAAGCAGCTGCTGGCCAATTGGAGCAGACAGCTCGACTGAAAGAAGTGAAAAAACAAATCGCTCGTATCAAAACTGTTCAATCAGAAGTTAAATAATAGACTAGGGAAGGAGAATTTCAATGGAACGCAATAATCGTAAAGTTCTTGTCGGACGCGTTGTTTCTGACAAAATGGACAAAACAATCACAGTTGTAGTTGAAACTAAACGTAACCACCCAGTCTATGGTAAACGTATTAACTACTCTAAGAAGTACAAAGCACATGACGAAAACAATGTTGCCAAAGAAGGCGATATCGTTCGTATCATGGAAACTCGTCCGCTTTCAGCTACAAAACGCTTCCGTCTTGTAGAAGTCGTTGAAGAAGCGGTTATCATCTAATCAAACCAGAAAGGAGAAAACTTAAATGATTCAAACAGAAACTCGTTTGAAAGTTGCCGACAACAGCGGCGCTCGCGAAATCTTGACAATCAAAGTTCTTGGTGGCTCAGGACGTAAGTTCGCTAACATCGGTGATGTAATCGTTGCGTCTGTAAAACAAGCTACTCCTGGTGGTGCGGTTAAGAAAGGTGACGTTGTAAAAGCTGTTATCGTTCGTACTAAATCAGGTGCTCGTCGTAAAGATGGTTCATACATCAAATTTGACGAAAACGCTGCAGTCATCATCCGTGAAGACAAAACTCCTCGCGGAACTCGTATCTTCGGCCCAGTTGCTCGTGAATTGCGTGACGGCGGCTTCATGAAGATCGTATCATTGGCTCCAGAAGTGCTTTAATCAAAATTAACAAACACAGTCCCCTGACAAAAGTCAGGGTGCCCTATGGGCGTAAGAATTAAGAGGAGAAATAAATGTTTGTAAAAAAAGGCGACAAAGTTCGCGTAATTGCTGGTAAAGACAAGGGTGTTGAAGCACTTGTTGTTACAGCTCTTCCAAAAGTAAACAAAGTTGTTGTTGAAGGTGTAAACATCGTTAAGAAACACCAAAAGCCAAATAACGAAAACCCTCAAGGTGCTATCGTGGAAAAAGAAGCACCAATCCATGTGTCAAACGTTCAAGTTCTTGACAAAAAAGGTGTTGCAGGACGTGTTGGCTACAAGTTTGTAGACGGCAAAAAAGTTCGTTACAATAAAAAATCAGGCGAAGTGCTTGACTAATCACGAAGGAAAGGAGAAGTATAATGGCAAATCGTTTAAAAGAAAAATATCTTAAAGAAGTAGTTCCTGCTTTGACTGAAAAGTTCAACTACTCATCTGTTATGGCTGTGCCAAAAGTGGATAAAATCGTTTTGAACATGGGTGTCGGTGACGCTGTATCAAACGCTAAAAACCTTGAAAAAGCTGCTGAAGAATTGGCTCTTATCTCAGGTCAAAAACCACTTATCACTAAAGCTAAAAAATCAATCGCCGGCTTCCGTCTTCGTGAAGGTGTAGCGATCGGTGCTAAAGTAACCCTTCGTGGCGAACGTATGTATGAATTCTTGGATAAATTGGTTTCAGTTTCTCTTCCACGTGTTCGTGACTTCCACGGTGTTCCAACAAAATCTTTTGATGGACGCGGGAACTACACGCTTGGTGTGAAAGAACAATTGATCTTCCCAGAAATCAACTTTGATGACGTTGATAAGACTCGCGGTCTTGACATCGTTATCGTAACAACTGCTAACACTGACGAAGAGTCACGCGAATTGCTTACAGGCCTTGGAATGCCTTTTGCAAAATAATATAGGAGGTAGATCTAATGGCTAAAAAATCAATGGTAGCTAGAGAGGCTAAACGCCAAAAAATTGTTGACCGTTATGCTGAAAAACGTGCTGCATTAAAGGCGGCAGGGGACTATGAAGGTTTATCTAAATTACCTCGCAACGCCTCACCGACTCGTTTACATAATCGTTGTAAAGTTACTGGGCGCCCCCATTCAGTTTACCGCAAATTTGGCCTGAGTCGTATCGCTTTTCGCGAACTTGCTCATAAAGGTCAAATCCCTGGTGTAACAAAAGCATCTTGGTAATATCATGATACAAAGAGCGTAACAACCACAGCAAAAATAGGAGATTTGGTATAGGAGCGATGCTCCAAAACAAATCTATCTTTTTTGCCAAGGTTGTAGCTCGTGTTCAAATAAGAATTATCTTATTTGAATGTATCAATACTATCTGAGCATAGCTCAATCATTAACTAGCAAGTGCAGCTTGCAAACTACTAGTAAGAGGAGAAATATAAAATGGTTATGACTGACCCAATTGCAGACTTTCTGACACGTATCCGTAATGCTAACCAAGCAAATCACGAAGTGCTTGAAGTGCCTGCATCAAACATCAAAAAAGGGATCGCTGAAATCCTGAAGCGTGAAGGTTTTGTAAAAAACGTTGAAATCATCGAAGATGACAAACAAGGCATCATCCGTGTATTCCTTAAATACGGACAAAATGGTGAAAAAGTTATCACTGGTTTGAAACGCGTTTCAAAACCAGGTCTGCGTGTTTACAAGAAACGCGAAGATCTTCCAAAAGTTCTGAACGGACTTGGAATTGCTATCCTTTCAACATCTGAAGGCTTGCTGACTGATAAAGAAGCACGCCAAAAGAATATTGGTGGAGAAGTTATCGCTTACGTTTGGTAATATTTAGCTCCCAATTTCTTTGTGACTCTTCGTTATCGTCTCTTGCCTAACCCAAAGTTATGCCTGCGAGACGATGCCTAGATTCGCTTTGAAATTGAAACCTAAATATTCTTTTAAATCGAGAAATCGATTTAAGCCCCCCGTGAAAACTGGTCGTTTGCGGCCTGACAATCTAACAGGAGAATATATACATGTCACGTATTGGTAATAAAGTTATCGTGTTGCCTGCTGGTGTTGAACTCAGCAACAAAGACAACGTTGTAACTGTAAAAGGACCTAAAGGAGAACTGACTCGTGAGTTCTCAAAAGATATTGAAATCCGTGTGGAAGGAACTGAAGTAACTCTTCACCGTCCAAACGATTCAAAAGAAATGAAAACAATCCACGGAACAACTCGTGCCCTTTTGAACAACATGGTTGTTGGTGTATCAGAAGGATTCAAGAAAGAACTTGAAATGCGTGGGGTTGGTTACCGTGCTCAACTTCAAGGCAAAAAGCTTGTACTTTCAGTTGGTAAATCTCATCCAGACGAAGTAGAAGCACCAGAAGGCATCACTTTTGAACTTCCAAACCCAACGACTATCGTTATCAGCGGAATTTCAAAAGAAGTAGTTGGACAAACTGCAGCTTACGTACGTAGCCTGCGTGCTCCAGAGCCATACAAAGGTAAAGGTATCCGCTACGTTGATGAATTCGTTCGCCGTAAAGAAGGTAAAACTGGTAAATAATCTTGTCTGGCTGATTTTTTTAGCCAAACAAGTTGTTTCCCAAGGTTGTGCATAAGCACAAGATTAAAATTAAGAGGTGAAAATTGTGATTACGAAACCAGATAAAAATAAAATCCGCCAAAAACGCCACCGTCGCGTTCGCGGAAAACTCTCTGGAACTGCTGATCGCCCACGTTTGAACGTATTCCGTTCTAATACAGGCATCTACGCTCAAGTGATTGATGACGTAGCGGGTGTAACGCTCGCAAGCGCTTCAACTCTTGACAAAGAAGTTTCAAAAGGAACTAAAACAGAACAAGCCGTTGTTGTTGGTAAGCTCGTTGCTGAACGTGCAGTTGCTAAAGGTATTTCTGAAGTCGTCTTCGACCGCGGTGGATATCTCTATCACGGACGTGTAAAAGCTTTGGCTGATGCAGCTCGTGAAAACGGATTGAAATTCTAAGAGGAGGACACTAGAAAATGGCATTTAAAGACAACGCAGTTGAACTTGAAGAACGTTTAGTTGCCATCAACCGTGTTACAAAAGTTGTTAAAGGTGGACGTCGTCTTCGCTTTGCAGCTCTTGTAGTTGTTGGTGACCGCAATGGTCGTGTTGGCTTCGGTACTGGTAAAGCTCAAGAAGTACCAGAAGCAATCCGCAAAGCAGTTGAAGATGCGAAGAAGAATTTGATTGAAGTACCAATGGTTGGCACAACAATTCCTCACGAAGTTCTTTCAGAATTTGGCGGAGCGAAAGTATTGCTTAAGCCAGCTGTTGAGGGTTCTGGAGTTGCTGCTGGTGGCGCGGTTCGTGCCGTCATCGAGTTGGCAGGTGTAGCAGATGTTACATCTAAATCTCTTGGCTCTAACACTCCAATCAACATCGTTCGCGCAACTGTTGAAGGTTTGAAACAATTAAAACGCGCTGAAGAAGTTGCTGCCCTTCGTGGTATTTCAGTTTCTGACTTGGCATAAGAAAGGGGATAACATGGCTCAAATTAAAATTACTTTGACTAAGTCTCCAATCGGACGCATCCCGTCACAACGTAAAACTGTTGTAGCACTTGGACTTGGCAAATTGAACAGCTCAGTTATCAAAGAAGATAATCCAGCAGTACGCGGTATGATTACTGCAGTATCACACTTGGTAACTGTTGAAGAAGTTAAATAAGCTTTGCTGGTTTAACAACTTTAAATTAAAATACGTTAGGGGATGGGATTTTCTCAGCCCCTAAAACTAAATATATGTATAGGCGAGTTTATATAGGAGACACCTTTTCTCCTATATGAGCGCTAGCATTTTACAAAAGAGGAGAAATAATATAATGAAACTTCATGAATTACAACCTGCTGCAGGTTCTCGTAAAGTCCGCAACCGTGTTGGTCGTGGTACATCATCTGGTAACGGTAAAACATCTGGCCGTGGTCAAAAAGGTCAAAAAGCTCGTAGCGGTGGCGGCGTTCGCCTTGGTTTTGAAGGTGGACAAACTCCATTGTTCCGTCGTCTTCCAAAACGTGGTTTCTTGAACATCAACCGCAAAGAATATGCGATTGTTAACCTTGACCAACTGAACGCCTTTGAAGATGGCGCTGAAGTAACACCAGTTGTTCTCATCGAAGCAGGTATTGTAAAAGCTGAAAAATCAGGTATCAAGATTCTTGGTAACGGAGAATTGACAAAGAAATTGACTGTTAAGGCAGCTAAATTCTCTAAATCAGCTGAAGAAGCTATCACTGCTAAAGGTGGTTCAGTGGAAGTCATCTAAGCGAGGTGACCTATGTTTTTCAAACTATTAAAAGACGCATTTAAAATCAAACAGGTACGGTCTAAGATTCTGTTCACGATTTTTATCATCTTAGTTTTCCGTATCGGTACAACCATAACGGTTCCAGGGATTAATGCCAAAGCCTTAAGCAATTTGAATGATTTGCCATTCCTGAATATGCTGAGCTTGGTCTCTGGTAATGCCATGCGCAACTTCTCAGTCTTTGCTCTGGGAGTCAGTCCATACATCACAGCTTCTATCGTTGTTCAGTTGCTACAAATGGACTTGCTTCCGAAGTTTGTAGAGTGGGGCAAGCAAGGGGAAGTAGGACGCAGAAAGCTGAATCAAGCGACTCGTTATATTGCCCTGGTTTTGGCCTTTGTGCAGGCGATAGGGATTACCGCTGGTTTTGATACTCTCTCAAGAGCTAATCTGGTTGCCAATCCTAATGTTCAGACCTACGCTTTGATTTGCGTTCTTCTAGCTACTGGTTCTATGATTGTAACTTGGCTAGGTGAGCAGATTACAGACAAGGGTTACGGAAATGGCGTTTCCATGATTATCTTTGCCGGTATCGTTTCAGCTATCCCTGATATGATTAAAGGTATCTATGAAGATTACTTTGTAAATATTCCTAGTGAACGTTTGACTTCATCCTTCATTTTTGTAGGGATTCTGATTGTGGCAGTCCTGCTTATCATTTATTTTACAACCTTTGTACAGCAGGCTGAATATAAAATTCCAATTCAGTATACGAAAGTAGCTAAGGGTGCACCTTCTAGCTCCTATCTGCCACTGAAAGTCAATCCGGCTGGGGTTATTCCAGTAATCTTTGCCAGCTCGATTACAGCTGCACCGGCAGCGATTTTCCAAGTTGTCAGTGCCATGGGCTATGACGCAGATTGGGTTAAGACAGCTCAGTCACTTTTGGCAACAACGACCATTAGTGGTATGTTCATGTACGCCTTCCTGATTGTCCTCTTTACATTCTTCTATACTTTTGTACAGATTAATCCTGAGAAGACAGCAGAAAATCTGCAAAAGAGCGGAGCTTACATTCCAGGTGTTCGCCCTGGTAAAGGAACAGAAGACTACATGTCTAAGCTGTTGCGTCGTTTGGCAACAGTTGGATCTCTCTTCTTAGGTTTCATTTCTATCCTGCCTATCTTGGCTAAAGATGTATTTGGATTGACAGATGCCGTTGCTCTTGGAGGAACCAGTCTCTTGATCATCATCTCAACTGGTATTGAGGGAATGAAACAGCTAGAAGGCTACCTGCTGAAGAGAAAGTATGTTGGCTTTATGGATACATCAGAGTAAGGGATCTTTTGAATAGCTTTTCTAACGAGAAGCTAGTTCAGATAACCTTTCTTGAACCGAAAATAAACAAAATAAAAGGGGACAGAGTAGACTCACCCCCTTCTATTTTGTTTTTAAACGAGTTTATTAATCGGTTTAATAGATTGCTTTAAAAACAAAAAAGGAGACCAATCATGAATCTTTTGATTATGGGCTTACCAGGTGCTGGTAAAGGAACTCAAGCTGCTAAAATCGTTGAGCATTTCAATGTTGCGCATATTTCGACTGGAGATATGTTCCGTGCGGCGATTGCTAACCAAACAGAGATGGGCGTTTTAGCCAAGTCATATATTGACAAGGGCGAGTTGGTCCCAGACCAAGTGACAAACGGTATTGTCAAAGAGCGTTTGAGTCAAGACGATATTAAGCAAACAGGCTTCCTCTTGGATGGCTATCCTCGCACGATTGAGCAAGCACATGCCTTGGACAAAACATTGGCTGAACTTGGTATCGAACTTGAAGGTGTAATCAATATTGAAGTGAATCCAGACTGTCTCTTGGAGCGTTTGAGCGGTCGGATTATCCATCGTCAAACAGGCGAAACTTTCCACAAGGTCTTCAATCCGCCAGCAGACTATAAGGAAGAGGATTATTACCAGCGCGAAGATGACAAGCCTGAGACAGTTAAACGTCGTTTGGATGTCAATATTGCACAAGGTCAGCCAATCATTAATCACTATCGCAGCAAAGGTCTGGTCCATGATATTCAAGGAAATCAAAATATTAATGATGTCTTCTCAGCTATCGAAAAAGTCTTGACAAATTTGAAATAAAAGCGTTTTTCCTGCTTGCAATATTTGACAAGTAGTGATACAATGAATTAGTCTGACTTATAATTGTTACCTCTGTGCTCAGAGGGATCAAATCGAAATTTATGGAGGTACTTTTGCGTGGCAAAAGACGATGTGATTGAGGTTGAAGGCAAGGTAGTTGATACAATGCCTAATGCAATGTTTACGGTTGAACTTGAAAATGGACATCAGATTTTAGCAACAGTTTCTGGTAAAATTCGTAAAAACTATATTCGTATTTTAGCGGGAGACCGTGTGACTGTAGAAATGAGTCCTTATGATTTGACACGTGGACGGATCACATACCGCTTTAAATAATCGAAAAACTTGGAGGGAAAAAATGAAAGTAAGACCATCGGTCAAACCAATTTGCGAATACTGCAAAGTCATTCGTCGTAATGGTCGTGTTATGGTAATTTGCCCAGCAAATCCAAAACACAAACAACGTCAAGGATAAGATAGAAAGGAGAAAAAATGGCTCGTATTGCTGGAGTTGACATTCCAAATGACAAACGTGTAGTCGTTTCACTGACTTATGTGTACGGTATCGGACTTCCAACTTCTAAGAAAATCTTGGCAGCTGCTGGAGTTTCAGAAGACATCCGTGTAAAAGATCTTACAATCGAACAAGAAGACGCTATCCGTCGTGAAGTAGATGCGATTAAAGTTGAAGGTGACCTTCGTCGTGAAGTAAACTTGAACATCAAACGTTTGATGGAAATCGGTTCATACCGTGGAATCCGTCACCGTCGTGGACTTCCTGTCCGTGGACAAAACACTAAAAATAACGCCCGCACTCGTAAAGGTAAAGCTGTTGCGATTGCAGGTAAGAAAAAATAATATAAGGAGGTAAAAAGTCTTGGCTAAACCAACACGTAAACGTCGTGTGAAGAAAAATATCGAATCCGGTATTGCTCATATTCACGCTACATTTAATAACACTATTGTTATGATTACTGATGTGCATGGTAACGCGATTGCTTGGTCATCTGCTGGAGCTCTTGGATTTAAAGGTTCTCGTAAATCTACACCATTTGCTGCCCAAATGGCATCTGAAGCAGCTGCTAAATCTGCACAGGAACACGGTCTGAAATCAGTTGAAGTTACTGTAAAAGGTCCAGGTTCTGGTCGTGAGTCTGCTATTCGTGCTCTTGCTGCCGCTGGTCTTGAAGTAACAGCTATTCGTGATGTGACTCCTGTACCACACAATGGTGCTCGTCCTCCAAAACGTCGCCGTGTATAATCACCAACCGTTACACTGCTTTTCGTTTAAGAGGGAGTATAGCAAATGATTGAGTTTGAAAAACCAAATATAACAAAAATTGATGAAAATAAAGATTATGGCAAGTTTGTAGTAGAGCCGCTTGAGCGTGGCTATGGTACAACACTGGGAAATTCTCTTCGCCGTGTGCTTTTAGCTTCACTTCCAGGTGCGGCTGTCACTTCAATTAATATTGAAGGTGTTTTACACGAGTTTGATACGATTTCCGGTGTCCGTGAAGACGTGATGCAAATCATTTTGAACGTCAAAGGGATTGCTGTAAAATCTTACGTCCAAGACGAAAAGATTATTGAACTGGATGTTGAAGGGCCAGCAGAAGTAACTGCCGGAGACATTTTGACAGACAGTGATATTGAAATTATAAACCCTGATCATTATCTCTTTACAATCGGAGAAGGTGCAAGCTTTAAGGCGACGATGACTGTCAACAGCGGTCGTGGTTATGTGCCTGCAGATGAAAATAAGAAAGATGATGCACCAGTGGGAACACTTGCGGTGGATTCCATCTATACGCCAGTGACAAAAGTTAATTACCAGGTTGAGCCAGCTCGTGTTGGTAGCAACGATGGTTTTGACAAACTAACCCTTGAAATTTTAACGAATGGAACAATTATTCCAGAAGATGCTTTGGGACTTTCAGCCCGCATCCTTACGGAGCATTTGAATCTCTTCACCAACCTGACAGAAGTAGCTATCGCTGCAGACGTTATGAAGGAAGCAGAAAAGACTTCTGATGACCGCATTTTGGAACGGACCATCGAAGAATTAGATTTGTCAGTTCGCTTATACAACTGTTTGAAACGTGCAGGTATCAATACTGTATTTGATTTGACAGAAAAATCTGAGCCAGAAATGATGAAAGTTCGTAACTTGGGACGCAAGAGTCTGGAAGAAGTAAAAGTTAAACTTGCTGATCTCGGTCTGGGGTTAAAAAACGATAAATAAAGGAGGAATACATGGCTTACCGTAAACTAGGACGCACTAGCTCACAACGTAAAGCAATGCTTCGCGATTTGACTACTGATTTGCTGATCAACGAATCAATCGTGACAACTGAAGCTCGTGCTAAAGAAATCCGTAAAACAGTTGAAAAAATGATTACATTGGGCAAACGTGGAGACTTGCACGCTCGCCGTCAAGCCGCAGCTTTTGTACGCAATGAAATCGCATCAGAAAACTATGATGAAGCAACAGAAAAGTATACTACAACTACTGCTCTTCAAAAATTGTTCTCTGAGATTGCACCACGCTATGCAGAGCGCAACGGTGGATATACTCGTATCCTGAAAACTGAACCGCGCCGCGGAGATGCTGCGCCAATGGCAATCATCGAATTAGTATAAGATCATCAATCTTTGTTGAGTGTTATGATGATGGAATAGAAGCTCTATTCTTAGTCTAGCTCTGGTCTACCGCTAGGATTTTTTCCTAGCGGGAACACTCATCATATAGTTGATAATAGGTAGACGCTTGTTTACGAAATTGCTTTTAAGACAAAAACAATTTCGTAAGCAGGCGTTTTTGCATGAAGCTAGGAAAATACCTGAAATTTTGTTATAATACTCTAACACTATCAAAAATTTATAGGAAATCGAAATGATTGATTCAATCCAAATTTTAAAAGAACGCTATTTAAAGAATATTAAAGAAAATCCAACTGTCTACATTGGCATTGAGTTAGAATTTCCTATTGTCAATTGCCAGGGCGGAGGGACTGATACGACCGTTGCCAAGAATCTCTTGAAACGTCTGTTAGAAGAGTATGATTTTGAGGCAGAACGATTCGATAGAGATGGGAATCCTATCCAACTGAAATCTACTAAAAATGAAGACAGAATTCTTTTTGAGGTTTCTTACAATACTTTGGAATTTGCTTTTGCCAAGGCTAGTAGAATTCAAGAAGTTGAAGAGCGTTTTAAGACCTATCTGAATATTATTCGGCCAATTCTGCGCGAAGAAAACCATGAAATTCAAGGTGAAGGTATTCATCCTTTCTGGGCAGAAAATGATAATAGTCCAGTTAAATATCCAAGATATGAAATGCTGATGCAGTATTTAGCTATGGGAAAGAACATGGAAGGTCTGCACAATTATCCAGAATATGGTGCTTTTATTTGTGGGAGTCAAGTTCAGTTGGATGTCTCAAGAGAAAATTATTTAACTGTTATCAATGTCTTCAATCAAATTGAAGCTGCTAAAGCATACCTCTTTGCCAATTCAGAGTTTTCAGATTCTTCTTGGGATACAAAAATAGCTCGGGATATTTTCTGGGAGCAATCGATGCATGGTATTTTACAGGAAAATGCAGGCGTTAATCAGAAAGATTTTCAAACAGAAGATGATTTTTTTGCTTATCTTGGTAAATCAGCACTTTTCACTGCCGAACGGGAAGGCAAATCCTACTATTTCTATCCGATAGCTGCTAATGAATACTTGAGCCAGAAAATTATTGAAGCTTACGGCCTTTCAGGTGAAAAAGTAAACTTGACTCCAAGGGAAGCAGACTTCAAGAATCACAGAAGTTACCAGTATCAAGATTTGACGACACGGGGGACAGTAGAGTTTCGGAGTGTTTGCACCCAGCCTTTTGATAAAACTTTTGCTTCTGCTGCTTTTCATCTTGGTGTTTTAGAAAACTTGGAAAATGTAAAAGCATTTTTACAAGACGCTCCCTTCTTTCAGGAGGAAGGTCAGGATTACAAAGCTTTAAGAAGAAAGTTTTCCAAAAAAGAGTTGACTGCAAGTGAAACAGAGCATATTTATGAATTCACAAAGACTTTGCTTCAGTTGGCAAGAGCTGGTTTATTAGCCCGTCAACTAGGGGAGGAAGTATATCTTCCTACACTCTAATAGATGAAAAGACTTTAATGAATAAAAAACTTCAAAAAAATTTAAAAAAATCGGAAAAAGGTATTGACAGGAGGTGTGGTTGGGTGATATACTAATATAGTTGTCGCGAAAGACAAAGCCCTTTGAAAACTGAACAAGACGAACCAAGTGCAGGGTGACATAGAGATATGTAACCTGTCAAAAAACGAGAAAATAAATCTGTCAGTGGACAGTAATGNGTAGGTTCAAATCCTGCTCCCGCAATAGTTGGCTCGGTAGCTCAGTTGGTAGAGCAATGGATTGAAGCTCCATGTGTCGGCGGTTCGATTCCGTCTCGCGCCATAATTTTATAATCGGAAGGGTAGCGAAGAGGCTAAACGCGGCGGACTGTAAATCCGCTCCTTCGGGTTCGGGGGTTCGAATCCCTCCCCTTCCATAACCTTTACGGGCATAGTTTAAAGGTAGAACTAAGGTCTCCAAAACCTTCAGTGTGGGTTCGATTCCTACTGCCCGTGTTTGAATATGGCGGGTGTGGTGAAGTGGTTAACACACCAGATTGTGGCTCTGGCATGCGTGGGTTCGATCCCCATCACTCGCCTATTTAATATTATTGGGGTATAGCCAAGCGGTAAGGCAAGGGACTTTGACTCCCTCATGCGTTGGTTCGAATCCAGCTACCCCAGTTAAAAACTTGAGCCGGCGTGGCGGAATTGGCAGACGCGCTGGACTCAAAATCCAGTGTCCTCACGGACGTGCCGGTTCGACCCCGGCCGCCGGTATTGCTTAAGTTTAGCGAAGCATTTTAGCTTCGTTTTTTTGTCTTTTCCGTAGTATTTACTTGCAAGCTAAGGCGGAAGGTTGAATTGTGATTTTGCTTGTAAATTTACACTTAACTAGTGTAATTGATAAGGGAGACTTTCATCATTAAATGGCTTATAGGATCTAGAATGCTAATAAGGAGCTGCTTGGTTTGTTCCTTTTTATTCTCTGATTGAGTTTTTATTTAAGGCTTAAGAATCTAATTGTATAATTAAATATTTTTTGTGAAAAGCATCTGACCTTTACTGAAAATTCTTGACTCTTTTCTGTTTTGTGGTATAATTAACCAGTAAAGCTTTAACTGGTTAAGATAAGGAGGGAAGAAATGACTCATTTAGCGCAGAAGGTCGATCAATTTTTAAATGAAGTTATTTTGAAGGCAGAAAATCAGCATGAGATTCTGATTGGTTCTTGCACGAGTGATGTGCCTTTAACCAATACGCAGGAGCATATTTTGATGCTTTTGTCTGAGGAATCTTTGACAAATTCTGATTTAGCAAAAAAACTGAATGTGAGTCAAGCTGCTGTGACCAAGGCTGTGAAATCTTTAGTTCGGCAAGAGATGCTGCAAGCCTTTAAAGATAAGAGAGATGCTCGGGTTACCTTTTACCGTTTGACTGACTTAGCGCAGCCGATCGCAAAGGAACATCAACATCATCACGCACATACTTTGGAGACGTATCAAAAATTGGCAGACCAGTTTTCTGCTAGTGAACAGACGACAATTGCGAAGTTCTTGGAAGCATTGGTGGGAGAGATTGGTAAATGAGATATATCACAGTGGATAATCTTTCCTTTTACTATGACAAGGAGCCCGTGCTTGAGCATATTCATTATTTTCTAGACAGTGGTGAGTTTCTAACTTTGACGGGGGAAAATGGAGCTGCTAAGACGACGCTTATCAAGGCTAGTTTGGGTATTTTGCAGCCTAAGCATGGGGAAGTGAAGATTTCCAAAACTAATGTGCGAGGCAAGAAATTGCGGATTGCCTATCTTCCTCAGCAGATTGCTAGTTTTAATGCTGGTTTTCCTAGTACGGTGTATGAGTTTGTCAAGTCGGGACGTTATCCGCGCAAGGGTTGGTTCCGTCATTTGAATGAGCACGATGAGGAGCATATCAAGGCTAGTTTAGAGTCAGTTGGAATGTGGGAACATCGGGACAAGCGGATTGGTTCTCTTTCTGGCGGGCAAAAGCAGAGGGCTGTGATTGCTCGGATGTTTGCTTCAGATCCAGATATATTTGTCCTAGATGAGCCGACAACAGGGATGGATGCAGGCAGCAAGGATGAATTTTACAAGCTCATGCACCATAGTGCTCATCAGCATGGAAAAGCTGTCTTGATGATTACACACGATCCGGAAGAAGTTCGTAAATATGCTGATCGCAACATTCACCTGGTCCGGAATCAGGATTCACCTTGGCGCTGCTTCAATGTGCATGAAAGTGACAGCGGACAGGAGGTAAGCCATGCTTAATCTATTTTCCTATGATTTTATGCAGCGAGCCTTTCTGGCAGTTATTGCCATGAGCCTTTTTTCGCCGATTTTGGGAACTTTCCTTATTTTACGTCGTCAGAGCCTCATGAGTGACACGCTTAGTCACGTTTCACTGGCAGGTGTGGCCTTTGGCCTGGTTCTAGGTTTGTCACCGACCTTCACAACAGTAGTGGTGGTTATAATCGCAGCAGTCTTCTTAGAGTATCTGCGGACTATTTATAAGAATTTCATGGAAATCGGTACAGCTATTCTCATGTCAACGGGATTAGCGGTTTCCTTGATTGTTATGAGTAAGGGTAAGAGTTCAAGCTCGATGAGTTTGGATCAGTATCTATTTGGCTCCATTGTGACTATCAGTAGGGAGCAGGTGATTTCTCTCTTTGTCATTGCTGCTGTGGTGCTTGTCTTGACTTTCCTCTTCATTCGGCCTATGTATATCTTGACCTTTGATGAGGATACGGCCTTTGTGGATGGGCTGCCTGTGCGGACTATGTCTATTCTCTTTAATATTGTGACGGGTATTGCGATTGCCCTCATGATTCCAGCTGCGGGAGCCTTGCTGGTCTCGACCATTATGGTCCTGCCGGCCAGTATTGCCCTGCGGATTGGGAAAAATTTCAAGTCGGTTATTTTGCTGGCAAATGTCATCGGCTTCTTTGGTATGATTGCCGGACTTTATATTTCTTACTATGCAGAAACGCCAGCAAGCGCCAGCATTACGATTATCTTCGTCAGCTTGTTCTTGCTGGTCAATCTGGTCAAAAAATTTATAAAATAGGAGCAGAAAATGAAAAAAATTAGCTTACTATTAGCAGGTTTACTGAGTATTTTCTTAGTAGCTTGTTCCAATCAAAAAAATGCAGATGGCAAGCTCAATATTGTCACGACTTTTTATCCGGTTTATGAGTTTACTAAGCAGGTGGCTGGGGATGAGGCCAATGTTGATCTTCTAATCGGTGCTGGAACAGAGCCACATGATTATGAACCTTCTGCAAAGGCAGTTGCGAAGATTCAGGATGCAGATGCCTTTGTCTATGAAAATGAAAACATGGAGACTTGGGTTCCAGATCTGCTAAAAAACTTGAAAAATAAGGAAGAAACGGTTATCAAAGCAACAGGAGACATGCTCTTGCTGCCTGGTGGCGAAGAGGAAGAAGACCACGACCATGGGGAAGAGGGGCATCATCATGCCTATGATCCCCATGTCTGGCTATCTCCGAAGCGGGCTATTAAAATGGTGGAGCACATCCGTGATAGCCTGAGCAAGTCTTATCCTGACAAGAAAGCTGCTTTTGAGAAAAATGCAGCGGCTTATATCAAGAAGCTGGAAGCCTTGGACAAGGAATATGAAGATGGTTTGGCGAATGCCAAGCAAAAGAGCTTTGTCACTCAGCACGCAGCCTTTAACTATCTGGCATTGGACTATGGCTTGAAGCAGGTGCCAATTTCTGGACTTTCACCAGATAGCGAGCCATCCGCTTCACGCTTGGCTGAATTGACCGAGTATATCAAGAAAAATAAAATCAAGTATATCTACTTTGAAGAGAATGCCTCTCAGGCTTTGGCTTCTACTCTGGCTAAGGAAACAGGGGTAGAACTAGATGTCTTGAATCCGCTGGAAAGCTTGACTGAAGAGCAGACCAAGGATGGGGCAGACTATATTTCTATCATGCAGGCCAATCTAAAGGCTCTCAAGAAGACAACTGACCAAGAGGGAGCAGAGATTGCAGCCGAGAAAGAAGAAGACGATAAGACAGTCCAAAACGGCTACTTTGAAGACAGTGCTGTCAAGGATCGGACCTTGTCTGACTATGCTGGCGAGTGGCAGTCTGTTTACCCTTATCTGAAGGACGGGACCTTGGACCAAGTCTTTGACTACAAGGCTAAGCTGACTGGAAAAATGACGGCAGCTGAATACAAGGACTACTATGACAAGGGCTACAAGACGGATGTTTCCAATATCAATATCACAGATAAGACTATGGAATTTGTGGTAGATGGAAAATCCCAGAAATATACGTATAAATACGTTGGTAAGCATACTCTGACTTACTCTAAGGGAAATCGCGGAGTTCGCTTTATGTTTGAAGCAACAGACGAGGATGCCGGAGAGTACAAGTATGTTCAGTTTAGCGACCACAACATTGCACCAACTAAGGCAGCTCATTTCCACATCTTCTATGGCGGCGAAAGCCAGGAAGCACTCTTTGATGAACTGGAAAACTGGCCAACCTACTATCCAAGTAAATTGACCGGTCAAGAAATTGCCCAAGAAATGCTGGCGCACTAATATAAATAAAGTAAGAAGACGGGATTATCCCGCCTTCTTTTTTACATTTTGAAAATTAGCGATAAAAATACTTGACAAATTACGATTACAAATGTAAACTAATAAAGTATTGAATTACAAATGTAAATAACAAGGAAGTGCTAAACAATGGAACAGCAAAATATTAGCCAAGCTGAATGGCAAGTCATGCGTGTGTTGTGGGCTTATCCACATAGCCGTAGTACAGAGATTATAGCGCGTTTGGAAGCAGACTTCTCATGGAAGCCCGCAACCATCAAGACCCTTTTGAATCGTCTGAAGACCAAAGAATTTATCGCTATGGAAAAAATCGAGGGCAAGTTTTACTATGATGCTCGAATTTTAGAAGCGGACCATTTGGAAAGTACTTGGCAGGCTCTTTTTGACAATATCTGTAACACTAAACACGGAGAACTTTTGATTTCGATGATTGAGAGAAGTCAGTTCAGCCAAGGAGATTTGCAACTGCTTAGTCAGGCTATTGATAAGAAAAGGGCTTCAGCTCCGTTAGAAATCAAATGTCACTGTCCGCAAGGTCAGTGTCGTTGCGGGCACGGAAAGGAGGAGCATTGATGAGCGAGAAGAAAGAATACAAACTCTCAGGAATGACCTGTGCATCTTGTGCTATGACAGTTGAGATGGCGGTCAAGGACTTAGAAACGGTCAAGGACGTCAGTGTCAATCTGGCAACAGAACGTCTCAGTTTGGTTCCTAAGGAGGGATTTGACAGCCAGCAAGTGCTGGATGCAGTAGCCGAGGCTGGTTATCAGGCGGAAGAAAAAGGAAAAGACCGACTGTCCCATGTAAGCGAAGAGGCTACAATGAAAGCGAAGGAATTGGAAAGGAAAAAGCAAGAATTACTGATTCTTTTACTTACGTCTCTGCCTTTACTTTATATCTCTATGGGAAGTATGATTGGTCTTCCCTTGCCTAGTTTCTTGAACCATATGGCGCATCCCTTGGTCTTCGTTCTGTCACAACTTCTTTTGACTCTGCCTGCTGTGTGGATTGGGCGTGGCTTCTATCAGAGAGGATTTCGCAATCTTATCAAGCAACATCCCAATATGGATAGTTTGATTGCGGTGGGGACCGGCGCAGCATTTTTTTACAGCCTCTACTCGGTCGGTCAGGTTTTTCTAGGCTATCATGCCTTTGTTCATCAGCTCTATTTTGAGTCGGTTGCAGTGATTATTGCCTTGGTTCTTCTGGGGAAATATCTGGAAAGTTCAGCTAAAGGGAGAACGTCTCAGGCAATTCAGTCTCTGCTTGAGCTAGTGCCTAGTCAGGCGACAGTGATTCGTTATGGTGAAGCTGTGACCATTGATACGGAGGATATCCGAGTTGGAGACATTATCCGTATCAAGCCAGGGGAGCGTATGCCGGTAGACGGCCTTGTGACGGAAGGTCAGACCTTTGTGGATGAGTCCATGATGACTGGTGAAAGTGTCCCGATTGAAAAGAAGGTCGGCGATACCATTACCAGTGCAACAATCAATCAAAATGGTAGTATTGACTACCAAGCAACTAGGGTAGGATCGGATACGACCTTAGCCCAGATTGTTAGATTGGTGGAGGAAGCGCAGGGGTCTAAGGCGCCAATAGCGGCTTTGGCCGATAAGATTTCGCTTTATTTTGTCCCAATCGTGCTGAGCTTGGCTGCTTTGTCTGCGCTGGGCTGGTATGTTCTAGCTGGTGAGAGCCTTGGCTTTTCTCTGTCAATCTTTATCGCAGTTCTGGTCATTGCCTGCCCTTGTGCGCTGGGATTAGCCACTCCGACAGCCATTATGGTTGGGACTGGTAAAGGGGCTGAAAATGGAATTCTGATTAAGTCTGGACAAGCTTTGGAAGCAGCTTATCAACTGGATACTATTGTTCTTGATAAGACGGGGACGATTACGGTTGGTAAGCCCAGTCTGACAGATCTGCTGCCCTTGAGTGATTTGAATCGGTCCGACTTGTTGCGGTTAATAGCCAGTGCTGAGCAGCATTCTGAGCATCCTTTGGCTCAGGCTATCTTGGAAGCAGCTGAAGAGGAGGAGCTTGGCTTGCTACCTGTCAGTCATTTTGAGGCCATTGTTGGCCGAGGCTTGGCTGCTCAGGTTGAGGGTAGACAGCTTCTGGTGGGAAATGAGTCATTGATGGAAGAAGAGCACATTGATAGCAGTGCCTTTCAAGGGCAGTTGTTGGAGCTTTCCCAAGAAGGGAAGACAGCCATGTTTGTCGCAGTAGATGGACAGCTGGCTGGTATTTTAGCGGTAGCAGATGAGATGAAATCCAGCAGCCTGTCGGCTGTACAAGAGCTCCAGTCTATGGGGCTGGAAGTTATCATGCTGACAGGAGATCGTGAAGAAACAGCGACAGCTATTGCTCAGAAAGCTGGAATCCAAAAAGTTATCGCAGGTGTATTGCCAGATGGTAAGGCAACTGCTATCAAGAACTTGCAGGAAGCTGGTAAAAAACTGGCCATGGTCGGAGACGGTATCAATGATGCGCCGGCTCTGGTTCAGGCAGATGTGGGAATTGCCATCGGATCAGGCGCTGATGTAGCTATTGAGTCGGCAGATGTAGTGCTCATGCATAGTGATTTGCAGGATGTGGTCAAGGCTATCAAGCTCAGTCAGGCGACCATTCGTAACATCAAGGAAAATCTTTTCTGGGCCTTTGCCTATAATACACTGGGCATCCCGATTGCTATGGGGCTTCTGCATCTTTTTGGCGGTCCCTTGCTCAATCCTATGCTGGCTGGTCTGGCCATGAGCTTAAGCTCAGTGTCAGTTGTGGCAAATGCTCTGCGTCTAGGACGCTTTAAAATGAAGAAATATACGGAGGAATGAATCTATGAAACAAACAGTCCAATTAGAAAACTTATCTTGTCAAAACTGTGTCAAACACGTCACCCAGCATTTCCTGTCTATGGAGGGGGTGTCAGATGTGGCGGTAAATCTAGAACAGCAGACAGCCCAAGTCACGACTGATAAGCCTTATGGTGCATCAGATTATGAAGCTGCTTTGGCAAAAACAATCTACAGGGTTCTGGATGTGGCAGAAGCTGAATGAATAAAATCAGTAGCTTTGCGCCTGCCCACTTGCTAGAATTCTTCTTGTAAAAAGCGATAAAATAATCTATAATGTTACTAATCACATGTTTTATCTTACCGTGAGAAAGAGGAGAAAAATGAAGAAAAAAGCTTTACCTTTTTTACTAGCAGGAGCTGCTTTATTAGCTATGACAGCTTGCTCGAATGGCAGTGCTACGAATCAATCAGAGACGCCTACTAGCAGTACGGGCTCGGTAACAAGTTCTGTGGAGCAGGTATCCAGTCAATCAACTGCGGCAGCATCTTCAACGGCTAGCAGCGCTAGCTCAGAGAGTACGAGCACAGAAAAAACCAAGGAAAAGAAAGACGCGATGGACATTTCAGCACTTGCAAATGGTAATTATGCCAGCGTTAAAGGAACCTGGCAGGATGCTTCTGGCAACCAGCTTGTTTTTGATGACAAGGGTTTGGTTTCAAGTGTTTATGAATTGTACGGAGCTTCTCTGACAGACTATGGCACTGCTGCTGGCGGTGTCTACGGCGGAGAAAGCGGAGGTTTTCTGATTGAGTTTCTTCCTAAGGGAGTTAAGGTCGCAGACAAGGAAAACTTTACAGACAACTCAGATGCCAGTCAAGACAGAATCTGGACAGGAGTTGGCCTGAATAGCTTTGACGAGCAAGGCAGCTTCTATTATCGGGTAGATTAAACGAAGCTTGGCTTTTGGTGTTAAAATCTATATAGTTGATGAGAGCAGAAAAACATCTGCTCTTTTTTCTTTTGTAAAGTAAGAAATTTTACTGACAAAAAAAGCCTGCCTAAATTAGGCAGGTTTTATAGCTTTTAGTTGAATTAGGACTCACTATGAGGTGTTATAAACTGATCCATAGGAGTTGAAATCACATTTAGGAAGAGCTTGGCGAAATCCTCTGCAGGCATAGGATCTTCTTTGATAATCCAAATTTCAATGAGGGAGTTAATCCATCTAACAACAATTTCCGTAGCCATTTCTTTTGGAATTCCCAATTTCTTAGAGTCAATTTCTAAATTTTGCACGACCCACTGAGTGAAGAAGGTAGATAGATAGTCACTCCAGAAAGGATCGATAGCTGTAGTGTAGAGCACCCTCATCCATTTCCTATGTTCATAGAGGGTAGGGATCATATGTTGGGCAAAGAAACAGAATGGATTTTCTCCATTTCCTTCTTCGTAGCTTTCATACAGGGGCAAAAACGGAGTCATAATTGTCTGACGGATGTATTGGATAATGTCTTCAACATTACTAAAATGCTTTTTATAGATAGCCTGGCGCGATAGACCGGCTTGTTTAGCAATCTCTGAAAAAGTAAAATAAGACTTTTCAGGATTTTGCTCTGCCAGCTCAATTAAGGCATTGACGACTTTGTCTCGAGTATCTTGGGGCATAAGTACCTTCCTTCTTTTATATTAAGTTCTTGCTGGTATGTCCAAAAAATAGAGCAGACTCCAACAAGACAGTTTACCATTTGTCAACTAAAATGATAACGCTTTATAGAGAAAATGTCCAATTATTTTTAAAATTTAATATAAAAAAACCAGTCTTCCCTTACAAGGACCGGTTCTGTCATTTCTCTGTTTTTCTTCTGGTTGGTTATGCGATAACAATTTTGTTTGAAGAACCAGCTGGACTATCATAGGCAGCAAAGCTGGTTAGGGGTGAAGATACAAGGTTGAGAAATGTCTTAGAAAACTGCTTGCAAGGAACGGGGTCATCCTGAGTGATCCAATTCTCGATAAGAGAACTAATCCAGCCGGCCAGCAGTTGATTGGCCAGGTCTTCAGGAATACCTAATTTTTGGTGATCAAGATTTAGATTCTGCTCGATCCAGTCCTTGTAACTGGCAGTAATAAAATCGCTCCACAGAGGATCGACAGAACTAGTATATAATATTTTAATGCGTTGGCGTTGCTCATAAATAGCGGGAAGAATCGTTTGAGCCAAAAAGGCGAAAGGATCTAAGCCCGCTTCAGAATTGTTGCTATTCCAGTTGGGAGCAAAGGCTTGATTTACCATATCTTGGCGAATGTATTCGATAATTTCAGTAGTGTTATTAAAGTGTCGTTTGTAAATGGCTTGTCTTGACAAACCGGCTTCTTTAGCGATTTCTGTAAAGGTAAAACGCAGCCTGTCTGGCTGTTTATCTGCTAATTCAAAAAATGCATCCAAAATCCTATCTCGTGTATTAAGAGCCATAATTTTATCCCTCCTATACCATTTTACTTTTTCTGCCTGAAATAAGCTAGAAAATAGCCCAGAATTTTTACTAAAAAAGTTTACACATTGTTAAATGGAAAAAATTCAGTTTTATTTATGGACAGATTGTCTATTTAAAAATAGACAATCTTTTAAAAGTTGTACATATATCAAGCCGGCAATCATTTTATTTTAAAAAGTTAATATGTTAAAATGATAAAAAAAGAGATCTTATCAGAAGTCAAATAGAAAGTGTAGTTTAAAGATTACCTAATCTGAAAGATTTATGGGAGGTTTGGCTGGACTTTTTATTCAGGATTACTGATCGGGATAATAAAATATGTTCAGAGGAGAAAAAAGATGAAAAGAACAGAAAAAGTTTTGCGATATTCTATTCGGAAGTCTGTTTTAGGTGTTGGGTCAGTCCTTATTTGTGCTCTGTTTTTGGGTCACAGTTTAGTAGCGGCTGATGAGGAGCAGCCAGTGGCAAATGCAGTAGAGACTCCAGTCGCTGCATCGCCAGTAAATCAGGATTTGACAACAGTCAGGGAGGCTGCTAACAAGGAAGTAGGCACATTTCTGGCTGAGAAAATGACAGATCTTGGGAATAATCCGAATTTGTCAGATGAGGAGCTTGCAGCAGCTAAGGACGAAGTCAATCAAACAGCGGCAAAGGCTCAGAATGAAATTGCCGCAGCTGAGGATAAAGAAAGGATTGATCAAGCTAAAGAAGATGGATTGGCAGACATCAACTCTATCAATCCAGTCGGCAAAGATTTACTTCTAGATGAAATCCAAAATGGGAAAGCAAAGTTTGACAAACTTGTAGATAGTAGCGATTTACTGCCTGAGGAGCAAAAGAAAAGCTTCCAAGAGTCTGTAAGGAGGAAGGCTGCAGAAGCAGAAGATGCAATTCAGAAATTAGATGTTAATGCAGCAACAGCAGAGCAGGCGGAAGTGATTCAAGAGCAAGCAGTAACCGAGGAAGATAAGTTTTTCAAATTTATAGCAAGTTCAACCGTAGATTTCACTCTGGCTGCCAAGTTAGCTGACTTGGAAGCAAATCCTAATCTTTCAGAAGCAGAAAAGAAAGCAGTTAGAGGTGAGATAGAGCAGGTGGTTGAAGCAGCCAAGAAGGCTATTGAAGGAGCAGATTCTCAGGAAGTCTATGACCGGGCAAAAGAAACAGCTATAGCCCGCTTAGCCAAGATTCACCCTATTGGCAAAGAGCAGTTCTTAAAAGAAATTCAGGAAGAAAAAACAGCTACTATCGAGGCTGTTGAGAAGAGTCAAAGTCTTTCTGCTGAGGAAAAAACTGCAGCTAAAAAGAAAATTGAAGATGCAGCAGCCATAGCTCAAAAAGCAATTGCAGCTCATAATGCTTGGGTTGAAAGTCCTGATGATGCTGAAAAAATTCAAGAACAGGTAGCGGCAGAGAAGCAAGGTTTGCTGAAAGTTACAACTGGACTGAAACTAGATCTTGCTCTGTCTGATAAGCTAGCAGACTTACGGAGCAACCCGAATCTGTCAGAGGCAGAACAGGCTACAGCTAAAGCTGAAGCAGAAGCAACTCTAGCAGAAGCAAAAACGGCGCTTGAAAAGGCTGATACTGAAGAGGAACTAGAGAGAATTGAAGAAGCTGGAATTGCTAGCTTGGGCACGATTCATCCAGTTGGCAAAGATTTGGTTTTAGATGAGCTTGAAGAAGAAGTCGACAAACAGATTGAAGCGATTGAACATCACCAAACACTTTCAGAACTCGATAAAAAGCAAGCTAAAGAAAAGATTCGAGCAGTATTAAAGACGGTGACAGATGCGATTGCACAGCTAGATGATAGTGTAGACAGTGCAGAAAAAGCAGAGAAACTGCAGGAACAGATCGCTGCTGAGCAGACAAAAGCTCTTGAAAATCTAGAAGCAATTGTCAAGAATGCTGCCAAAGCTGAGATGACTTCTTCTATTCCAAGTGATTCACCACAGGAAGCTAGGCAAGAATTTAGTGGAGGAGTTAGCGACTCTGAGCCAGAAACGGCGACGGCGTCGGAATATGATTTATCTAGCCATGAAGTTGGAACTCATCCAGATACAGCTCCGCAGTCGTCTGCACAACCAGAATTCAGTGGAAATGTTAGTGATTCAGAAGCACCAACAGCAACACGGCCTGAATTTACTGGCGGCGTCAATGATTCTGAACCGACTATGACAGAAAATAGAATCTATGATGCTGGCGTTCAGCCATCATTCAGGAGTGCGCATCCAGACAGCGCTCCTCAAATGTCGGCTCTCCCAGAATTTACCGGTGGTGTCAATGCCGCTGACGCGGCTGTGGCGGAAGCTTTACCAGCTTACCAAGTGACGACCAGTATTTTGTCAACAATTGATGGTTCCAAATCAGTACAAGCGCAGCCTTCATCAGCTACTATCCCTCAGATAGTTAAGCCTAAAAACAAGGAAAGTAAGAGTGGTGTGTCAGTCTTGCCGCATACGGGTCAAGCTTCTAATGCTCTTCTCATAGTTGCAGGAGCTATCAGTGCTTTAGGCGCAGCTGGATTGTCATTCCGTAGTAGAAAAAAAGAAGAATAAGTTTTAAAGAGGCCACTTGGCCTCTTTTTTGATGGAGAAAATTTTTAAAAATTATGCAAACGTTTTACTAAAAGTGCTTGAAAAAGTCAAGAAAAAACGATATAATGGACAATGTGAAAGCGCTTTGCAAACGAGAGCTTAAAATAAAATATTTTTATTCAAAAGAAGGGGCTTATTATGGTCGAATTAAATCTGAAAAATATCTATAAAAAATATCCCAACAGCGACCACTACTCAGTGGAAGACTTCAATCTTGATATTAAGGACAAGGAATTTATCGTCTTTGTCGGTCCGTCTGGTTGCGGGAAATCAACTACTCTACGTATGATTGCGGGTCTTGAGGACATCACAGAAGGAACTGCCTCTATTGATGGTACGGTGGTCAATGATGTGGCACCAAAAGACCGCGACATCGCTATGGTCTTCCAGAACTATGCCCTTTATCCGCACATGACTGTCTACGACAACATGGCCTTTGGTCTCAAGCTGCGCAAGTACAGCAAGGAAGATATTGAAAAACGGGTCAATGAAGCAGCAGAAATCCTGGGCTTGAAGGAATTCTTGCAGCGTAAGCCAGCCGACTTGTCTGGTGGTCAGCGTCAGCGGGTAGCAATGGGACGCGCTATCGTTCGGGATGCAAAGGTTTTCCTTATGGATGAGCCTCTGTCTAACTTGGATGCTAAGCTGCGTGTTTCTATGCGTGCTGAAATCGCTAAAATTCACCGTCGTATCGGAGCAACAACTATCTACGTAACGCACGACCAGACTGAAGCTATGACTCTGGCTGACCGGATTGTTATCATGTCAGCGACCAAGAATCCTGCTGGAACTGGAACGATTGGGCGAGTGGAGCAGATTGGTACACCGCAGGAAGTCTATAACAACCCAGTTAATAAGTTTGTTGCCGGCTTCATTGGCAGCCCAGCTATGAACTTCATCCCAGTTAAGCTTGAAGGGAATGAGATTGTAGCAGAAGGTCTGCGCTTGACTGTGCCAGAAGGAGCACTCAAGGTTCTTCGGGAGAAAGGTTACGAGGGCAAGGAGCTGATCTTCGGTATTCGTCCGGAAGATATCAATGCGGAAGCTGCTTTCTTGGAAACTTTCCCGAATTCAGTTGTGCATGCTAAGATTTCTGTTTCAGAATTGCTGGGAGCAGAGTCTCATCTCTACTGCCAAGTGGGTTCTAGTGAGTTTGTAGCGCGTGTGGATTCACGAGATCACCTAGAAACTGGTGCGGGTATTGACCTAGGTTTTGACCTCAATAAAGCGCACTTCTTTGATCCAGAGACAGAGAAGACGGTCTATTAATCAGTAGATAAATAAATAACGCAGACAATCCTGTCTGCGTTTTTAAAATGGCTACTATAACTTCATTTTTTACTGAATGGTGCTCAGATTTTTGCTTGTTTTAGTTTTCCGATAAGAATCTCGGCTGAAATGGTGGCATGTGTAAGCTGCTCCCAATTGATTAGATGTTTTTCAACATGAAAGAGTAAAGGAGTCATCTGCAGCAGGGCAGTTTTCTCCTCAGAATGCAGGGCATGTGTGGATTCTACGGTTTTTCTAGATAGAATCATAAAGTGCTTCTGGAAGTGCTGGATGATATCTTGATTAGAATAATCTTTCTTGTCCAGATGTTGAGCAACTTTTTGACGAATTTCTTTCAGATGATTTTCTGTAGGAATGACTTTAATGATAAGTCCTTCTTTTTTTAATACTCGCTGAAATTCATGATAGTTGGCTGGTGAGAAGATGTCCAGCAAGACATCCATGCTTTGATCCTGAACGGGTAAGTGTGCCAAATCCCCGACGAACCATTTTACAGCTAGGTTCTGATCGCTTTTGGCAGCTAACTGGATAGAATCTTTGGATAAATCAAAAGCATAAATTTCTTTGTTGGGAAATTCTTCCTGAATTTTTCGAGCATAATATCCCTCTCCGCATGCGACGTCTAGAATGGTCTGCTCTTTAGGCAGGGGTTGCAGCAGATCCAGTAACTCGTCTAGGATATGCTGATAAAAGCCGGCTTCCAAGATGACTTGCCTATTTTGAAAGCTCGTTTTGTCATAGTCTTTAGCTTGTTTGGCCTGGGGAGCTAGATTGACATAACCGAATTTAGCAATGTCGTAGGAATGGCGATTGGCGCACTTGAGGCTGTTTTCTTCCATAGCCAAGCTTTGCTGGCAGAGTGGGCAGGCCAGAGCCGGAGCTTGGGCAAATCGGGCGAGTTTTGGTTTCATAGGCTCTCTCTTTCTATTGTTTTTATAAAACTGGATGACTTCTTATTGGTAAGACATAGAAAAATCCGATTCAGGTAATCGGATTTGTATCTTTAGTAGGTCAGGACAAAGTATTTCTTCTTACCGCGGCGGATAACTGTCAGCTCGTCTTCCAGTTTATCTGAGGCGCTAAGGACATAATCTAAATCTTGGATGCGCTCGCCATTGAGGTAGATAGCACCGTTTTGGACATCCTCGCGGGCTTGACGTTTTGAGTTTACCACGCCGGCTGTCACAAGCAGTTCTACAATATTGAGGTTGTCTTCTGCCTGGACCTGATAGTTAGGCACACCGCGCAAACCTTGTTTGAGTTCCTTGACGGACAAATTTTTGATATTTCCAGCAAAGAGCTGCTCAGTGATATTGAGGGCTTCCTGATAAGCTTCTTGACCGTGAACCAGGCTGACCACTTCGCGAGCTAGGACTTTCTGAGCCAAGCGTTCGTGTGGTGCTGCTTCAAACTGCTGGCGAATCTCTTCGATCTCATCCAAGGATAGGAAGGTAAAGATTTTCAGGAAGCGGATAGCGTCTGCGTCCATGACATTCATCCAGAATTGGTACATTTCATAAGGAGAAGTCTTATCAGGATTGAGCCAGACAGCATTACCTTCTGACTTACCAAATTTTTTGCCAGTAGCGTCGGTAATGAGCGGAACGGTTATCACATGGCCAGTCTTGTCAGCCTTGCGGCGCAGTAGCTCTGTACCCGCTGTCATATTGCCCCACTGGTCAGAACCACCGATTTGAAGGGTTACACCATGATTTTGATTGAGAATATAGAAGTCATATCCTTGCATGATCTGGTAGGCGAATTCTGTATAGGAAATCCCTGTCTCAATCCGGCTCTTGACGGAATCTTTACTCATCATGTAGTTGACAGTGAAATATTTGCCGACATCGCGCAGAAAATCGATAAAGCTGATGCTGCTGAACCAGTCATAGTTATTGACCATTTCGGCCTTATTATCGTCCTTTTCAAAGTCCAGAAAGCGAGAAAGCTGATTTTGGATAGATTTCACCCATCCTTCCACGGTTTCCTTGGTTTGGAGGCTGCGCTCTGCATCCCTAAAGGATGGATCGCCAATCAATCCAGTTGCTCCTCCGACCAGAGCGTAGGGTTTGTGTCCGGCTAGTTGCAAGCGACGGCTGGTCAGAATGGCTACCAAGTGGCCAAGGTGCAGGCTGTCAGCGGTCGGATCGTATCCACTATAATAAGAGACTTGTCCTTCTTCTAAGGCCTTGCGTAAAGCTGCTTCATCAGTAGTTTGGAATACCAAGCCACGTTCTTTTAGCTCATCAAAAATGTGCATCATGTCTCTCCTATTCTAAAAGCCAAGAAATTGGCTTATCTATATTTTAAATTTATGTTACTCTATTGTATCATAAAGCTTTTAAATAGCAATGTTTCCTTGAAATAAATCATAGATATTTGGTATAATGGGAGGATAACAAGGAGAATCGAACTTGGAACAATTAATAGAAAAATTAAAAGAGTTCTGGGGAAAAGCCCAGCAGTTTATCAAAAAAATACATCTTCCAGAATGGAGCAAGAAGATTGGTAGTGGCAATAATGGCTGGTCTATCGGTGATGTTTTTGCTGTTTTCTTGCGGACTTTTAAACTTCTGATGAATATGGCTTTTGTGTTTATCTTCTTCGGTGCCGTAATCGGTGCTGGGATTGGGATAGGCTATGCAGCTAGTCTTTTCAGTAAGGTGGAAGTGCCCAAGCAGGAAGAGTTGGTCAAGCAGGTGAATAATATCTCTGGTATTTCTAAGCTTACCTATGCTGATGGCAGTTTGATTTCAGATGTTGACAATGATTTGCTCCGCATCCCAGTTAAGAGTGACGCCATCTCTGAAAATGTAAAAAAAGCCGTTATCGCTACAGAGGATGAGAACTTTGAAACGCATAACGGAGTGGTGCCCAAGGCTGTGCTTCGGGCTACGCTCGGGTCAGTTGTTGGAGTTGGCTCGTCTAGCGGTGGGTCAACCATTACCCAGCAATTGATCAAACAGCAGGTGGTGGGCGATGCACCGACTTTCAAGAGGAAAGCAGCGGAGATTGTTGATGCTCTAGCTTTGGAGCGCTACATGTCCAAGGATGATATTTTGACGACTTACTTGAACGTTTCGCCTTTCGGGCGCAACAATAAGGGGCAGAATATCGCTGGTGTGGAAGAAGCTGCTCAAGGGATTTTTGGTGTTTCTGCTAAGGATTTGACTGTGCCCCAGTCTGCTTTTATTGCCGGCTTGCCACAGAGTCCGATTGTTTATTCGCCTTATGCAGCAGATGGTAGTCTCAAGAGTGCAGGAGATATGGCTCTGGGCTTGGAACGTGCCAAGGATGTGCTCTATAATATGTATCGGACGGGCCGTCTAAGCGAGAAAGAGTATAAAGAATACAAGGACTACGACTTGACCAAGGATTTCAAGCCTTCTGAAAGTTCAGAAAAATCTTCGCATGGCTACCTTTACTACACAGCGGTCGAAGAAGCTCAGCAGACCATGTACGAGTACTTGATTCAGCGGGACAATGTTTCTCAGCAAGAGCTGAAAAACAATGACACTGTCAAGGCATACAAAGAATTGGCTGCTAAAGAACTGAGTGATGGCGGCTATACTGTCACCACCACGATTAACAAGAACATCCACACCGCTATGCAAAATGCAGTAGCCAACTATGGGGGCGTCTTGGATGACGGAACTGGTGCAGTTGAAGTGGGAAATGTCCTCTTGGATAATAAAACTGGTGCTGTGATTGGCTTTGTCGGAGGCAGAGATTATGCTTCCAATCAGAACAATCACGCCTTTGATACGGAACGGTCACCGGGTTCAACTATTAAGCCGATTCTGGCTTATGGGATTGCTATTGACCAAGGCTTGATGGGCAGCGCCAGCGTTCTTTCTAACTATCCGACTAACTTTTCAAGCGGCGACCCGATTATGCACGTGGACAGCCGTGGTACAGCCATGATGGATCTGCAAGAAGCGCTTAATACTTCTTGGAATATTCCGGCTTATTGGACTTACCGCGGATTACGCGAAAAAGGTGTCAATGTCCGTGGCTATATGGAAAAAATGGGCTATTACATCGATGACTACAGCATTGAGAGTCTCCCAATGGGCGGCGGAATCGAAGTATCTGTAGCTCAGCACACCAATGGTTTCCAAACCTTGGCTAATAATGGAACCTACCAGAAAAAATACATGGTTGAAAAAATCACAGACCGAGATGGCAAGGTGATTTACCAGCATAAGGCCAATCCTGTTCAGATTTATAGCCCAGCAGCGGCTACGATTATGCAGGAGCTCATGAGGGGAGTTATCAATTCTGGAGCTACTACGACCTATAAATCTAGAATCAGTCAGGTCAACGGAACCTTGGCTGGAGCTGACTGGATTGGTAAGACCGGAACGACCAACAGCAACGGCGATATGTGGCTGATGCTTTCTACTCCTAAGATGACTTTGGGAGGCTGGATTGGTCATGATGATAATAGCTCTATGGCGGCGTTGACTGGTTATAATAATAACGCCTCCTACATGGCCTATATGGCAGATGCCATCTATCAAGCAGATCCAAATGCCTGGGGTGTTGGTGATAAGTTCACTCTTGATCCGAGTGTGATTAAGTCTGATGTACTCAAGTCCACAGGGGAAAAGCCAGGTACAGTAACGGTAAATGGCCGTTCTGTTAATCTCAGTGGTCCGACAGTGCCTAGCTATTGGGCTAAAAACGGTGCTCCGACCACGACCTACCGCTTTGGTATCGGGGCATCAGATGCGGATTATCAGAAGGCTTGGTCAGCTATTCTGGGCGGTTCTACCTCTAATTCTAATTCCAGCTCCAATTCCAACAATAACCGGCAGGGGAACTAGCGCATCAAGAACAGTTTTAACTTTTCAGAAAGCGGATGAAATCCTTGCAATTTCTAGCTAAATAAGGTATAATGATAACAATAATTTGTCGTGTGCTTTATTTGAAATATTGTCCAAATAGAAGCTTACAGCAGTTAAATCAAACTTGAATAAGTCAGATTTAGCTGCTCTTTTTGTGCCTATTTTTAGGAAAAACGGATTGTGTAACCATAATTTAATTTTTCTGAAAATTATACAAAAGGGACTGATTGTAGCTGTTTTGCAGCATTGTAAATGACAGAGGATTTTCCTCTGAAAACATTTCACAGAACTCGCCCTCAAAGCGTTGAGAAAAAGATAGGTTTCTTCTCGCTTTATCAAGGGCTTAGTATCTTATCATAAAGGAGTAAAAACTTGGCAGGACATGAAGTTCGATACGGTAAACACCGTACCCGTCGTAGTTTTTCAAGAATTAAGGAAGTTCTTGATTTACCAAATTTGATTGAAATCCAAACGGATTCGTTCCAAGATTTCTTGGATCATGGTCTGAAGGAAGTCTTTGAAGATGTACTTCCTATTTCAAACTTTACCGACACCATGGAATTGGAATTTGTCGGCTATGAAATCCGTGAGCCTAAATATACGCTGGAAGAAGCACGTATCCACGATGCCAGCTATTCAGCGCCAATCTTTGTGACTTTCCGTCTGATTAACAAGGAAACTGGTGAAATCAAGACTCAGGAAGTCTTCTTTGGTGATTTCCCAATCATGACTGAAATGGGAACCTTCATCATCAATGGTGGTGAGCGGATTATCGTATCCCAGTTGGTTCGTTCTCCAGGGGTTTACTTTAACGATAAAGTTGACAAAAATGGGAAAGTCGGCTACGGTTCAACGGTTATTCCTAACCGCGGAGCTTGGTTAGAGTTGGAAACAGACTCAAAAGACATTGCCTACACTCGTATTGACCGGACACGGAAGATTCCATTTACCACTTTGGTGCGTGCGCTTGGTTTCTCAGGTGATGATGAGATCTTGGACATCTTTGGTGACAGCGACTTGGTGCGCAACACCATCGAAAAAGATATCCACAAGAACCCAATGGACTCCCGTACAGATGAAGCTCTGAAAGAAATCTATGAGCGTCTTCGTCCAGGCGAGCCTAAGACGGCTGAAAGCTCTCGCTCTCTCCTTGATGCGCGTTTCTTTGATCCGCATCGTTATGACTTGGCAGCAGTTGGTCGGTACAAGATTAATAAGAAACTCAGCGTCAAGACACGCTTGCTGAACCAAACCATTGCAGAGCCATTGGTAGATGCTGAAACAGGAGAAATCTTGGTTGAAGCTGGTACAGTTATGACCCGTAGTGTGATTGACAGCATTGCAGAGCAGCTGGACAATGGTTTGAATAAAATCACTTATATTCCAAACGACTCAGCTGTTTTGACAGACCCTGTAGAATTGCAGAAGTTCAAGGTTGTGGCACCAACTGATCCAGACCGCGTTGTGACCATCATTGGTAACGCAAATCCTTCTGACAAGGTACGGATTGTGACACCAGCTGATATCTTGGCTGAGATGAGCTACTTCCTCAACTTGGCTGAAGGAATTGGTCGTGTGGATGATATTGACCACTTGGGGAACCGTCGTATTCGTGCAGTTGGTGAGCTTTTGGCCAACCAAGTCCGCCTCGGACTTTCTCGGATGGAGCGTAATGTTCGTGAACGGATGTCTGTTCAGGATAATGAAGTACTGACTCCGCAGCAAATCATCAACATCCGTCCAGTAACTGCAGCCATTAAAGAATTCTTTGGTTCTTCACAGTTGTCACAGTTCATGGACCAACACAATCCGCTGTCTGAACTCTCTCACAAGCGTCGTCTTTCTGCCTTAGGACCTGGTGGTTTGACACGTGACCGTGCTGGTTATGAAGTGCGGGACGTGCACTATACTCACTATGGCCGTATGTGTCCGATTGAAACGCCTGAAGGACCAAACATCGGTTTGATTAATAACTTGTCTTCTTATGGACACCTTAACAAATACGGATTTATTCAAACGCCTTACCGTAAGGTAGACCGTGAAGCTGGCGTGGTAACCAACGAAATCGTTTGGCTGACAGCTGATGAGGAAGATGAATTTATCGTAGCGCAGGCCAACTCTAAGCTGAATGAAAAAGGCGGCTTTGCTGAGCCTATCGTTATGGGACGCCACCAAGGTAATAACCAAGAATTTCCATCAGACCAAGTAGACTACATGGATGTATCGCCTAAGCAGGTAGTTGCCGTGGCGACAGCATGTATTCCTTTCTTGGAAAATGACGACTCCAACCGTGCCCTCATGGGTGCCAACATGCAGCGTCAGGCTGTGCCTTTGATTGATCCAAAAGCGCCTTATGTCGGTACTGGTATGGAATACCAAGCTGCCCACGACTCTGGTGCAGCGGTTATTGCCCAGCATGATGGTAAGGTTGCCTATGCGGATGCAGACAAGGTTGAAGTCCGCCGCGAAGATGGTTCTCTTGATGTTTACCAAATTCAAAAATTCCGCCGTTCTAATTCAGGAACTGCTTATAACCAACGTACCTTGGTGAAAGTTGGCGATGTCGTTGAAAAAGGTGACTTTATCGCTGACGGACCTTCTATGGAAAAGGGAGAAATGGCCTTGGGACAAAACCCAATCGTTGCCTACATGACATGGGAAGGTTACAACTTCGAGGATGCGGTTATCATGAGTGAGCGTCTGGTGAAAGACGATGTCTACACCTCTGTTCACTTGGAAGAATACGAATCAGAAACTCGCGACACTAAGCTTGGCCCTGAAGAGATTACCCGCGAAATTCCAAACGTAGGGGAAGATGCCCTTCGCAATCTGGATGAAATGGGTATTATCCGCATCGGAGCGGAAGTTAAAGAAGGCGATATTCTTGTAGGTAAAGTAACTCCTAAGGGTGAAAAAGACCTTTCTGCTGAAGAACGTCTCTTGCACGCTATCTTCGGAGACAAGTCTCGTGAAGTTCGTGACACTTCTCTGCGTGTGCCACACGGTGCCGATGGAGTGGTTCGTGACGTGAAGATCTTTACCCGTGCTAATGGTGATGAGCTGCAATCTGGCGTTAATATGCTGGTTCGTGTCTATATCGCTCAAAAACGTAAGATTAAGGTCGGAGATAAGATGGCTGGTCGTCACGGAAACAAGGGGGTTGTATCCCGTATCGTTCCTGTGGAAGACATGCCTTACTTGCCAGACGGAACACCAGTTGATATCATGTTGAACCCACTCGGGGTGCCATCTCGTATGAACATTGGTCAGGTTATGGAGCTCCACCTTGGTATGGCAGCGCGTAACTTGGGCATCCATATTGCAACACCAGTCTTTGATGGAGCAAGCTCAGAAGATCTCTGGGATACTGTCCGCGAAGCTGGTATGGACAGCGATGCCAAGACTATTCTCTATGACGGACGTACCGGTGAGCCGTTTGACAACCGTGTATCTGTCGGTGTCATGTACATGATCAAGCTCCACCACATGGTAGATGATAAACTCCATGCCCGCTCAGTAGGTCCTTACTCAATGGTTACCCAACAGCCGCTCGGAGGTAAAGCTCAGTTTGGTGGACAACGTTTTGGTGAGATGGAAGTTTGGGCCTTGGAAGCTTACGGTGCTTCTAACGTTCTGCAAGAAATCCTGACTTACAAGTCAGATGATGTCAACGGACGTTTGAAGGCTTACGAAGCTATTACTAAAGGAAAACCAATTCCAAAACCAGGTGTGCCAGAATCCTTCCGCGTTCTTGTCAAAGAATTGCAATCTCTTGGTCTGGACATGCGCGTTCTCGATGAAGATGACAATGAAGTAGAACTGCGTGACCTAGACGAAGGTGAAGATGATGATGTGATTCACGTTGATGATCTTGAAAAAGCGCGTGAAAAAGCAGCTCAAGAAGCGAAAGCAGCTTTTGAGGCTGAAGGAAAAGAATAAGAATACACACTGATTAGAAAATGAAGAAAGGTAAGAAATAGTGGTTGATGTAAATCGTTTTAAAAGTATGCAAATCACCCTAGCTTCTCCAAATAAGGTCCGTTCATGGTCTTATGGGGAAGTGAAGAAACCTGAAACAATCAATTACCGAACCCTGAAACCAGAACGCGAAGGTCTTTTTGACGAAGTGATCTTCGGTCCAACAAAGGACTGGGAATGTGCCTGTGGTAAGTACAAACGGATTCGTTACAAAGGAATCGTCTGTGACCGCTGTGGTGTTGAAGTAACTCGTGCTAAGGTTCGTCGTGAGCGTATGGGCCACATCGAATTGAAGGCTCCTGTTTCACATATTTGGTACTTTAAAGGAATTCCAAGCCGCATGGGGCTCACTTTGGATATGAGCCCACGTGCCCTGGAAGAAGTCATTTATTTTGCGGCTTATGTGGTGATTGATCCTAAGGATACACCGCTAGAGCACAAGTCAATCATGACGGAGCGTGAGTACCGTGAACGTTTGCGCGAGTACGGTGCAGGCTCATTTGTAGCCAAAATGGGAGCAGAAGCTATTCAAGACCTCTTGAAACAAGTGGACTTGGAAGCTGAGATTGCTGTCCTTAAAGAAGAATTGAAAACTGCTTCCGGTCAAAAACGGATCAAGGCTGTTCGTCGCTTGGATGTTTTGGATGCCTTCTATAAATCTGGCAACAAGCCAGAATGGATGGTCCTCAATATCCTGCCGGTTATTCCACCGGATCTGCGCCCAATGGTTCAGCTGGATGGTGGTCGTTTTGCGGCTTCTGACCTCAACGATCTCTATCGTCGGGTTATTAACCGAAACAACCGTTTGGCTCGCTTGCTGGAACTCAACGCACCTGGCATTATCGTTCAAAATGAAAAGCGGATGCTGCAGGAAGCGGTTGATGCTTTGATTGACAATGGTCGCCGTGGTCGTCCTATCACAGGACCAGGTAGCCGCCCGCTTAAGTCTCTGAGCCACATGCTTAAAGGGAAACAAGGTCGTTTCCGTCAAAACTTGCTGGGTAAACGGGTTGACTTCTCAGGTCGTTCCGTTATCGCCGTTGGTCCTACATTGAAAATGTACCAATGTGGGGTGCCGCGTGAAATGGCGATTGAGCTTTTCAAGCCATTTGTCATGCGGGAAATCGTTGCTCGTGACATCGTGCAGAACGTAAAAGCTGCCAAACGCTTGGTAGAGCGTGGAGATGAACGCATCTGGGATATTCTGGAAGAAGTGATTAAGGAACATCCAGTGCTTCTTAATCGCGCACCGACCCTTCACCGTCTGGGAATTCAGGCCTTTGAGCCAGTTCTGATTGACGGTAAAGCTTTGCGTTTGCATCCGCTTGTCTGTGAAGCCTACAATGCCGACTTTGACGGGGACCAAATGGCTATCCACGTACCATTGTCAGAGGAAGCGCAAGCTGAAGCTCGTATCCTCATGCTGGCTGCTGAGCACATCTTGAATCCCAAAGACGGTAAGCCAGTTGTGACACCGTCTCAGGATATGGTCTTGGGGAACTACTACCTGACCATGGAAGAGGCTGGCCGCGAAGGCGAAGGTATGATTTTCAAGGATATGGATGAGGCTGTCATGGCCCTCCGCAACGGCTATGTTCACTTGCATACTCGTGTTGGTATTGCAACAGACAGTCTCAACAAGCCTTGGACAGAAGACCAGAAGCATAAGATTTTGATCACAACTGTTGGTAAAATCCTCTTTAACGCGATTATGCCAGAGGAATTGCCTTATCTGCAAGAGCCGACTAATGCTAACTTGACAGAAGGTGTGCCAGCTAAGTACTTCTTGGAGCCAGGACAAGACATCAAGGAAGTCATTGAACAGCTTGAGATCAATGTTCCGTTTAAGAAGAAAAATCTGGGGAATATCATCGCGGAAATCTTTAAACGATTCCGTACAACAGAAACATCTGCTCTTCTTGACCGCTTGAAGAACTTGGGTTATCACCATTCTACTTTGGCTGGTCTGACAGTGGGTATCGCTGATATCCCAGTTGTCGAAGACAAGGCTGAGATTATTGAAGAATCCCACAAGCGCGTTGAACAAATTACTAAACAATTCCGTCGCGGTATGATTACTGATGACGAACGCTACAATGCAGTGACTACTGAGTGGCGGGCAGCTCGTGAGAAATTGGAAAAACGTCTGGTTGCCAACCAGGATCCGAAGAACCCTATCGTTATGATGATGGACTCTGGAGCCCGGGGTAACATCTCTAACTTCTCCCAGTTGGCCGGTATGCGTGGTCTGATGGCTGCGCCAAATGGACGTATCATGGAATTGCCAATCTTGTCTAACTTCCGTGAAGGTCTGTCCGTTCTGGAAATGTTCTTCTCTACCCACGGTGCTCGTAAGGGTATGACCGATACGGCCCTTAAGACAGCCGACTCGGGTTACCTGACTCGTCGTCTGGTTGACGTTGCCCAAGATGTGATTATCCGTGAAGATGACTGTGGTACAGACCGCGGCTTGCTCATCACTTCTATCACAGAAGGCAAGGAAATGATCGAGTCTCTGGAAGAGCGCCTAAATGGTCGTTACACTAAGAAGACGGTTAAACATCCAGAAACTGGTGCTGTCATTATTGGTCCAAATGAATTGATCACAGAAGATAAGGCGCGCGAGATTGTTAATGCTGGTGTTGAAGAAGTGACGATTCGCTCTGTCTTTACATGTAACACCCGTCACGGTGTCTGCCGTCATTGTTACGGTATCAACTTGGCGACTGGCGATGCGGTTGAAGTCGGTGAAGCGGTCGGAACCATCGCTGCCCAGTCTATCGGGGAGCCTGGTACACAGCTGACCATGCGTACCTTCCACACGGGTGGTGTTGCCTCCAATACCGATATCACACAAGGTCTTCCTCGTGTCCAAGAAATCTTTGAAGCCCGCAATCCGAAAGGGGAAGCGGTCATCACTGAAGTCAAGGGTGAAGTTACTGCCATCGAAGAAGATGCATCTACTCGTACCAAGAAGGTCTTTGTTACAGGTGCAACTGGCGAAGGTGAATATGTGGTACCATTTACAGCTCGCATGAAGGTTGAAGTGGGCGACCAAGTCTCTCGCGGTGCTGCCTTGACTGAAGGTTCTATCCAGCCGAAGCACTTGCTGGCTGTCCGTGATGTCTTGTCTGTTGAAACTTACCTACTTGCTGAAGTACAAAAAGTTTACCGCAGCCAAGGGGTAGAAATCGGCGACAAACACATTGAGGTAATGGTTCGCCAGATGATTCGCAAGGTGCGCGTCATGGATCCAGGAGATACAGATCTTCTCATGGGAACTCTCATGGATATTACAGACTTCACAGATGCTAACCGTGATGTGGTTATCTCAGGCGGAGTGCCTGCGACAGCTCGTCCAGTCCTCATGGGAATCACCAAGGCTTCCCTTGAGACAAATAGCTTCCTGTCTGCAGCTTCCTTCCAGGAAACAACTCGTGTCCTGACAGATGCTGCTATCCGTGGTAAGAAAGACCATCTGCTCGGACTCAAAGAAAATGTTATCATCGGTAAGATTATCCCAGCTGGTACTGGTATGGCCCGCTACCGCAATCTGGAACCTCAGGCTGTCAATGAAGTTGAAATTATCGACGAAGTGACAGAACTGCCAGATGGATTTGAAACTGAAGAAAATATTGTTCTTAAATAAAGAACTTTCCCTCCCGATTTTCGGGAGGGATTTTTTCTTGCAGCCGATAATTCCTTGCTCGTCAATAGATATTATCCTATAATATAATCAGGAGTAGTGCATTTTAAGCTCCCCTTTATGACTAAACTATTATAGAAGAATCACGCAAGATTTCGTGTTTCAGCTTTTTTAGATACGATTTGTCACATCTATTTTTAATCAGAAAGATCAATGGTTTCTGGTGGTATGATAGCGCTAGGTTATACTATTTTAAAATTCCTAAAATAGTAGGAGAAGCAGGTTTGAAATTTTTAAAAAGAGGAGGTTGGTTTTAATGGTAGTAGTCGAAGATTGTGGAGAACAGTAGCTGGCGTTTATCTAGCTAGCTCATTCATGAAGGGAGGATTTTGAAATATAAAGAGTAGAAAACAATTAGATTACAAATAGAATAATATTTTATTACAATGGATAAAGATTAAAAAATATAGGTAAAAAACACAAAATTCTGCATAAATCAGGGCTTTAAGCCTATAAATTCTTTCCTTTTTATTTATTTTTTTGAGAAAACCAAAAAATTTCAGTAATTTTAAGTTACAGTTAAGTTAAGAAAATTAAAATAATCTTAAATAAGTTACCAACATGTAAATTACTATTAAGAAAGTATAAAATAATAGTTCATGCTTTGATTATTGAAACGCTTGATGGTAAAATAAATAAGGTTGCTTAAAACAAACATTTTTTAGTAAAAAGTTAATATAACAATGTTGATTTTTGGTGAGGAAAAATGAAGAAAATTAAGGTAATGGTTGTTTTTGGAACTCGTCCAGAAGCAATTAAGATGGCTCCGCTGGTTATTGAACTGAAGAAGCAGGCAGACTTGTTTGAAACAACAACGGTTGTGACTGCTCAGCATCGTCAGATGTTGGATCAGGTGCTTGAAACTTTTAAGATTGAGCCTGATTATGATTTGGACATTATGGGGAATAATCAAACCCTGACAGATATTACTGTCAAGATCCTGCATAAGCTGGATGATATCTTAAAGGAAAACAAGCCAGACATTATGCTGGTGCACGGTGATACGACAACGACTTTTGCAGCTAGTCTCGCAGCGTTTTATAATCAAGTTCGTATCGGCCACGTGGAAGCTGGTTTGCGGACTTGGAACAAATACTCTCCTTTCCCAGAAGAGATGAATCGTCAGATGACTGACTCTTTAACGGACTTGTATTTTGCGCCAACAGATCAGAGTAAGGCTAACTTGCTCAAGGAAAACCATCCAGCAGAAACGGTTTTTGTCACAGGAAATACAGCTATCGACGCTCTCAAGCTGACCGTCCAAGATGATTACCAGCACGAAGTGCTTGACCGTATTGATTCAGCTCGCAAGATGATTTTGGTGACTATGCATCGCCGGGAAAATCAAGGAGAGCCGATGAGAAGGGTCTTTCGAACTTTACGGCAGATTGTAGATGCCCATGATGATGTAGAGATTGTCTATCCTGTTCACCTGAGCCCAGCGGTTCAGGAAGCGGCTAGAGAAATTCTGAGTGACAATGAGAAAATTCATCTGATTGAGCCTTTGGATGTGTTGGATTTCCATAATATCGCAGCTAAAAGCTACTTTATCATGTCAGACTCAGGCGGAGTACAAGAGGAAGCACCTTCCTTAGGTAAGCCTGTACTGGTACTTCGTGATACAACAGAGAGACCAGAAGGAGTTGAAGCCGGTACCTTGAAGCTGGTCGGTACAGAAACTCAAGCAGTAGCAGAGGCAATGGAAGCCCTGCTGACAGATGAGTCACTCTATCAGGAAATGGCCCAAGCCAGCAATCCGTATGGTGACGGTAAGGCTTCTGAGCGGATTGCTCAAGCAATAGCTCACTATTTTAAGCAGACGGCTAGGCCGGAAGAATTTAAGACAGGAGTAAAGAATGTTTAGGAAAAAAGGACTAGAAAAATCATTAGCAGTCTTTGTACTGGCAATTGGACTAATTCTTTTCTACAGTTGGAATTTTGCAGCTAACATATTTTATATCGGAATCGCGCTGATTTTATTAGGTATTTTTAGTGTCTTTGTCCTATCCGATCTCTTGGTGACATGGGCTATGATTTTAGGTGTAGTTATTGCAACCCTGGTCTTGCTCTTTGATGTAACTTATCTGCCGGATAATCAAGTTTTCTTCTTGCTTTACGTCTTCCCTGTCAGCGCTTGGCTGACCAGCCGAGTGAATTTCTATCTCCATCAGCGCTTGGGATTAGTGCAGGATGACAGTGAAGATGCTGCTGAGGCCTATGATGAGCTAGTTAAGAAAGTGCATCTGGAAGAAGCTCCAGCCTTTCAGGCCTTGCTAGTGCATTGGGCGCACAATCATCATTTTTATCAAATTCACTCTCGGGAGTACAAGCGGATGCTCAAGAGAATTTTACGACTTCTCAACTGGGACTTCCAGAATGTAGAAACGGTTTACTATGTATCCAATGGTAACTTTCTCGTTCTGGTAGAAGATCTGGATCAGGAAGTCAAGGAATATTTCCAAGAGAAAGTGCGTGCCGATTTGACGACAATGCGCTTTGAAAATAAGAAAACTGACCAAGAAATTCAGTTTCAGTCTGGCAGCTTAAAACTGAATGCTCAAAACATTGATAAATTCCATAATTTTGACGACGCTTTGAGCAATCTGGAGCGTCAGCTTGAAACCGACATTATTGTAGAATATTAGGAGGTAAACTCATGTCTTTAACTGAAGTATTTTTTATCGTATCTATGGTGCTAAGTATCTTTTTTGCTATTAGTTTTTTTGTCCTCTTCATCTATTATCTGGTTATTTACAATCGGGTTAATAAAAATTTTAGGGCGGTGACTCGTCATGATTAGTCAGCTTATTATGATTATCACCCTGTTCTCCATCTGGATGTCTCTGGCTTGGGCTTTGGTTATTCTATGCTCTTCCGTGCATTTCTGGATGAAGCGCAGTGACTTCAATGTGGATACCAGTCCCTTGGAGCATTATCCTATGGTTACAGTCGTTGTTCCTGCCCACAATGAAGATGTGGTTATCGCTCAGACGACTAAGGCCATTCTGGACTTGGATTATCCTCATGACCGAGTGGAAGTTCTGCTCTTTGCGGACAACTGCTCGGACGATACCTATCAGGAAATGCTGAAAGTACAGGCGATGCCTGAGTATGCTGGACGCAATGTTATAATTACAGACCGTACAGGTACGGGAGGTAAGGCAGGGGTGCTGAATGATGCCCTGAAGATGGCCAAGGGTGAATATATCTGTGTCTACGATGCGGATGCTATGCCAGAAAAGAATGCCCTTTACTTCCTAGTCAAGAAAGTCTTAGAAGATCCAGAACGCCACGTTGCTTCCTTTGGACGCAATAAGACCCGTAATGCCAACCAGAACTTCCTGACCCGTTGTATCAACCAAGAAATCGTTGTAACTCAGCGTGTTTATCACGTAGGTATGTGGCATCTCTTCAAGATTGGACGGATTCCAGGTACAAACTTCTTGATTAACACTGAGTTTGTTAAGAGTATTGGTGGTTGGAAAAATGGTGCCTTGACAGAGGATACGGAAATTTCCTTTAAGATTATGCAGAGCGGCAAACTGATTGCTTTGGCTTATAACTCTGAGGCTTTCCAGCAAGAACCTGAGACCCTCAAGTCCTACTACTTGCAGCGTAAGCGCTGGGCTAAGGGGAATTACGAGGTGGTTATTGACAACTTCAAGCATCTTTTTAGCGGCGGTAACTGGCGTGTGAAACTGGAAGTATTTAATTATTCTTGTATCTTCTTCTGGTTTAATTTGGCGATTGTCTTATCTGACTTGGTTTTCTTTGCCAATGTAGCGGCAATGATTACCCAGCTCTTTATACCGGATGTGCGGATTCCTTTCGCTTTTGATGCTCAGAATATCTATATCGTCCAGCTGATGCTCTTTAACTGGCTTCTGATGATTTTGCTTTATCTTTTGCAGATCAATATCGCCCTGGCTTCTCAGTTTGGACAGGCGACCACCAAACAGATTTGGCTGGCTCTTGTGTCCTATTTGACTTACTCTCAGCTCTTTATCGTTGTTTCTTTAGATGCAGTAGGATCTGTTATCTTGGACAAGATTTTGAAGCGGAAAGAAACCAAGTGGGTTAAAACAAAACGATTTGCAGGTTAGGAGAAAGTGTGAAAAGAACAAGATTAAGATTTATTTGGTTTGTGATAATTCTGGCTGTCTTGGCTAGTATTCTCTTGTACACCCGCATGGGCAGTACTCCGAATATCAAAAAGAAGATATACAGCCAATGGTCTAAAGAATATGTTGTAACCAAGGACAAATTGTCTTATATCAGGACGGCAAACAGTAAGACTGAAGATGTTGTGCTATCTGAGGCGCAAGGTTATGGCATGGTGATTGCTGTGGATGCAGCTAAGCAAGGCTATGCTAGTTCTGCTGATTTTGAAAAGCTCTACCAATATTATCTAGCTCATCGTCTGAAAGATACCCAGCTTATGTCTTGGAAACAGACGATTAAGGATGGTAAGAGCAATCATGAAGACGAAAACAATGCTACAGACGGCGATCTCTACATTGCCTATGCTTTGATTCAGGCATCTAAGCAGTGGCCAGACAAGGCTAAAGAATACCAAGCTCAGGCTCAGTCTATTCTGAAAGATGTCTTGGCATATAACTATAATGAAAGCAACGGTGTTTTGACGGTTGGGAACTGGGCAAATGCAGAATCGAAATTTTATAATCTCATGCGGACTTCTGATACATTGCCACAGCAGTTCCAAGCTTTCTATGAGTTGACAAAGGATAAGCAGTGGCTGACAATCCGGGATAACATGCTCAGCAAACTTGAAGCAATCAGCGCTGATAATAAGACTGGTTTGATACCAGACTTTATCTGGGTTGAAGGCGACAAAGTTCGGGCAGCTGATGCTGATACGGTTGAATCTGCAAATGATGGCTATTATTCTTATAATGCCTGCCGACTTCCTTACAATTTGGCTCAAAGCAAGGATGAAAAAAGTCAAAAAATGCTGAAGAAGATGTTGAGCTTCTTCCTCAATCAAGAAAAGATTTATGCGGGCTACAACCTGAAAGGCAAGGCTCTCAATAGCAATCAGGCTGGCAGCTTTACTGCTCCAGTATTCTATGCGGCTAATAACAATATAGAATTCCGCAAATTGGTGCAGCAAAATAAATATCTCTTCATGCAGGGCTTGCCGTCAGATAATTACTATGACGCAGCTGTGACAACGATGATTGCTTTAGAAACTTTATAATGCAGAAACGAGCAAGATGAAAATTTTGCTTAAGATAATGCAGACAATAGGGTGGGACAAAACGGTGTTTGTCCCACTTTTTTGGGGGAAAAACCTTGAGATTTTTTTCACAAACTGTTAAAATAAAATGGAAAACATTCATCATAACATAACAATAGAAAGGATAGCCTATGAAAGCCTATACTTATGTTAAGCCGGGATTTGCCCAGTTTATAGATGTTGATAAACCTGTCGTACGCAAACCGACAGATGCTATTGTCCGCATGGTCAAGACCACTATCTGTGGGACTGATCTTCATATTATAAAAGGTGATGTTCCTGCCTGCAAGAGTGGAACAATTCTGGGACATGAAGGCATCGGTATTGTTGAAGAAGTTGGTGACAGTGTAACCAATTTCAAGAAGGGTGATAAGGTTCTGATTTCCTGTGTTTGTGCCTGTGGCAAGTGCTACTATTGCAAGAAGGGCATTTACGCCCATTGTGAAGATGAAGGTGGATGGATTTTCGGGCATTTGATTGACGGAACTCAAGCTGAGTATCTGCGTGTGCCCCATGCGGATAATACTCTCTATCATACACCGTCTGATTTATCCGATGAAGCCTTAGTCATGCTGTCAGACATCTTGCCAACAGCTTATGAAATAGGAGTTTTAAAAGGCAAAGTAGAGCCTGGATGTACAGTAGCTATCGTTGGCTCTGGGCCAATTGGTCTCGCGTCTCTGCTGACAGCTCAGTTTTATTCTCCGTCAAAGATTATCATGGTTGACATCGATGAGAATCGTTTAGATACGGCCATGGCCTTTGGGGCAACAGATAAGGTAAATTCAGCGGATGCTGAAAAAGCTGTGCAGGCTATCTTTGACTTGACAGATGGACGTGGGGTTGATGTAGCCATTGAAGCAGTAGGGATTCCAGCCAGTTTTGATCTTTGTCAGAAAGTTATTGCCGTTGATGGAACCATTGCTAACTGTGGAGTTCATGGCAAACCTGTCGAGTTTGAGTTAGACCGGCTCTGGATTCGAAATATCAATGTGACGACCGGGCTGGTATCTACCAATACTACTCCACAGCTGTTAAAGGCTCTGGAAAGTCATAAGATTGAGCCAGAAAAGCTAGTGACTCATTACTTTAAGTTGAGTGAAATTGAAGAAGCTTTCAAGGTCTTTGGCCAAGCTGCTGACCATCATGCTATTAAGGTTATTATAGAAAATGACCTCTCCCCAGTCCAATAAAATTCTTAAGTTGTCTTTTTCCTATCCCTTTTAATCTTTGGTTAAAAGGGGTTTTTATATTGTTTTCTGATTCTGAGCAAAATAGTTTTGTTAGTCAAAGAATTCTTATATAATATACGGTACAAAGAGAGGACGAGTATGTATTGTGTAATTGAGATGTACGGGGACTATGAACCGTGGTGGTTCCTGGATGGCTGGGAAGAAGATGTCGTTGCAAAGAAGCACTTCGATGATTATTATGAAGCCCTTAAATATTATAAAACCCGCTGGCTGCAAATGGCAGACCAGTCACCTTTGTATAAGAGCCGCAGTGATTTAATGACTATTTTTTGGAATCCGGAGGATCAGCGCTGGTGCGAGGAGTGTGATGAGAATGTTCAGCAGTACTACTCACTGTTTTTGCTGGAGAATGAGTGCAAGATTCCTAAGAGCAAGTACCGGCCAGGCTATACTAAGCAGAACGGCCTTGAAAAGCACCGAGCTTGCTCAGCTAAACTAAAAACCGCTAAGCCTCTTTAAATCGACAGAATATATTTTGCAAATCTGATAATAGAGCAGCAGAAGAGACCTAACTTGTTAGAAGTTAAGTTTCTTCCGCTGTTTTTTCTTTTTCTGGATTTTTTGCGAATAGTAAGGTGAGGAGGATGTATGGTTCAAGAAATTGCAAAAGAAATGATCAGGCAGGCTCGGCAAGAAGGGGCGCAGGATATTTACCTCATTCCTAAGAGCACTTGCTATGAGCTTTATATGAGGATTGGTGATGAACGTCGCTTTATAAAGACTCATGATTTTGAGCTTCTGTCAGCGGTTATCAGCCACTTTAAGTTTGTCGCAGGTATGAATGTTGGAGAGAAGCGCCGCAGTCAACTTGGGTCTTGCGATTATGACTGTGAGGAAGCCAAGGTTTCAATCCGGCTGTCGTCAGTTGGGGATTACCGTGGTTTTGAAAGTCTGGTTATCCGGCTCCTGCATGATGAAGACAGGGAGCTGCGCTTTTGGTTTGAGCAATTGCCGGAGTTGCGCAAGAAAATTCAGGCTCGCGGCCTCTATCTATTCTCAGGCCCAGTCGGCAGTGGCAAGACGACCTTGATGTACCATTTGGCTCAGCTCAAATTTTCTGGTCAGCAGGTTATGTCGATTGAAGATCCGGTTGAGATTAAGCAAGAGACTATGCTGCAGCTGCAGCTGAATGAAACCATTGGCATGACTTATGATAGTTTGATTAAGCTGTCTCTGCGACATCGGCCGGATCTCTTGATTATCGGGGAAATCCGTGATCGAGAGACAGCTAGAGCAGTGGTTCGGGCAAGTTTGACTGGAGCTACGGTCTTTTCAACGATTCATGCTAAGAGTATTCGAGGTGTCTATGAGCGGCTTTTGGAATTGGGTGTTAGTGAGGACGAGCTAAGAATGGTCCTTCAGGGTGTGTGTTACCAGCGTTTAATTGGGGGAGGAGGTGTCGTTGATTTTGTCAGTCAAAACTATCAAGAGCACGAAGCCGCAGTCTGGAATCAGCAGATTGATCAGCTTTTTGCAGAAGGACATATCAGTGCTGAGCAAAGGCAGACCGAAAAAATTGTCTACGCCTAAGCAGAAAAAGATTATTGAGCTCTTTCATAATCTCTTCAGCAGCGGTTTTCACCTAGCAGAGATTGTAGACTTTCTGAGGCGAAGTGCCTTGCTGGAGGAGGCTTATGTGGCAGAAATGCGGGCAGGCTTGTCAGCTGGTCAGTCCTTTTCAGAGATTGTCAGTCGACTGGGATTTTCCGATAGCGTTGTTACCCAGCTGTCCTTATCTGAGATGCATGGCAATCTGACACTTAGTCTGGGCAAGATTGAGGCCTATCTGGAAAATCTATCCAAGGTTAAGAAAAAATTGATAGAGGTAGGAACCTATCCTCTCATGCTGCTGGGCTTTTTGGTCCTTATCATGCTGGGATTGCGCAACTATCTTCTGCCTCAATTGGACAGCCAGAATCTAGCTACTCAGCTGATTAATCACCTGCCTCAGATCTTTTTTTGGAGCATCCTTGCTTTAGCTGTCTTGGTTTCAGTGGCTCTCTTTTACTATCGAAAGTCATCCAAGATTCGTTTTTTCAGCAAACTAGCAGCTCTGCCCTTTTTTGGACGCTTGGTACAGGCCTACTTGACCGCTTATTATGCTCGTGAATGGGGGAATATGATTGGTCAGGGCTTGGAACTGAGTCAGATTTTTGCGATTATGCAGGATCAACCGTCCCAACTCTTTCAGGAGATCGGAGCAGACATGGCTACCGCTTTGCAAGCTGGACAAGGCTATGCGGACAAGGTGGCTAGTTATCCTTTCTTTAAGAAAGAATTGTCCTTGATGATTGAGTATGGCGAGGTCAAATCCAAGTTAGGTAGTGAGCTGGAAGTCTATGCTGAAAAGACTTGGGAGGAATTTTTCCTACGTATCAACCGAGCCATGAATTTCATTCAGCCCCTAGTATTTATTTTTGTTGCCTTAGTGATTGTTTTACTTTATGCGGCAATGCTCTTGCCCATTTATCAGAATATGGAGGTTCATTTATAATGAAAAAACTTAACACCTTAAAAGTTCAAGCATTCACCCTTGTGGAAATGCTGATTGTCTTGCTGGTTATCAGCGTTCTCTTGCTGCTCTTTGTGCCTAATCTGACCAAGCAAAAAGATGCTGTTTCAGATACAGGAACGGCAGCGGTGGTCAAGGTAGTAGAAAGCCAGGCGGAGCTCTATGAACTGAAGAATACCAATGAAAAGGCTAGCCTAAGCAAGCTAGTCAGCTCAGGAAATATCAGCCAGAAACAGGCAGATTCTTATAAGGCTTACTATGGAAAACACAGTGGCGAAACTCAAACGGTTGCCAATTAAGGCTTTTACACTGCTGGAAAGTCTCATCGTTCTTTTTGTTGTTAGTTTTCTCTTACTGGGCTTGTCAGGCTCGGTAAGGGCTGGCTTCAATCAGGTTCAAGAACAGCTCTTCTTTTTAGAGTTTGAGAGGCTCTATCAGGAGACGCAGAGGCTGAGTTTAGCCGGTCATGAGAAACTGTCTCTCAAGATTTCAGGCCGGCAGATTTCCAATGGCTATCAAGAGCTGGACTTTCCACAAACTTTGCAGGAACATGAGCAGCAGGTCATCCAGTTTGACCGGGCCGGTGGAAATTCCTCACTCAGCAAAATTACTTTTCAGACGGAGGACAGGACAGTTGTTTACCAGCTTTATATGGGGAATGGCAAGTTTAAAAAGACGACAGCTTCAAGCTAGCATTCTGCTGGAAGCTCTGGTGGCCATGGCAGTTTTTGCGGCTATTGCCAGTTTGCTTTTGGGGCAGATTAGCCGGTCTCGTAAGGAGCAGCGGGTCCTTCTGCATCAGGAAGAGGTGCTTCGGGTAGCTCGCATGGCTCTGCAGACAGGGCAAGAAGAGCTTCATATCAACGGAATTACTGTACGTCAGCTTAAGACAGATAAGCAGCTGCTAGTCTATCACGAAGGGGAGGTAGTCATCCGTGTTCAAAAACCTTAAAGTCAAGGCCTTTACTCTCTTGGAGACCTTAGTAGCCTTGCTGGTTCTCAGTGGTGGGATACTGGTCTTTCAGGCCATGACCCAGCTCCTATCTTCAGAACTGCATCAGAAGGAGAATAATCAGCAGCAAGAGTGGCTTTTGTTTGCCGACCAACTGGAGACGGAGCTTTCGCGAAGTAAATTTGATAAGGTTGAAGACAATAAAATCTACATCAGACAAGATGGCAGGGACTTGGCCTTGGGTAAATCCAAGGGAGATGATTTCCGTAAAACAGATAAGAGCGGTCGCGGCTACCAGCCCATGATTTATGGTTTAGAAGCAGCTGACGTCCGTCAGGAAGGTAAGCTTGTCCATCTTCATTTTCGCTTTGAAAAAGGTTTAGAGAGGGAGTTCGTCTATCGTGTGGAAGAAGAAAGTTGAGGCTGGTATTTTACTGTATGCGCTGCTGATGGCCGCTGTCTTTAGCCTGCTCCTGCAGTTTTATCTCAACCGTCAAGTCAGCAGTCAGCGTTTGCAGCTTTTCAACATGGAAAGGACAGAAGCTTATGCAATGGCAGTTCTGACAAAAGCTACAGCCAAGGATGATAGCGGTGAGATGGAGTTTGAGCAGGGCAAGGCTGTCTACCGCAGGCAAGGGAAGAATCTTGAAATCAGCAGTCAGCTCAGCAGCGGTCATTCCTATTCCTTTACTTTTAGTACTTCTAAGAAAGATGAGGGTAAAGCAAAGGAAGACAAAAAAGCAACTGACAAAAAAGAGAAAGCGATTTTGGACGAAGCTGGTAAGTCGGACTAATATAACTGTAAAATCTTTGTAATTTTATATATCTTGGAATAGCGCCTTATTTTTGGTATGATAGGATAAACGGAGGATTCCATGAATTTTGAAAAGATAGAACAAGCTTATACTCTGATTCTCGAAAACGTCCAGAATATCCAAAACGCTCTGGCGACCAATTTTTACGATGCTCTGATTGAGCAGAACGGCATTTACCTAGATGGAGATACGGATTTACAAGAAGTTCTGACCAACGATGAAAAAATCCGCGCTCTGCATTTGACCAAGGAAGAGTGGCGGAGAGCCTATCAGTTTATCCTAATGAAGGCTGCCCAGACGGAGCCCATGCAGGTCAATCATCAATTCACACCTGATACAATTGGTTTTTTGATTACTTTCCTGCTGGACCAGCTGGCTCACGGAGAGGAAGCTGATGTATTAGAAATCGGCAGCGGAACAGGAAATTTAGCTGAGACTATTCTCAATCATACCCAAAAGAAGATAGACTACTTAGGTCTGGAGCTAGATGATTTATTAATTGACCTTTCTGCCAGCATTGCAGAGGTTATGAACTCTAAGGCTCACTTTGCTCAGGGTGATGCGGTTCGGCCTCAGGTTCTGAAAGAGAGTGATATCATTATCAGTGATTTACCGGTCGGTTATTATCCGGACGACAGCATCGCCTCCCGCTATGAAGTGGCTAGTCCGGATGAGCACACTTATGCCCATCATCTTCTAATGGAGCAATCGCTCAAATATCTGAAGCCGGGAGGCTATGCCATATTTCTGGCGCCGAATGACCTCTTGACCAGCGCTCAAGCTCCTCTGCTGAAAAAATGGCTCCTAGCCAAGGCTCAGTTTATTGCGATGATAACCTTGCCAGAGTCTATTTTCTCAAGCAGCAAGCATGCCAAAACCCTTTTTGTCTTGAGGAAGCAAGAAGCGAATAACGTTCAGCCTTTTATCTACCCTCTGCGGGATTTGCAGGATCATGATGAAATGTTTAAATTCCGCCAAAGTTTTCAAAACTGGTACAAAGATAGTGAAATTCAAACAAAATTTTGATATAATGATTTTGAAAACGCTTAAAGAGGTGAAGAAATGTCGAAAACAATTTCTATTAATGCAGGAAGCTCAAGCTTAAAATGGCAACTCTATTTGATGCCGGAAGAAAAGGTCTTGGCTAAGGGCTTGCTGGAACGGATTGGTCTCAAGGATTCTATTTCAACAGTGAAGTTTGATGGTCGGTCAGAGAAGCAGGTTCTTGATATTGAAGATCATACGCAGGCCGTAAAAATTTTGCTGGATGATTTGAAACGCTTTAATATCATTGAATCTTATGATGAGATTACCGGTGTGGGCCACCGTGTTGTGGCTGGCGGTGAATACTTTAAGGATTCAGCCCTCGTTGATGAAGAAGTGATTCAAAAGGTAGAGGAGTTGTCTCTTCTGGCTCCATTGCATAATCCAGCCAATGCTGCAGGCATCCGTGCTTTTAGAGAAATTCTGCCAGACATTACCAGCGTGGTAGTCTTTGACACCTCTTTCCATACAACTATGCCGGAAAAAGCTTACCGCTATCCATTACCAACTAAATATTACACAGAAAATAAAGTTCGTAAATATGGTGCTCACGGAACTAGCCATCAATTCGTAGCTCAAGAAGCAGCAAAACTTTTGGGACGTCCAATAGAAGAATTAAAATTAATCACATGTCATATCGGTAATGGTGGTTCTATTACAGCAGTTAAAGGTGGAAAATCTGTTGATACATCTATGGGATTCACACCACTTGCAGGTGTGATGATGGGAACAAGAACTGGTGATATTGATCCAGATATCATTCCTTACCTTATGGAACATACAAATGATTTTAATACACCAGAAGATATGGTCAATGTTTTGAACCGTGAATCTGGCTTGCTTGGAGTTTCTGAGAAGTCTAGTGATATGCGCGATATTCATGAAGCGATGCGGGCAGGTGATGCCAAGGCTCAATTAGCCAACGACATTTTTGTAGACCGGATTCAGAAATATATTGGTCAGTATCTTGCTGTCTTAAATGGAGCTGATGCTATCATCTTTACCGCAGGAATCGGTGAAAATTCTGTGACCATTCGTAGATTGGTTGTTGAAGGTATCTCGTGGTTTGGCTGTAACGTGGATCCAGAAAAGAATGTGCGTGGTGCTGAAGGCGAGATTTCCAGTCCTGATGCCAAGGTCAAAGTTTTGGTTATTCCAACTGACGAAGAATTGGTCATCGCGCGTGAAGTTGAACGTTTTAAAAATCAATAAATTAAGAAAATTTAAAAGCTCAGTTTGACTGGGCTTTTTGTATGCGTTAAGAAAGAATTTTCTTGGTTGTTGGTCTTGAAAACATTGAGCGATTCTATCTCATAGTCACTATCAGTATTGGCTCTCAATACGTGATATATAAAATGCTTGCAGTTAAGAATTGTCTATACAAAAAGAGAAAATTAAGCTATACTAGGAAGGAAAAGGAGGAAGATATGAAAGCAATTCTAAAAAAATTAGAGTACATCCTACTGACTCTGTTTGTCTTATTTCTCAGCCAGATACCATTTATATTTATCCGACAGATGACTGCTTCTGAGAAGAGTTTTTCAGCTGGCCAGACTATCTTTGTGCTGGTGGTATATCTTTTGATTATCTTTTTTGTTCTGAGAATGGCGAAGCAAGAAGAACTGCTGAGCCTTGACTTTAGCTTCTTCAAATGGTCTTCGTTGGGCTGGTTAGCTGTTTCTAATGTTGTCATGATTGGTGTCAACATGTTGGGAGCAATTATTATGTTACTGGAAGGTCAGGCCATATCCACTGCTAATCAGGATGCCTTGAACGCTTTATTTCAGCATGTACCCAAGATTTTATTAGTGGTAGGAGCTGTGATTCAGGCCCCTATCTTGGAGGAAGTGGTCTTTCGCGGATTGATTCCTCAGAAGATTTTTACCAAGCATTATGTTTGGGGATTGGTTGTAGGAGTCATTCTTTTCGGTCTTTTTCATAGTCCGACCAACATTGGCAGTTTTGTTATCTATGCAGGTATGGGTGCTGTTTTAGCCACTGTTGCTTACATATTTAAGCGTTTGGAAATGTCTATTTTGGCACACATGCTGAGAAATGGAGTTGCAGTACTCATCATGATACTGACAGGTTTGGTGAACAAGTAGGAAAGCAGAGAATATCTGCTTTTTTGGTCATTTGAGGCACAAATTAGGACATTTGAGGGGATTTCTCCCAGCTTGCTCTTACTTTTTCTATAATGATAAGAGAAGAATGGAGAGAATATGCTGAAATTAGAGAAAATCATTCAATTGTTATTGCTGGCTATGTTGACTCAGACGGGACTGCTGCTCATACTTCATCCAATGCCTCATCGCTTGGTCTTTAGTCATGCTAATTTGCTTTTTATGGTGGGCTTGCTGGGATTGCTTTTTTGTTGTGCCTTTTATTTTTCCAGACAACTGCAGGAAATCAAAGGTTCTTTGCGTCAGTCAAGCAACTATCGACACCTGCTTTTCTTGTATTTTTTGATGATTTTGGTCAATGCTGCGGGGGTTCTTCTGCTGTGTGGTAAGGAGGCGCAGTCAGGACAGGCGATGGAGCAGATGATGACGGAGAGTTTTCTGTCATCTTCTCTTTTGCTTCTGGGGATTGATATTGCCGTTTTATCCCCTGCAGCACCGAAATTTGTTGACAGTGACTTCTCTCTTCGCTATCGGAAGAGCTGGGGGATTGCACTAGGTTTGCTCTGCTTTTCCCTTGCGAAAAATCCTCAGGAAACTCTGTGTTTTCTCTCCTATCTAGTTTTGGGACTAGTCTTTGTCCATCTCCTCAGACCTTATTTTCAGCGTTTGGAGCTGTCTATGCTGGCCCATATTCTCCGAAATATGATTATTCTCAGCCTTTTACCCTTTTGCTTTTAGAAAGTGTTTTGTCAAATAGAAGAATTATGGTAAAATGGTAAATGAAACAAGGGACTAGATAAGGTCTTCTTGTGAAGTCGAGTGCAGTTCATAGGACTGGATGCTGCATCTGCTGAGAGCTTTGCGGTACACTAGATGAGTGTGCCTTTTTTGTTGAAGAGCAGAGCAGCCAATAGAAATGAGATGAAAGTTAAATGGTAAATCTAAAAGCAATTGCTCCAGATGGCCGAACGGGCCTCTGTGGTATTATAAATGCGACGCCGGATTCCTTTTCAGATGGTGGGCGCTACAATACGGTTGAGACGGCATTGGCTCAGGCTAGAAAGCTGATTGCTGAGGGAGCTCACATGCTGGATATTGGTGGTGAGTCTACTCGGCCAGGCAGTCATTTTGTGGCTATTCAAGAAGAGATAGAACGGGTGGTGCCAGTCATTGAAGCTATTCGTCGGGAAAGTGATATTGTGATTTCTGTGGATACTTGGAAGTCGGAAGTGGCTGCAGCGGCTTTGGCTGCGGGTGCAGATATCATCAACGATATTACTGGTCTCTTGGGCGATGAAAATATGGCGGAGACGGCTGCGAAATATGGCGCGCCAGTCATTGTCATGTTTAATCCAGTGATGGCTCGTCCTCAACATGCCAGTGCAAGGATTTTCCCAGAATTTGGCTTTGCCCCTGCTTTTAGCAAGGAAGAATTGTCTCTTTTTGCAGAGCTGCCGATTGCAGAACTCATGTGGAAGTGTTTTGAGAAATCTTTGAAGGTGGCCGAAAACGCTGGCCTTTCGCGTGAGAATATCATGCTGGATCCAGGGATTGGTTTCGGTTTGACAAAGCGTGAGAATCTTCTCCTTTTGCAGGAGCTGGAAAGTCTCCATCAGGCTGGTTTCCCTATTTTTCTTGGGGTTTCTCGTAAGCGGTTTCTCGTTAGTATCATAGAAGAAAACGGCTTTGAGGTCAATCCTGAGACTCAGGAAGGCTTTGAAAACCGTGATACAGCTTCAGCCCATCTGACTAGCCTTGCGGCCAGCAGAGGTGTTGAAGTTGTCAGAGTGCACGAAGTGGCTAAGCACCGGATGGCTGCGGCCGTTGGCGATGCGATTCGTCTAGCACAGCAGACAGAAGATCTCAATCTAGGTCAATATAAGTAAGATGAAAAAACAAGAATTACCTGATTTAAGTTGGCTGGAAGCCTATCGGACAGCCAGTCCCAATTTTGGCTTGGAGCGGATGGAGCGTTTACTGGAGTTGCGGGGGGGGCCGCATTTGCAGCTGCCAGTCATTCATATTGCAGGGACTAATGGCAAGGGTTCAACCATTGCCCATCTGCGCCAACTTTTGGAGGCGCGAGACCTGCGTGTTGGCACTTTCACCTCTCCCTACCTAGTCAGCTACAATGAGCAGATTGCCATTAATGGCAATGCAATTTCCGACCAAGACCTTCAGCGATTGCTTTCTCTTTACCAAGACCTTTTGGCCCAGCATGCGACAGACTCTAGCTTGCTTGGGATAACTGAGTTTGAGATTATAACTGCTCTAGCTTATGATTATTTTGTCCAGCAGCAGGTGGATGTGGCTATTATTGAGGTCGGCATGGGTGGGCTTTTGGACAGTACCAATGTCTGCCAGCCCTTGCTCACTGCAATCACAACAGTCGGTCTGGATCATGTGGCCTTGCTAGGTGACAGTCTAGAGGCTATTGCCCAGCAGAAAGCTGGCATTATCAAGCATGGAGTTCCCATTGTGACCGGTAGGTTGGAGCCAGAGGCTCTGGCAGTAGTCGAGCAAAAGGCTGCTGAAAAAGATGCTCCGCTCTTTTCTTGGTCTCAAGACTATCAAGTGGAACATCAAGCGTCAGAGAAGGGGGAGAGCTTTTCCTTTTCGAATGCCTATCGAGCCAAAGACTCGTATCAAACAGCTCTGATGGGACTGCATCAGGCGGACAATGCTGGACTAGCTCTGCACTTGTGCGACCTATACTGTCAGCTGCAGTCGCTGCCTTTATTGACAAAAGCAGAGGTTGAGAGGGCCTTGCTTGCTGCTGTATGGCCTGGTCGTTTGGAAAGGATATCGAATCAGCCGCTTATCTTGCTGGATGGAGCCCATAATCCCCATGCCCTGCAGTCGTTAGCAGCGACATTGGACCAACATTATCCGACGTATAGAAAGCACATTTTATTTGCTTGTATCCAAACCAAAGCCTTGGATGACATGGTGGAGCTGCTGCAAAAGATTCCCAAAGCAGCTATAAGCTTGACAGCCTTTGCCGATCCGCGGAGTTTTTCTAAAGAGAGCATGCAAGCCCTAGCTGAGCAGCAAGGTCTCTCTTACAAAGAATGGCCAGATTATTTAGCAGATTATTTAGCAGTAGAGCATGAGTCAGAAGAACTCTTGCTGATCACGGGCTCTCTGTATTTTCTAGCTCAGGTCAGAAAAGCAATCCTTGAGAATAGCAAGTTAGATTTGGCTGAGCGTCCTTCTCAGCCAAGTAAATGATTAAAAAATAAAAACGAACATAGGAGTATATATGGACACGAAGAAAATTGAAGCAGCTGTTGCCCAGATTATTGAGGCGGTTGGAGAAGACGGAAGCCGCGAAGGTTTGCAGGAGACGCCACAGCGCATTGCTAAAATGTACCAGGAAATCTTTGCTGGGCTGGGCGAGACTGCTGAGGAACATCTGGCCAAGTCTTTTGAAATCATTGACAATAACATGGTAGTGGAGAAGGATATTTTCTTTCATTCCATGTGTGAGCACCACTTCCTGCCATTTTACGGGAAAGTTCACATCGCCTATGTGCCTAATGGTCGGGTAGCAGGCTTGTCCAAGCTGGCCCGAACAGTAGAGGTCTATGCCAAGAAACCGCAGATTCAAGAGCGATTGACCGTAGAGATTGCTGAAGCCTTGATGGACTATCTGGGTGCCCAAGGGGCCCTGGTCTGGGTGGAAGCTGAGCATATGTGTATGAATATGCGCGGAGTCAGAAAGCCTGGCACTGCAACGATTACTACAGCGGCGCGTGGCATTTTAGCGACGGACAAGGACCTAAAAAATGAAGCTTACAAACTGATGGGACATTGATCTTATCAGAGGTGGAGCGTGTCGGGAAAGGCTAGATAGTTTTATCAAGAATGAAATGCAGAAACTGGAATTAGAAAGGATAAGAGAATGGATCAGCTGCGCATTAAGGATTTAGAAGTATATGCCTATCACGGTCTGTTTGGAGCGGAGAAGGAATTGGGCCAGCGTTTTGTGCTGGATCTGATTTTGGACTATGATATGACTCGGGCTGCCCAAACAGGCGACCTGACAGCTTCTATCCACTATGGAGAATTGGCTCAGGATTTGACCCACTGGTGTCAGGAGAGCAAGGAAGACTTGATTGAGACGCTGGCTTACAAGTTGATTGACCGCATTTTTCTGACCCATCCTTTGGTACAGAAGGTCAGTTTGGAGGTCAAGAAGCCTTGGGCACCGGTGCCGTTGCCTTTAGAGACTTGCTCAGTCAAGTTAGTACGTCAAAAGCGCAAATCCTTTATCGCTCTGGGGAGCAATCAAGGCAACCCAGCTGCCAATCTGGATGCAGCTCTGGAAAAAATGGCAGAGCAAAATATAAGAATTTTGCAGGCATCAAGTCGTATCGAGACAGAACCTTGGGGTGGTGTTGAGCAGGCTCCGTTTCTCAATCAAGTTGTTGAAGTTGAGACTTGGCTCAATCCTGAGGAATTAATGCAGACGCTCTTGACTATCGAAGCGGATTTAGGGCGCGTGCGGGAGATCAAATGGGGACCTCGTGTGATTGATCTAGATATCCTTTACATAGGGCAAGAGGAGATATACAGTCCAAATTTGATAGTTCCTCATCCTTATGTGGCTGAGCGGGCTTTTGTCTTGCAATCTCTGGTGGAAATCGCGCCACACTTTGTCGATCCAGTACAGAAAAAAAGCATCCGCCAACTCTGGGATGAGGTTGAAAAATGAGAAAAGAAGCTTGTCGTAAGGCAAGTTTTTTTTATTGTCTGAAGTTTCTCTGAACTTGCCCCTGTATACTAAAGAAAAATCAAAAGGAGTTCAGTATGGAACATACAGTGAAAATAGAAGGAGTCTGCAAAAAGCATGGCAGCAAGCAGATTTTAGAAGATATTTCTTTTACAGCTAGAAGCGGTCGGATTACAGCTTTTCTGGGTCCAAATGGTGCAGGGAAAAGTTCGACCTTGAGGATTCTCTTGGGGTTAGATCGGGCGACAGCAGGGACGGCGACTTTTGATGGGCAAACCTATCAGTCAATGACCTATCCGCTCAGAACGGTAGGTGCAGCCTTTGACGGCATTGGCGGTCTGCCAAATCGAAAGGTCTATGACCACTTGAGGATTATTGCAGCGAGTAATGCTATTCCCAAGTCTCGGATTGATGAAGTTTTAGAGATGACTGGAATCGCTCATAAGAGGAAGGACCTCTTGTCAAGCCTGTCTCTGGGGGAAGGTCAGCGGTTGGGTTTAGCGGCAGCTTTGCTGGGTGATCCTCAGTTTCTTATATTAGATGAGCCGACTAATGGACTAGATCCAAGTGGGATTAAGTGGTTTAGAAAGTTCATCCGTCAGCAGGCTGATTTAGGGAAAACGGTACTTCTATCCTCCCACATCCTGTCAGAGGTGCAAATGGTGACAGATGATGTGGTCTTGATTCATCATGGGCGAATTATTGAGCAAGGGCGATTGGAAGAGGTGCTGCAAGATTCAGACAGTCTAGAAGATATCTTCTTTGATTTGACAGAGGAGGTTTAAGATGAAAGAAACGATGTCTTTATTGCATTCAGAATGGTTGAAAATCCGCTCAACCAAGGCTTTCAAAGTGAGTGTGGCCTTCATGCTGCTATTGGTGCCTGTCGTATCCTGGTTGGAGGGCCGACAGTATCTGTCTATCGGCTTGGATGCCACGCCTGAGACGGTTCCTAATCTGATAAACGCCATTGATCCGCTGGAATATCTAGGTCTCAACGGGGCTTCTATGGCAGTCATGGTTTTGGTCATCTTAGCTGGAATTTTGGGAGCTATGGAATTTCAGTCTCATAGCTTGAGAACCAGTCTCTTGACCTGTAATAACCGTCTGAAGTTGCTTGTGGGGAAACTCATGACCTTTGCTTGCTTTTCTCTTGCCAGTAGCTTTTTATCAATCTACTGTAGTTATATGGTCATGCACCTGGCTTTAGGAAAGGAAGGGCTTGATCCGATTCTGCTCAATCAGGCAGCTTGGAGTTTGATTTTGTGGAAAACCTTATCTCTAACCTTATTAGGAATCCTTTCATTTTTGTTAGGTTTATTGGCTCGGACCATGCTAGTTCCTCTGCTATTTCTCGTACCTCAGATCTATAATCTGGGAAACTACCTGGCAGCTCACACGAGTTGGGGAGCTTATTTGCCACAGCCAGCAGGAGAGTTGTTTGCTGCAACGCCAACTTCCCAATATGCCAACAATCCCTTGCAAGGGCTCTTGATACTTGGTGCATGGTTACTAGTCATCGGCGGTATGACCTCTCTGCGCTTTTTGAAGACGGATTTAGGAGGACACTACTGATGATCAAAGCTCTGCTTAAAAGTGAATGGATTAAGTTCCGTTCTTACTCTCTTGCTCTTGGTGCAGCCTTGGTGACTCTGGTAGTTGTTCCATTTTTTCTGATGAATCTTGACTATAGTCAAACAGCAGTTGGCCAGGCAAAGGCTCTGAGCGAGGCTTTGCATGCCCTCTATCTGGCGCAGCCTGTCATCGTCATCTTTACTTCGCTCTATTTTGCTCAGGAGTTTGTCAAGTCTGGGATGCGAACGAATTTTCTAACCGTATCAAATAGAAAGGCTTGGTTGGCTGGGAAGTTCCTTTTTCTGGCTGTGCTGCTCTTGATCCTCTACAGTATCATGATAGGGAGCTGTTTCCTTGTTATGCTGGCTCGATTTGACCTGGACTTTAGCTGGTCCTTACTGGGGAAATTCCTCTATTACAGCTCTTTTGGTCTTCTCAGCAATATTTTTCTGGCTTTTTTAACTGCTGGCCTCGCTTTGCTATTTCAATCTTGGGTTTTGCCGGTGTCGGTGCTCTTTCCTCTCTTGATTGGTCTCAGCCGTTTATTGGCGACTTTCATCAAAGAAGCAAAATACCTACCCGATCTGGCTACGCTAAATCTTTTTGAGTATGAAGAGCTTCAGCATTCAATAGATTTATCAGGTCTGGGAATACAGCTGTTATGGTTAGCTTTGGTTTTGAGCTCTGCTATATTCTTAACCTTGAAACGAGATGTTCGCTAGAGGTATGCTATAATGGAAATTATGAGACAGTATCGTATTTTGGTGGTTGATGACGACCGGAGCATTTTGAAGCTGGTGAAAAATGTTCTAGAGCTCGATGCTTATGATGTGACGACGCTTGATCGGATAGAAGAGCTAGAATTGACGCATTTTGTCGGATATGACTTGATTCTGCTGGATGTGATGATGGAGCCTGTTAATGGTTTTGAGCTGTGTTCCTACATTCGTCCTCATCTTTCGTGTCCAATCATCTTTCTGACGGCTAAGGAATTGGAGGCGGACAAGGTGGAAGGCCTCTTTCGCGGAGCAGATGACTATATTGTCAAGCCTTTTGGAACCAAAGAATTGCTGGCGCGTGTCAGAGCTCATCTTCGGCGGGAGGAAAGACGGGAGGAGCGATATTCTGAAATTGCTTCTTGTCAATTTTATCCAGAGCGCTATGAAGTTGCCTGTTTTGGTAAAGTCTTGAAATTTTCAGAGCGAGAGTTTAAGTTGCTGCATTTACTAGCTAGCAATCCCAAGCAGACCTTTTCAGCTGAACGCTTGCATACCTTGCTTTATCCAGAAAGCTCAGAAACACAGCTTCGTTCCATCTCAGAATACGTATATCAGATTCGCCAAAAATGCAAACAAGAAGGGCTGCAAGCAATCGCAACAGTGAGAGGAGTAGGCTATAGATGGCAATTAGAACTCGAAATTTTCAAAGCCTAGTCTGGACAACCAGCTTGAAAATCGTCTTTTTTCATGTTTTGATTTTTGTGCTTATAGGTTATGAATTTACGCAAGGAAGTGATCACGTTCTTTTTACCTTGTTCTTTTGGGCAGGGAGCTTGTTGCTAATTACTTTTTATCATATTTTGAAATTGCTCCGAAAAATCGACAGGGAAATAAAAATGCTAAAGAGCGAGAAGCTTTTGGAAGAAAATCAAAGCCAGCTTTTTCGGATTGAGGAAATGCTCGAAGTTTATAGCGATTTACGGAGCAGCCACCAAGAAAATGCTCGTCTTCTAGAAAAAGAGCAGCAGCATAATCAGGAGTTGATTTTACAGCTATCAGCGACATCGCACGATTTGAAGACGCCCCTAACTGTGATTAAAGGGAATGCTGAGCTCTTGGAGTTGGCGCAGTTAGGCCAGCCACAGGCAGACTATGCTGCTGAGATTTTGCAGGCTAGTCACAAGATGGAAGAGTATTGTGGCTCTTTGATTGATTACGCTAAGACTTTTCAGATTGATTCTAATCAGTTCAGTCAGCTTTCCTTAGGGGACTTTTTGGCTAATCTCCAGGACGACTGGGCACTGTTCAGCAAACAGGGAAGCTATCGTTTTTCTCTCCAAGAAGATTGTGAGCTTAGTCTGATTTTGTTGATCCATTTGGACTATCTCAAGCGAGCTTTGCTCAATATCTTACTAAATGCGCTTGAACATGCAGACCAGGATCAAAAGGAAGTCAAGCTAACGGTATCAGTGCAGCAGGACCAGTTGGTTTTTTCTATCTGGAACAACGGCCCTTCATTTTCAGAGGAGATGCTGTTGGGAGCGGAACGGCTCTTTTACCAGAGTGACCAAAGCCGCAATTCAGCTAATCCCCATCATGGTATCGGCTTAGCCTTTTCTAAGCAGGTAGCTCTCTTGCACGGTGGTCGTCTGACCCTGCTCAATCCAGACCAAGGAGGAGCCTGTGTCGAGTTGACTGTAGCTTTAAAAGGCAAATAACAAAGGAAATCAATAAAGATGATAAAAGAGAGTGGGACAGAAATCGGTAATTCGTTAGAATTCGATTTCGTCGTCCCACCTCCGCACAGTTGAGTAGGGCTGTAAAAGCTGATGAAATCAGCGTAGTAGAGCCCACTCAACCACTGCGTCTTGCTCGACAATCCAAAGACAATTGAGAGGCTAGGACTTTTGTCCCAGCCTCTTTTTTTGCCGCTTTCTTCTTGACAAAAGATGTAAAGGAGGCTATACTATATTTGAAAAGTAAAGTTTGTTTTACATTATGGAAAGGAGGCAGCCTTGGAAAATCGAATTCAAGAATTACGAAAAAGAAAAAAGCTCAGCCAAGAAGAACTGGCTGAGAAGCTAGAGGTCACGAGACAAACGATTATTTCTTTGGAAAAAGGCCGCTACAATGCCTCGCTGCTTTTGGCTCATAAAATTGCCTCCTTTTTCAATTTAAGGATTGAAGAAGTTTTTATCTTTGAGGAGGATGAATCATGAAATGGACTTATTTGTGTAAATGGATATTGGCTATTTTGGTTGTGGTTGGCTTATTTTATCTCCATTTGCAAGCCAATTTTATACCTAAGGAAATCCTGCCTTTTGTGGGAATTATTCTAATTGTAGTGATGTTGAAAATTTTTCAAGGATATGAAAAGTAGGAGGTTGACATGGAAACACTAACGAAACAAGAATTTCGGAAAAAACTTCAAAGGAAAGTTATCGTGGGGCGTATCTTAACCTTTATCATCTTGCTAGGACTGGCCTGGAGCCACTTTCATTCTCTGGATGATCAGCAGGAAGGAGTCATGGTCGGCATCCTGCTGGGGCTTTCTTTGATGACCATTCGGTATAATCTGGTCCTAAGACGGGAGGAAAATTTTGAGAAGCTCTACATTCAGGTGACTGATGAGCGCAATCGCATGATTGACGAAAAGACTCGCACACTGCTTTTTAATATTCTTTTGCTTCTGGCAGCATGCTTGAGTGTCCTGTCTATGGTTTTCCCAATCATTTTAAATCTCAATCAGTTTCTGACCTTGACCATTATCCTGGTTTTGGGACTTTACTATCTCTTGCGTTTTCTCCTGTCTAGGCGTTATTAACAAAAAAAGCTGGCGTCGCCAGCTTTCTAAACAAGCTTTTAACAGAGCTTGTTTTTATTTTCTATAGAGTCTATCATACTGGTAAACGGGGTCCATTGTAACATGGATGCCTAGTTTGCGCAGGACGTTTTTGTCTTCATCTGTCAGAGTGACAGTGGAGTGGGCCTCACTGCCCTTGAGATTACCGAGTTGTTGCATGGCATTTGCCGCATCTTGATTTTCCATGGCTGTGATTGCCAGAGCCATCAAGATTTCGTTTGAGTGGAGGCGAGGATTGCGGCTGCCCAGATGATTGATTTTCAGGCCTTGGATTGGCTTGACATACTCAGGCTCGATCAGCTTGGTCTCTTTGGCAATATTGGCTAATTTCTTAATAGCATTAATCAATACAGCTGCCGTAGGACCAAAGAGCTCAGAGGTCTTACCAGTTACGATTTCACCGTTTGGCAATTCCAAGGCCAGAGCTGGCTCACCAGTGCTTTCAGCTTTATCGCGTGCAACAACTGTTACTTTACGGTCCAGCGGTGTGATACCCAGATCGTTCATCAAGAGTTCGATTTTCTTGACAGCAGATTCAGAAACGCGCTCCGCCTTGAAGTCCAGAATAGTTTGGTAGTAGCGACGGATAATTTCCTGTTGAGATGCCTCGATAGCAGCATCATTATCTACAATGGCAAAGCCGACCATGTTGACGCCCATATCCGTTGGGGATGCATAAGGTGATTTTCCAAGGATGCGCTCCAGCATACGTTTGAGGACTGGGAAAATTTCAATATCACGATTGTAGTTGACTGTAGTCTTGCCATAAGTTTGTAGGTGGAAAGGATCAATCATGTTGACATCGTCCAGGTCTGCCGTCGCTGCCTCATAAGCTAAATTGACCGGATGGTGTAGGGACAGATTCCAAACGGGGAAGGTTTCAAACTTGGCGTAGCCTGATTTGATGCCATTGATTTGGTCATGATACATGTTGGACAAGCAAGTAGCTAATTTACCAGAACCAGGACCAGGTGCGGTCACAACGACTAAATTACGGCTGGTTTTGATGTAGTCGTTTTTCCCCATACCTTCAGGTGAGATGATATGATCCATGTCAGTCGGGTAGCCCTTGATTGGGTAGTGGATATAGGAGGCAATGCCATTCTTTTCCAGCTGGCTGCGGAAGAGATCAGCTGCCGGCTGACCGGAATACTGGGTGATGACCACTGAGCCTACATAAATATCCAGCTCGTTAAAGGTATCGATTAGTCGCAGCACTTCCTGATCATAGGAAATGCCCAAATCCCCACGCGCCTTAGAGTGCTCAATGTTGTTGGCATTGATGGCAATGACAATCTCTACTTGTTCCTTGAGCTCTTTAAGCAGTCTGATTTTATTGTCTGGCTCATAGCCTGGCAGGACGCGGGCAGCATGGAAGTCTTCCAGCATTTTACCGCCGAATTCCATGTAAAGTTTGCCCTCAAATTGATTAATACGCTCCAAGATATGGTCGCGCTGCAGGTTTAAGTATTTCTCAGAATCAAAAGCAATTTTTTTCATGTATATTTTCACCTCTGCTAAGCATTATAACAAAATTTTCTTCAAATTGGAAAGTTGAAAGAGAAAGTATTAGACAAAAGAGATAGCAGCCCGAATGAAGAACGGGCTGCCTTTTCAATTAATAGTTGGTAATCGTATCCACCGTTGAGCGATCCAGCTTTTTGACCAGAGCTTGCAGGAAGGCTTGGGCTTGCAGGAAATCGTCCATGGCATAGAGAGTTTGGTGGGAATGAATGTAGCGGGCACAGACACCAATGGTAGTAGATGGCACGCCACCGCTTTGGAGATGGGCAGCACCAGCATCCGTTCCGCCCTTACCGCAGTAATATTGATACTTGATGCCTGCTTCCTCAGCAGTTGTCAAGAGGAAGTCTTTCATAGCTGGCAGCATGAGATGACCAGGGTCAAAGAAGCGAATCAGCGTTCCGTCGCCGATGGCCCCTTGACCGCCATAAATATCACCCGCTGGGGAGCAATCCACAGCTAGAAAGACCTCAGGGGCAAATTTTGTCGTTGAAGCATGGGCACCACGCAGGCCAACCTCTTCTTGAACATTGGCCCCGACATAGAGTTGGCTGTCTAGTGGTTGACCAGACAAGGCTTGAGCCAATTCGCTGACCATAAGGACGCCGTAGCGATTGTCCCAGGCTTTGGAGATGATATTTTTCCCGTTAGCTGTGAGAATAGCAGAGCTGTCTGGAACGATCGTATCTCCTGGACGGATGCCGTAGCTTTCAGCTTCCGCCTTATCCGCAAAGCCACCGTCAAAGACAATATCTGCAATCTGTGGCATAACTGGTCCGCCAGATCCGCGCGTCAGATGAGGAGGGACAGAGCCTGAGATAAGAGGGATTTCCCGACCTTCACGGGTAAAGAGTTTGAAGCGTTGACTGCTAACGACCAGCGGATTCCAGCCGCCGATTTCCACTACGCGGAAGGTGCCGTCCGGCTTAATCTCGCTGACCATAAAGCCAACCTCGTCCATGTGGGCCGCTACCAATACACGGGGAGCATTTTCAGCTTCTGCATGGCGTACCCCAAAGATACCGCCTAGGCCGTCGGTGACAACCTCATCGACATGGGGAGTGAGTTTTTCCCGCAGGTAACTGCGAACAGGTGCCTCGTGACCCGAAATAGCAGAAAGCTCTGTTACTTCCTTGATTTTTGAAAATAATGTTGTCATAAACTTACCTTCTTTCTGTCCCCTATTTTATCACTTTTTGCGGTAAATGAGTAGGAAAATCTTATAGCTTGCCTGAATCAACAGGACTGCCCATTCAAGAATCCAGCTTATCTAAGTAAAATCTGGAATATTGTTTGTCGCCTCTGCTCTTTTGTGTTAAAATATTCTACATGAAAGCTAAAAAAATCATTTTAACCACAACCGCCCTTTTGGGGGCCGGAGCGCTGGCTTTTGGAGCAGCCAAAGTCGTACAGGAGCAGAAACGACTGCGTAATCGGGAGGAAATCGTCGAGCTTGTGCGAGATTTCTTTTCCAGTCAGGGCACTATTTCCTGCCTTTATGTTAAGCTCTACGAGTCCACAGATGACCGCTTGGTTGGTGGTCTGGTCTTAGAGGACGACCGCCATTTTGCTTTTGTCTATGAAAATGGTCAGCTAAGCTACGAGGAAGAAGCATGATTTTTCCTGTAAATATAGAGGAATTGGCTTCTTATGTCAATGATGGGGAGAAGACTGTCATCTTTTTCACAGCTGACTGGTGCGGAGATTGCCGATTTATCAAACCTTTTCTGCCAGAGATAGAAGCGGAAAATCCTGACTATCGCTTTATCCAAGTGGATCGTGATGATTATCTGGATCTGGCCAAAGAGTGGGACGTATACGGGATTCCCAGCTTAGTAGTGCTGGAAAAGGGACAGGAGATTGGTCGTCTGGTCAATCGTGACCGCAAGACCAAGGGTCAAATCAATGAATTTTTAGCGAGTATAAGAGAAAAAGGGAGCTTAAAATGATTTTTACCTATAATAAAGAATATGTCGGCGATGTGCTGATGGTTATTGTTGCGGACAATCAAGGAGCTAAACTGGCGGCTGAGCGCAAGGGACGAGTGGCGCGTGTTTACCGTGAAGATAATGGCCAGACAGTAGCTTGGAATATTTTTGAGCAGTCAGACCTTTTTGAAATTGCAGAGCGCGGACAGGTCTTTTTGACAGATGAGCAAGTGGCTATTCTCAATCAGGAGTTGAGCAAGGAAGGCTTCCCAGCGGACTTGGTCAATGACAGCCAGCCGAAGTTTGTGGTTGGAGAAATTGTTGATATGGTAGCTCATCCAGATAGTGACCATCTGAATATCTGCCAAGTGCAGGTAGCTGCTGATAAGACCGTTCAAATCGTGGCCGGTGCTCCTAATGCCAAAGTCGGCCTCAAAACGATTGTGGCTCTGCCAGGTGCTATGATGCCTAAAGGAAATTTGATTTTTCCGGGAGAACTTCGAGGCGAAAAGAGTTTTGGCATGATGTGCAGCCCACGGGAACTTCAGCTGCCGAATGCGCCTCAAAAACGCGGCATCATTGAATTAGCCGATAGCGAACTAGTTGGCACCGCCTTTGACCCAGCCAAACATTGGCAGGGATAAAAATAAGGATTCAACATCATAAAAAGCTCAGGAATAGGCGAGGTATCCTATAGTAGCCGAAATATAAAATAGGGCGAAACGATTTGTATAGTCGTTTCGCTCTATTTTTTTATAGTAGTAAATTTAGCGTTAAAAATCTATCTCATGCTAATGGTAGAGAAAATAAATAATTAACAGATGAAAAATCAATCTAACACAATGATGAGTATAATGAATCTGCTTCTTACTCATTTTTCTGTCATAGAAAAAACTTACTGAGATTAAAATTAAAAGTATAGATATTAAAGCTTTCAGTAAAAAATTGAAGAAAAATAAATTCAGAAGAGTTAAGAAAAATAAAAATAAACTTACGATTAATGAGATTTTGGAGCCGCCCATCTTCTTTTTATAAGCGAAATAGGTTGAAAATAATAAAAGAATGGAGTAAACAAAAGCTATATAATTCATTAGATATCCTCCGTAATCTAAAGTGATTTGTCTTAACAATCACAACACTGTCTCAAAAGAAGACGCTGTCGCTATTACTTTGCGAGTCGGTTGTCGACTGAGGAGTGGCTGTGGGGCTCTGGCTCGGAGTGCTGTATTTGTATTGGTAGATAAGGCTGTTTAGGCCGTGGTCTTCCAAAACTTTGAGGCGCTTTCTCTTGAAAACAATACCGATGAGTTGGCTGTCAGGATAGGCATAAATTTTGTGGCGGGGATGGTTAAAGGCTGCAAAGTCATGGAAACCATCCTCCATCCAAAGACTAATCTCGGATTCTTCACTGTCTCGGCTGTAGCGAGCATGACTAATCTGCTGCATGGGAATGCAGTAGGTGGCTGCTGATAAGAGTCCGCTATAATGGTAAGTCACATAGTCGTGGTCAAAGGAGAGGATAGTCGCATGAATGGTTAGTCTGCGAATAGCAAAGATAAGGAGCAGTAAGAAGAAAGCAGCAACCAGCAGACTAAGGACAAAGAAACTAGTGTCTTTGTAGGGGTTGGAGCTAGTCAGGTAGTCTACGGCAGCTAAGGCAGAAAAACCTCCGAACCACAGAGAAATCAGGATAAAAAGAATATTTTTCACAGGCGAATGTTTAATGGTCATCGGAGCCTCCGTTGTACAAATCTAGTAGAAAAGGGGCAGAAACTGCAACTTTCCTTTTTATCTATACTATACCACATTTTTTTCACTTTTTGCCTCCTTTTGCGAATGATAAGTTAGGAGGATATAAAATGTATAATAAAGTAATTGTAATCGGCCGGCTTACGGCTACGCCTGAACTGCACAAGACTGCGAATGAAAAATCTGTGGCTCGCGCAACGGTCGCGGTTAATCGCCGTTATAAATCTCAGAGCGGTGAGCGTGAGGCGGATTTTGTAAATGTGGTTGTCTGGGGGCGTCTAGCTGAGACTTTAGCCAGCTATGCAAGTAAGGGCAGCTTGATTTCTCTGGATGGTGAGCTGCGGACTCGTCGCTATGAAAAGGAGGGGGCGACTCATTATGTGACAGAGGTGCTCTGTCATAGCTTCCAGCTCCTAGAAAGTCGGGCTCAGCGTGCCCTGCGTGAAAATAATAGCGGAGCTGATTTGGCAGATTTGGTGTTGGAAGAAGAGGAACTCCCCTTTTAAGCAAGAAGCAAAGACTGGGAAATGACCCAGCTCTAAAAAATCATCATTCAGTTTTGCAGGATGCAAGCTCTGTTTGACTGAAAGTCTATTTCTCTCAAGCTTTTAAAAGTTTAATTATGATTGCCGAGGTGGGACCAAGAATCAAAAATCATGGATTTTTTAGATTCTGTCTCGCCTCTTTTATTATAGCTATTTCTAGAAAGATTTTGCTTTTTGGCGGCTTTGTAATATAATAATGCTATATGTTTCATAAAGGTGCTTGCGGCGTAGGGGGTGAAAAATGGTATCAGCTACGGTCAAAAAACGGATACAGCATTATCAAAAGAAGGCTCTCTGGCCGCTTTTCATTCTGCTTATCTTGGGTTTGCTTTTTGTTTATTTCAAGGGTGTTCTGCCAGATGAGAAGCAAGTCAAGATAGGGGTGACCTACATGACTATGAACAATGACTTTTACAAGACCTTAAATGCGGAGCTGGAGAAGAAAACTAACCAGCAGGGCAGCCGACTCTATGTCCGGGATCCTGAGCTGGATGAGGGCAAGCAGAGCCAGCAGATTGACTTTTTTGTCCGAGAAAAGGTTGATGTCATTGTCATCAATCCGGTAAAAAGCAATAGTCCAAGTATTATTTCCTCTCTTCAAAAGGCTAAGAAAGCTGGTATTAAAATCATCGTAGTGGATGCGCCTATCAGTCAGGATGTAAAAGTGGATACGACAATTGTGTCTGATAACTACCAAGCAGGCGTCCTGATTGCCCAGGACATGATGAAGCGTCTGCCTTCTGCCAATATTCTTCTTCTGGAGCACCGCAATGCCGTCTCTGCCATGGACCGGATTCAGGGATTTATTGATACCATTGAAAATCAGCCTAGCTATAAGGTTGTTTCCCAGAGAGAAACATTGGGCCAGACAGAGGAAAGCATGCCGCAAGTAAAAAGTGCCTTAGACGAAGGATTGGACTTCAATGTAGTCATGGCGCTCAATGATCGGGCAGCTATCGGGGCCTTGGCTGCTATTAAAAATCAAGGTCTTGATAAGAAAATCTCCATCTACGGTGTGGATGGATCGCCAGATATCAAAAACTTTCTGGCTACGACTAGCGATATAGAAGGAACGGTGGCCCAATCTCCCATTCAGATGGGACGCAAGGTGGCGCAGGTAATTGAGCTGATGCAGGAGGGGAAATCCTACGACAGCCAATACCTGATTCCTGTTCACTTAGTTAACAGGGATAATATCAGTCAATACACAGTTACAGGGTGGCAATAATGAGACCTCAAAAAAGTATATTTTACAGCAAAATAGCCCTGATGGTCATCAATCTGGTTGCCATTGTCTATAATGCGTCCATCTATCTCTTTGCGACCAACTATGTAGCGGCTAAGGGCTTCAGTCACTCGCTTTTGGAGCGTTTGGATGCCATTCCGGGCTCTCCCAGCTTGATTTTCTGGGTATCAATTAGCCTCTATGGTAGTTTGCTTTTGGTCATGTACTATCGCGAGCGCCACCCCAATCAGCTGTCCGTCTATGACAAGGCGACAATTATTGAAATCCTGCTCATGCTAGTCATCTTTTCCGTCTTGCACTCGTCCTACAATGGCTTGATTCTTTTGGTGTTTGCGGATATTTTCTATGGCTCTAAGGAGTTCAATTCTTCCAAGGACAAGAAGTACTGGTTTTCTTTCATTATTTTGAGCTTTGGCATGCTGCTTTTGTCCAACTATGACCTCATGTCGCTCTTTATCAAGTTGCCTTCTCTAGATACCTATATTCGTTTTTACCCAGAGTCCGTCCGGCTGTTGCTGCTTTTTGGCAAGAACTTTCTCTACTCCCTCAATATCGTCGTTTTTATGATTTCCTTGCTCTTCTATATCCTGTCGGCTATTACAGAGCGTCATCGGATTGAGGAAGAGCTGCGCATGGCTTCTCAGGCTAATCGCGAGTTGAACTCTTATCTGGCTTTGTCTGAGAAAATAGCAGAAGACCGAGAGCGGAAGCGGATTGCCAGAGAGATTCACGATACATTGGGCCATGCCCTGACGGGAATTTCAGCGGGTATTGATGCGGTCAAGGTCTTGGTTGATATTGATACCAATCGGGCTAAGGAGCAGCTCAATAATGTCTCTGTCGTTGTTCGAGACGGTATCCGTGATGTTCGCGGCTCGCTCAATAAGATGAGGCCGGGAGCTCTGGAAAATAACACTTTGAAGGAAGCTCTGATTAAGATTATCCGTGAGTATGAAGCTATCTCCAATTTGGAGATTCATCTCCGCTACGAATGGGATAATATTGACTTGGATATTGCCAAGGAAGACATTGTCTTCCGAGTGATTCAGGAGTCTATTACCAACTCTGTCCGCCATGGACATGCCAAGACTATCTGGATTGAGTTGCTGGAGGAAGAGTCCTATGTAATGACCATTCAGGATGATGGTGTTGGCTTTGATGAACTCCACTATGGCTATGGCCTCAAGCAGATGCAGGAGCGTCTAATGATTATTGGCGGAAGCGTCCGATTTGAAAATCGGGACGGTTTCTACACGCATATCGAAATCCCAAAAATAGGAGGAAGACATGATTAAGGTTTTAATAGCAGACGATCAGGCCTTGATTCGCGAGTCTCTGCAAATCATTCTGTCTGCCCACGCAGATATTGAGGTTGTCGGAACAGTCGGAGACGGTAAGGAAGTGCTGGAAAAGCTTCATCGGGTACGCCCAGATGTGATTTTAATGGATATTCGCATGCCAGTCATGGACGGTGTTCTCTGTACCAAGGCTGTCAAGGAGCAGTATCCAGATGTTAAGATTATCATTCTGACGACCTTTGATGACGATGAATTTATCTTCTCCGCTCTCAAATACGGTGCGTCTGGTTATATTCTTAAAGGGGTTTCGACAGAAGAGCTTCACGAAGCCATTCAGACAGTCTATCGAGGCGGAGCTATGATCAATCCCAATATTGCCACCAAGGTCTTCAAAATCTTTTCACAGATGGCTCAGTCCAACTTTGCTATCACAGTGACGGAGGAAAATATAGAGGACATGAGCCGGACGGAGTGGAAGATTATCCAGCAGATTGGCTTTGGGATTTCGAATAAAGAAATTGCAGCCAAGCTCTTTCTATCAGAAGGGACAGTCCGAAATTACCTGTCAGGCATCCTAGCCAAGCTCAACTTGCGCGACCGAACCCAGCTGGCTATCTGGGCTGTGCAGACCGGAGTCACCCAGAGAGATTTTAGTAAGGAAAGCGACAAATGAAGTGGAGACTGAGACATTTGGCCCTGCTGGTTGTCCTGATCATATCTGTTGCTCTGGCTTTTGTCTTTTGGGCTTCAGCTCAGGAAAAAGTCCTGCGTATCGGTGTCTATGCTGGCTCTAGCTGGGATGTGCCTAATAGTCGCGAAAACAAGGTCTTGGACAGCCTGATTAAAAAATTTGAAAAGACGCATCCTCATGTCAAGGTCGTCTACGAAAGCGGTATTCCCAAGGATGATTACGCTGACTGGCTGGCAGAGCAAGTCTTGAAAGGCGAGCAGCCGGATCTCTTTATGGTACCGGAAAACGACTTTAGCATGTTGGCTTCGACTGGCGCGCTTAAATCCTTGGATACCCTCTTAACGGATGATGAGCGAAAGGCTTTTTATCCGGTGGCTTATGAAGCTGGGCAATATCAGGGAGTCAGCTATGCTCTTCCAGTCGAGAGCAATCCCATCATGATGTGTGTCAATAAAGATCTGCTTGAAAAAGAAGGAATTAGCATTCCTGAGTCAGGTTGGACCCTGGCGGATTTCTATGAGATTTGCAAGAAAGTAACCAAGGATACCAATGGCGATGGTGTGGTGGATCAGTACGGTATTACAGATTACACTTGGCAGCAGGCTCTGGTAGCTTATGGCGGCCATCTTATCGATAAATCCGGTATCAATGTAGACAGCGCAGAGATGCACCAAGCCTTGGCCTTTATGAGCAAGCTAGACATGCTCAGCCAGCACTATAAGGTGACTTCTAATGACTTTGATGAGGGACGGGTGGCCTTCTATCCTATGAGTCTGGCCCAGTATCGGACCTACAAGCCCTATCCATACCATGTTGCCAAGTATTCTAGCTTTTCTTGGACCTGTATCCCGATGCCGACAGCCAATAGCCAGGTGATGGGAACACAGGTTAAGACCTCGCTCTTTGCCATGTCTTCCAATAGTAAGCAAGAGAAGCTGGCTTGGGAATTTATGCTCTTGCTGTCACAGGACAAAGAAAGCCAGCAGGCCTTGTTTGAAAAATCGCAGGGGACCTCAGTTTTACCATCTGTAGTGAAAAGTCAACAGGGTAGAGAAATCTTACAGGCCGATGATTTTGGCTTGGATTCCTTGACTTCTGAGAGGCTAGACCACATGATGAATCGCTCCATCATTGACATCAGTCTGGAAGTGGACCGTCATACGATGGATCGGATGGACTATCTAATTCAAAATGCTATGCAGAATCAAGAGATTGACAGTGCCTTGCCGAGCATTCAAAGAGAAATAGAAAGCGGAAAATAATCTGCTTTCTTTTTTATTGCCAATTAAATCAGAAAAAGTACAGCTGCCTAGACCAATATGACAAATGTCATATTTTTCCTAACAAATGTCATCTGGGCAAAGTGACATTTGACAATATGAAACCGGTTCCATATTCTGTACAATAAAATCATCAATAAATCCTTCGTCATCTAAAGCCTGACTTGGCTAAGAAGTCGAAGGATAAAGGAGGCAGGAAAGATGAAATACCTTGTACTGGTCAGCCATGGGGGACTGGCTGCAGGCGTGCAGAGTTCCTTGAAGATGTTTGCTGGAGACAAGACGGACCAGGTGATTGCGGTCGGTCTTCAGGAAGGCAAGTCAGTTGATGATTTTGCAGTTGATTTTACTCAGGCCTTGTCTGGCTTAAGCGCTGATGACAGTGTCTTAGTTCTGGCTGATATTGTAGGAGGCAGTCCTCTGACGACAGCAGCTAGCGTCTTAGCTGACATGGGTAAGCTCGACTCAGCAATTATCTTGGGAGGTTTGAACCTGACTATGGGACTGACTGGCTTGGTTATGAAAGACATCTTAGACGGAAAAGAGCTGGCTCAGGCTATCCTTTCCGAGGCTACAGCTGCTTTGCAGGAATTTGAAGTCGTAAGCGATGCAGCTGACGAAGATGAAGACGACATTTAGTGCTTCCGCATACATTATAAAAGATAAAAGGAGATTTTAAAGATGACAGTATCATTTGTACGGATTGACGACCGCATGATCCACGGTCAAACAGTCACTCGTTGGGCTAAGGAATACCCATGCGATGGCCTGATTGCAGTTAATAATGCAGCGGCAGGAAACAAGGTTTTGATTCAGGCCTACAAGGGAGCTTCTGACAAGAAGACTTTTGTTTGGACCAAGGAAGCCTTCAAGGAAAAATCAGGCAAGGTCACTGAGTCAGACAGTCGCTATTTCCTCATTACGAAAAATCCTGTAGACATGAAGGAAATCCTAGTGGACCAAGGTTTTGTACCTGGGGATGTTAAGGAAATTATCGTAGGTCCTGCTAATGACCGTCCGGGAGCTGTTAAGCTGGGCAACAACCAGTCTATCACTCAGGAAGAGGCAGAAGCGATTGAAGCGATTGAAAAAGCTGGCTACAAAGTCAAATTCCAGCTCTTGCCTGATGTTTCCATCGGTTACTGGAGCGATTTCAAGTCTAAATTTGGTTTTTAATTACAATAATGAAAAGGAGAGTCTATTATGACAATTTCTTGGCTGCAAGCCGCTTTACTGGGTCTTTTTGCTAGTTTAGCTTCTATGCCTGGTATGGGTGGTTCTAGTATTGGTAACTACACTCTGGGACGTCCTCTGGTCGGAGGTTTGATTAGCGGGTTGATTCTCGGAGATTTAAAAACAGGGATTATGGTTGGGGTAGCCCTTCAGGTCCTCTATATCGCTCTGGTAACACCAGGTGGTACAGTTTCCGCTGACGTGCGGGCGATCTCTTACATTGGGATCCCTCTCGCAATCTTGTTTGTTCACTCTAAAGGAATCACGTCAGAATCTGCTATCGCTGCAGCAGCTGCACCAATCGGAGCAGCAGTTGGTACTATCGGTACAGTTCTCTTCTATGGAACAGCCACTACAAACTTGCTTTGGCAGCACATTGGCTGGAAAGCTGTTGAAAAAGGCGAATTCAAAAAGCTTTACGTTGTTGACTGGGTCTATCCTTGGATTTCCCACTTTGTCTTCTCTTTCCTTCCAACCATGATCATCACGAAGTTTGGTCCGAATATGGTTGAACTGATGAAGACTCACCTGCCAATGGATGGCTTCATCATGAAATCCCTCTTTACAGTCGGAGCTCTTCTCCCATGTGTCGGTATTGCCATTCTTTTGAAACAAATCGTTACCAAGGCTGCTGACTTTATCCCATTCTTTGTGGGCTTCACCTTGGCTAAGTCACTCGGTCTTAATTTGGTTGCCAGTGCAGTTGTTTCATTGATTTTTGCAGTAATTTACTATGAATTGGAAGTCATCAAATCAGCTCGTGTAACCGCGCCAGCTGGTGGGGCTGACTTTGATGACGATGAGGAGGATATCTAAGATGGCTGAAAGAAAGAAAATAACTAAAAAGACTTTAGCGAAATCATTCCACCATTGGTACTATGGTCACTTAACTTGCTTCTCTCAAGAGCACATGCAGACTTTCGGCTACTTGACCTCTATGCTGCCAATTGTGGAAGAACTTTACAAAGACAAAGCAGAGCAGAAAGAAGCTATGCAGACCTATACAGCTTTCTTCAATACAGAACCTCAGCTCGGGGCTTTGGTAGTGGGGATTACAGCTGGTTTGGAAGAAGCGCGTGCCAATGGTGACGCTGTTGATGGCGAAACTATCAATGGTATGCGTGCCGGTCTCATGGGACCTATCGCGGGTATCGGTGACTCTTTGGTGGTTGGAACTTTGATTCCAGTTCTGCTGGGGATTGCTCTTGGCCTCTCTAAAGGTGGAAATCCTATCGGCGCTCTCTTCTACATCCTTGTCTGGAATGTTCTCATCTATGGCGGTATGCGCTTTGCCTACTTCAAAGGCTATGAATTAGGGGACAAGGCGGTAGAGTTCCTTGTAGGACCTAAAGGACAGGCGCTTCGTAAGGCAATCAGTGTCATTGGTGGTATGGTTATCGGGGCAGTTGCTGCAACTTGGGTATCTGTAACGACTTCATTAGAGCTGAAAAATGCTGATGGCGAAGCCTTCTTGAAGCTGCAAGAAAAGATTGACGGTGTTTATCCAGGTCTCTTAACAGCTGGCTTTATCACTCTTTGCTGGTGGCTGATGGCCAAGAAAAAAGTATCACCAAACCTCGTTATGCTCCTCTTGGTTGTCATTGCTTTGATTGGTGTAGCGCTTGGCATCTTTGACCCTCAATTGAAATACTAATCCTCGCTCAATTTTAGGCTGGCAGTAAGTCCGATTTGCTGCTAGTCTAATACAAATTTATTGGAGCAGAGCAAAAGAAAGAACGGAGAAGATCATGACAGAACAAGAATTGATTCAAGGCTATGAAACAGAAATTCACTACCAGAAGCATATGATTGAAAATCTAGGACGCTGGTTCAGTCTCTTCTTTGCCATTGCCAGCATGGGTCTTGTTCTGATTTATCTCTTTCATGAGAGCAATCTCCTAGCGCTGATTGCAGGAATCGTCCTAGCTCTACTAGGGATCTTAGCCATGCTCGTATTTGGCTATGGAATCTATAGAGGACGCCTAAATCTGCAAAAAGTGGTTGATGATTTTGAAGCAAAACTAAAACTTGCAAGATAGACATTCCCCCTAAAGACAAGTCTGAGAGGATTTTAGCTCGGACTTGTTTTTTTGAGTTTAGGACCAAGTGAAGAAAAAAATAAAATTTTTCTTTCATCTAGCCGCTTTTTTTCTTGACTATTTCTGACCAAGTGATAAAATAATAACTATAGATTAGCACTCGATAGTTTAGAGTGCTAAAAAATCAATCTTTGGAGGAAAACTATGTTAAAACCATTAGGAGACCGTGTGGTCTTGAAAGTAGAAGAAAAAGAGCAGAAAGTTGGTGGATTTGTCATTGCAGGCAACGGCCAAGCAGCGACTAAGACAGCAGAAGTTGTCGCAGTCGGACAAGGGATTCGTACTTTGAACGGTGAGCTGGTAGCCCTGAGTGTCAAGGAAGGGGACAAGGTTCTCGTAGAAAGCCATGCAGGTGTGGAAGTCAAGGACGGAGATGAAGCTTATCTCTTAGTCAGTGAAGCCAATATTCTAGCAGTTGTCGAGTAAGATTAAAAGAGAGGAATAATAAAATGGCAAAAGATATTAAATTTTCAGCAGATGCAAGAAGCAGTATGGTTCGTGGAGTTGACATCTTGGCGAATACTGTCAAGGTGACTTTGGGTCCTAAAGGCCGCAATGTCGTTTTGGAAAAATCCTTTGGTTCACCTCTTATCACCAATGACGGTGTAACCATTGCCAAGGAAATCGAACTGGAAGACCATTTTGAAAATATGGGGGCTAAGCTGGTGTCAGAAGTTGCTTCAAAGACCAACGATATCGCTGGTGATGGAACAACAACAGCAACTGTTTTGACACAGGCTATCGTTCGCGAGGGAATTAAGAATGTTACAGCTGGTGCGAATCCAATCGGTATCCGCCGTGGAATTGAAGCAGCCGTTGCGACAGCTGTTGAAGCCCTGAAATCTAACTCAGTACCAGTTTCTAACAAGGAAGCTATTGCTCAAGTTGCTGCCGTTTCTTCTCGCAGCGAGAAAGTCGGCGAGTACATCTCTGAAGCTATGGAAAAAGTTGGAAATGACGGCGTTATTACCATTGAAGAGTCCAAAGGGATGGAAACTGAGTTGGATGTGGTTGAGGGGATGCAGTTTGACCGTGGCTACTTGTCTCAGTACATGGTAACTGACAATGAAAAAATGGTAGCCGAACTGGACAATCCTTACATCTTGATTACTGACAAGAAAATTTCTAACATTCAAGAGATTTTGCCATTATTGGAAAATATCTTGAAAACCAACCGTCCGCTTTTGATTGTGGCGGATGATGTGGACGGAGAAGCTCTGCCAACGCTGGTTCTTAATAAGATTCGCGGAACCTTTAATGTCGTAGCTGTCAAGGCACCAGGCTTTGGCGATCGTCGTAAGGCTATGTTGGAAGACATTGCTATCTTGACGGGCGGTACAGTGATTACAGATGATCTTGGCCTAGAGCTCAAAGATGCTACGATTGAAGCCCTTGGACAAGCTTCTAAAGTCACTGTTGATAAGGACAGCACTGTGATTGTGGAAGGTTCTGGCAATCCTGAAGCCATTGCTAACCGTGTGGCAGTCATTAAGTCACAGATTGAAAGCAGTACTTCTGAGTTTGACCGTGAGAAACTGCAAGAGCGTCTGGCTAAATTGTCCGGTGGTGTAGCTGTGATTAAGGTTGGAGCTGCAACCGAAACAGAACTTAAAGAAATGAAACTCCGCATAGAAGATGCCCTTAATGCAACCCGTGCAGCGGTAGAAGAAGGAATCGTCTCTGGTGGTGGTACGGCCTATATCAACGTACTGGACGCTGTTGCAGGTCTTGAGTTGGCAGGGGATGAAGGGACTGGACGTAACATTGTTCTTCGCGCCTTGGAAGAGCCTGTTCGTCAAATCGCTCTGAATGCAGGCTTTGAAGGTTCAATCGTCATTGACCGTCTGAAAAACTCTGAAGTTGGTACAGGCTTTAATGCCGCGACTGGCGAATGGGTTAACATGATTGAGGCAGGAATCATTGACCCAGTTAAGGTGACCCGTTCAGCCTTGCAAAATGCCGCTTCTGTTGCCAGTCTTATCTTGACAACCGAAGCAGTAGTGGCTAATCAACCAGAACCAGCTAGCCCGGCTCCAGCTATGGATCCAGGCATGATGGGCGGTATGATGTAGAAAAATAGTAGAATTATATATTCGTATAAATTAGATATAATCTTTAGCTTATATTTACCAAACAAAAAACTGAGCAGATTTGTTCAGTTTTTTTGATTATAACAAGTCTTGCCAGAAGCTTTAATACTTATGTTTGTTGTCAGAAATATATTTATATATATGATTATTTTTGTAGTCACATTATCAATATTTGTTCATTTATTGGATTGTCTAATGTTACAATTTTGTTTCGAAGAATACAAAAAGGTGACGAATGAAACTGTTTCCAACTCCTATATGACAAGGTTTTTGGAGAAATAAACTGGTTTACACCCTGTGTACCAGACCAGAACTGGTTAAGGTAATTAGTTGACTTATGGTCAATCGTATGCTAGTCTAATATATGTAGTAAATTGGAAATGTAAAGAAATCTTAATGTTTTTTACATGTTCAATAAAAAGGAAAAAAGGAAAAATGGAGGGATTATTTATGAAAAAAATATCTCATACTATTGCACGCTTTTTCTCAGTAGCCTTTGTGCTCCTCTTTAGCCTGTTTTCTAGCAGTCAATCTGCCAGAGCTAACACGGTAGATGATGTTATCACATCAATCAATGTTTACAATCAAAAAGGTGAAGCACTGACTGACGGCCTTTCCCCTTGGGAAAAATTTCAAATTGACGCAAACTTTGTCTTCAATTACGGCAAGGTTCAGCCAGGAGATACGACTACCATTGGACTTCCTGTTGAGTTTGCCTTGGAAGGGGCTGATTTTGAAGTCAAAGATGATGACGGCAATCTCGTAGCGACAGCTGTGGTTGATGCAAGCTCTAAGCAGCTTACACTGACTTATACAGACTATGTCCTGACTCGCTCTCATATTGAAGGGAAAGTTCACCTTTTAGCTCGCGTTGACCATAATGTAGTTCGAGATAAAGGTTCAATTCCTCTGAAACTTATCGTTGGCAAGAAGATCATTGAGTATGGGAAAATTGATTACAAAGGTCTTCCTGGCCAAGCAACTCCTTATACTTTCATAAAATACGGCTGGAATAATGCGGATAATATCAGGAGCATTACTTACAGTCTGAATATCAACCAACAAAATCAAGAACTGGATAATGTTGTTATTTCAGATACGCTGGGCTTTAATACCGGAGAAATTGACCTCAATAGCTTCCAAATCCTTAAGGGCTCATGGGTTGTTGACCCAGCTGATAACTCTTACCGACTAAGCCAGCAGCGCGAGGATGTGACAGGAAACTACGCGATTAATCTTGCTGCTGACAAGCGTTCCTTTACTATTAATATGGGACATATCGGTGCTAATGAAGGCTTCTATGTTCGCTACCGTGTTAATTTCCCAACAATTCCGGCTGATGGAACAGTCTTCCCGAATGAAGCAATCATGCGAGCAGACAATATCGAAGAACAAAAATCATCAGTTGCTGTCCGCTACCAACGTGCGAACGGCTATGCACATGGGGATGTCTATGGTGTACAGGTGACTAAGAAAGATGAAGCTGGTAAACCTTTGGCAGGTGCTGAATTCACATTGTACGATGAGGATGGTGTGACTGTTGTTCAAAAAGCAACTAGCGATGCTAATGGGATTGCTTCTTTCAGCAACTTGATTAAAGAGCATTATCTGATTAAGGAAACCAAGGCACCAGCAGGCTACCAACTGTCAGATGAAGAGATTCAGGTCAATGCCGCTCAGCTCAAGAATTATGGTTCTGGTATTATTTACAAAGACTTCACCAATCGTCAGGCCTTGATTACTGCTTCAGGTACCAAGACTTGGAATGACGACAATGATAAAGATGGCAAACGTCCAGACAAGATTACTGTTCGTCTCCATGCTAATGGTGTTGAAGTTGCTTCTAAGGAAGTCGGTCCAAATGCGCAGGGCGAGTGGAAGTATGAGTTTACTGACTTGCCAGCGACCGGCGCAGATGGAAAAGATATTGTCTACTCAGTTACTGAAGACCGTGTTTATGGTTATACAGCTACTGTTGATGGTATGAACATTACCAATACACCAGTTCCAGGAGTTCCAAGACCGCCGAAACCTAGCTCGGACAATAGCTCTAAGAGTAGTAGCAGTAGTTCTTCTAGCTCAAGTAGCAGTAGCACGACTTCTAGCTCAAGTAGCAGTACAGGAAGCACTGATGTGATTATCGAATCAGACAATGGTAGTGGCGGAGGAAATGCCTATAATGTTGTAACTAAGAAGGGTCTTCCTAAGACTGGTGAGAATGCTAGCTGGATCATGATTGCTGCTGGAGTAGCTCTAGTAGGCTTGGTAGGCTTCATTGCCTTCCGTGCGAAGAAGAAATAATTTTTATCTCTGTTCCCTTAAGGGACAGAGATTTTTTATCGGCAAAATCTAGACCAGCAACAGTCTTTTTTTAGAAAGTAGGAACAAGCAAGCTTTATTTTACAATCGGTCATTATCTTGTATTCTTTTATTAATCAAGACTATGATATTCCGTAATATTGTTGTTTTAAAATAAAAAGCAACTAAGATGTTTCCTAGAACAGATTAGTTGCTCAGAACTACGGGGAAGGCCGCTTTGATGTGCAAGCATGAAGCACATCGAAACTTGATATATATAATCTTTCTTAATTCCTAAACCAAAAAATTTATAAGACATCCTTAGGAATATGCTCGGTGTGTGATCATCTTTATCAAGTTTTCGTCAAACTTATTTTACTTCAGTCTTCTCTCGTAGTTTTTGTTATGCAATGCCCCTCCTTTTTGTGCCTAAAGGAAAGGGGATTTTTTTTGTGGAAATTATCTAGAGAATTATATGTATGCGTTTTCGATTATCTTCTTTTCTGTTATACTTGTACTAGAAATCTGAGGAGAAGATTCACTCAATTTGAGGAACCAACATTTGGAATAAGGAGATATAAAAATGTCAGAGGAACTATTGAAAGAGACAGTTATTGAACTGAGTATTGCGGATAATTGGGAAGAGGCAAAAATGGAGTGGACAAAAGCCGAACTTGTAAAAATTGATGCTGATAGAAAACAAAGTTGTTTATGCGGTCATAAAAGCCTCAAGAAGGTATTTGCTATTACTAGGAATGATGGCTCTGGGATAGAGCTTTCTCCAATCGGTTCTTCCTGTATTGAGAATTTTGAAAATGAAGAACTAACTAAAAGTATAAAGAGAGCAGAAAAAATTTATAAATTAAAAAAGAATCTAAAGTTTGAAGATCTTCGTGAAGTGATGGATGAAGAGATGCTGGAAGATTTTTATAGTAAGGGTTATTTTAAAGAGGATAAAGAAAATGAGTTTAATCCATGGAACGATTATATTCTTTTTAAAATGGCTTTAAGCAGAAAAAATGAGGAACGTCAGTTGGCGTATAATAAGATTGAGCGTATCATTTATGTCATAAATGATTATCTTCATCCAGAACTTAATGAAATATTTGATATTGAAAGCTACAAAGAAAAATTGAAACAGTGGAGAGAGGAGGCGAAGCAAGAGGAGCAGGAGGCTGAGAAGAGGAATAGAGTTGCTAAACAAAAAGAAGAGGAGAGGCTTGCTCGGTTGCGGGAACAAGAGGAAATTGAACGGCAAAATAAGTTAGAAGAGGAAAGGAAATTAGAGGAGGATCGGCTCCAAAGAGAAGAGGAGATAAAGCTGCTAAAACGGAAGAACCTTTATGAGAGCTTTGAAGAATTAAAAAAATGGCTACAACAACAAGGGGACAGTATAAGAAGCGAATATGAAGAAAAACTGAGTAATTTAACAGATCTTGCTGAAAAAGTAAAGGTATTAAAGGAGCTAAAAAAATCAGAATTGAAGCAATCCCAAGAAGAAGCAAAGAAAGATGAAGAGCTGGTATTAGAGGCATTAGAAATGAGGGAAAAGGTAAAGGCTCTATATTCAGTCACTCCTAGAGCTAGGAAATGCTTGGAATACCTAGATGCTAATGTACATACAAATAAAGGACACTTGATCTATATGACAAGATTTTTAAAAGAGATAGAGGAAGGGAAGCTGTGATATACGTTTTAAAATTGAGAAAGATTTGAATAAGCAAAAGTACAAGAAAAAAACCTTGATTATCAAGGCTTTTTCTTATCTATTTCTATGCCCCCTGCATGAATTTGTAAGAACTTTTCATATTGAAAATAAACAAAAATGTTGAAATATAGCTGATTTTAGGGAAATACTTTTAGGTATTTTCAATGTCAGGATTTAAAAATGGGGCAAAAGTGGGGCAAAAACAAATTAACGAAAAAAATATCGAGTTCGTGCATCAAGTAAATGATAAATTGCAAGAATAAGTGCAACATTTACTCGAACTCATCCTCTAGAGCTTCACTAGCAGTTCTGTAAGCTAAACATTTTCGTGGTCGGTGATTGATATCATATAAAGCCTTGGTTCCCAAAGCTTTTTTTATGTTATAAACTCATTAAAAGAACTCCCAGTTAGATTTGGAATATTTTTTATTCTGTGTCATATAAAAATAAATAAAATGAATGGCTATAGCTAGAGCTAAAATGGTTGTAATACTCACTACTATTATAGGATTAGAAGCAAAGATTAAAGAGAGAATCAAGGCAGCCAGATAGAGTGTCGCTTGGACACAGTAGTAACTTTTCGAATAGCGAAGATAGTGTTTGTTACAGGGCCCATTTACTAGGACAGCAACTTGGAAGAGGCCAAATCCGATATAAGAGAAGATGGTTGCAAAGAGAAGATTAGCTTCAGGATTCAGAAGAAAACTCATCGAAACGGTCATCATAATAAGTCCAATGAAAATAGGATAGTGACTGTAAATTAGAAATAGTCCCTTTTGATTAGATTCTTCATCAATAGCATGGTCGAATTGACCAAAATAAAACAAGAACAGAGAAAGCATAATAATGAAATAAAGAACCGAATAAATCGAGAAATTCTCGATTGTAAAGAAGTTAGCTAGCTCCATAATCATCTCTCCAAACGTAATAATGACAAGAAGGGAGATGCGCTCGATTAAATGGGGGAGATTTACCTGGTAATGCTTATCTTTACTAAGCAAGATAATTGGCATAATAAATGTTAGCAGAATACTAGCAAAGAAGATATAGACTCTAACGTAAATAGGAAGAAGAGCTGCTAGATAGACTCCTAAACTTCCTAGACCTGTTATCCATAGAAAACCTTTGATACTTTCCCGATTAACATCATCGGTTGATTTTCTAAAAAACTCAACCAAANTTGGCCGCATAGTCTTTGAGGAGGTCTAGGTAAACAGCATTTTCTGCTCCAGTATAAGCGTAGTAGAAGCTGACTGGACGATTCAGATTAGGATTTTCACGGATATAGGAGATAAAGGGCGTAATGCCAATCCCACCAGCAATCCAAATCTGCTTTTCCTGTCCTTGGTCAAGAATCATGTGGCCATAAGCTCGGTCAATGGTAACCTTTCTTCCTTCTTGAATGTTGTCATAAAGTTTCTTAGTGTGGTCTCCAGAGTTCTTGATAGTAAAATAGACAATATTGTCATGGCCGCCAGAGATAGAGAAGGGATGTGGCGCTTTTTCAAATCCTTCTTGGAAAATCTTGACGAAGGCAAACTGACCGTACTGGTAGTCTAACTTTTGACTGAGTTGGATTTTCAACTCCACGTTATCGTGGTTGAGGCGTTTGACCTGCATGATTTTTCCCAGATGGCGAAAGGCCAAACTTTGATAGAGGAAGATGATGTAAAAGCCAGAAGCTAAACCGATGATAGCGTAGAATCCGACTACGAAACCTAGTAAGGTCGGTGTTAGGAGTCGACCGCCCATCAGCATATAGGCGTGGAAGAGACCAAAGATATAGGCCAAATAGACAAAGCGGTGAATCCAGCGCCAAGCTTCATATTTGATGTGCTTGCCAAGATAGGCCACCAGAACAATGCTGACAAATAGATAGATGCCGACGTTCCCAAGCTGGGCTGCCAGATGAGAGCCCCAGAGACTGCCACCCATGGCAACATTGTGGAGAGCAAGAAGAACGACGGAAAAGATAGCTGTAAACTTATGATAAGCATACATCTTTTCGATGCCATGGAACCATTTTTCTAATTCCGAGAATACATTTGAAATAAAAAAGAATGCTGACAAATCAACATTCTTTTTATGTTCACTTTGATAAACATTATAAAATTTGTCTGTTTAGCTACCAAAAAGCTACCAATAGATTTGTAATTTTTAAAAAACAAATTAATGAAAAAATTAAAGCCTTGGTTCCCAAAGCTTTTTTTATGTTATAAACTCATTAAAAGAACTCCCAGTTAGATTTGGAATATTTTTTATTCTGTGTCATATAAAAATAAATAAAATGAATGGCTATAGCTAGAGCTAAAATGGTTGTAATACTCACTACTATTATAGGATTAGAAGCAAAGATTAAAGAGAGAATCAAGGCAGCCAGATAGAGTGTCGCTTGGACACAGTAGTAACTTTTCGAATAGCGAAGATAGTGTTTGTTACAGGGCCCATTTACTAGGACAGCAACTTGGAAGAGGCCAAATCCGATATAAGAGAAGATGGTTGCAAAGAGAAGATTAGCTTCAGGATTCAGAAGAAAACTCATCGAAACGGTCATCATAATAAGTCCAATGAAAATAGGATAGTGACTGTAAATTAGAAATAGTCCCTTTTGATTAGATTCTTCATCAATAGCATGGTCGAATTGACCAAAATAAAACAAGAACAGAGAAAGCATAATAATGAAATAAAGAACCGAATAAATCGAGAAATTCTCGATTGTAAAGAAGTTAGCTAGCTCCATAATCATCTCTCCAAACGTAATAATGACAAGAAGGGAGATGCGCTCGATTAAATGGGGGAGATTTACCTGGTAATGCTTATCTTTACTAAGCAAGATAATTGGCATAATAAATGTTAGCAGAATACTAGCAAAGAAGATATAGACTCTAACGTAAATAGGAAGAAGAGCTGCTAGATAGACTCCTAAACTTCCTAGACCTGTTATCCATAGAAAACCTTTGATACTTTCCCGATTAACATCATCGGTTGATTTTCTAAAAAACTCAACCAAATATTGAAAAAATAAGGTAAGGGTTAATGTACCAATAGCCCAACAGAGATAATGAAAATATTGTTGCCAATCAGGTCCAATCATATTGGCTATAAAGAGTAAAAGTCCCATTTTGATAAACATGATTACCATGTTAAATAAAGAGTTCTTTCCATAGCGATTGGTATAAACGGTTTGAATCATCCAGGAATCGGTGAGAACCAAGACAGCCATGAAAAAATCAAGGAAAGAATTCCAAGTCAAAATACCGTTATGAAGATGGTCAATTAAAGTAGTTGCTTTTGAAATTGCAAAAACAAAAACTAGGTCATAAAAAAGTTCTGAAAATTCTACACGTTTATGTTTAATAAGAGTTGTCATCTTAAGTCCTTTCTATTCTAGAAGTACAATTTATTATAACAGAAAATGGTAATGAGAGAAAAGGAGATGCTTAAATAACTTCATGTGACGCGAATCGTCAAAACCTTGGAGCACATTTACCTCATGTACCAACTCACAGGCAGAGTGTTTGATGATTGATAATGAAGAATAAGATTTTACAATAGAAAAGCGAGGATATCCTCGCTTTTTTTATTTAATCTAATAGCTCCTTATTTTCAATTAAGAGCTCTAGTGGAGATTTCTCTCTTGCTACAATAAAACCAGGTTCATATTGGGTATGAAGTGTTCTTTTCTGAGAAGTTGGATCAATATACAACTCTTTTCCATCTTCTGTGTATAGTTGGTTGCCTCTTGTTAGGTAAAGTAAATCCTCTAAGTACTGTCCATCAGTATGTAGGAAATGCTCGATGTATTTGACAGCTTTTAAGATTTCACTTACTTTATCAGAGTATTCATTAGATTCAAGAACACTCTTTTCTAACTCAATCTCTTTACTCGTTCCAAAGAGTTGGGTTGGAGTTGCATTAAAATATTCCGCTATCTTATCCAAATTTGCAAAGGTAGGATAGCTTTTTTGTTTTTCGTAATCAGAGATGGACTGTTTACCGATTCCTAAATCTTCAGCTAGTTGAGTTTGGCTTACTCCTTTTTCTATGCGCAATCGTGCCAAATTGGGTCCAAAATTTTGAATAATAAAGGTCATGGGAAACTCCTATTTTTATTTTTAACTTATTTTATCACCTAAAAACTTACAAATCAAGTTTTTAGTTGACTAACTAAAATATTTTTTATAAAATATATTTATAACTTAGAAATAAGTTATAAATGATAAAAAATAGTTCATAAGTTTAGGGACAGTGAGTGAGGAGGAAGTTGAGGATGAGACTATGACTTATGACTATTCGAAGCCTTGGAGCTAGAAATTGTGTGGACAAGGACAAGGGACGAGCCTGACGGGAAGTCAGGCGAAGTCCTGCAGACTGTGAGTGAGGAGGAAGTTGAGGATGAGACTATGACTTATGACTATTCGAAGCCTTGGAGCTAGAAATTGTGTGGACAAGGACAAGGGACGAGCCTGACGGGAAGTCAGGCGAAGTCCTGCAGACTGCCGTCCAGACAATTTCTAGCCAAGCAAAAGCTGGCTATTCTAACAGCCAGCAAAAAGGGACACTTAGGGCAACGCCCAAAGAACGACGGAACGAGCAATCGTTGATTTGACGGTGTTTCTGAAACCTAAAAAATCTAAAAGAAGGGGGGACAATTTTGTTGGTTTCTATACAAGATTTAAGAAGTATTCAAGAACGATGTGATGTAGGAGAATTAGTACAGCGGTTAGATGTCAGTATTGATAGATTAACGGTTATCTGGGATACAGACATTGGTTCCCTAAGACAAATTTTTAAAAATCTGAAACAGGCAATAAGTACAAGAGTTGATTCATTTGAAATACATGATAACGTACGAGATGATGTATTTACTTTAGCTAAAGATTTTAATGAGTATGATTCAATCAATATTATATTTTTTCAATTATCCACTTATGGAAATGAACAATTGATTCGAATTGATTTCAATCCTAATACTTTAAAAGAATTTGATGGAATGAAAGTATGGAGGCAATTAATGTACTTTGCTAGATTGAATTCATTGACAGTACGTTTGTCTCGTTTTGATTTGGCATTTGACATTTTCAATAGGCCTGAAATCGTTAATTTGCAACATATTAAAGGTGGTGTTACCCATAAGGTCTTCTATGGTAGAGGGGGTGAATTAGAGACGAAATATTGGGGTTCTAGCGGTAGTAATGTACAAGTTAGGTTATATGATAAGAATAAAGAAATCATTGCTCACAAGCGCGATGAGAAGCTAGATTTGGCTGTAAATCCGTTTTGGTGGAGACTGGAATTCCAACTTAGAACCAAAGCGATTGGTGAGGAGATGGTCCAAGATGTTATGAATCGACTTGATAATTTCGGATTTTATAAGCTAGAACATATTCGAGTGGAGCAAAGAGCATTTACAATTATCTTTCTCAACAATCCTGAACTGTTATCATTGGCTTTTCCAAATTTAAAATCAGACAGCATCAAAAAGAAAAAAACAAGAGTCCGCAAACTATTGAGAGAAGAAACGAACCAATTTGCGGAAGAATTAAAAGAAGTATTAATACAGAATCTCCCTAAATTAAATGCAGAATTACAACTACTTGTAGGCGAGTTTCTGAATTTAGAAAATAAATAAGGAGGATAACTATGGACAATAATTTAATTAGTAACAAAGAATTAATTGAAATGGGCTATCGCCCTCATACAGCAAATGATATCATTCATCAGGCAAGAGAATTACTTGTCTCACGAGGCTATACATTTTATAATCGCAAACGTTTGATGGTTGTTCCAAAAAGTGTTGTAAATGAGATTCTAGGAACTGAGGTGGCGTAATATGGCAAGTGTTCGTTATCGAAAGCGAGGAGATAGTAATTTATGGACCTATGAAATTCGTAGCGAAGGGAAAACTGTTGTTCATAATAGCGGTTTTAAAACAAAAAAACTTGCAGAGTCAGAAGCTGAACCGATTCTGCAAGAACTTCGTTTAGGAAAAAGAATTTCTAGAGATATTTCTCTTGTAGATCTGTATCAAGAATGGCTTGAACTAAAAATTCTACCGAGTAGTAGGTCGGAAGAGACAAAGAAAAAATATCTTCTCCGTAAAAACACAATTAAAAGATTATTTGGAAATAAAAAAGTCACTCAAATTCGTGCGAGTGAATACCAAAGAATTATGAATAAGTATGGACAAACAGTTGGTAGAAATTTTCTTGGTAGATTGAATACTGGGATTCATCAGAGCATCCAAATGGCAATTGCAGACAAAGTTCTAATAGATGATTTTACACAACATGTCGAGTTATTTTCATCCAAAGAACAACAGATGACAGAAGAGAAATATTTACATACAGAAAAGGACTATCTGGATTTACTTTTAGCAGTAAAGAGAAAATTTGATTACCAACGTTCAATTGTTCCTTATATTGTCTATTTTCTATTAAAAACAGGCATGAGGTTTGGAGAGTTAATAGCGTTAACTTGGAATGAAGTTGACTTTGACAGAGGACTGCTAAAAACATATAGGAGGTTTAATACCCTTTCTCATAAATTTGTCCCTCCAAAAAATAAAACGTCTATTCGGATGGTACCGATAGACGAAGAATGTATTAAGATATTACAAGTCCTAAAAATTGAACAGGAGAAGGCTAATAAAGAGCTAGGAATCAAGAATAGGTATAAAATGATTTTTCAGCATTATGGATATATTCACTTGGTACCAGATATTGCAAGTGTCAATAAAGCTTTGAGTGTTCTTTTAAATGAATTAGATATTTATCCAATTATCACGACAAAAGGAGCACGTCATACCTATGGAAGCTACCTCTGGCACAAAGGATTTGACCTTGGAGTTATTGCAAAAATTCTAGGGCATAGAGATATTTCAATGTTAGTAGAAGTATATGGACACACTTTAGAAGAGAAAATTTTTGAAGAATTTAATCAAATTAGAGATGTTTGGAAAGATTGCTCATAAAAAAATGTGGGGCAAATGATGGGGCAAATCAGTTATAGACAAGCAAAAAAGCCTTATAAATCAAGGCTTTTTCCTGTTGATTTAGATGCCCCCTGCAGGGATCGAACCTGCGACCCACGGATTAAGAGTCCGCTGCTCTGCCAGCTGAGCTAAGGAGGCAATAGAAAAAGCTGTATTGGTGCCGGACCTTCACGATTTGTATTGAACCCGCGCAATTAAGCAGGTGGGCAACTCGCTCTAACTGAAGCTGCTTCCGCGTGACACGGCTTGCATGCTGTTAGAAGTCTTTTGTTTCCCTAATAATACAAAAAATAGTCGGTCAACACTTAAGTGTGAAGTCGTACACCACAGCGTTTCTATAATTATAATACCATAAATTTTGAAAAATTCAAGAGAAAAATGTGATTTTTTGCAAACGATGTCATCATTTTTTTAAGTCATCAATCTTATCCTTAGTCATTCCAAGGGCTCGCTCGTATTTACCATTCTCATTAGGAGTGAAATAATTGGCATCTTTTATCTTGTCAGGCAGATAGTCCTGCTTGACCCAATTGCCAGAATAGGAGTGAGGATAGAGATAATCCTGAGCATTGCCCAATTCTTTGCTGCCGGCATAGTGGCCGTCTCTTAAGTGGCGGGGGATGGGGAGGTTTCCATTCTTTCGCAAGTCAGCTAGGGCCTTGTCCATGGCTAGGTAGGCTGAGTTGGACTTGGGCGATAGAGCTAGATCGATGACAATATTGGCAATAAGGATGCGGGCTTCAGGAAAGCCAATCCGCTGGGCTGCTTCCAGAGCTGTAACGGTATGGACTTGTGCGTCTGGATTTGCCAGGCCAATATCTTCGTAAGCTATAACGGTCAGGCGTCGAGCTAGGCTAGGCAGGTCTCCTGCCTCAACGAGGCGAGCTGCGTAGTGGAGACTGGCATTGACATCGGAGCCACGGATGGACTTCTGCAGGGCAGAGAGGACATCGTAATGGCCGTCCCCATCCTTATCCATGGTGATATAGCTTTTTTGCAGGCTGTTTTCCATGACATCGAGCGTGATGTGGCGAATGCCCTTGCTATCTTCTGGGGTAGAGAGTACGGCTAGATCCAGCGAGTTATAGGCGGAGCGCAGGTCTCCGTTGGTAGAGATAGCAATGAAATCCAGAGCCTCATCGTCTAGCTCCACTTGGAAATCAAATCCTCGCTCCTTGTCTGTCAGGGCTAGCTGAATGGCTGTCCGGATGTCTTCGTTGCTGAGGGGCTCAAGCTCAAATATCTGAACCCGGCTTCGGATGGCAGGGGTGACAGAGAAGAAAGGATTTTCTGTCGTCGCTCCAATCATGATGACCAAACCGCTTTCTAATAGCGGCAGTAGGAAGTCTTGCTTGGTCTTGTCCAAGCGGTGAATCTCGTCCAGCAGGAGCACCAGTCCGCCGGAAAATTTAGCTTCTTCAGCGATTTCCTGCAGGCGCTTCTTGCTATCTACGGTGGCGTTAAAGGTCCGAAAGGCAAACTTGGTTGTGCCGGCGATAGCCGAGGCGATAGAGGTTTTGCCAATGCCGGGTGGCCCGTAGAGAATCATCGAGGACAGGCGGTTGGCTTCAACCATGCGACGGATGATTTTTCCAGGTCCGACCAGATGTTGCTGGCCGATGATCTGATCAATGTCAGTCGGCCGCATGCGCAGGGCTAGGTTTTCTGGCATAAGATTTCCTTTCTGCAAGTGTTTTTCTTGGCTTTTTGTGTTACTATTGTAGATAGTAATATTTTATCACAATGAAAAGAGGAAATCATGGCTAAGTACGGTTTTTTGGAGATATTGGACGAGGAAATGGGGAAGAGCTTTCCTTTTGATTATGAAATAAACTGGGACAAGAAGAATCACGCAGTGGAAGTGGCCTTTCTCCTTGAGGTTCAAAATCCAGGTGGGATTGAGACGGTTGATGCTGAGGGCAATGCCTCGGCTGAAGATATTTACTTTGAGGAAGCCGTGCTTTTCTATAATCCGGTCAAGTCTCGTTTTGAGGCCGAGGATTATCTGGCGGTTCTTCCCTATGAGCCGAAGAAAGGGCTGTCACGGGAGTTTCTAGCTTATTTCGTGGATTTCCTAACCCAAACAGCTGAGTCTGGCCTTGATGCGCTCATGGACTTTTTAGCAGATTCAGAGGCGGCAGAGTTTGAGATGGCTTGGAATGCTGAGGCTTTTGAAAATGGCAGAGCTGACTTGGCTGAGACAGAATTTTATTCATATCCGAGGTATTAGGAGGCGCTGATGACAGATGAAGAAGGACTAGATTTGCTGCACAAACAGATGGAGTTTTCTGGCTGCAAGATTGCCTTGCTCTGTAATGATAAGCTACTGACTATCTTGCGAGACGATATTTCAACCATTCCTTGGCCCAATATGTGGGAGTTGCCGGGCGGTGGCCGTGAGGACGAAGAGACACCTTTTGAATGCGTACAAAGGGAGGTTTTTGAAGAGCTTGGTTTGAAGCTTGAAGAAGCGGATATTCTCTGGGCTAAGGAATATCAAGGAATGCTTGCTCCAGACAAAACCTCTATTTTTATGGTGGGAACTATCACTCAGGAAGAATTTGCCAGTATCGCCTTTGGCGATGAGGGACAGGCTTATCAGATGATGGATGTGAGCCAGTTCTTATCAGATAAAAAGGTTATTCCGCAGCTGCAGGACAGGTTGAGAGATTATTTGGAGGTGCGAGCATGATTTATATTGAGCGGGCAGGAGCTGAGGATTTAGATACCATTATTGCCATTCAGCGAGCGAGTTTTAAGGCTGTTCATGAGAAATATCAGGATCAATACGACCCCTATCTGGAGGAGCGAGAGCGGATTCGCTGGAAGCTGGTCGAGCGGCCCAATAGTTTTTATTATTTTGTCAAAGACGACGAGAAGATTCTGGGCTTTATTCGATTGAATACAAATGACGAACAGACAGCAGGCTGGATTGGGACAGTGGCGATTTTGCCAGAGCACCAGAATAAAGGATATGGCTCTGAGGGGCTTGGTCTGATTGAGGAGACATTCTCCACCATTACGAAATGGGATTTGTGTACGGTTTTCCAGGATAAAGGCATGGTAGCTTTCTATGAGAAAAATGGCTACCGACAGACTCATACTGAGCCCGAAAAAGAGGGCATGGATATGGTTTACATGACGAAGACAATGAAATAAACAAAGAAAGGATTGTTCAGTTGGATTTCTAAACTGAACCCGCCCTAAATACTGTGGCAAAAAGATAAAGTTCTCTTAGACGAAAGCATCGTCAGAGAATTTCCTATTTTGGCTTTGTGTTTTACGGGCTTGGTATTTTAATGATGGACACTTGGCAGGAATTAACGATTGAAGTGAAGCGTGAGGCGGAGGAAGCAGCCTCTAATATTCTGATTGAGCTGGGCAGTCAGGGTGTGGCCATTGATGACAGCGCAGATTATCTGGGGCAGGTTGACCAGTATGGTGAGCTTTTTCCAGAAGTTGAGCAGAGCGAGCGGGTCCGGATTACGGGCTACTATCCGGATTCGGTGGATATAGAGGCTATTGCAGCCCAGGCCAATGAGCGACTGGCTGAGCTGGATGGCTTCGGATTGGAGACGGGTGATATTGAGCTGACTCGGCAGGAACTGGCTGAGGAAGATTGGGCGGACAACTGGAAGAAATACTTTGAGCCGGCTCGGATTACTCATGACTTGACCATTGTACCCTCATGGACGGAGTATGAGTCGACAGCTGGTGAGAAGATCATCAAGCTGGATCCTGGCATGGCCTTTGGGACAGGTACTCATCCGACAACCAAGATGAGCCTCTTTGCGCTGGAGCAGGTCCTGCGGGGCGGAGAAACGGTGCTGGATGTGGGTACAGGCAGCGGCGTTCTGTCCATTGCTAGCTCTCTCTTGGGTGCTAAGGACATCTACGCCTATGACTTGGACGAGGTGGCAGTGCGCGTGGCTCAGGAAAATATTGAGCTCAATCCTGACATGGAGAACATTCATGTGGCGCCGGGCGATCTTCTCCGAGGCGTAGAAATCGAGGCGGATATCATTGTTGCTAATATCTTGGCCGATATTCTCATCCATCTAACAGAGGATGCCTACCGTCTGGTCAAGGATGAGGGCTATCTGATTATGAGTGGGATCATTTCTGAGAAGTGGGAAATGGTGCGCGAGTCAGCAGAAGCAGCAGGGTTTTTCCTAGAAACGCATATGATTCAGGGCGAATGGAATGCCTGCGTCTTTAAGAAAACGCAGGACATTTCAGGCGTGATAGGTGGTTAGATGCAACAGTATTTTATAAAAGGAAGTCCTAAGTCTCCTCTGGTGGTCACGGATAAGGACACGGCCAAACATATGTTTTCAGTCATGCGGCTCAAAGAGGGCGACCAAGTTACACTAGTCTTTGATGATGGCATGAAGCGACTGGCTCGGGTGTTGGACCCCAGTCAACAGAGCTTGGAAATCTTGGAGGAGCTAGCAGACAATACCGAGCTGCCGGTTCAAGTGACCATTGCTTCAGGCTTTCCCAAGGGTGATAAGTTGGAATTTATCACTCAAAAGGCAACGGAGCTAGGGGCCAGTGCTATCTGGGCTTTCCCAGCGGACTGGTCGGTGGCTAAGTGGGATGGCAAAAAGCTAGCCAAAAAGAGCAAAAAGCTAGAGAAAATTGCTCAGGGAGCAGCAGAGCAGAGCAAGCGCAATCTGATTCCTGAGGTTCGGCTCTTTGATAAAAAGGCAGATTTTCTGGCCACTTTGTCAGACTTTGATCGCATCATCGTGGCCTATGAGGAATCGGCCAAAGAAGGAGAATCTGCAGCTCTAGTCCGAGCTCTGTCGGGCTTGGAAGCTGGCGCAAAAGTTCTCTTTATCTTCGGACCGGAGGGCGGTCTATCGCCAGAGGAAATAGCAGCCTTTGGCCAAGCAGGTGCTGTATCAGCAGGTCTAGGTCCACGTATCCTGCGGGCTGAAACAGCTCCGCTTTATGCCTTGACGGCAGTCAGTGTTTTGTTGGAATTGAGAAATGACAGTCTTTAAAAAGCAAAATCAGCAACCATCTTGGCTGCTGATTTTTTAATCATTATTGTCTTTCACGTTTTTTAAAGGCGAAGATTCCTGCAAGTCCGGTCATGACAAGTCCCAATACTCCAAGTGAGGACGCCTTTTCTCCGGTTGCTGGGAGGCTTTCTGCTTCTGCTTGTCTGTGGGACGCTTGCTTGTTTATGCTTGGGTCAACAGCAGTCAAGACTGGGAAGTCTACTCTTCTATACTGCAGATTGGCTGCTTCGACTGCGATAGTCGGACGGCTTGGCTGCTCAATAGGCACTGATTCTGTTTTCGGTGCGACGTAGACGAATTTGTATTCACCGAATCCTTCTTGGGCAGAAGCTGCTAGATAGACGATGTCTCCGTCTGTACCAATCAAGTTCTTGGCCTTATCAGCTGTCAGGAAGCGCAGATCCAGTCCCTTGATGGTATCAGCGAAATGCCAGTTCTGATCTGCACTTGGATTGATATTTTTGACAGCCAAGATATAGTTGATGATAGCTTGGCGGTTTTCCAGATTGAGCAGACGGTTGAGGCTGGCTTCTCGAACACCAGGGAAATTACCGTTAGACCGGTAGTTGTTGGTCACGACGATAAATTCCTGATTGGGATCAATCTCATTGCCTTGATATTTGAGGTTGCGGACCCGGCTGGCATTTGGGTTTGCCAGTTTCCCTTCGCGGTCGTATTTGTTCGGCTGAGTAATGTCAAACTCATAGGTAACACCGTCAATAACATCAAAGTTATAAGTCCGGTAGTTAGTATTGACCAGATTTTGCGGTTGGCTATTATTTGGGTCAATGGTGTTGAATTGGCCAGCTGACATTTCCAACCATTCTTTGAGCTGGGCACCGTTGACCTTGAGGATAGCAGTGACATTATCGTAGAGATAGAGGTCTGCTACGTTCTTGATAGCAATAGGACCAGCTGGAATGTCTGTGTAGGCCGTTGCATCCCCGCGGGTTCCTGCCTTGAAAGGAGCTGCTGCAGACAGGATAGGAAGGTTGGCTTCAGGCGTGCCAGCCAGCTCTTGCTTAGCATACCAAAGCTGGGCATTGTTAACGATTTGCACGGATGGATCGTCTTTGACCAGAGCAAAGTAGCTGGTAATCGGTGCAGTCGTGGTGCCGACTTGCTGGCGGACATAGTTAATAGTCCCTTGGTGGGATTCTTGGGCAATGTCAATGACGCGCTGATCTGCTACATTAGACTTGGTATCTACCTTGCGGATAGAGCCTTTGCTGTCAGTGACTTTCCATTTGCCGTCAGTATAGTCTAGCTTGAGGTCGATGACGCCTAGATGGTCGCCGTATTTTCCAGCCATGGTTACTGGAGTGCCGTTGATTTTACCGTTGACACCGTCTACACCAGGATATTTTTCGTAGAAGCCAGTTCCGTTTCCGCTTGGAAATTCGGCGTGGGAGTGTCCCGTTACAACAGCATCCACACCTGGCAGGCTGGCGATTTGATAGCCTTCATTTTCCTCCCCTTTTTCATACTTGTCATCTCCGATACCAGAGTGAGAAAGCACCAAAGTGATGTCTGCACCGGCCTTGCGCATCTCAGGAATGATGTCTCGAATAGCCTCAACGGAGTCGCGAACGACCACTTTTCCTTCTAGGTTTGCCTTATCCCAGTTGAGGATTTGCGGCGGGACAATCCCAGTCACACCAATCTTGACAGTCGTCAAACGGCCCTGAGTATCCGTAAAGGTCTTTTCGATGATTTTGTAAGGCTGATAAATGAATTTACCAGTCGCTGGATCCAGCACATTGGCATTGACAAGAGGCATGCCAGCTGTCTCAATCACGCGGTTCAGATAGTCCAGACCGTAGTTAAATTCATGGTTTCCTAGCGTACCAGCTTCAAAGCCCAGAGCCTGTAGGGCAGCGTACATAGGGTGCTGCTCGCCCTTCTCCACAGGATCCACAATGGCCTTGTAAGTTCCAAGCGGCGTTCCTTGGATGGTATCGCCATTGTCAACCAAGAGGACGTTTGGATTTTCTTTCTTGGCCTTCTCGATTAGCACGGCAGTCTTAGCCAGTCCCAAGGTCTCTACTGGCTTGTCCTGATAGTAGTCGTAGTTGACCAAGTTGGTATGGAGGTCGGTCGTTGCCAAGATACGAACATCGACAGTCTGTCCCTCCACGGGCTTAGTATCCTCAGTAGCCGCGACATTGCGAGCCATAGCCATCAGAGCATCAGCGTTTCCGCTGGCATTTTCTGGGGAAATAGCAGAGCTAGGCTCCGTGCTCTCTGGTGTCGCAGTAGTCTCAGTTGGACTTGTAGCAGTCGTTGGTTTTGCTTCCGCTGCGCTGCTTTCTACTGGAGCAGGATTAGCAGTGACTGCTGGAGCATTCTCATCAGCCTGAACAGCATTTACAGCTGCCGCAAGAGCCGCTGCGCTCAAAAGCACAACCGTTTTTTGAAGGGATGATTTAGACATAATATCTCCTTTGTTAAAATGAATTTCAGACTTATATTATACTATATTAAAACGCTATCATCAAGAAGGAATTTCCAGTTTAGAGCTTTCATACTTTCTAATATTGGTTTGAAAATACTGAATGAAGATATCAGCGGATAAGTGAATGATTGGATGGAGGTAGAATAAAATAGAGTTCAAAAAAATTATGGTACACTATACAGTGACTGAAATAAGTTACTTTGTTAAGCATAATAATCAAGGAGAATATCATGAAAAAGAGAATTTTTCTCAAAATATTACTTTTAGGGGGAGTGATGATAGGATTAATAGGATGTGGAGAAAAGAGGAGCAGCCGAGATTGGATTGAGAATCAGGTAGCTGAAGTGAGTCGCGTCTATCCTACTGAAAATCTATTTGATTTGTTTAAGCAATTTCCGGATGGGTTTAAAGTAGAGCAAGTGTATATCAAACGGGGGACTTATCTTATCGAAATAACTTTACAAGGGGATAGTAGCAATCACACAATTTCTGGAGTGCTGACCAAGACACGGGCTTCTGATGATATTACTGAAAAGCCAGAAGAAACAATAAGAGTTGATTATATAGACAGCGATTTTGTCTTTTCTGATGAGGAGAAAGCGAAAGAATTATGGCCTTTTGATGGATTCTTATTCCAAAAGTTAACAATTAATCAGTCTTTTCTATCTTCTTTATCTATGAAATCCAAAAGTTATAATGGCAACAACGGGGCGTTTGATATTGATTATTCGGTTCAAAATCAAACTATCAATCAGTATTTTCACAAAAATGAAAGAGAGCAGGCAATTTTAGGTTTTGGAAGCTCAAACCGAAACGACGATTATTACTATTATTCAGTAACTGTGAATTACGATAATGCTTATTCATTTAGAGAAACCGTATCAAATTAAAAGGAGATAAAATGATGGATAAAAAATTTGTTAACAGTGTCATTCCTACTTTAGATGCTTCAAATTTAGCATGTTATCTGCTTTGATAAAATCATTATTAGGAGCAACTGTCTCACTGCCTTGTATCCGCTTTCGTATTTTGGTATAATAGTGATGAGCTCACTTGGGTAAGTCGGAAAGGAAAATAAAAACGGAAAAAATCAGACTGCCTAAGCTGGGAAGCGTATCTGCATTTTGCTTGATAAGGAGAGGAGGTTCGTCATGACTATGTCTGCCTTATTTGAGTTGTTTGTCGCCCTTTTAGGTGTGACATCTACTTGCTACCTTGTCTACGCTTATTGTCAATTTATCAAGGAAGAAGTTCATCACTTTCTTCACCACAACCCGCCCGTTTAAGGCGGGTTTTTGCTTTTGGGAAAATATATTATATAATGAAACTGACAAAGATTGAGGAGTGTTTATATGTCTAAGAGAAGAAATAGAATTATGGGGCTTATTGGCCTAAGTGTATTGATATTGTTAGGGGGAGGTCTCTACCTATCTCACAAAAATCAAGAATTTCAGAATGAAATGTTCAGAATTGTCCATAGTGAGGAAGTGAAGAATCTAATAGAAAAGAAATTAAAAAAATTAGATTCTCATGCTTTAACGGATAGGAGGAAAATTCAATCCTATAAAATTGATGATAGAAGCATTCGTTACAATCCAATGGGAGGCATTATGTTTGATATTGTCATTAATGATGACCCTGATATTGTTGGGTCAACTGGGCTTAGAAAATATGGGGAGAATGAGGGCATACGAATTGTTGGTATGGATAGGTCAAAAGGACTTCAGAAGTTGCTAGAGGAGTGATGGCCAAAGACTCATAAGGAGATTTCTTTATTTAGAGGTGAATATATGAAGAAAAAACATAAAATTATCTTATCAGTTGTTAGCTTGTTTATGGCTGTTTGCATTGGAGTAGGTCTCTACCTGGCTCACAAAAACCAAGAATTTCAAAATGAAATGTTCAGGATTGTTCACAGTGAGGAAGTGCGGAAGCTGATTGAAGAAGATTTAAAAAGAAAAGATCCAAATGCGTTAACAGACAAAGGGAAGATTCGCTCTTATAAAATTGATGATAGCTCCATTAAGCATAATCCGATGGGGGGAATTATGTTTCATATTATCATTAATGATAGTATAAGTATGGTTGGGAAGACTGGTCTTCAAATGGATGGTGAGAATGGGAAAATTCGTACGGTTGGTATGACTGAATCAGCGGGTTTGCGGGCGTTGTTGGAAAGTGATGACAAGTGATTCAGTATTCTAGTTATAGCGAAAACCTCTTGCTTTAATTGGAATTGCAAAACCTATACCACATACTAAATTATAATAGTCGTAGGAGTGTCTCATGAAGCAAAAGCATAAAATCATACTAACATCAAGGTATTATATGTCCGGCGACAACATTCTAATCCTCTTGTAAATATTCTTAATCAATTTGTTTCCTTTTCACAAAAATATGCTTGGTTGATTATTATATTGCTATTCTTTTTAAGAATGTTTTTCCCTAGTGAATATATGATTCGTCAAAATAGTATACTTAACTCTGTGATTGATTTGTTTATACCACTTTTAGGTCTCCCATTCTTATTGTTTTCAATAGCTTTAGGGATTGACAATTTCCAAGGTTACTATCTTCAAAAATACTTAGAAGATTACCGACAACTATCAGGATACTCTGTTAAAGAATGGTACGGTAAAGGTTCTCAGAGATATAAGGAATCACTGAATCAGAAAGATTAGCCTCTTCGTTTTTTAACAGAAAGATATCGTCTGATAGTGTTACATTTTACCACAACCCGCCGTTTAAGGCGGGTTTTTATATGAACCGTCTTCTAGGTTTTCATATCGGGCTAAAAGTGATAAAATAGTAGGCAGGAATTGGAGAGACGAGATGCCAAAAGAAGTGAATTTGACGGGCGATCAGGTATTGGCCCTTACGAGAAAATATCTGGCTGCAGAGGATGTGGCTTTTATACAGAAGGCTTTGATTTATGCGATTGACTGTCACAGTGGGCAGTTTCGCAGGTCAGGTGAGCCTTATATTGTGCATCCTATTCAGGTGGCAGGGATTTTGGCCACACTCAAGCTAGATGCAGTAACGGTTGCCTGCGGTTTTCTGCATGATGTGGTAGAGGATACCCGTGCGACGCTGGATGATTTGGAAAGAGAGTTTGGGACGGATGTGCGTGTGATTGTCGATGGCGTTACCAAGCTGGGTAAGGTCAAGTACAAATCCCACGAGGAGCAGCTGGCAGAAAATCACCGTAAGATGCTGATGGCCATGTCAGAGGATATCCGGGTTATTTTGGTCAAGCTGGCAGACCGTCTCCACAATATGCGGACACTCAAGCATCTGCGCAAGGATAAGCAGGAGCGGATTTCTCGAGAGACAATGGAAATCTACGCACCCTTGGCTCACCGCCTGGGGATTTCCAGTGTCAAGTGGGAGCTGGAAGATTTGTCCTTCCGTTATCTCAATGAAGTGGAATTTTACAAAATTTCCCACATGATGAAGGAGAAGCGTCGGGAGCGTGAAGCTCTGGTAGAAGAGGTGGTTCAAAAAATTGAGACCTATGCTGGCGAGCGCAATCTGCACGGTAAGATTTATGGCCGGCCCAAGCATATCTACTCGATCTATCGCAAGATGCAGGACAAGAAGAAGCGTTTTGACGAGATTTATGATCTGATTGCCATTCGCTGTATCTTGGATACCCAGAGTGATGTTTATGCCATGCTGGGCTACATTCATGAGCTTTGGCGGCCGATGCCGGGGCGGTTCAAGGATTACATTGCCAACCGCAAGGCCAATGGTTACCAGTCTATCCATACGACCGTTTATGGACCCAAAGGTCCGATTGAGTTTCAGATTCGGACCAAGGAAATGCATGAGGTCGCTGAGTATGGGGTTGCGGCTCATTGGGCTTACAAGAAAGGCGTCAAGGGACAGGTAGACAGCAGAGAATCAGCCATCGGGATGAACTGGATCAAGGAGCTGATGGAGCTGCAGGACCAGTCTAACGATGCCAAGGACTTCGTTGACTCGGTCAAGGAGAGCTATCTGGCTGAGGAAATCTACGTCTTCACACCAGATGGAGCAGTGCGCTCTCTGCCTAAGGACTCGGGCCCGATTGACTTTGCCTATGAGATCCACACTAAGGTTGGAGAGAAAGCCACGGGAGCCAAGGTCAATGGCCGCATGGTGCCTCTGACAACCAAGCTTAGGACAGGTGATCAGGTGGAAATCATCACCAACGCTAACTCCTTCGGACCGAGCCGTGACTGGCTCAATATTGTCAAGACCAGCAAGGCTAGAAATAAAATCCGTCAGTTCTTTAAAAATCAAGACAAGGAGCTGTCTATCTCCAAAGGGCGGGAGCTCTTGCAGGCTCAATTTCAGGAGCATGGCTATGTAGCTAATAAGTACATGGACAAGAAGCACATGGAAGAAGTCCTGCAAAAGACTAGCTACAAGACCGAAGAAGCGCTTTTTGCAGCCATTGGCTTCGGTGAAATTGGTGCCATTAGCATTTTCAACCGTCTGACAGAAAAAGAGCGCCGTGAGGAAGAACGGGCCAAGGCCAGAGCAGAAGCGGAGGAATTGGTCAAGGGCGGCGAGGTCAAGGTCGAAAACAAAAAAGATACCCTCAAGGTCAAGCACGAAGGCGGTGTGGTCATTCAGGGGGCATCTGGTCTCCTCATCCGGATTGCCAAGTGCTGTAACCCTGTACCGGGCGATGATATTGTCGGCTATATTACCAAAGGACGTGGTGTAGCCATTCACCGGCAGGACTGCATGAATCTCAAGGCCCAGGAAAATTACGAGCAGCGGCTGATTGATGTGGAATGGGAAGACAACAACACGACCAAAGAGTACACGGCTCACATTGATATTTACGGTCTCAACCGGTCTGGTCTCCTCAACGATGTGTTGCAAGTTCTGTCTAATACCACCAAAAATATTTCAACAGTTAATGCTCAGCCGACCAAGGATATGAAATTTGCTAATATCCACGTTTCTTTTGGTATTGCTAATCTGTCCATGCTGACGACGGTGGTGGATAAGATCAAGAGCGTGCCGGAGGTCTACTCGGTCAAGCGGACCAATGGCTGATCTATTTCGGAAATCATTATCGAGCTGTAAGTTACCCTTGGTGACTTGCTTAAATCAAAGGAAAAGATATGAAAATAGTGATTCAGCGCGTGAAACGTGCTCAGGTCAGCATTGACCAGCAGCTGCACAGCAGTATTGGACAAGGTCTCTTGCTACTAGTAGGCGTAGGCCCTGACGATAGTCAGGAAGATATGGATTATGCAGTCAGGAAGATTGTCAATATGCGGATTTTTTCCGATGCTGAGGGCAAGATGAACCTGTCTATCAAGGACATTTCCGGAGAGATTTTGTCGATTTCCCAGTTCACTCTGCATGCAGATACCAAAAAGGGTAATCGGCCAGCCTTTGTCAAGGCTGCTCCGCCAGAGATGGCCAGCAATTTTTATGATGCCTTCAATCTTGCCTTGCAGCAAGAGGTGCCGACTCAGACGGGTGTTTTTGGCGCAGACATGCAGATAGAACTAGTTAATGATGGTCCAGTGACCATTATCTTGGATACGAAGAATCGCTGATAAGAAGCATGAAAAGGAGCTTGAACACTAATGTTCAAACTCCTAATTTTTTCAGTTTCTGCAGTGATGAATGTATAGTTTCCGACAACATTACTAAAAATCACCAATAATTTCTTGAGGAATGGCTTCTTTGATGGTCGTCACTAGCTGATTGATAAGCTTTATCGCTTCAGCGGGCTCAGTGTAGAGCTTTTTAAAATAAGCATGTATATTTTCTTCAAAATGCTGTCCAGCACGAGAGCCACCGAGAACAATAGCTTCCACTTGATCTAGCTGGGCAAATTCTTTAAAGAGTTGTTGTGGCATAATTTTTCCTTACTGATTTTTGACATCATTGTAGCAAAATGTAAGCGGGTTGGCAAGAAGGGAAAAACAGCTTTTGGCATGGCACTAAGCCTGCAAAATTGAGACCCCGAGGGGTAGAAAGTGGATGAGCGGGAGCTGGAAGTATTTGACTAAAAAGAAAATTATCTGGGATAGATAGGCTGAAAATTTGACTTCGTATGATAAAATTTTAGGAGTTTCTCCCTTCCTTTAACGCATTGTCAGTTTTCTATTTTTTAAACTCATCGCCTTATTTTTATCTGCAACCTTTCTTAGATTTTTGAGATAGGCTTTTAATGTTTTTTGACATCGTTTAGTCCAAAAATGAGAAGCATAGCAAGTAAGTGAAAGTAGCAATAATCCTTGATTTATTTATGTTTATAATTTCTTTCATTCTTTAGAAATATTTTAGAATTACTTTATAAATTCTTGAAGTTTGTCTTGTATAATCATATTAAAGAAAAGAAAGGAGTCTCTTATCATGGAAAATCTAGTTCAACAGATGCTGAATGCTCTGATTCAAATTGCTTTGTTTGCTTTTCTTCCTTTTGTTTGGTGGTTGATAAGTGCTAGAAGAAAAAGTCCATTTTTAGAATGGCTTGGCTTAAAAACACTAAAAGATGCTGGCAGCCGGAAAATCTGGCTGTGGATTTTGTTGGGTTCGCTATCTTTCTTGCTTCTTTCGTTTTTGCTAGTATATCCTGCTGTAAAAAATCTGGATACAGCGACTTCGAATTTCTCAGGCCTAGGCTTCCAAGCCTTGCCAGCTGTTCTGATTTATGGTATTTTTCAAACTTCTCTGTCGGAAGAACTGCTATTCAGAGGTTTTCTTTTAAAGAGATTGGCTAGTCGCTTATCCTTTGTGGTAGCCAACACCATACAAGCTGCTCTTTTTGGTCTGCTCCATGGCTTAATGTTTATAACAGGGCTCTCTTGGCAGCAAACCCTGCTCATCATTTTGTGTACGGGTGGCATCGCGGCTTATATGGGCTTTGTCAATGAAAAGAAATCTGATGGCTCCATTTTAGCTAGCTGGATTATACATGCTTTAGTAAATGTGATTACGAGTAGTTTATTTGCTTTTATGCTGATTTAATAAATCAAGGTTCTTACTTCAAATCAAAAAGTTCCGATTTCCTTGAGAATCGGAACTTTCGATTTGATGAGCAGGTAAGCAAGGTCTAGGTGTAAGTCAAACGAAGCTGCTTCTACTGATTTGCAGGGCTGTCCAGTTTCATTTGCTCAAAAACATAAAGGAAGAAGTCTTTCGAAACTTCGAAATGTCCGTATCTTAGCCGAGAAGCATACTGGGGCCACTGAGGATGTTATCGGACTTGCTCAATGGGGCAGTCTTTGACAGGCTGGTAGTAGCTGACATCTCGCCGAAATGGGAAAAAGCCTTCAAACATCTCTACTTGGTAGGCAGTGTCATCTAGAATCTTGCCAACTGCTGTAAAGGCCTGCAGCTTTTCCTGACCGTTCAGTTGATACTTGGGGCTGTAGTACAAAAGATAGTCCCCCTTTTTCATTCGGTTCAATGGTGCTTTCTTTCCATGGCAGACTTGGCAAAATCAACCTTCTACACCTCTTAGTACATGTTCTTTTGATACGACACCAATCCAAAATCTAGTCATTTTCTGCCTCCAGTTCTATTAAGAGTTGGTTTAATGTTTCTGTATTATTTTCTAATTTTCCAAAGAACGCCTGATCAATGCCTTCTACCAGAGGAAGGGCTTGGTTGACCCTTTGCAGCCCCCTATCCGTTAGAAGTATGATGTTGGCACGGCTGTCCTTGGGATGGACTTCCCGCATGATCAATTCTTTCTTGACCAAGAGGCGGATGATTTGGGATACGGTCATAACATCCATGTCAGAAAATCGGGCAATATCGGTCTGACTAACCCATTCTTGCTGACGCAGAAGCGCTACAAGAGTGGTCAGAACGACAAACTGGGGATGGGTCAAATCAATCGTTCTCAGTTTGTTTTTTATCAGCCCATGCCACTTGTGATAGGTACGGATAAAGAGCAGACCGGTTGATTTTTTGTATTCATCCTTGTAGATGGAGTTAAACTGCGATTTTTCCATTAGCTTTCCCTCTGAATTTTTATAAGTACACTTATTATATTCTGACAACTTATTTTTGTCAATAAAAACCCAGTTTAGACTAAAAAGTCCGAACTGGGTTCCGTTTATAGTTTTTCTACATAAATCTGTTGGGCAATCATAGGATTGATTTGGATTTCTTGGGTTTCTGTCTTGAGAAGATAGACCTGAGCGAAAGAATCGTATTGGATGAAGGTGATGGTTTGGCCGATTTGCAGGTTGTATTTTTCCAAGTATTTAAGCAAGTCAAAGTCATCGTGTACGCGTTTGATGATATAGTCGCCAGGGGCAGAAGCCTCTTCCAGAGTCAGTTGGTTTTCTTCGTCCAGAAGCTCTCCCTTGGCTGGAATGGTGCCCCCGTGAGGACAGGTCTTGGGATACTGGAGCATGGCATCCAGACGCTCAACGAAGCGCTCAGAAACAGTGTGCTCTAGGACTTCGGCTTCCTCATGGATTTCATCAGTCGAGTAGTCGAGATGGTTGACCAGAAAGACCTCAATCAGCCGGTGCTTGCGATAGAGGTCAGAAACTAGCCTTAGCCCCAAATCAGTCAGCAAGTAGCCGGCTTTTTTATCCTTGATCAGAAGTTCTTCCGCCAGCATTTTTTTCATCATTTCCGTCACAGCCGGAGGTGAAACCTGCATGAGCTGGGCGATTTCTTTATTGGTGATTTTTTTGTGGCGGCTGCCAATCTCATAGATACACTTGTGATAGTCTTCTTTATTTGGGGTCATCTTGCATCCTCGCTGAACTTTCTATCATTAGTATAACAAAAATCGCTGTAAGAATACAGTGTCTAAGCCTTTCTTTGATGTTTAGATTTTCTTCATTCGCTTGTAATCGTTTTGCGATTATTATATAATCAAAGCGTACGATTTAAAAAATAAAAAGTAAAAATTCTTTAGCTGGTTTGCAGAAAATTGGCTTGCTTTTTACTTTTTTGCAAAAGGAGAATCCTATTATGAAAAAAAGACAAATGATGGCGTCACGGGCAGAGAAGTTTACTCGTTTTGGCATTCGCAAATGCAGTCTAGGAGCAGTCTCAGTAGCGATTGCGACTGGTCTGGCCTTTCTTGGAAGTGGAGCAGTGCAGGCAGAACAGCTGACACCTAGTCAGACGGCTGACAGTGGCGTTGTCAGCCAGGCTGTGGAGGACCAAGCTAGCACAGCTGCAACTCCGACTGTAACAGAAACCAGTCTGTCAAGTATGGATAAGGCTGCACCAGCACCGGCGGCTGTTAGTCCTGACGCTGGTCAGATACCTACGTCTTCTGATACCAGTTCTCAGTCTACTTCTTCAGATTCTGTAGAAAATGCCCATCCGAAAAGTGATATTGTAGCTTCGACAGAAAATCAACCTGCTGTGGCTGAGAACTCAGAAAAAAGTGATGCTTCTAATCAGCCAGCGCAAGCAGCTTCTGCTACAGAGCGCCCCTTGGCAGCAGCAGAAGTCAAAAAGCCACAAGGAAAGATTACCATTCAGAACAACAATTCACAGACTGGTGAATTTGATATTGTCGTGTCCGATATTGTCGCACCGGATGGCCTGAAGGCGGTCTACCTACCGACTTGGTCCAGCAAGGATGACCAGGACGATGTGCAGTGGTACACCGCTGAACGGCGGGCCGATGGGACCTATTTCAAGCATGTCAGCTACCGCAATCATAAGAACTCCTTGGGCGAGTATAATGTTCACCTCTATTTCGTGAATGATGCAGGTCAGCTGCAGGGTGCAGGTTCGGCTAAGACAGTGGTTACTCGCGCCCAGCCTCAAGGTAAGATTACCATTCAGAACAACAATCCGCAGACAGGTGAATTTGATATTGTCGTTTCTGATATTATTGCCCCAGATGGTCTGAAGTCCGTTTACTTGCCGACATGGTCAGCTGCTAACGACCAAGACGATGTGCAGTGGTACATAGCTGAAAGGCGCGCTGATGGGACCTATTTCAAACATGTCAGCTACCGCAACCACAAGAACTCTCTGGGCGAGTACAATGTTCACCTCTATTTCGTGAATGATGCAGGTCAGCTGCAGGGTGCAGGTTCGGCTAAGACAGTGGTTACTCGCGCCCAGCCACAGGGAAAAATCACCATTCAGAACAACAATCCGCAGACAGGCGAATTTGATATTGTCGTTTCTGATATTATTGCCCCAGATGGTCTGAAGTCCGTTTACTTGCCGACATGGTCAGCTGCTAACGACCAAGACGATGTGCAGTGGTACATAGCTGAAAGGCGCGCTGATGGGACCTATTTCAAGCATGTCAGTTACCGCAATCATAAGAACTCTCTAGGTGAGTATAATGTTCACCTCTATTTTGTGAATGATGCAGGCCAGCTGCAGGGTGCAGGCTCAGCTAAGACGGTGGTTGATCGCGCGCAACCAAAAGGCAAGATTACCATTCAGAACAACAATCCGCAGACAGGCGAATTTGATATTGTTGTGTCCGACATTGTTGCTCCATATGGTCTGAAGTCTGTTAGTCTTCCAACCTGGTCCACCGCTAACGACCAAGACGACGTGCAGTGGTACACCGCTGAAAGACGAGCTGATGGGACCTATTTCAAGCATGTCAGCTACCGCAATCATAAGAACTCCTTGGGCGAGTATAATGTTCACCTCTATTTCGTGAATGATGCAGGTCAGCTGCAGGGTGCAGGCTCAGCAAAGACGGTGGTTACTCGCGCGCAGCCTCAAGGTAAGATTATCATTCAGAACAACAATCCGCAGACAGGCGAATTTGATATTGTCGTGTCCGACATTGTTGCCCCGGATGGTCTGAAGTCCGTTTACTTGCCGACATGGTCAGCTGCCAACGACCAAGATGATGTGCAGTGGTACATAGCTGAAAGGCGCGCTGATGGGACCTATTTCAAGCATGTCAGCTACCGCAATCATAAGAACTCCTTGGGCGAGTATAATGTTCACCTCTATTTCGTGAATGATGCAGGTCAGCTGCAGGGTGCAGGCTCAGCAAAGACGGTGGTTACTCGCGCGCAGCCTCAAGGTAAGATTATCATTCAGAACAACAATCCGCAGACAGGTGAATTTGATATTATCGTGTCCGATATTGTCGCCCCAGATGGCCTGAAGGCGGTCTACCTGCCAACATGGTCCAGCAAGGATGACCAAGACGACGTGCAGTGGTATATCGCTGAGCGCCAAGCTGACGGCACCTATAAAAAACATGTCCGAGCTCAGGATCATAAGTTTTCAGTAGGTGAGTACAAGGTTCATCTTTACTATCTGAACGAGGATGGCCAGATGCAAGGTGCGGGTGGCGAGAAGCTGATGGTTTCTGTAGCACCTGAAAATATCCGTGCGACTGGAAAAATCAATATCCAAAACAATAATGCGCGAACAGGAACTTTTGATGTGGTTGTGACAAATGTCTCCAATCCAGGTGGAATTCAAGCAGTCTATCTGCCAACTTGGTCCACAGATAAGGATCAGGATGATGTCAAGTGGTATTTAGCTCAAAAGCAGGCGAATGGCACCTATAAGATCACAGTCCGAGCTAGCGACCATAAGCTTTCTACTGGCGAGTACAAGATTCATCTTTACTATAAACAGGACAATGGTCAGCTCATCGCTGTTGATGCTACTACGACCCAGGTCTCCAAAGCAGTTTACAATAATCCTTACTACTCACAGCGTGATGGTCGCTGGGGTGGCAGGAAGTATGGTCCTTACAGCATGGATGCGACAGGATGCGTGCCGACAACGCTAGCCATGGTTATTTCTGGGATTACTGGAACAGAAGTGCTTCCGACAACTGTTGCGGATTACCTATATAACCATACCAATGAATTTAATAAGGATGGATTTGGCACCAGCAGCCGTGGTATTGTCCGAGCTGCCCAGCACTGGGATCTGACGACTGAGACCCTGTTTACAGCTTCTGCAGTTAAAGAATTGCTTTCACAGGGGCATCATGTCCTAGGTGCTGTTGGTACTAGCATCTTTGCCCATTATCCAGTGACTCATGAGCTGGTTCTCAAAGGCTATGACAATGGAAAAACCTATGTCCGTGACCCTTATAATGCAGCTAATAATGGCTGGTATCCAGTAGACTATCTCTTTGGAGTCAAGAGTGTAGATCCGACGGATAATACAGAAGGATCACCCTTTATTGCCATCAAAGGATAAGAAATTCCTGAATAAGAAGACCGCTCGTTGCTTGACGGGCGGTTTTCTGCATTCTATAACTAGTATACTTGTACTCGTTCAAGAGTTTATCATTGACAAAGTCAGCAATAGGCAAGTTTATTATAGGGTGAATGGCAGGACACACAGGTTTTTTAGAAGCGATTGAGATGAGATTCTATTTTTTGGACATATTTGCGATAAAAGTTCTAATAAAAACATGTAAATAGTTTGACAAATAAAGTCTTTCAAATTATACTATTAACATATAAGGAGGGAAACCATGAAAAAAATCCAAAAACATGTCATTCTAGGTGCAGCAGTTCTTGCTAGTACTGGCTTTGCTCACACTGTAGCTGCAGATACAACTCCAGTGGATGCAAATGCACCTGCAAACCAAGATAAGGCTCTATCTGCAAGTCCAGAAGCTGTTAAACAGCAAATTGAGCAGGTTAATCAAGCGAAAGCGTCTGTTGACCAAGCCAAAGAACAGGTTACAGCAGCTGAGACTAAGGTTGAAACTGCTAAGAAAGATAATGCTGATACAAGTGCACAAAAAATTGCGGAAGCTCAGGCAGCTGTGACAGAAGCTGAGAAGAAAGTTGCTCCAGCAGAAAACGTAGCCAAGCAAGCCCAAGCAGCTCTTGATACAGCTAAAAAAGCAGAAAACACACAGGCGACTGTAGCTCAGGATGCTCAAGCTCAAGCAGCTAAGGCACAAACCGAGACTCAAGCTGCTCAGGATGCTGTGAATGCAGCTCAAAAAGATGTGGACAGTAAACTGGTAAGTGAAAAGGTAACGAAGGCAAAGGAGGAGCTTGACAAGGCGCAAAAGAACCTAGATTCTTACCAAGACCAGTTGAAGACAGCTGAAGCGGAAGATGCCAAACGCCAAGCAGTGATTGATCAAGCCCAGGCTGATATCAAAGCAGCCCAAGCAGAAATCAAAGAAAAAGAAGCGAAACTTTCGTCTCAAGATCAGGTTCACAATACTTTTACCCTATCACAAGCCTATATAAATGCACTTAAAAGCGATTATATTAAACAATCACTTGAAGCACAAACAATCTTTAAAGAAGAAGTTACAAAATTAAAATTAATTAATAATTACATTAGTAATCCAAAAGATGCTCAACGCATGGTCAATATCAATGCCATTCCAAATGATGTTCTAATGGAAATTAACTACTATGCACAAGATTTAATTAATCAAATCCGTAAGCAAGCAGGTACAGCCCCCGCAGTATTAACTCAAAATACTATTGATTATGCATCAGCTCTAAGCCAGGCTGGTCGTGAGCAAACATTAGATTTTAATAAAAGGGAGACGGGACAGATTTTAACTTTTCGTGTAGTAAGTACCGATAAAGTAATTGCTAAATTTGGACTTGATAAGTTTGGATACAATAGATTTGGTTTTCCTCAGCTTGATTATTATCCTGTTCTAGATAATCAAGAGAATGTGTCTGTTGATTATCTAAAAAAAGTAGTTTATGAGAATGTTAAATTTCAATTGTTTGATATAAAGGAAAGCTCTATATCTGGAACATCGCTAATTTGGGCTCAAAAAGTAGTTGGATATAAAATAGGACAGGAAAAAGTGGCATATATGGGAGTTGGTTTTAGCAACAATGGTAAATTTAACCGAATTCAATTCGTTATTTTGGGGAGAGATAACTCTTGGGATGTCGAAGATCCTTCCAAAATAACACCAGCCTTAATCAATCCAAATGCCAATAATCAAGAGGCAGATGCTGCTCGTAAAGACTTGGCGGTTTCACAAGCTAAGTTGGACGCTGCTCAACGTACGTTGACAAATGCTCAGAACAAGCAGGAGACAGCCCCATTACTGCGTGAGGTTGTGAAAACTGCTAAGGACAAGTTGGCCAAGGCGGAACGTACTTACCAAGCTGAACTCGAAAATAGCAAGAATTCGGCTTCTGAAGAAACCAAGGCTAAGCTTGCAGTTTTAGCTAAAGCTCAAGCAAGCTTGAAAGAAAAAGAATCAGCCCAAGCAAGTGCGCAAAAAACAGCTGAGGAAGCTAATGCCAAACTTGAAGCTTTGAAAGCAGCTACAGCAAACGCTCAAGAAAAGGCAACTGCTGCGGCTACAGCTCTGGCAGAGGCTCAAAGCGCTGTTCAAGCTGCCAAAGACTATGTTACTCGCTTGCAAAATGCCCCTGCTCTTCTAAAAGCAGCAGAAGCAGCTCTCAATGATGCCAAAGCAAACTTGGCAAGTAAGGAAGAAACATATAGAGTTGAAAATGCCAAACTTGAAGCTTTGAAAGCAGCTCTTGCAGCCCTTGAAACAGACGACCCAACCAACCTCGTTTCTAAGAATGAGCGAAAGGTTCTGAAAGTCACTACAACGGGAGTGAAGAAGGGAAAGAAACCAGTTCAGACCTATCAGGCTCCGGCAGCTCTTCCAAAAACAGGTTCTGCTGAATCATCTCTAGCGCTAGTAGGTATGGGATTGCTCTCTATGTTGGGACTGGCTTTTGCAAAACGCCGTAAAGCTTAAGAGCATTTATCGATAAAAACAAATTCTAGATGAATTGTCCAATAGTGAAAAGTTGGAACAGCTCATTTAAACAAAACTCATACTGAGAGAGGACCAGTTTGGTCTTCTCTTTATTTATTGAGTGATTTCTTAAGAACATATTTATTGTTAGTACTCCAAGGATTCATATTTTGTTCTTTGCTATCATGTGAGTTTGTGATAAAATCTAATTGTTTCATGTATATTAGAATTTTTATTATAATCTCGACAGTTTTGAACTATTATAGCTACAAGAAAGGAGGGGAGCCATGTATCGGAAAGAAGGGAAAGAGCAGCTCTTTCAGCAATTGCAATCAATCGGTTGGTCTCAGACAGCACTAGAACAAGTTTTTGCAGGGTTAAATAACGGGCAAGGAAAAACAGTGTCAGAAGAAGATTACTTGCAGGAGGCTCAACTTTTTGGCAGTCCCTTCTTTCAAGAGCTCTGGCAGGCTGAGGAGACTCAAATCAGCAGGTTAGGAGCTCAGGAGCTGCTGGTTTTGGCTATGAATCTTGTTAATATGCCTGAGGAGCTGAGCGGAAACAAGGCAGAGACAGATCTTTTACTGGCTCGGATTGCTCCAAACCTAACACCACATGATCGCTTTTGGAAGATTTTTTCAAGGACCTTGCGCCAAGCTTTTCCGGCAGATGATTTTAGCCAAAGGGATGGCAATCAAAAGCTTAAGCGTCAGTTGCATCAATTTCGCTATGTCATTTCCTGCCAGCAGGCCCAGTGGGTCAGAGATCACTACCGTCAGACTGGTATGACAGATGCAGAAGCCTTGGCCTCCTATCTAAAGGCTTTTCCAGCGCTGCCTTATAACTTTCAAGAATCCTCTCGCTTGCATAATAAAGCCTATATTGATAAGATGTCTAGTCAAGCTATCTATCCGGATGGTCAAGCAAGTCAGGCCAATATAAAAATCCTGATTGATTTTCATACAGAGTTTATTCTGGATCAGACAGGCCGTTTTCTCAATATTATCGATCCAGAGGGGGCTAGCCAAAATGGTATTGTGAATGGCGCCAGCTTTAACTATGGTGAGCGCAATCGGCCGGTCAATCAGGCTTCTCATACTCGCTATGACGTCAAAACACCTGCAGTCTGGGATCCTCGCTTTCGCAGGCTTGCCATTGAAAATAGCGGCCGCAAGTTCAAGTCACCTCAGAATAATCGTGGTCCGCTGGGCTATCGTTCGGCTAAGAGCCCTTATGCTCGAAAGGGGCGGAGTGCTTATAAACAGGTAAAGGCAGAGATTGTTCGGTTCAAGAAATTGCTGAATCGACCATCCTTTCTCTTGCGTTCCTGGGCTTGCTTCCGTCAGTTTTGGCAAAAGTTTTTCTTACAAAAAAATACGGACTAGCAAATCCGTATTTTTATCTCTTACAAGCTCTTAACTGCGGCGATAGCTGCTTCGAAGTCAGGCTCGGTGTTAATATTGTCGACATATTCAGCGTAGGTCACAGTGTTGTTTTCGTCCAGAACTAGAACTGCGCGGGCTAAAAGGTGCCATTCATTGATGAGGACAGCATAGTCACGGCCGAAAGAATGGTCGAAGTAGTCAGAGAGCATGACAGCATTCTCAATGCCTTCAGCAGCACACCACTTGCCTTGAGCAAAAGGCAAATCAACTGAAACCGTGATAACAACGGTATTGTCCAAGTCAGAGAGTTCTTGATTGAAACGACGAGTCTGAGTCGAACAGACACCAGTATCGATAGATGGGATGATGCTCAGGACTTTCTTTTTGCCAGCAAAGTCAGCCAGAGTTTTCTTTGAAAGGTCAGTTGCTGTCAGGCTAAAATCGTGGGCGGTGTCGCCGACTTGCAGTTGCTTTCCAGTAAAGGTTACAGGATTTCCGAGAAAAGTTGTCATAGGAAGTCTCCATTCATGTTTGATAGCTTCATTGTACATCGAATAGTAATTTTTTTCGAATAATTTGACCGGAAATTTGAGAGCGACTCCATGTGACGCTCCTTCTCCAAAAATAAAGAGGTTAGGATTTTGTCTTCCTAACCTTTTATTATTATTTGGCCAATCCTTCAGAAATTTTATCCAGATTGTATTTCATCATGCTATAGTAGCTGTCTCCTTCTTCTCCCTTTTCAGCGATTGAGTCTGTGAAGATTTTAGCGTGGATCGGGATGTTGGTGTCCTTAGAAACGGTCTTCATCGGACGGTCGTCTACACTTGATTCGACAAAGAGAGACGACACTTTGGTCTTGCGTAGTTTTTCAACTAAGCTTTTGATTTGATCTGGAGTTCCTTCTTCCTCGGTGTTGATTTCCCAGATGTAGGCCGACGGCACGTTGTAGGCCTTAGAGAAGTACTTGAAGCAGCCTTCGCTGGTCACAATCATTTTCTTTTCTTCTGGGATATTGTTGAATTTCTCCTTGGCCTCCTTATCCAAAGCGGTTAGCTTTTCCACATAGGCTTTAAGATTTTTCTCGTAAGTAGCCTTATTGTCAGGGTCTTTTTCAATCAAACGTTTGGCAATGTTTTGCGCATAGATAATACCGTTTTCTAAGTTGAGCCAAGCATGGGGGTCTTCCTTACCCTTTTCACTTTGACCTTCAAGGTAAATGACGTCAACGCCATCACTGACAGCATAGTAGTCCTTGTTTTCTTCCTTATTGGCATTTTTGACCAACTTGGTAAACCAAGCATTACCGCCAGTTTCCAGATTGATACCGTTGTAGAAGATGAGATCCGCTTGAGAAGTCTTTTTGACATCTTCAGGCAGGGGCTCATATTCATGGGGATCTTTGCCGACTGGTACAATGCTGTGCAGATCAATCTTATCGCCAGCTATATTTTTGGTAATATCAGCGATAATTGAGTTGGTCGCAACAACCTTGAGCTTGGACGAGTCACTGGACGCGTTCTTCTGATCGGAGCAGGCAAAGAGAGTGCAGACTGCTAGCAAAAGCAGGGATAAAAAACCTAATTTTTTCATGGGATTCCTCCATTAAATTTTATTTTAGTTTAGGTTGGTTTTTAAGTTTTAAATAGCGTTGCTTAGGGGCAATAAAGAAAGAGATGAGAAAGATGAGGGCCGAGGTCAGGACAATGCTGGATCCTGCAGCGACATTAAAGCTATAGCCGATAAAGAGTCCCAGCACAGAAGCCAGAGCTCCCAAACCCGAGGACAGCAGAATCATAGTTTTCAGACTGTTGGCATAGAGGTAGGCCGTTGCTGCCGGCGTTATCAAGAGAGCGACAATCAGAATGGTTCCCACGCTCTGCATAGCTGTCACAGAGACCAAGGTCAAGAGAATCATCAGCAGATAGTGGTAGAAGCTGACCGGCATGCCCATTGCTTGAGCCAGCAGGGGATCAAAGGAAGTAATCAATAGCTGTTTGAAAAAGAGGGTGATGATTAAGAGCACAGCTATTCCGACTCCAATACTAATCCACATATCAATATCCTGAACAGCCAAGATATTCCCGAAGAGAATATGAAAGAGGTCGGTGGAGCTATTGGCTACGCCAATCAGGATCACACCCAGAGCTAGGAAGGATGAAAAGGTAATCCCAATGGCCGTATCGCTTTTGATAATGGAATTGCCCTTGATGTAAGTGATAATAATCGATGCCAAAAGTCCGAAAGTGATGGCTCCGATAAAGAAATTAACCCCTAAAATATAGGAGAGAGCCACACCGGGCAGAACCGCATGAGAGATAGCGTCCCCCATGAGCGACATGCCGCGCAGAATGATAAAGCAGCCGACAGCCCCAGCAACAATCCCAATGACGATTGCTGTGATGAGGGCATTTTGCAGAAAGTGAAAGTCCCGCAGCCCTTGGAAAAATTCTAAAATCATTCTAGGCACCTCCATTCATAAAGAGCTGGGAGCCGTAAGTCTTTTTCATATTGTCCTTGGTAAAGCTGGTCTCGGTAGGACCAAAGGCAATCAGCTTACGATTGAGCAGGATAACTTGGTCGAAATAATCAACAACCTTGCTCAGGTCATGATGGACAATCAGGATGATCTTGCCTGCGGCTTTGAGACTGCGCAGTGTAGACATGATAATCTCTTCACTGACAGAGTCAATCCCGACGAAGGGTTCGTCCAAAAAGATACAATCCGCCTCTTGAACCAAGCAGCGAGCAATCAAGACTCGCTGGAATTGCCCGCCAGACAGCTGGCTAATTTGACGCTCTGCCAAGTCTTCTAAACCGACAATTTTCAAGGCCTCAGCCACCTTGTTCCAATGGGAACTCTTTAGCCCCTGAAAAAGTTTAAGTTGAGGGTAAAGCCCCAAAGAGACACACTCTTTGACTTTGATAGGAAAATGATAATCAATATTAATCTTTTGTTCCACATAGGCAACCCGTTGGAGAGAGTTCTGCAGTGGCTTTTGATCCAGCAGAGTCTGGCCTTGGTGGTCGATAATCCCTAGCATACCCTTGAGCAGGGTGGATTTTCCAGCTCCGTTAGGACCAATAATCCCAGTAATGGTTGGCTCCTTAATGGTTAATGAAAGGGGCTCAAGAGCCAGCATATCCTGATAGCTGACAGTCAAATCTTTAATCGTAATCATCTCATACACCTCTACAAGATTAATATACATTAAAACAAAAATTAAGTCAAGTTAATTTTTATAAATTTTATAAAATTAATATAAGAAATATTTGAAAAAAGAAGTGGATTTTGATAAGGTTATATCAAAAGCATGAAAGTGAGAAGAAGATGACACGACTACAAGATGATTTCTATGATGCGGTTAATGGTGAGTGGGCCAAGACGGCGGTTATTCCTGATGATAAGCCAGTGACGGGCGGCTTCATGGATTTGGCAGATGAGATTGAGGAACTTATGCTCGCTACGACCGACAAATGGCTGGCTGGAGATGGAGTGCCAGAAGATGCCATTCTGCAGAACTTTGTTGCTTACCATCGCTTGGCAGCGGATTATGATAAACGGGAAGCGGCTGGTATTGAGCCTGCGCGTGCTTACATTGATGAAATTCGCAACCTAACATCTTTTGAAGACTATGCTTCTAAGATTGCAGATTTTGAGCTGGCTGGTAAGCCGACTTATTTTCCTTTTGGTGTGGCACCTGACTTTATGGACGCCCGTATCAATGTCCTCTGGGCAGACGGACCGGGAACGATTTTGCCAGACACGACCTACTATGCGGAGGACCATCCGCAGAAGGAAGACCTGCTTGCAAAATGGCGCAAGACTCAGGAAGATTTACTGGCAAAATTTGACTTTGCAGAAGAGGAAATTAAGGATCTTTTAGATAAAGTCTTGGAGCTGGATGCTGTTTTTGCTCAGTATGTTCTGTCTAGTGAAGAAAGCTCTGAGTATGCTAAGCTCTATCATCCTTATAAGTGGGAAGATTTCAAAGCCTTGGTACCGGAGTTGTCTTTGGCGGATATTTTCACCAAGTTAATCGGTCAAGAACCCGACCAAGTCATTGTGCCAGAAGAGCGTTTTTGGCAGGCAGCTAAGGATATCTATACAGCCGCTAACTGGGATAAACTCCATGCTTTGTTGATTCTCTCTGCAGTCCGCAATACGACGCCTTATCTAACGGATGATATCCGTGTCTTGGCAGGAGCTTATCACCGTGCTCTATCAGGGACCCCTCAGGCTCAGGACAAGAAAAAAGCAGCCTTTTACCTGGCCCAAGGTCCCTTTAATCAATCTGTTGGTCTCTGGTATGCCGGTCAGAAGTTCTCTCCAGAAGCCAAGGCTGATGTGGAGCAGAAAGTGGCAACGATGATTGAAGTTTACAAAAATCGCCTGGCCCAGAATGACTGGCTGACACTAGAAACTCGGGACAAGGCTATAGTCAAACTCAATGTCATCAAGCCTTATATTGGCTATCCTGACGAGTTGCCCGAGCGCTACTCTCGCAAGATTGTGGATGAAAAGCTGACTCTCTTTGAAAATGCTCAGAAGCTGAGTCAGATTGATATTGCTTACAGCTGGAGCAAGTGGAATCAACCGGTGGATTACAAGGAATGGGGAATGCCAGCCCATATGGTCAATGCCTACTATAATCCGCAGAAAAACCTGATTGTCTTTCCAGCGGCTATCCTGCAGGCGCCTTTCTATGACTTGCACCAGTCCTCGTCAGCCAATTACGGTGGTATCGGAGCGGTCATTGCCCATGAGATTTCTCATGCTTTTGATACCAATGGAGCTTCCTTTGATGAAAATGGCAGTCTTAATAATTGGTGGACGGAGCATGACTACCAAGCCTTTACCGAACGGACTCAAAAGGTCATTGACCAGTTCGAAGGGCAGGATTTCTATGGTGCTAAGGTCAATGGCAAGCTGACTGTTTCAGAAAATGTGGCAGATCTGGGCGGTATTGCAGCAGCCCTAGAAGCAGCCAAGAAAGAAGCGGATTTCTCTGCTGAGGAATTCTTTACCAACTTTGCCCGCATTTGGCGAATGAAGGGACGCGAAGAGTATATGAAGCTTTTGGCAAGCGTCGATGTCCATGCTCCAGCCAAGCTTCGGACCAATATACAGCTGCCTAACTTTGACGACTTCTTTACAACCTTTGATGTTCAAGAGGGAGATGGCATGTGGCGGAGTCCAGAAGAGCGGGTGGTCATCTGGTGATGCCGAGATAAAATGCTTAGGATAATCAAATAGGAACTAATCGAGTTATAAATAGTCTGCTTTTGGTTTTGAAAGTAGACTATTTTATCAAAGAAAATATAAAGCGTTTACATTTTTATTAGCTTGTGCTATACTATATTTGATAACAAAAAACAAACAAAAATCTCAAATAGAATAGATTTCAAAGTGTTTATTAATGAATAATAAAGAAAAGAGATGTTCTTATGGTAAAACGATTCATTAGTTCAAATGCTTCAGAAATTTTAAGTATGACTGCGCTGGAGCTGAAACAGAGCATCAAGGCCAGTGAGGGCCGCGTTATCCTGTCTGAAAACGTAGCTTTTAAAGAATCTTATATCGGTGATGTGACCAATGCAGAGATCGCTCGGTCTTTTGGTGCTGACTTGATTCTGCTGAATGGGATTGATATCTTCCAGCCTTTTGTAGCTGGTCTGGATGCCAAGGAAGATTTTGTTGAGGAGCTGCACCGCTTGGTGGGCCGTCCTATCGGTATCAATCTGGAGCCGGTGGATAGTCAGGCCCAGATGGCAGGAGAACGCCTAATCATAGATGAGGGGCGTCAGGCTAGTCTAGCAACCATTCAGCGAGCAGAAGAGTTGGGCGTTGACTTTATCTGCCTGACGGGTAATCCGGGGACTGGTGTCACCAATCAAGCCATTATTGACACCATTCGAGTGGTCAAGGAGAATTTTTCAGGCCTCCTGATTGCAGGTAAAATGCATGCTTCAGGTGTGGATGAGCCGGTAGCAGATCTGGAAGCAATCGCTCAATTTATCGAAGCAGGCGTTGATATTGTCCTAGCACCGGCAGTCGGCAGTGTGCCTGGCTTTGATGAGCAGGACTTGAAGCAGATTGTCCGCCTGGCCCATCAAAAGGGGGCTCTGGTTATGAGTGCTATCGGTACCAGCCAAGAGAGTGCTGATGAGGATATTGTCAAGCAAATGGCCATCCGCAACAAAATCTGTGGTGTAGATATCCAGCATATCGGAGATTCCGGCTACGGCTGTCTGGCTCCGGTGGAAAATATCTTTGCCATGAGTAAGGCTCTCAGAGGGCAGCGCCACACCATTTCCATGATTTCGCGTTCGATTAATAGATAGTAAAATGAGACAGGCTTTTAGGGGGGAAGCTCCTAGAAGGCCTGTCTCTATTTTTTTTATAAAAGAAAGACCGAGATTCTTGTCTCGGACTTTATAGGTTTCCTTTTTTATCCAAAAATTCATGATAGACACAGAGACTGACTGCAGAGCGGGCAATGCTGTATTTAGAGTAGGGGATAATAACAATCTCTGCTTGTTTTTGTTTTGGAAAGAGAGGTACTTCCTGCTCTAACTGAGCCAGAACCTGCTCGGCAATAACCGGATAGGAGAATATTTGGCCGTCCAGATAAATCCTTTCGCTATCAATAAGCTGGCAGAGGTTGGAAATGGAAATGGCCAGATAGCGGCAGGCAGTATGAATCAACTCAATGCTGCCCAAGTCTCCTAAGCGATAGGCGGTCATCAGACTTGTCAAATCAATGTCATTAGCATCCTCTACAAGGGTCTTTAAGAGCGAGGTCTGGGAAGCCCGATACAGGATAGCTGCTTTATCAATAAGAGCGCTCTCACTGGCATAAACCTGCAGGCAGCCGTGCTTGCCGCAAGGACAGCGCTCGCCTTCAGGATTGATGACGGTATGCCCCACCTCCCCGATAAGATAATTATCCTGGCTGTAAATGCTGCCCTTGTACATGTAAGAGCAATGAATACCTCTGGCGACATGATAGACGATAAAATTACTGTCTGTCGGATGATAGCTAAAGAGGCGTTCAGCCAGTGTCAAACAGTGGGACTTATTGGCAAAGTAGACAGGGAGGTCAAAGGCCTCTTGAATAGTCCGCAGGTTAATCTGTCCCCAGTGGGGATTTTTAGAAATGATAAAATCACTCTCTGAGAGATTCACATGCCCCGGCAGTCCGAGGGCAATCGCTGAGATGGGGTATTGGCTGTTCTTTTTCAGAAAATCTTGAATCAGCCGGATAATTTCCTGGTCAGACGGGCCGCCTGTCACCTCGACCTGATAAGTCCGAATGCTGCTTTCTGCAATCTCACCGGTATTGTCAGCGATGACTATGGCCAGCTGTTTTTCAGAAATCTCAAAGCCCAGATAGTAGCGGCTACGAGGCGCAATATCTAGCAGGGTTTTCTTGCGGCCTACGCTCTCGTCATTGAGCTCACCCAGCTCCAGAACCAAGCCTTCCTTGATCAGTTCATTGATGATACTGCCAGTCGTGGCTGGTGTAATTTGAGTTTCTTTTGAAATATCAATCCGAGAAATCGGTCGTTTGGCATAGAGCTGATCCAGGACAGTTGCCCTTAGCTCGTTTTGTTTTCTAGTTCGTGTCATCTTGTTTCCTCTGCTGCTATACTATCAAAAAAAGCTAGAAATCTCAAATGTAAGCGTTGACATAGTACAGAAAAATAGTTATAATATTTATAGAATATTAATAACATGGTTGAAAATATTCTTTTTTTGGGTTTTTGTTTATATATTAAAAATAAATGGTAAGCATCGTTGCAGGCTAGGTTAGATTCATAAAGGAGGATGCCGATGGAAACAAAACAAATTATGTTAGTCTGTGCGGCTGGGATGAGCACCAGTCTCATGGTCAATAAAATGCAGAAAGCTGCAGAGGAGCGCGGCTTAGCTGCGACGATATTTGCGGTGCCAGTATCAGAAGCAGAAGACTATCTAAGCGAGAAAAAGGTTGATGTCCTTTTGCTGGGGCCTCAGGTCCGCTATCTGCTGGAGGATTTACAGGAAAAACTAGCTTCAAAAGGCATTCCGGTCGATGTTATCCCTATGACGGACTACGGAATGATGAAAGGGGATAAGGTCCTGGATCTGGCAGAGTCGCTCATGAAGTAGGTACTCCTATGGAAAATAAAGATTCTTTAGAGGTCGCTATGACCCTCATTATGTATGGCGGAGAGGCCAAGTCTTGTGCTATCGAAGCCATCGCAGCAGCTAAAAAACAGGATTTTGAGAGAGCTCAGGAGAGGCTGAGTCAGGCTCAGAAGGCCCTGCTACAAGCCCATCATGCTCAAGCTGAAATGCTGAGCAAGGAGGCGCAAGGAGAAAAGACAGAACTTAGTTTATTTATGGTGCATGGGCAGGATCATCTCATGACCAGTATCGCCTTTGTTGATTTGGCAAAGGAGATTGTTGATTTGCATAAAAAATTTGATGAATAGGAGAAATGCAGATGAGTAGTTTGGTTGATAAATGGCAAGCGCGTCTCATGCCTATTGCCAATAAAATCGGCAACCAAAAATTTCTGGTTGCCCTGCGGGATTCCTTTATCGGGACCTTACCTGTGATTATGACGGGCTCTTTCGCCCTCATGGTCAATGCCTTTCTATCTGACTTGCCAGGACAGTTCGGCTGGACCTGGATTTCCTCTACCTTCCAGTGGCTGATTGATATTAACTGGCTGGTATTTAAGGGCAGTATTCCTATCGTTACCCTCTTGTTCCTCTTTACCTTCGGGGTCAATATCGCAAAGATTTATAATACTGATAAAGTGTCTGCCGGTCTGGTAGCTGTGGCCTCCTATATCATTACCATTGGTGGCTCAGTTACTAAAACCTTTGAGTTGGCTGGCAAAACACCGGGGCTGAGCAAGGCAATTTCAAAACTTCCAGAGCTAAAACTTGACGGCAGTGACCTGTCTGTGACGATTAACAGTGTCATTCCAGGAGACCAGATCAGTGCGCGTGGCTATTTTACTGCCATTCTGATTGGTTTTGTGTCAGCCATCATCTTCTGTAAGGTCATGAATCGTAACTGGACTATCAAGCTTCCAGATTCCGTTCCGCCAGCTATCATGAAGCCGTTCCTGTCTATCATTCCGGCTGCGATTGCCATGTATGTCGTGGGGATTGCGACCTATCTCTTTAATCTGGTGACAGGCGAGCTGTTGATTGACTGGATTTACAAGATTCTTCAGGCGCCGCTTCTCAGCTTGTCTCAAAGCTTCTGGGCTGTACTGCTCATTGTCTTTCTCAATAAGATTTTCTGGTTCTTCGGCCTGCACGGCGGTAATGTGCTGGCGCCAGTTATGGCCAGTCTCTTTGGTGTGACCATGCTGGCTAATCTAGAAGCTTATCAGGCTGGGCATGCGATTCCTTACATGTGGACGGATAATTCTTTCGGTGCTTTTGTCTGGTTTGATGCGATTGGGGTTGCCATTGCCATTCTCTGGCAATCTCGGAACAAGCACTATCGCGAAGTGGCTAAGTTGGGAATTTTCCCAATGGTCTTCAACATCGGTGAGCCGGTCATGTACGGTCTGCCAATCGTTTTGAATCCGATTATGTTCATTCCTTATGTCCTGACGCCAATGGTCATGGTAACAGTAGCCTACTTTGCAACCTCTATGGGCTTGGTTGCGCCGGTTACTCAAAACGTTACTTGGGTAATGCCGCCGATTCTCTACGGTTTCTTTGCGACAGCCTTCGACTGGCGGGCAATTATTCTTTCGCTGGTTAATATCGCTATTTCGACCGCTATATATCTGCCCTTTGTCAAGATGGCAGATAAACAGGAGGAGCTTGGATAGATGGCAAAATTTGAAATTAAAGAAGAATTTTACCTGGATGGCAAACCTTTTAAGATTTTATCGGGAGCTATTCAGTATTTCCGGCTTCATCCAGACCAGTGGCGAGATACCCTTTACAATCTCAAAGCTCTAGGCTTTAATACGGTAGAAACCTATATTCCTTGGGCATTGCATGAACCTCAGGAAGGTCAGTTTCAGGCAGAGGGCATGCTGGATTTTGAAGCATACTTCAAGTTGGTTGAGGAGATGGGGCTTTATCTCATTGTCCGTCCGACGCCTTACATCTGTGCAGAGTTTGACTTTGGCGGCCTGCCGGCTTGGCTCTTGAGATATCCTTCGATGCGCCTGCGGGTCAATCATCCGCTTTTTCTGGAAAAGGTCAGTCATTTCTATGACTGGCTCTTTCCCAAGCTTCTGCCCTATCAGAGTGATCAAGGCGGACCTATCCTCATGATGCAGGTGGAAAATGAATACGGTTCTTACGCCGAGGACAAGGCCTACATGCGTAGCATTGCGCAGATGATGAAGGTTCGAGGAGTTACGGTTCCCCTCTTTACTTCTGATGGGACATGGATAGAGGCTTTGGAGTCTGGAACCTTGATTGAGGATGATATTTTTGTAACGGGGAATTTCGGCTCTCAACCCAAGGAAAATACAGATAATCTGCGAGCTTTCATGGAGCGCTATGGCAAAAAATGGCCGCTTATGTGTACCGAGTTTTGGGATGGCTGGTTCAGCCGCTGGAGCGAGGAAATCGTTCGGCGGGAAGCAGAAGATTTGGCCCAGGATGTCAAAGAAATGCTGCAGCTGGGCAGCATGAACCTTTTCCTACTGAGGGGCGGGACCAATTTTGGATTTATCAGTGGCTGTTCAGCCCGCAAAACCAAGGATTTGCCACAGATTACCTCCTATGATTTTGATGCACCCATTACTGAGTGGGGGCAGCCGACCGAGAAATACTACGCTGTTCAGCGGGTGACCCACGAGGTCTTCCCAGAGCTTGAGCAGATGGAGCCTATTAGCCGGCAGGCCAAGACCTATGGCAGTTTTCCGCTGCTTGGTACTGCAAATCTGCTGGATGTTGCAGCGGACATCACAGAGGAAATTCTGCTGGATTATCCGCAGCCTATGGAGCAGATTGGGCAGAATCATGGCTATATCCTCTACCGTTCTGATATCAAAAATCAATACCATGAGGAAAGGCTCAAGGCCTTGGAGACTCATGACCGCTGTCATTTCTATGTCAATCAGGAGCACCTAGCTACCCAGTATCGGGAAGAAATCGGTGATGAGATGCTCTTCTCGGCTGATACCGAGCGGATTCAGATTGATGTGCTAGTGGAAAATATGGGGCGGGTCAACTATGGTTACAAGCTGGGCGCACCCAGTCAATCCAAGGGAGTCAAGGGTGGTATCATGATTAACCATCAGTTTCGTAAGGGCTGGAAGCATTATGCGCTCAAGTTTGACCAGGAAATGCTGGCCAAGCTAGACTGCTACTCAGCTCCACCGGAAAGAGTCAAAGCACCGACCTTCTATCGCTTTGAAGCGGAGTTGGATGATATCGCTGATACCTTCATCGACTGCTCTAAGTACGGGAAGGGCTGTATTTCGGTCAACGGCTTCAACCTTGGCCGCTACTGGAATGAAGGACCGATTCACTATCTCTATGTGCCGTCTGGCTTGCTTAAGGAGAAGAATGAATTTATCGTCTTTGAAACTGAAAATGTTAAGATTGAAGAGTTGACCTTGCTTGACCATCCAGTCTATAAGAAATGAGGTGCTGCGATGAAATATATGACAGTCGGGAATGAACTGAAAGAAGCCAGTCAGCTGGTTTTGGGCTGCATGCGATTGGCAGAGCACGATCCCGAAGAGGTCGTTTCCGTTCTTGAAACAGCGGTAGAAGTGGGAATTAATTTCTTTGACCACTCAGATGTTTATGCTGGTGGGCAATCTGAAGCCAAGTTTGCGAAGGCTCTTCGTACGGCTAAGATCCCCCGGGACCGAGTTCTCATCCAGTCTAAGTGCGGACTGCGGGATGTTCACACCAACTACCATTTTGACTTTTCTAAGGATTATATCATCAGTTCGGTTGAAGGCAGTTTGGAGCGCTTGCAGACAGACTATCTGGATGTGCTCCTCCTACACCGGCCAGATGCTCTTATGGAGCCGGAAGAGGTGGCTGAGGCTTTCTCACAGCTACACCAAGCTGGGAAGGTCCGCTATTTCGGAGTCAGCAATCAAAATCCTTATCAAATCGAGCTGCTGCAGAAGAGTGTAGAGCAGCCCTTGATTGCCAACCAACTGCAGTTTGGTCCAGCCCATACTCCGATGCTGGATGCTGGGCTCAATGCCAATATGCTCAATCCTTTGGCAATCGTTCGGGATGGTAGTGTGCTGGACTATTGTCGATTGCATCATATCACGATTCAGCCTTGGTCACCATTTCAGGTCGACTTGAACCAGGGACTCTTTATGGAGCATCCTAAATATGCTCAGCTTACAGAAACTTTGCTTGCCTTTGCGTCAGACTATCAAGTTTCTTTTGAAGCCTTAGTTCTCGCCTGGATTTTGCGTCATCCGGCTCAGATGCAGCCGATTGTTGGCACCATGAATCCGCAGCGAATTCGCTCAATGGTGGCTGCTTTTGATATTGAGCTCTCTCGGGCTGACTGGTATAAGATATACAAGAGCGCGGGGAATCCTCTGCCCTGAGCTTGTTTTTGCAGGGAGATTATTTGTTATTCAGAATCAATGAAGGCTAAGAGCAGTGAATCAGTCTGCTTGTTTTATTGATTAAGCTAGATTCTGTGCCTTATGAAAGGAGAATGATATGAATAATAAGTTTTCTTGGCAAGCCCTAGCAAAATCCGCTTCTGCTGCCAAGTATGGGAGCGGCTTGCTGCTATGTGCTTCCCTCTTGTCCTTAGCAGCTTTTACAGCTGTCTCAAGAGTTGAAGCAGAAGATGTTGCGCCTGCCCCTGCCGCAGTAGTTGAAACGCCGACTTCTCCAGCAGCACAAGCAAGTCCTGAGGCTGAAAATCCAGCTGTGGCTGAACCCCAAGCAGCTCCTGCAAGTCAGGCCGAATCAGCTGCTAGCGAGTTGCCAGCTAGTCAGGTCATGTCCGATGAGCAGAAGCAGCGCGCCATTGCTCAGATGGGGGCCAATCAAGGGGATGTCTGGGTTTGGTCGGAGGAAAATGTCGTTGAAGAAAATGGGGAGCGTCAAAAGCGCGGTCCTAATGGTGGCCCCGGCCAATTTAATGGCGGAGCCGTCGTGTTAGGCGGTCGTCCGACTTATGACCCAGCGGCTGATTGGTACTACCTAGCTTATAAAGGCGAAGGGATGACCGACGAAGAAGCACAGGCTGTCTTTGACAAGGAACGCGGCAAATGGATGAATGAATTTGATCCTTGGGGCGTTGTGATGGAAATGACGGACAATAAGGCCAGCAATGCTTGGGCGGATATTCGTAACATGCAGGCTTTCGTGCTCCGGAAGGACTCCAATGTCTGGGAGAAAATTGTGGATCACCCTCAAGGAGTTCAATGGGTTGCTCAATTCAAGGGGAATATGTCCAGCTACGTAGGAGATGCGCGGCAGGAAGCCTTGGCTGGCGGGGGAACAGCTATTGAGGTATTACCTAAGCAGGATAGGGTTGCCCACTGGGGTTCTGAACAGGCTCGTGATATTCCGAATCCTCAGACCATTCGGGCTGTTCTGGTTTCTGTCGAAGCGCGTATTTCTGAAAAATCTGACCCAGATGCCAAGCTTGGTATTCAAGTTGGCGGTGACTGGAAATTTGCTGAAGAAGTGAGTAAGCCGCTCTGGTATCCAGGAGCTGGTCTGGCTGGTATTCAGAGACTGACCAAGGATTGGGCTCGTTACTATTTTGTCAGCCTCACTGGTATTCAAGATGCAGTCGAAGAAAGGGCGATTTCACAAGATGAGTTCATGAAGAGTATCGTGCCGTTGGCCGATATGGAGCAGGCCTCTCAAAATCAAGCCCAGCAGCTAAACCCTGCAAGGCCTGATCTAAAGAGTAGCCAGGTGGAAAATCTGACCTACAAAGCAAGCGGCAAGACGGACCCTCAAGCAGCGTCTCAAGAGCTAACTCTTGAGCAAGCTTCTTCCAAACAATTGCCTAAGACTGGCAGCCAAAGCAGTCTATTGACTAATTTGCTTGGAATCGGGCTCTTAGGACTGGGTGCTGGCTTCCTTGGCTTGAAGAAAAAATCTTAGCTTTGCAAGCTAGAGAAAAAAATAATCTACAAAAAAGCAACAGCAGTTTCTAGCTGTTGCTTTGTGTTTGAGTTAGGTTTTGCACGACAGGCTGTCCAAAATTAGGTGCTTGCGCAGCGGGCGGACTGCAGACAGGCTCTTGGTATTTTTGAGTAAAGCGGCATCTTGGGAAATTGGAGCAGCCCCAAAATTGCTGACCGACCTTAGAACCTTTGGCTGCTGTACGGAGCACCAATCCATGCTGGCAGCGAGGACAGATCTTTTCTGCTTCTCTACGTTGTTTATTCTGAGCAATGCTGTTAATATGGCGCTCTTTGACGACCTGCTTTCGCTTGGTCAAGGGCAGGAGCATACGATAGAGGTCGTCAATCTGCTCGGGCGACAGGTAGACTGGACTTTGGCAGGCCTTCCGGTCAATTGCCCCAATCACTTGCCAGGTCTTAATAACCTTATGCCTGTCACTGTGTAGATGGATTTCCTTGAGCTGACAGTCATTGCCAAAGACGATATAAGAATATAGATTTGGCGTGTATTGGTTGAGATAGTAGCTGAGCCATTTGAGATGGACTTTATTTTGAATAATGGGATTGAAAAAAGAATGTTTGTAAGATTTTCCACGGCCTCGGGAAAGAACCTGAGTCCAGTATTGCTGATTTTCTGAGCCGAAGATCCAGCCCTTGTAGTTTTTTGATTCAAAAATGTAAATCCCAGATGGATGAATCAGCAGGGCATCAATCTCAGTGGTCGTGCCATCTTCTTTGAAGATGTAGAGATTATACAAGATTTTTTTATAGCCATGGAGCTGGTTCAAGACCTGACCAAGCTGGTACTCTCCCTGTTTTCCCTTGTTGTATTTGAGTTCCCAAGGGGCAGTCTGGGTTTGCTGGAAATAGTCCGGCTCTTGGCTTTGGCTGGACGACCAATCCGAGTCCATATCTTCTCGGTCTTCAAGTAGCTTATAACTGATAAAAAAGACGATGCCAAAGACAGCCACGAATGCGACAAAAAAGAATCCAAACATTTCCTAATCTCCCTTAAAATCCCTAATTCGAGTATAGCACAAAATAAAGAACGAAAGATTTTTATAAGTGTAAAAACAAAATAACTGAACAATAAATTGAAATGTGTCTAAAAAAAACGGAAACTATCCTTTAAAAACTTATTTTTCAAAAACACCTCACAAACCTAAAAAATCATGTATAATAAAAAGACAGGAAAAGAATAGGAGTTATCATGTCTCAGGAATTAATCAGTGTTATCATCCCTGTTTACAATGTTGAGCAGTATTTAGCAGACTCCAGTATTGTCGCGACAGCGCTGCAGCTGTCGGCATGCAATCCAGCTTGGTCTATCAGGAAATTGAAAGCAAACTCAAACTGTTTGGAGAATAAACAAAACAAGCCACCTTTCAACCGCAGGGCTGAAAGCGTGGCTTGTTTTTTTAGTGTTTGAAAATTAAAGACTAAAAATAACAATTAATGTCATGCTTCAAAAAGACATCTTGGTATTCAAATAAGTCTTCGGGGTGTAAGGCCTTGACGTCTTCCATGGCATACTTTCGGCCGAGTAATTTGTATTTATTTTCGCCAAATTGATGGAAAGGCAGCAGCTGGACTTGATCGATAGATAGTTCATTAAACAGGGTCGCAAACTTCTCCGCATCTTCTAAAGAGTCATTAAAATCTGGAATGACTGGAATGCGCAGAACAATCGTCTTTTGATGAGTGAAGGCGTAGTGGATATTCTGAACAATCAATTCGTTTTTTACTCCAGTCACCTTGCGGTGGTTGACAGAGTTATAATGCTTCAGGTCTGTATAGATAAAATCAACGTATTGGATGAGATCCACGAATTTTTCGTGTTCTACAAAGGCAGTTGTTTCGATAGCAGTATGAATCCCTTTTTCCTTAGCTGCTTTGAGAATGGCCTTGGCAAATTCAAACTGGGCGAAAATCTCTCCGCCAGATAAGGTTAGGCCGCCACCAGATTCTTCATAAAAATCTCTGTCCTTTAGGACTTCGTTGATAATCTCCTCGACACTTCTTTCCTCCCCCATAGTGATGCTTTTTTTGGTAGTAGCATCCAGCATAGGCTCGGGTCTGAATTGCTGTGATTCTGGATTGGAGCACCAAGGGCAGCGCAGAGGACAGCCCTTGAGGAAAACCGTTGTACGAATCCCTGGTCCATCATGAATACTGAAATGTTGGATGTTGAAAATAATTCCTTTTGTTGTTTCCATACTCAGGCCTCCTTTGGATACAATCATTATAACTTATTTTAGAAAGAAAAACAATTACGAATGAAAGTATTTTTTATTTTATTTTTAAGGTGTCTTTTGTTACAATAATAGCAGAGGTGATAGAATGGAACGTTTAGATGAAATTGTGAAATTAGTATCTGAATTTGAACGAATCGATGTCAATACTTTATCTGACCGCTTAAAAGTGTCCAAAGTAACGATTCGCAAAGACTTGGATAAGCTGGAAACCAAAGGTCTGCTACGCAGAGAGCATGGCTATGCTGTTTTAAATAGCGGCGATGATCTGAATGTCAGACTTTCCTTTCATTATGATACCAAGCGCCGAATTGCCCAGGAAGCAGCAAAAATCGTTCAGGATAATGAAACCATTATGATTGAATCTGGATCGACCTGTGCTTTACTAGCTGAGGAAATCTGCCGAACGAAGAAGAATGTCAAGATTATTACCAATTCTTATTTTATTGCAGATTATATAAAACAAACTGATTCTTGTAAAATTATCTTGCTGGGCGGAGAATTTCAGAAAGATTCGCAGGTGACAGTAGGGCCTCTTCTCAAGGAAATGATTCGCTTTTTCCATGTAGAACATGCCTTTGTCGGAACAGATGGCTATGATGAAAATCTAGGCTTTACCGGCAAGGATCTGATGCGGAGTGAGGTTGTACAGTATATGTCAGAGGCATCTGACCGGATGATTGTCTTGACGGACTCAAGCAAGTTCACCAGAAAAGGAACGGTTAAGAGATTTGGCTTCAAGCAGATTGCCCAAGTGGTGACTGACAAGGCGATTCCTAAAGAGGCTGTTGAACGCTTGAAAGCTGCCGATATTAAGCTGACTCTAATCTAGCAGAGAGAAGGAGATAAGATGAAAAATGAAAGAAAGAAACTATTGGCAAAAATTGCTTATCTCTACTATATCGAAGAAAGAAGCCAGTCTGACATTGCGGCTGAGACGGGGATTTATCGCACCACCATCAGCCGAATGCTGGCAGAAGCGAAAAAAGAGGGCATTGTAAAGATTGAGATTGAAGACTTTGACACTCGCTTGTTCCATTTGGAAAACTATGTAAAAGAAAAATACGGGCTCAAGGGAATCGAAATTGTCAGTAACTTAGTAGATGAATCTCCAGCAGACTTGGAAGAGAGGTTGGCTCAAGCTGCTGCGGGTATGCTACGCAGCCTGATTAAAGACAATGATAAAGTGGGATTTTCTTGGGGAAAGAGCTTGAGCCTTTTAGTAGAGCACTCCAGCAGCAAGCATTTGACAAATGTCCATTTCTTTCCTTTGGCAGGTGGACCGAGTCATATCCATGCACGCTACCATGTGAACACCCTCATCTATAGCATGGCTGGAAAATACCATGGGGACTGCCGTTTTATGAATTCCACAATTATTCAGGAGAATGAGCAACTGACAAATGGAATATTGGCGTCTAAATACTTTGAAGATCTGAAAAGCAGCTGGCAGGAGCTGGATGTGGCTGTGGTTGGTATTGGCGGGCAGGTTGACACGAGAAATCGTCAATGGTTGGACATGCTGACCCCAGAGGATTTTCTTGCTCTAGAGAGCCAGGCCGCAGTCGGAGAAATCTGCTGTCGCTTCTTTAATAAAAAAGGGGACATGGTCTACCAGCCTTTGCAAAATCGAACGATTGCCATCTCTTTGGAAAATTTGAAAAAAGTGCCGCTTAGTCTAGCCTTTGCTTATGGCAGTCAAAAATCTGCTGCTATCTTAGCGGTGTTGCGAGCTGGCTATGTCAATCACTTGGTCACAGATGAAGCGACGATTTTAAAAATGCTAGAACTAGATGGAGATAGCAGCTTCCTCACTTCTTGATGGTAGTAGAATTTCAGGTGCAATAGATTTCCAAGACGGAATTCAGGGATTCTATTTTTTATAGTAAACTAGCACTTATATATGGAGGTGGATTGTTGATTTGAAAAAGCCGATGAAACAAAAATTGACTAGTTTAGCCACAGGGGAGCTAGTCGCTGTGCTAGTATTTTGGATGAATTTTTTCCTGCTCAAAAAATGGATTCTTACTACTGGAGCTTTGATTTCTATTTTATTCTCCTTGTTTGTACTGAGTTTTATTCTGATACAGGGCACTGTTTTCTGGTGGATTTTGATAAAAAGGATTTCCAATCCAGGATTTGCTGAAATATATGCAGGCAAAATTTACAGGATACTAAAATTCTTAGACCTTATTTTACTGGGTGTGGGAGCTCTGATAATTATTTTAAATTACAGTGGATTTCCCACATTTATAATCTCAGTAGCAATTTGGTTTTTTGCAGTCATCGAGTGGATGAATTATTTTAAATTGCAATTATCCTACAGTCTGAATCCTGCTGTTTTATTGAAATACATCCTCCAGAGGAAATTGCGGAAAAGTAAAATAGCAAAGGAAATTGAGAAAGCCGCATAAAAAAATAAGTTTCGGTTTCTTAAAATATTATATATGAGGAAGTAGAAGCAAATAGCCGCTGCTTCTTTTTTTGTGTCGAATCTGCTTATCGTTCGTATCTAATAGAGTGCCTTTGATTCGCAGATAAATACAGCTGTATAGGAGTTGTTTTTTTGTGGAGGAGTCTTTTTGCACAAATGTGCTAAAAAAATTAAATAAGCTAATTTGTTCTATAATATATTGACGGACTGAGATAAAGGTGATACATTCTAGTTACAAACAAAAACAATTCACTTTCAAACAAAAGAACAAGTTTTTGTTAATCATAAAGATAGGAGCGGTTGTAACATATGGAAATGATTGTAGCAGATCAAATTATCATGGGCCTTATCTTAGACGCTGGTGATGCTAAGCAGCATATTTATCAAGCTTTATCACTAGCTAAAGATGGTAAGTTTTCAGAATGCGATGAGCAGATTGAGCTTGCAGATAAGGCGCTGTTAGAGGCCCATAACTTGCAGACCAAGTTCCTAGCTCAGGAAGCTGGAGGAACGAAAACAGAGATCACAGCGCTGTTTGTTCATTCTCAGGATCATTTGATGACTAGCATTACAGAGATTAACCTCATCAAAGAAATCATCGACTTGAGAAGAGAATTACAAGGGAAAAAATGAATCATCAGGAGGATGAAAAGATGGTCAAGATTGGTTTGTTTTGCGCGGCAGGTTTTTCAACAGGAATGTTGGTCAACAATATGAAGATAGCTGCAGCTGAAAAAGGGCTGGAAGCTGAGATTGAAGCATACTCTCAGGCTAAGCTGGCTGATTATGCAGCGGATCTGGATGTCGCTTTATTGGGCCCGCAGGTAGCCTATACACTAGACAAATCTACAGCTATTTGCGACAGCTGCCATACTCCGATTGCAGTTATTCCGATGGCTGATTACGGTATGCTAGATGGTAAAAAAGTGCTAAACCTCGCTTTGAGTTTGTTGGATAAACATTAAAATCAAGGAGCTTCGTTATGTCTAAAGTGGATACTCAAAAAATCATTGCGCCGATTATGAAGTTTGTCAATATGCGCGGGATTATCGCCTTAAAAGATGGTATGTTGGCAATTTTGCCTCTTACAGTTGTGGGAAGTCTATTCTTGATTTTAGGGCAATTACCGTTTGAAGGTCTAAATCAAGCCATTGCTGGTGTGTTTGGGGCTGACTGGACAGAACCGTTTATGCAGGTTTATTCAGGGACCTTTGCCATTATGGGGCTGATTTCTTGTTTTTCAATTGGTTATTCTTATGCCAAGAACAGCGGTGTAGAGCCTCTGCCGGCAGGAGTGCTGTCTCTTTCTTCTTTCTTTATCCTTTTGAAATCCTCCTACATACCAGAAAAGGGTGAGGCGATTGCAGATGCGATTGCCAAGGTCTGGTTTGGCGGTCAAGGAATCATTGGGGCCATTCTCATTGGTCTGGCAGTTGGCAGTATCTATACGATTTTCATTCAAAAGCATATTGTTATCAAAATGCCAGAGCAGGTTCCTCAAGCGATTGCCAAGCAGTTTGAAGCCATGATTCCAGCTTTCGTTATTTTCTTGCTGTCGATGGTTGTTTATATTATTGCTAAGATAGCGACTGGTGGCGGTACCTTTATTGAGATGATTTACGATGTCATTCAGGTGCCTCTGCAAGGTCTGACGGGCTCTCTGTATGGAGCTATCGGTATTGCTTTCTTCATTTCTTTCTTATGGTGGTTTGGCGTTCATGGGCAGTCCGTTGTCAATGGTGTCGTAACAGCCTTGCTGCTGTCAAATCTAGATGCCAATAAGGCCTTACTTGCTGCAGATAAGCTGTCTGTCAGTCAAGGCGCTCATATTGTGACCCAGCAATTTTTGGATAGCTTTCTTATCTTATCGGGCTCAGGTATCACTTTTGGAGTGGTCGTGGCCATGCTCTTTGCCGCCAAGTCCAAGCAGTATAAGGCTCTAGGAAAAGTTGCTGCTTTCCCAGCAATCTTTAATGTCAATGAGCCAGTTGTCTTTGGTTTTCCGATTGTGATGAATCCGGTCATGTTTCTGCCTTTTGTTTTGGTTCCGGTTTTGGCTGCTTTGATTGTCTACATGGCGATTGCGGTTGGCTTTATGCAGCCATTCGCGGGTGTGACTTTGCCTTGGAGTACACCGGCTATCATTTCTGGCTTTATGGTCGCTGGCTGGCAAGGGGCAGTTATTCAAATTGTCATCCTAGCCATGTCCGCCTTTGTCTATTTCCCATTTGTGAAGTTTCAGGATAAGATTGCCTACAATAACGAATTGGAAAATGAAGAATAATCTGATTTTGTTGGATGAAAACACAAAAGTTTCTTGGTTCAGATGGCACAAATGTGCAAAAAATCTTTAATTTAGTAATCGCCTATAAATGATTGAATTCTAGAATTTTGCGTGTTACAATAGTTACGAAAGAAATAAATTAAATTTCATAAGAAAGGTCGTAGTCAAATGATCCAAGTAAAAGAAGTAGAAAAAACAACAATAAAAACAGATTATTTTGGCAGCTTAACAGAGCGGATGAATAAATATAGGGAAGATGTTTTAAATAAAAAACCCTATATTGACGCGGAGCGTGCTGTCCTAGCTACTAAGGCCTATGATAAGCATAAGGAAAAACCAAATGTGTTGAAACGTGCTTACATGCTCAAAGAGATTTTGGAAAATATGACGCTTTATATCGAAGATGAAACGATGATTGTCGGTAATCAGGCTTCATCTAATAAAGATGCGCCTATTTTCCCAGAGTATACTTTAGAGTTTGTACTCAATGAACTAGATCTTTTTGAGAAGCGGGATGGAGACGTCTTCTATATCACAGAGGAAACCAAAGAGCAGCTCCGCAGCATCGCTCCTTTCTGGGAAAACAATAACCTCCGTGCTCGAGCAGGGGCTCTACTTCCAGAAGAAGTTCAGGTTTATATGGAAACTGGCTTCTTTGGTATGGAAGGAAAGATGAACTCTGGGGACGCCCACTTGGCGGTCAACTATCAAAAACTCTTGGCTTATGGGCTGAAAGGTTTTGAAGAAAAAGCTCGCGCAGCTAAGGAAGCTTTGGATTTGACCGATCCGGCTAGTATTGACAAATACCACTTCTATGATTCCATTTTCATCGTAGTAGATGCTGTGAAAGCTTATGCGGAGCGTTTTGTGGCCTTGGCCAATCAGCTGGCTGAAAAAGCAGAGCCTAAGCGCCGTCAGGAGCTCTTAGAAATCGCTAGAATTTGTTCTAAAGTGCCGTACGAGCCAGCATCAACCTTTGCTGAAGCTGTTCAGTCTGTTTGGTTTATCCAGTGTATCCTTCAGATTGAGTCCAACGGACATTCACTCTCTTATGGACGCTTTGACCAGTACATGTATCCTTATGTCAAGGCAGATTTGGAAGCTGGTCGTGAGACAGAGGCTAGTATTGTGGAACGCTTAACCAATCTCTGGATTAAGACGATTACCATTAATAAAGTGCGCAGCCAGGCCCACACATTCTCATCTGCGGGCAGTCCCCTTTATCAAAATGTGACAATCGGGGGCCAAACGAGAGATAAGAGAGATGCAGTCAACCCACTTTCCTACCTTGTCTTGAAATCTGTAGCTCAAACTCATCTTCCTCAGCCGAATCTGACCGTTCGCTATCATGCAGGCCTAGATGCTCGCTTTATGAATGAGTGTATTGAAGTCATGAAGCTTGGCTTCGGTATGCCGGCCTTCAATAATGATGAAATCATCATCCCGTCCTTTATCGCTAAAGGCGTTTTGGAAGAAGATGCATATGACTACAGTGCTATCGGCTGTGTGGAAACTGCTGTGCCTGGTAAATGGGGCTACCGTTGTACAGGCATGAGCTACATGAACTTCCCTAAGGTGCTCCTCATCACTATGAACGATGGTATTGATCCAGCATCTGGCAAGCGCTTTGCGCCAAGCTTCGGTCATTTTAAAGATATGAAGAGCTTTGCTGAGCTGCAAACGGCTTGGGACAAGACCTTGCGTCATTTGACCCGCATGAGTGTCATCGTGGAAAATTCTATCGACCTGTCTCTCGAAAGAGAAGTACCGGATATCCTCTGCTCAGCTTTGACAGATGACTGTATCGGACGCGGTAAGCATTTGAAAGAAGGCGGAGCTGTCTATGACTATATTTCTGGTCTTCAAGTCGGTATTGCCAATCTATCAGACTCATTGGCGGCCATCAAGAAGCTGGTCTTTGAAGAAGGCAGGCTGACTCCGGCTGAACTCTGGCATGCACTTGAAACAGACTATGCAGGTGAGCGTGGTAAAGAAATTCAAGAGATGCTGATTCATGATGCACCAAAATATGGTAATGATGATGATTACGCAGATAAGCTAGTGACAGATGCTTACGATATTTATGTGGATGAAATCGCTAAATATCCAAATACCCGTTATGGCCGTGGTCCAATTGGCGGTATCCGCTACTCTGGAACATCTTCTATTTCAGCCAATGTAGGTCAAGGTCGCGGTACCTTGGCGACACCAGATGGCCGCAATGCCGGAACACCGCTCGCTGAAGGCTGCTCTCCATCCCACAATATGGACAAGAACGGCCCGACCTCTGTATTAAAATCTGTTTCCAAATTGCCGACAGATGAAATCGTAGGAGGCGTTCTGCTCAATCAAAAAGTCAACCCTCAGACCCTGTCTAAGGAAGAAGATAAAGTGAAACTTATTGCCTTGCTTCGTACATTCTTTAACCGTCTGCATGGCTATCATATCCAATACAATGTCGTTTCTAGGGAAACCTTGATTGATGCTCAGAAGCATCCTGAAAAACACCGCGATTTGATTGTTCGCGTTGCAGGCTACTCTGCTTTCTTCAATGTGCTTTCCAAGGCGACGCAAGATGATATTATCGGACGTACGGAGCACACATTGTAAAAGAGGTCCAATTTATGGAATTCATGCTTGATACCTTAAATTTAGAGGAGATAAAAAAATGGTCGGAAGTCCTCCCTTTGGCGGGAGTGACTTCTAATCCGACCATCGCAAAAAAAGAAGGAAAAATAGATTTCTTCGAACGGATTCGTGCCGTTCGGGAAATCATAGGAGAAGGTCCATCTATCCATGTGCAGGTTGTTGCCAAGGATTATGAGGGCATCCTGAAAGATGCTGCTGGAATTCGAAAAAAATGCGGCGATGCTGTCTACATTAAAGTTCCGGTCACACCGGCTGGGCTGGCAGCTATCAAAACTCTCAAAGCAGAGGGTTACAAGATTACAGCGACAGCCATTTATACGACCTTTCAAGGGCTATTAGCCATTGAAGCGGGGGCTGACTACCTTGCTCCTTACTATAACCGCATGGAAAATCTCAATATCGATTCAGATGCTGTCATCAGCCAGCTTGCTCAGGCTATTGAGCGGGATCATTCCGCCAGCAAAATATTGGCAGCTTCCTTTAAGAATGTTGACCAAATCAATCGTGCTTTTGCTGATGGAGCCCAAGCCATTACAGCAGGACCAGATATCTTTGCAGCAGCCTTTGCCATGCCGTCTATCGCTAAGGCAGTGGATGACTTTGCTGCAGACTGGTCAGCAATTCACAATCAGGAACACATTTAACAGGCATATATAATGCTCTATCTATAAAAAAGAAAGAGGTGCTCTATGAAAATTTTTGCAAGTCCGTCTCGTTATATTCAGGGAGAAAATGCTCTGTTTGAAAATGCGAAACAGATTCTTCAATTAGGAAGCCATCCAGTCTTGCTTTGTGATGATGTGGTTTACCAGATTGTTGGGGAGAAATTCAATGACTACCTTACACGTTATGGCTTTCATGTGCTGCATGTCGCTTTTAATGGAGAAGCTTCTGATGCTGAAATTGATCGGGTCGTTGCTCTGGCTGAAAAAGACGGAGCAGACTTGGTTATTGGTTTAGGCGGTGGAAAAACCATTGACAGTGCGAAGGCGATTGCAGACATACTAGGACGTCCTGTGGTCATTGCGCCAACCATTGCCTCTACAGATGCCCCAACTTCAGCACTTTCTGTTATCTATACAGAAGATGGAGCCTTTAAAAAGTACATTTTCTATAGTAAAAACCCCGAACTAGTCTTGGTGGATACGAAAGTGATTGCTGGAGCGCCAAAACGGCTTCTGGCTTCTGGGATTGCAGATGGTTTAGCGACTTGGGTAGAGGCGCGTGCTGTCCAGCAGAAAAATGGCACTACCATGCTGGGACAAAGACAGAGTTTGGCTGGTGTAGCGATTGCGAAGAAGTGTGAAGAAACACTGTTTGCAGATGGCCTGCAGGCTATCGCGGCCTGCGAAGCGAAAGTCGTGACTCCAGCTCTGGAAAATATTATTGAAGCCAATACCCTTCTCAGCGGCGTCGGCTTTGAGAGCGGAGGTTTAGCAGCAGCCCATGCTATCCACAACGGCTTTACAGCTCTCACAGGCGATATTCATCACCTGACCCACGGCGAAAAAGTTGCCTATGGAACCTTGACCCAGCTCTTCTTAGAAAACAGACCTAAAGAAGAATTGGAAAAATATATTCGCTTCTATCAAAAGATTGGTATGCCGACAACTCTGAAAGAAATGCATTTAGAAAATGCCAGCTATGAAGATTTGCTCAAAGTTGGTCAGCAAGCGACAATTGAGGGCGAAACCATTCATCAGATGCCATTTGAGATTTCAGCTTCTGACATTGCAGGTGCCATCTTAGCAGTCGACCAATATGTCAGGGATTTGGATAAACAAAAGTAAAATACAAAACAAGCCACCTTTCAACCATAGGGCTGACAGCGTGGCTTGTTTTTTGGTGGAGAGCTCCCTTGTCTGATGTGTCTGGCAGTCATGAAATTCCGTCTTTCAAAATCCCTTGAAAATGGTATAATAGAAACAGTACAAAAAATGGAGAAAAGAATGGCTTATTATAATCACAAAGAAATCGAGCCCAAGTGGCAGAAATACTGGGCAGAGCACCATACATTTAAGACAGGTACGGATAAGGACAAGCCTAACTTTTATGCGCTGGATATGTTTCCTTATCCATCAGGAGCGGGGCTCCATGTAGGGCATCCGGAGGGCTACACGGCGACAGATATCCTCAGCCGCTACAAGCGGGCTCAGGGCTATAATGTCCTGCATCCTATGGGCTGGGATGCCTTTGGTCTGCCGGCTGAGCAATACGCCATGGATACAGGCAATGACCCGGCTGACTTTACATCAGAAAACATCGCCAACTTCAAGCGTCAAATCAACGCTCTTGGCTTTTCCTATGACTGGGATCGGGAGGTTAATACAACTAACCCTAATTACTACAAGTGGACCCAGTGGATTTTTACCAAGCTTTACGAAAAAGGCTTGGCTTATGAAGCTGAGGTACCAGTAAACTGGGTTGAAGAGCTGGGAACGGCTATTGCCAATGAGGAAGTTCTGCCAGACGGTACATCTGAGCGCGGTGGCTATCCAGTTGTCCGCAAACCCATGCGTCAGTGGATGCTGAAAATCACAGCCTATGCAGAACGTCTGCTCAATGACTTGGAGGAATTGGACTGGCCAGAATCTATCAAGGATATGCAGCGCAACTGGATCGGCAAGTCAACCGGTGCCAATGTAACCTTCAAGATTAAGGGCACAGACAAGGACTTCACCGTCTTTACGACTCGTCCGGATACCCTTTTTGGTGCGACCTATGCTGTTTTGGCTCCGGAGCATGCTCTCGTTGATGCCATTACAAGTGCCGAACAAGCTCAAGCAGTTGCAGACTACAAACATGCAGCCAGTCTCAAATCTGACCTTGCTCGGACTGATTTGGCTAAGGATAAGACTGGTGTCTGGACAGGCGCATATGCCATCAATCCAGTCAACGGAAAGGAAATCCCCATCTGGATTGCCGACTATGTGCTTGCAAGCTACGGAACAGGTGCTATCATGGCTGTTCCTGCGCATGATGAGCGCGACTGGGAGTTTGCTAAGCAGTTTAACTTGGAGATTATTCCGGTTCTAGAGGGTGGCAATGTTGCTGATGCTGCTTACACAGAAGACGGTCCGCATATTAACTCGGGCTTCCTAGATGGCTTGGACAAGGCTGCCGCTATCGACAAGATGGTTGCTTGGCTGGAAGCAGAAGGTGTCGGAAATGAAAAAGTCACCTATCGTCTGCGCGACTGGCTCTTTAGCCGTCAGCGCTACTGGGGTGAGCCGATTCCAATCATTCATTGGGAAGACGGGACTTCAACGGCTGTTCCTGAAAATGAACTGCCGCTTGTCCTGCCTGTAACCAAAGATATCCGCCCCTCTGGTACCGGTGAAAGTCCTCTGGCCAATCTGACTGACTGGCTGGAAGTGACTCGGGAAGATGGGGTCAAAGGACGCCGCGAAACCAACACCATGCCTCAATGGGCTGGTTCCAGCTGGTATTACCTGCGTTACATTGACCCGCACAATAATGAGAAATTAGCAGACGAAGAGCTGCTCAAGGCTTGGCTTCCAGTTGACATTTACATCGGTGGTGCAGAGCACGCTGTGCTCCATCTCCTCTATGCTCGCTTCTGGCACAAATTCCTCTATGATATCGGAGTGGTTCCGACCAAAGAGCCTTTCCAAAAACTCTTTAACCAAGGAATGATTCTGGGGACTAGCTACCGTGATAGCCGTGGTGCTTTAGTGGCGACAGACAAGGTGGAAAAACGAGATGGTTCTTTCTTCAACATCGAAACAGGAGAAGAGCTGGAGCAGGCGCCTGCTAAGATGTCTAAGTCTCTGAAGAATGTAGTCAACCCAGATGATGTAGTGGAGCAGTATGGCGCTGATACATTGCGTGTCTATGAAATGTTCATGGGGCCACTGGATGCGTCTATCGCTTGGAGCGAGGAAGGGTTAGAAGGCAGTCGTAAGTTCCTTGATCGGGTTTATCGACTTCTTAATTCTAAGGAGCTTGTCTCTGAAACTAGCGGAGCTTTGGACAAGGTCTACCATGAAACAGTCAAGTCTGTCACAGAGCAGATTGAGGAGCTCAAGTTCAATACTGCCATTGCCCAGCTCATGATCTTTGTCAATGCAGCCAACAAGGAAGAAAAACTCTATGTCGAATATGCTAAAGGTTTCATTCAATTGCTGGCGCCTTTTGCACCGCACTTGGCTGAAGAACTCTGGCAGTCAGTAGCTCAAACAGACCAGAGCATCTCCTACGTAGCCTGGCCAACTTATGACGAAAGCAAACTGGTTGAGGCAGAGGTCGAAATCGTAGTTCAAATCAAGGGTAAAGTTCGTGCTAAGTTAGTTGTAGCTAAGGACCTGAGCCGTGAGGAACTGCAGGGAATTGCCCTTGCAGATGAGAAAATTAAATCTGAAATTGCCGACAAAGAAGTTGTAAAAGTTATTAGTGTTCCAAATAAACTAGTTAATATTGTGGTGAAATAATTAGTTTGTTACATCATTATAGTGAATTTAGAGAGGAGTCGTTTAAAACGGCTCTTTTTTCAATACTTTTCTTCTCTTAAATAGTAGAACTTTTCTCATTTTTCGATTTTCTCTTGTATTAGTTCTAGGTTTTATTTATAATCATTATAAATAAAAAGAAAGAGAAAATTTAAATAGTGGAAGAACATAAAATTGATACAAATTTTAGCGGTCGGCTGAATATCTTGCGGGCTGGGGTTTTAGGAGCTAATGACGGCATTATTTCCATAGCAGGTGTAGTTATTGGGGTGGCTAGTGCGACGGACGATGTCTGGATTATCTTTCTGTCTGGTTTAGCGGCAGTCTTTGCGGGTGCCTTTTCTATGGCTGGTGGAGAGTATGTTTCTGTTTCTACTCAAAAGGATACAGAGGAAGCTGCTGTTGCCAGAGAGCGAGAGCTTTTAGAGAAGAATCCCGAGATCGCTAGGCAGTCTCTCTATGCTGCCTATGTTCAAAATGGCGAGTGTGAGACTTCTGCCCAACTCATGACTAATCGGGCTTTTCTCCAGGATCCGTTGGAGGCTTTGGTGCAGGAAAAATATGGAATCGAGATTGAGGAGTTCACTAATCCCTGGCATGCTGCCGTATCAAGCTTTTTAGCCTTTGCTGTTGGTGCGCTTTTTCCTATGATTACCATTATCCTGCTTCCAGCCAGCGTCCGTATCTGGGCAACCGTTCTAATCGTGGCCTTGGCCCTTTTGGGAACAGGCTATACCAGCGCAAGATTGGGCAAAGCACCGCTCAAAAATGCCATGATTCGCAACCTCGTAATCGGTCTTTTAACCATGGCAGTCACCTATGCAGTAGGGCAAGTCTTTGCAATTTGACAATGGAAATCAATGAAGTCAGTAATTTTACTGGCTTTTTGAGTTGTCAAATCTAGAGAAAAATCCAGCTTTAACGATTGTCTGAATGAGTTCAGAGCCCCTCTTCCCATTCTCTAATTCCAAAGTTTGAGAGAAAGAAGTGCGCGGCACTTCTTTTTTGTGAAAATTTTCCTTATATCAAGAAAACTTTTGGAAAATATGATATAATAGTTGCGTATAAAATATGAAAAGGAGTTTTTGTAACATGGCAAAACTTACTGTTAAAGACGTTGATTTGAAAGGTAAAAAAGTCCTCGTTCGTGTAGACTTTAACGTACCATTGAAAGACGGAGTGATTACAAATGACAACCGTATCACTGCTGCTCTTCCAACTATTAAATACATCATTGAGCAAGGCGGTCGCGCAATTCTCTTCTCTCACCTTGGACGTGTCAAAGAAGAAGCGGACAAAGAAGGTAAATCACTTGCACCAGTAGCTGCAGACTTGGCTGCTAAATTGGGTCAAGATGTTGTTTTCCCAGGTGTCACTCGTGGTGCTGAATTGGAAGCGGCTATCAATGCTCTTGAAGATGGACAAGTTCTTTTGGTTGAAAACACTCGTTTTGAAGATGTTGACGGCAAGAAAGAATCTAAAAACGATCCAGAACTTGGTAAATACTGGGCATCTCTTGGAGATGGTATCTTTGTAAATGATGCATTCGGTACAGCTCACCGTGCACACGCATCTAACGTAGGTATCTCAGGTAACGTTGAAAAAGCTGTTGCTGGATTCCTTCTTGAAAACGAAATTGCCTACATCCAAGAAGCTGTTGAAACTCCAGAACGTCCATTCGTAGCCATTCTTGGTGGTTCAAAAGTATCTGACAAGATCGGTGTTATCGAAAACTTGCTTGAAAAAGCTGATAAAGTCCTTATCGGTGGTGGTATGACATACACATTCTACAAAGCACAAGGTATCGAAATCGGTAACTCACTTGTAGAAGAAGACAAATTGGATGTTGCAAAAGCTCTTCTTGAAAAGGCAAACGGCAAATTGATCTTGCCAGTTGACTCTAAAGAAGCAAACGCATTTGCTGACTACACTGAAGTGAAAGACACTGAAGGTGAAGCAGTGGATCCAGGCTTCCTTGGTTTGGATATCGGTCCTAAATCTATCGCTAAATTTGATGAAGCGTTGACTGGTGCGAAAACTGTTGTCTGGAATGGCCCTATGGGTGTATTTGAAAACCCAGACTTCCAAGCTGGTACAATCGGTGTTATGGACGCTATCGTGAAACAACCTGGCGTAAAATCAATCATCGGTGGTGGTGACTCAGCTGCCGCAGCCATCAACCTTGGCCGTGCAGACAAGTTCTCATGGATTTCTACTGGTGGTGGAGCATCAATGGAACTCCTTGAAGGTAAAGTATTACCAGGACTTGCAGCACTGACTGAAAAATAAGCAGTAAACCTAGAATATTTAATATTCTATAAAACTATAATAAGAGAAGGACTAGTAAAGACTGGTCCTTTCTTTTTTACGTAAAATCTGTGGAACGGAGAGGGAAGAGAAAATCATAAATAGACATTATACAATTAATGTCCAAAAAAGGTAAATAAACTGAGGAAAAAATGCTTGCAAAACAAGGGAAAACTTGATAGGATAAAGGTATGTATTCTGATGCTTACAGATAGTCAAAATGAGAATGGAGCTTCCAATAGGAGGTTTCAATTATTTTTTGATTTTCGGAGGGTTTGGGAAAACTGCAGACTGTAAAAGTTTGCAGGGAGAGGAGAAAAATGAAGAAAAAAGAAGTTTTTGGTTTTCGGAAAAACAAGGCTGTTAAAACTTTATGCGGTGCTGTTCTAGGTGCGGCTTTTTTAACGTCAACGATACAAGCAAGAGCAGATGAAGTAGTATCTGATACCAATAGTCCTGTCAATACTGAAATAGTAGGTACTGGAAATGCAGCGACCAATCTGCCTCAAGCTCAAGGGCCAGCCAGTCAGGCATCTCAAGAGAGTCAGGCGCGAGCAGGTCAGGCAGATGGCGGTGTGACAGTGACTGTTCCAACAGCAGGTTTAGATGAAAGTGTCAAAAAGGCTCAAGAAGCAGGCCTGACAGTAGTCAAAGACCCAGCTTTTGACAAAGGAGTAGCTCAGACTGCTCAAGAAACTGCAGACAAAAAAGCGGAGATTGCAGCAGATTATCAAGCGCAGGTAACCGAGATTGATGCCAAGGTCAAGGAGTACAAAGAAAAAGTATCAGCCTACGAGGCGGAAGTAGCTCGGATTACAGCAGAAAACAAAGCGACAGCGGAACAATACGCTAAAGATTTAGCTGCTCATCAGGCAGAAGTAGCTCGGATTACAGCAGAAAATGCTCAGCTGAAAGCAGATTATGAAGCTGCCCTTAGTAAATACAAAACAGATTTAGCAACGATTCAAAAGACCAACGCAGATAATGCGGCAGCCTACCAAGCAGCTAAAGCGGCCTATGATTCAGAGTTGACTCGTGTTCAAAAACTAAATGCGGAAACAAAGGCTAATTATGATGCAGCTCTGGCGGCTTATGCAAGTGAGCTGGATCGCGTTCAGAAGGCGAATGCGGCGGCTAAGGCACGGTATGAAAAAGCTTTAGCGGATACTCAAGCTGCAAATGCTAAGATTGCTGCTGATAATGAAGCTATTAAACAGCGGAATGCGGCTGCAAAAGCGGCCTACGAGGCAGCACTTGTCCAATATCAAACAGATTTAGCAACTGTCCGAAAGACCAATGCTGATAATGAAGCGGCATATCAAGCGGCTCAGGCAAATTATCAGGCAGAATTGGCCCGTATCCAAAAGGAAAATCAAGATAAAAAAGCTCAATATGAAGCAGATTTAGCAGCTTATGAAGCGAAAAAGACTCAAATTGAAGCTGAAAATGCAGCAGCTCAAAAAGAATATGAGCAAAAGCTAGCAGAGAATCAAGCTAAGAATGCCACTATAGCAGCTGAAAATGAAGAAATCAAGAAGCGTAATGCTCAAGCCCAAGCAAACTATCAAGCTCAGTTGGCCCAGTATAATGCTGATTTGGCTGTCTATAACACAAAATTAGCCAAGTATCAGCAAGATAAGGCTAAATATGATGCTGAACAGGCCAAGATTAAGGCTGGACTGGCTCTTGCAGAAACAAAGAAGACTGAAGACGGGCATTTGAGCCGTCCAATTGCGCAAAGCCTGGTTTTCAAATCAGAACCTAATGCTAATTTGTCACTGACTACAACTGGTGAGTTTGTCAGCTATGCTGGTATGGAAGCCGCTGTAAAGAATACTGCAGAGTTTTCTAAGAAATTCTTCCAACTGGACAACTTCAAAGTAACAGATATTCAAAATGCCAACTATCAGACCAACCAGCAGGAAAGCTTTGGTACAGTTGGCAAGTATGCAGGCTACAGTTCTAACGTAACAAGCGGTAAAGGGCCAACTGAATGGTCTTCTGTCTTGTTGCGTCGTGGTGAGTCTGCTACAGCAACCTATACAAATCTCCAGGGGACTTATTATCGAGGGAAAAAAGTTTCTAAAATTGTCTATACTTATACCCTTGATCCAAGTTCTCAATTCCGCAATGATAAGGCCTGGTTAGGTATTTTTAAAGACCCGACAATGGGAGTTTTTGCTTCAGCTTATACAGGAAATTTTGAAGATGCAACCTCTCTCTTTGTGAAGACGGAATTTGTCTTTTATGATGATAAAGGCCAACCTATTAATTTTGATCAGGCTTTGATGTCCGTGGCTTCCCTCAACCGTGAAGCTAATTCTATCGAAATGGCCAAAGATTATACCGGAACTTTCAACAAGATTTCGGGTTCATCAGTTGGTGAAAAGAACGGCCAAATCTATGCGACTGAGTCTGAAAACTTCAAAAAAGGAGTTGGCGGATCTCGCTTTACCATGTATAAGAATGCTCAGCCAGACTCAGGCTGGGACACTACAGATGCTCCTAACTCATGGTATGGGGCAGGAGCGGTGGAAATTTCTGGTACAACCAACAGCATGACGATTGGAACGATTTCCTCTTCTGAAGTGTTAGGCCAGCCAGAGGCTACTGATCCACGTAGGGCTGACAAACTAGCTCCTAAGAAACCAAATATTTGGTTTGCGATTAATGGTGATGTTCGAGCGACTGATCTGCCAATCATCACAGTAGAAGAACCGGAAGCGCCAGTAGCTCCTACAGCTCCTGCAGCGCCAAGTGAAGAAGCGCTTAAGCCTTTGGAGCCAGCTCCAACTACACCAACACCGAAGGCTCTTCCAACACCTCCGGCAGCACCGACTTATGAAAAAGAACCGACGCCACCGACACGTACACCGGAAACACCAGAGCCTAGTAAGCCTTCTGAGCCAAGCTATGAAGTAGAAAAAACTGTCCGGCCAGCAGTGGTAGAACCGACCTATGAAAAAGAGCCAACCCCTCCGGCAGCACCGACTTATGAGAAGGAGCCGGAAGCGCCAACTCCTACTCCAGATACACCGGAGCCTAATAAGCCGGTAGAACCAACTTATAGCCCGCTGCCAACCTCACCAGCAGAGCCTGTTTATCAAAAAGAGCCAGCAGCGCCCGTAGCTCCGACTGTGCATTATCATTATCATCTCTTGCAATCTCAACCGCAGATTAATAAAGAGATTCAAAATGACCAAGGCACCAATATTGATAAGACTCTAGTGGCTAAGCAGTCCGTCGTTCAGTTTGCCTTAAAGACAGAAGCTCTTCCAGCCGGACGCAGTGAGACGACTTCTTTTGTCATTGCTGATCCACTGCCAAGTGGTTATGAAGTTGACTTAGCAGCAACAAAAGCTGCTAGTGCAGGTTTTGACGTCAGCTATGATAAGGCTAGCCACACAGTGACATTTAAAGCAAATGCAGCAACCTTAGCTACTTATAACGCAGATACGACCAAAGAAGTTGCTACGCTCTTTCCAACAGTAGTCGGCCGAGTGCTCAACGATGGCGCAACCTATACTAATAATTTCACCCTGACAGTCAATGATGCCTATGGTGTCAGCTCAAACGTAGTACGCGTGACCACGCCAGGCAAGCCTGATGATTCAGACAATCCAAGCAATAATTACATCAAGCCAACCAAGGTCAATAAAAACAAGGCAGGATTGGTGATTGATGGTAAGGAAGTCTTGGCTGGTTCGACCAATTACTACGAGCTGACTTGGGATTTGGATCAGTATAAGGGTAACAAGTCATCTAAGAGCACGATTCAAAAAGGTTTCTACTATGTAGATGACTATCCGGAAGAAGCACTTGAACTTCGTCCGGAATTAGTCAAGCTAGTAGATGCGGATGGCAAGGCTGTAGCAGGTGTGACAGTGACCCACTACGAGAGCCTTGAAAAAGCCCCTGCAGCAGTTCGAGAGCTCCTTCAAAAGGCGAATATCACTGTTAAAGGTTCTTTCCAACTCTTTGCAGCAGACGATGCCCAAGCCTTTTATGACCACTATGTCGTAACAGGTAAGTCCTTGACGATAACAAGCCCTATGACTGTCAAAGAAGGAGTGGGCCGCACAGGCGGTAAATTCGAGAATCGGGCTTATCAAATTGACTTTGGAAATGGTTATGCGACAGACGTAGTCGTCAACAATGTTCCTAAGATCAGTCCTGAAAAAGATATTACCCTAAGCCTTGATCCGACAAGTGCAGAAAACTTGGATGGCAAGGAACTGACTTTGGGACGGCACTTTAACTACCGTCTCATCGGCGGCTTAATCCCTGCTAACCACTCTGAAGAGTTGACAGACTATAGCTTTGTGGATGATTATGATCAACGAGGCGATGAGTACACGGGTGCTTACAAAACCTTTGCCAAAGTAGACATCACGCTCAAAGATGGTAAGGTGATAAAGGCTAGTACAGACTTGACTGAGTATACAGCTGCGAATATTGATCTTGAGAAAGGCTTGATTTCTATTCGTTTCAAGGAAGAATTCTTAGAGACCATTTCTCTGGATTCAGCTTTTCAGGCTGAAACCTATCTACAGATGAAGCGTATTGCTGCGGGTACTTTTGAAAATACCTACATCAATACCGTCAATCGTGTGGTCTATGCTTCAAATACAGTTACAACAGTCACTCCTAAGGCACAGCATCTGCTTGTTTCAGATGTAAACGATCCAAGAAGAGCCAATCAAACTCCAGCAGCTAAAAAGATTCCTGTTTCTCTTCTGCCAGAAACGGGAGCCAAAGATGCAGTCTATCTGCCATATCTAGGTTTAGCAGCCATTATTGGTGCTTTAGGTCTAGGAAAATTGAAAGGTAAAGAAGACTGATACTAGATGAGGCTAGGGAATCCCTAGCCTTTTTATCTTTAAAAATACTGGAAAATCTCATGTAGCAAAAGTCTAAATCATTTGTAACATGACAAAAATATAACTCTAAAAAAACTGACATGTAAATAAGGTATGATTTTTTTATCATCAAATTATACGGAGAAAAACAGTTATGAAAAAAGCATTTGCTAAAGCAACTCTTGGTTTAACTTCTACAGCTTTTTTGGCGACAATCGGCGCTCAAGCTGTCAATGCAGATTCTTATGTTGTCCAGCAAGGGGACTCTTTTTTTGCCATTGCTAGTGCCAATGGAATGAATCCTTACGAACTTGCTGCCAATAATGGAAAGACAATTTTTGATACGATTAACCCAGGAGATGTGTTGCAAGTAAATGGCACTGCTTTGGCTCAGATATACAATCCTTACAGCGCTCCAGCTTATGAAGCGACAAGTGATGCTGCTTTGGTATCTGATACTGAAGATGTTGTCTTAAATACGCCAACTGACTATGGCAATTCTTACCCAATCGGCCAATGTACTTGGGGCGTGAAAGAAATGGCTCCTTGGGCAAGCAACTGGTGGGGCAATGCTAATACTTGGGCGATCAATGCTGGTGCTCAGGGTTATGCAACAGGAAATGTCCCAGTAGCAGGTGCTATTGCAGTTTGGGATGGTGGCGAATACGGACATGTTGCTTATGTGACAGATGTGCAAAGCGACAGCTCTATCCAGGTCTTGGAAGCGAACTACAATCGCCAAAAGCAGATTAACAATTATCGTGGCTACTTTAATCCGAATGAATTTATGGGTGGAGTTACCTACATTTATCCAAACTAAAGATAATAAAAACGAGGCTGGGCCTGATAATGTCTCAGTTTTTAAATAGTCGATAGCTCTTGATGCGGTAGCTGATAGGGCTTTTTCTTTGTGCGGGAAAAGTCCTGAGCAGAAAGAGTTTTTTTGAGGCGAAATATGTTAAAATGAAGAGAGGGAGGATTTCCTGGAAGGAGACTAATGAGTTATTTCAATAAGTACAAGTTTGATAAATCGAAATTTCGTCTGGGCATGCGTACCTTTAAAACCGGTCTAGCTGTTTTCATCATCCTATTGCTCTTTGGGCTTTTTGGTTGGAAAGGCCTGCAAATCGGTGCTTTGACGGCAGTCTTTAGTCTTCGTGAGGATTTTGATAAGAGTGTCCACTTCGGAACATCGCGAATCTTGGGAAACAGCATCGGTGGTTTTTACGCTCTGCTATTTTTCATTGTCAATAGTGTCTTTAAGGAGCAGTATTGGGTTACCCTCCTTTTGGTGCCGGTCTGTACCATGCTGACAATCATGACCAATGTCGCCATGAACAATAAGGCTGGAGTCATTGGCGGAGTATCTGCTATGCTTATTATTACGCTATCCATTCGGCCGGAAGATACCATCTTGTATGTCTTTGCCAGAATCTTTGAAACCTTCATGGGAGTCTTTGTTGCGATTCTGGTAAATTCTGATATAGATCGGCTGCGAACCATCTTTGAAAAGAAAAAATAAAATCTGTGTAAGAAAATATGACATTATTTCTTGACATAAGATTTATTTCGTCCTATAATAGTGCGTAGAGAGGAATTTGAATGAAGGAAAAAGAGTTTCGCCGAAACATGGCAGTCTTTCCCATCGGCAGTGTTATGAAACTGACGGACCTATCTGCCCGTCAGATCCGTTATTATGAAGACCAGAATCTGATTACCCCTGCTCGGAATGAGGGCAATCGTCGGATGTATTCTTTGAATGATATGGACCGTCTTTTAGAAATTAAAGATTATATTTCGGAAGGCCATAATATCGCTGCGATTAAGAGGAAATATGCTGAGCGTGAAGCCAAGTCCCGCAAGACCATTAGTGACAAAGATGTCCGCCGTGCCCTGCATCATGACATCTTGCAGCAAGGCCGTTTTGCTTCTTCTCTGCCAACCTTTGGTCAGATGCGTCGACCATAGCTATTTTGTTTGAATTACAAGGAGAAATTTAATGTCTATTACAGCAGCTGATATCCGTCGCGAAGTAAAAGAGAAAAATGTTACCTTTATTCGTCTTATGTTCTCTGATATTTTAGGAACTATGAAGAATGTGGAAATTCCTGCCACGGATGAACAGCTTGACAAGGTCTTATCCAATAAAGCCATGTTTGATGGTTCTTCCATTGAAGGTTTTGTCCGTATCAATGAATCAGATATGTATCTTTATCCTGATCTGGATACTTGGACAGTCTTTCCTTGGGGAGATGAAAACGGCAGTGTAGCGGGTCTGATTTGTGATGTTTATACGACGGATCATGTACCGTTTCTAGGAGATCCTCGCAGCAACCTCAAGCGTGCCCTCAAGCATATGGAAGAGCTGGGATTCAAGTCCTTTAACCTTGGCCCAGAGCCAGAGTTTTTCCTCTTTAAGCTGGATGAAAATGGCGATCCGACGCTGGAAGTAAATGACAAGGGCGGTTATTTTGACTTGGCGCCGACAGATTTGGCAGACAATACTCGTCGGGAAATCGTCAATGTCCTGACCAAGATGGGCTTTGAAGTAGAAGCTAGTCACCATGAGGTCGCAGTCGGCCAGCACGAGATTGACTTTAAGTATGATGAAGTTCTTCGAGCTTGTGATAAGATTCAGATTTTTAAGCTGGTTGTGAAAACTATTGCTCGTAAGCACGGTCTGTATGCAACCTTTATGGCTAAGCCTAAGTTTGGCATTGCGGGATCTGGTATGCACTGTAACATGTCCCTCTTTGATCAAGACGGAAATAATGCCTTCTTCGATCCAGAAGATCCAAAAGGTATGCAGCTGTCAGAAACAGCCTACCATTTCTTGGGTGGTTTGATTAACCATGCTTATAACTACACAGCAATCATGAATCCAACGGTCAACTCATACAAACGTCTGGTTCCTGGATATGAAGCACCAGTTTATATTGCCTGGGCAGGACGCAATCGTTCACCGTTGGTGCGCGTGCCAGCCTCTCGTGGTATGGGTACGCGCTTGGAGCTGCGTTCGGTTGATCCGATGGCCAATCCATATATCGCTATGGCAGTTCTCTTGGAAGTTGGCCTGCACGGTGTCGAAAATAAAATCGAAGCTCCAGCCCCAATTGAAGAGAATATATACATCATGACTCCAGAGGAGCGTAAGGAAGCTGGAATTACAGACTTGCCATCAACTCTTCACAATGCCTTGAAGGCCTTAACAGAAGACGAAGTCGTTAAAGCAGCACTTGGCGAGCATATCTATACGAGCTTCTTAGAAGCTAAGCGTATCGAGTGGGCTAGCTATGCAACCTTTGTCTCCCAATGGGAAGTGGATAACTATTTAGATTTATACTAAACTTAGAGCAGGAGGATTGGCATATCCCCTGCTTTTTCATGGAGGAGGAGAAAGATGGAAAAATTTCATGATTTTATTAAGCGAGTTTTTGATGAGCAATATGAAGCCTATTTTGGTCCAGATATGTTTGAAAAACTTGAACCTCAAGATTATTATTTAAGGCGGGAGGAAGATGGCCAGTTAATTGCCTTGCTCCATGCCCAACAGGTGTTGGAAAACATTCATATCAAGGCTTTGGTGGTGGATAAAGAACATCAGAAAAAAGGTTTGGGAGCCAGTCTGCTGGCAGAATTAGAAGAAAAGGCTGCAGAAGCTGGAGTAACTAGCATTACCTTGTCCACTAAATCTTATCAGGCCAAGGATTTTTACATCAAGCAAGGCTATGAAATCTACGCCAGTCTAGCAGATGTCCCGCAAAAGGGCATTACCAAATATCATTTTATCAAACGATTGAGCTGAGCTAGTCTCAATAGATGGAAGTCAATTTGGCTTCTTTTTTTGTGCTATAATAATGGTAATGACTGTTAAAAGGAATAAGAAATGAAAAGGCAGAAAACAATAGCCATAGCTTTAGTAAATCTAGGAATCATTGGTGGAGCTTTTTTTCTTGGAAATCAAGAGAGCTTAAATAAAATTATAACCAAAAAGCCAGACTTGCAAACGGTAAAAGAAAAGCAGCTGGATTATTTGAAGAAGCACCAAGATGAAATAAAGAATTTTATCAAGTCACAAAATCCTAAGATTGAATCTGTTCAGGTGGATTGGAACCAGACAAATTGGGAGGAAGTAGGCAATGGTACTCCATGGGGAGGAGGAGAAGTGATAAGAATTTTTGGAGGATTTAACCATATCGAAGACTCGAGTTGGAGTGTTTTAGTTGATGTAGAAAATGGGAAAGCGGATATCGATTCTATCATGCAAGGTAGTCCGATACGAGCAGGAGGAGAGATTTTTGAGTGATAGTAATTTAAAAATCTGTTATAATTTCTATGTAGATTTAACATGTCCCTTTCAGCGGTCATGCATTACAGCATATGTAACTTCTAAGGTCTAGAAGTAAGAGAATGAAGAAATATAAAATCATTTGGTTGGTACTAATTGCCCTTGTTATTGGAGTAGGTAGTCTACATATGTTAAAACAGAGTAATTTGTTTTCAGATGGCAAAGCTAATTTGCAATCCATAAAAGAGAAACAGCTAGATTATTTAAAGTCACAAGAGGAAGAGATTAAAAAATTTGTGAAGTCACAAAACGCGAAAATTGAGTCAGTGGAGATTAATTGGGAGGAAACGAATTGGGAAGAAATTGGCAACGGAACACCGTGGGGCGCTGGAGAAATTGTTAATGTATATGGGAGATTCAATCATATTGAGGATTCTTCTTGGAATGTCACTTTTTTAGTAAAAGATAATGAGGTAGTTCCAAATTCAATGTCTTTAGCAAATGATTTATATGTAGGAGGTAGGATTTTTGAGTAATGGTAATTTGAAATCCTTTGATAATTTCTATGTAGATTTGGCAGAGAAAAAGTAAGAAGCAGAAGTCAGAGAAGCAGTGAGAAGTCTGTTAAGGGGATTTAAAAATCATGGCAAAAAAGGTTAAAGATTATTATGATTTGGTTTATGCGAAGGATTTGAGCCGTCGCTTGCAAGAAGTCACAGATAAATTTGATGCTCAGCATTTTATGTCTCTAGTTGAAAGCGACTTAGAGTCTTTGGAATTTACTCAGCGTCAAGAGCTGTTGGCCAAGAGTATCAAAGAATTCTTGCCGTTTTCTTATGCTGATTCTCTGAAGGTTTTTGAGCAGATACTTGGTCCAGAGTTAAAGGGCGGCTTGGGCATGTTTTCAGAAGGATACTGGTTGTGGCCAATTGGCAAATTTGTAGAACTTTACGGAAGTCAGGAATTCGAGCTGAGTGCAGCCTTCAGTAAGGAATTAACCAAGCGATTTACTGGAGAATTTTCCATGCGGCCCTTGCTGGCTAATTATCCTAGAGCTACGATGGATTTACTGCTAGAGTGGAGCCGAGATGAGAATATGCGCGTCCGCAGATTAGCCAGCGAGTGTATGCGGATTCGTCTGCCCTGGGCTAAGAAGCAGACTGTGGTTTTAGATTATTTTGATGAATTTACCGCTATTTTGACAAATCTAAAGGATGACACAGATAAATCAATCCAAAAAAGTGTCGCTAATAATCTGAATGATTTATATAAAGAAGATCCTGAAAAGTTTGAGAGGGTGATTGGGACTTGGCAAGAGGAAAAACTGAATCCGAGTTGCGCTTGGATTATCAAGCATGCTTCGCGAACAAAAAATAAAGCAGAAAAATAAGCTTTGCTAATCTAGCAAAGCTTATTTTTAGTTGTCTTCATCTGGTGTAAGCACCATCGGAATAATAATAGGTTCGCGCTCGGTACTTTCGTAGAGGAAAGGACGCAAGGCGTTGACGATAGCGCCGCTGACAGATTGGACGCTAGCATCTTTATTCTTGAGTGCAATGCGAATGGCATTGAAGAGGATGCGCTGGCTTTGGCGAATGAGGTCGCCTGATTCGCGCATGTAGATAAAGCCACGGCTGAGAATATCTGGACCGGCTAAAATCATCTTGGACTCAAAGTCAACCGTTGCGACAGCCAGGACAACGCCGTCCTCTGACAGGTCTTTACGGTCGCGCAGGACAGCAGCTCCGATTTCACCAATGCGGTTCCCATCAACATAAATATCCTGAGCGTTGAAGCTGCCGGCAATACGAGCTGAGTCAGCTGTCAGAGCAAGCACATCACCATTGCTCATGATGAAGATATTGTCTTTTGGTACTCCAGTATCAACGGCTAGGCCTGCATGGACTTTCTGCATACGGTATTCACCATGGACTGGCATGAAATATTTAGGCTTGATCAAGCGAAGCATGAGTTTCTGCTCTTGCTGGCCACCGTGTCCAGAGGTGTGGATGTTGTTAATCTTACCGTGAATCACTTCTACACCAGCCTCGGAAATGATGTTAATCAACTTGTTAACGCTGGTCGTATTACCAGGGATAGGACTGGATGAGAAGATGACCGTATCTCCAGGCTGCAGCTGAACCTGGCGGTGGGTACCATTGGCAATCCGAGACAGGGCTGCCATCGGCTCACCCTGACTTCCGGTACACATAATCAGCACTTCGCCAGCTGGATAGTCCTTGAGTTCATTTGGCTCGATGAAGGTATCTTTGGGAACCTTGATATAGCCCAGCTCAATCCCGTTAACAATAGCCTTTTCCATGGAGCGGCCAAAGACCGCAATCTTACGACCGGTCTTGACAGCAGCATCTGCGGCTTGCTGAAGACGGAAGATATTAGAGGCAAAGGAAGCGAAAATAATCCGTCCATTAATGCCTTCGATAATCTTCATAATAGACTGTCCGACCACTTTTTCGGAATTGGTAAAGGTTGGAACTTCAGCATTGGTCGAGTCAGATAGGAGGCAGAGAACGCCTTCCTCGCCCAGAGCAGCCATACGGTGCAAGTCTGCCGGCTCACCGACTGGTGTAAAGTCAAACTTGAAGTCACCGGTACAGACAATCTTACCCTGCGGCGTATGAATGACAATTCCCAAGGGTTCAGGGATAGAGTGGGTTGTCCGGAAGAAAGTAGCTTTCAGATGCTTGAACTGCAGTTCTGTGTTTTGATTGATTTCATAGAGCTTGGCATCGCGCAAAAGTCCATGCTCTTCTAGCTTGCCGCGAATGAGGGCCAAGGCCAAAGGACCCGCATAGATAGGAACATTGGCTTGCTTGAGCAGGAAAGGAATACCGCCGATATGGTCCTCGTGCCCGTGGGTGATGAGGACAGCTTTTACGCGGTCAATATTTTCCACGATATAAGAGTAGTCGGGAATGACATAGTCAATCCCTAACAGGTCGTCTTCTGGGAACTTGATACCGGCATCCACTATGATGATTTCATTTTGGTATTCAATCCCGTAGGTGTTTTTACCGATTTCGCCTAACCCACCAATCGCAAAAACGCCAACTTCTTTGGGTTTTAAGGTATATGCCATGGGTTAGAACTCCGTCAATTCAAAAGTGCCTGACTCTTTTTCGTATTTGAGGTGTTTGTCAGACAAGAGCTCAATAAATTCAATATTGTAAGGGGTATTTTCTTCGACTAACTTACGAGCCTGAATGCGGCCTTCTAATTCATTTGCTGCTTCCACCTCTAAATAAAGGGCACGTGTTTTTTCACGGCGCGGACTGCGCTCTTTTGTTTCCTGATAAAAAACTTTGTAAATCATTACATTTCCTTTCATATTTTCATGATTAACCTGCAGAAAACAACAGCTGATTAGCTGTTCTCTTTTATTCAATTCTGAGTAGTAGATTAATCCTGATTCGTTACAATTATAATGATTATAACATAAAATAAGGGAATAGTAAAAGCTGGAAGTCAGAAAAATCTTGAAAGCTTTTTCTGGAATTTCTTGACTTATTGGGGGCTTTTCTAATCTGAGTCTATGCTTGTGGCTGCTTTTATAGTATAATAAGAGGCAAACAATCGAGTAAGGAAAAGAATGATGAACATTTTAGCGATGGATACGTCCAATAAAGCATTGTCCTTGTCCCTTTTGCAGGATAAGAAGGTCTTGGGACAGGTGACGCTCAATATCAAGAAAAATCATAGCATTACCCTTATGCCAGCTATCGATTTTCTGATGAATAGTCTGGACATGAAACCGACAGATTTGGATCGTATCGTAGTTGCTCAGGGTCCAGGCAGCTACACAGGTCTGAGAATTGCGGTGGCGACAGCCAAGACTCTAGCGCATACCCTCAAGATTGAGCTGGTCGGTGTGTCTAGTCTGCTGGCTTTAGTCCCAGAGCGGGTAGAAGGCTTGGTCATTCCCATCATGGATGCCCGCCGCAATAATGTCTATGCTGGCTTTTACCAGTCTGGTCAGGCTGTACGGCCGGAAGCCCATCTACCTTTGGTAGAGGTTTTGGAAATAGCTGGTGCTGCTAACCAATCAGTCACCTTTGTCGGAGAAACGACAGCTTTTACGGAGCAGATTGAAGCGGCTCTTCCTCAGGCTGCCATTCAGCCGACCTTGCCAGACGCGGCAGCTATTGGTCGTCTCGGTTTAGACCTGCCAGCCCAGTCCATTCATGATTTTGTTCCTAACTATCTCAAGCGGGTAGAAGCCGAGGAAAATTGGCTCAAGACCCATCAGGAATCCAGTGATTCTTACATTCAGCGCCTATGATTAAGTTGAGAAAATGGAGCGCTAACTCGGCTGTGGACGCGGCAGTTCTGGCAGAAGAGCTGGAACAGCTCTTACTTGCAGCCTATGAGGTCAGTCCTTGGACCGCAGGCCAAGTGGAAGAGATTCTGCGCTCGGATGTGAACAGTTGTATGCTAGCAGAAGATGGGGAACAGCTTGTCAGCTTTTTAGTCTGGCAGGAGACAGACTTTGAAGCAGAAGTTCTTCAGATTGCTGTATTGCCTAGCTATCAGGGGCAGAAAATCGCGACAGCCTTGTTTGACTTTTTGCCAGTAGACAAAGAAATTTTCCTCGAAGTGAGGGAGTCAAACAAGCCAGCTCTGCTATTTTACAAAAAAGAAAAATTTGAAGAAATCGCACGACGGAAGGCCTACTACCATGCGCCGATGGAAGATGCGATTGTCATGAAAAGAGAGATCCATGAAAGATAGATATATTTTGGCTTTTGAGACGTCTTGTGACGAGACCAGTGTAGCGATTCTGAAGAATGAGACTGAGCTTTTGAGCAATATCATTGCCAGCCAGATTGAGAGCCACAAGCGTTTTGGCGGAGTGGTACCAGAAGTGGCCAGCCGTCACCATGTGGAGGTTATTACGGTTTGCATTGAGGAGGCCTTGGCGGAAGCAGGGATTAGCGAGGAGCAAGTCACAGCAGTAGCCGTCACCTACGGTCCTGGTCTGGTTGGGGCGCTTTTGGTCGGCTTGGCAGCGGCCAAGTCCTTTGCTTGGGCTCATGATATTCCCTTGATTCCGGTCAATCATATGGCTGGGCACCTGATGGCAGCCCAGAGCGTGGAGCCCTTGGAATTTCCCTTGCTGGCTCTCTTAGTCAGCGGGGGTCATACTGAGTTGGTCTATGTTAGTCAGGCTGGTGATTATAAGATTGTTGGAGAAACTCGTGATGATGCGGTCGGTGAAGCCTATGATAAGGTCGGTCGAGTCATGGGGCTGACCTATCCAGCAGGCCGGGAGATTGATCAGCTAGCTCATCAAGGACGGGATATGTATGATTTTCCGCGGGCCATGATCAAGGAAGATAATCTGGAATTTTCTTTTTCCGGCCTCAAGTCGGCCTTTATCAACCTGCACCACAATGCCCAGCAAAAAGGAGAGGTCTTGTCTAATCAAGACCTGTCAGCAAGCTTTCAGGCAGCGGTCATGGATATTCTCATGGCCAAGACTAAAAAAGCGCTGGAAAAATATCCAGTTAAGACTCTTGTTGTGGCGGGCGGTGTTGCGGCCAATCAAGGGCTGAGAGAACGCTTGGCAGCTGAGATTCAGGATGTTAAGGTGCTTATTCCGCCTCTGCGCCTTTGTGGTGACAATGCTGGTATGATTGCCTATGCCAGTGTCAGTGAGTGGAATAAGAAGAATTTTGCCAGTTTGGATCTGAATGCAAAACCTAGCCTAGCATTTGAAATGATGGAGTAAAGGAGAAGAATGCGCGGACAGACATTTAAACAGGGTGCAAAAGCAGCTGTGCCAACAGCTATGGGCTATATTGGGATTGGCCTAGCCTGCGGCATCATGGCGGCACCCTATATGAATCCCTTGGAGATGGGGCTGATGAGTATTCTGGTTTATGCCGGCAGTGCCCAGTTTGCCATGATTGGTTTATTTGCCCAGCAGGCGCCGGTTTTAGCCATCGCACTGACTGTATTTCTTATTAATATCCGAAATCTTCTGCTCGGCTTACATGCATCAACTCTTTTTCGTAAGTCTAGCTTGATGCAGAATATTGTCATTGGCTCTTTTTTGACGGATGAATCTTATGGAGTCTTGATGGGAGAGCGGGCACATACAGAGGAAATCACTGCTAGCTGGATGATGGGTAACAATTTCATGAGTTATACTTCTTGGATTTTGGGTACTATTTTAGGAACAGCCCTCGGTGCCCTTCTGCCCAATCCTGAGAGCTTTGGTCTGGACTTTGCCCTAGTTGCCATGTTTATTGGCATTTTCTCTTCTCAGTTTACAATCATGCTGCGACGGGTCAAAATAAAGAAGCTCTTTTTCGTCTTAGGTGTGGTGGGTCTTGCCTACTTAGTCCTAACTATGCTGCTTCAAAATTCACTGGCGGTGCTTTTTGCAACCTTGCTAGGCTGTACAGTGGGGGTGATTCTGGATGATAAGTAAGTATATTTTGCTGGTTATTCTTTTGTCGGCTCTAGTCACTTGGGTTCCGCGGGTTTTGCCCTTTATCCTAGTCAAGTACAAGGGGCTTCCGCCCATGGTAGAGCGTTTCCTCAGATATTTACCAGTTTCCATTATCTTTGCCCTGATCTTATCTAGTGTTACCAATGCTAAAACAGGTCAGCTGCCAAGCTTTAAATGGCTGGATTTAATAGCTGTTTTTCCAACTAGCTATGTGGCTTTTAAGTATAAAAACTTAATTGCAACTGTTGTGTTTGGTGTAGTCTTGGTGGCCTTGCTGCGCTATCTGGCTGGGTTTCTTGGCTTGTAAAGAAGATACAAGACAGATTGAATCGGTCGATTCGGTCTGTTTTTTACTAAAATCTAAGAATTGTCTGAAAATATAATATTTTATGCTATAATGGAACCAATCAAAATCATGGAGGTTCGGAAATGGCAGAAGCAGGTCATAAATTTTTAGCAAAATTAGGAAAGAAACGTCTTCGTCCCGGTGGCAAGCTGGCAACAGACTGGCTGATTGAACAAGGGAAGTTTTCCAACGAAAAGAAAGTTCTAGAGGTTGCCTGCAATATGGGGACCACAACGATTGAGCTGGCTAAAAGATATGGCTGCCAGATTACTGCAGTTGATTTGGATAAGGCTGCGCTGGATCAGGCGCGGCTTGATGGAGACAAGGCTGGTGTTGGTGAGCTCGTCACATTTGAGCAGGCTAATGCCATGAAGCTGCCTTATGATGACAATTCTTTTGATATCGTTATCAATGAAGCCATGCTGACCATGCAGACGGATAAGGGGAAGGACAAATGTATGGATGAGTACTACCGGGTGCTGAAGCCAGGCGGAGTGCTCCTCACCCACGATGTCATGCTCAAACAAAAAGATGAGAATATCCGGGAAGAGCTGTCGCGTGCGATTAATGTCAATGTGGGGCCTCTGACAGAAGGTTCTTGGATTCAGCTGGCACGCTCTCACTCGTTTGATCATGTAGACACCTTTGTCGGCGAAATGACCTTGATGAGCCTTCGAGGTATGATTTATGACGAAGGACTTGGAGGCACACTGAAAATCTGCTTCAATGCCCTTAAGAAAGAAAACTACAGTCAATTTATGAAGATGTTTAAGATGTTCCAAAAAAATCAGGAAAAACTGGGCTTTATTGCTATGGTTTCTCGTAAATAACTGCTAGCCGCTTTAGAAACTCTAAAGTGGTTTAAAAAAATTTCTAAAAAAGCTTGACCCTGACCTTTGGTCAGGGCTTATACTATAGTGGTAAGGAGGTCTATCATGTACCATATCAAAGAAGCTGCGCAGCTTTCGGGAGTCTCTGTCAAAACCCTGCATCATTACGACAAAATCGGACTTTTAGTACCCGCCAAATCAGAAAATGGCTATCGGACGTACAGCCAAGATGATTTAGAGCGGTTGCAGGTCATCCTTTACTATAAGTATCTGGGTTTCTCTTTGGAGAAAATAGCAGAGCTGCTGAGTCAGGACGATCAGGCCTTATTGCCGCATCTGGTTAGGCAGTTAGAGTATTTGCAGCAGGAAAGAGACCGCTTGGATACCTTGATTTCCACCTTACAAAAAACCATTCAAGAAGAAAAAGGAGAAAGAAAGATGACGATAAACGAAAAATTCGCAGGCTTTACCTACGAAGACAATCAAAAATACCATCAAGAAGCTGTCGAAGAATACGGTCAAGAAGTCATGGCGGAAGCACTAACTCGTCAAAATGGACGGGAAGAAGAATCTGCCGCAGCCTTTAATCAAGTTTTTCAAAGTCTGGCAGAGAATATGCAGCAAGGCTTGCCAGTTGAATCAGCAGAAAATCAGGAACAGGCGGCGCGTCTCTTACAAGCCATTCGCACTTACGGCTTTGACTGCTCACTGCAAGTCTTTGCCCACATCGGTCAGGGCTATGTCCACAATCCAGAATTCAAGAAAAATATCGATCAATTCGGACCGGGCACTGCCCAATACACATCAGATGTGATTGCTGCTTATGTACGAAGGAATGCAGAATAAAAACTGGCGAGGATGTTCCGCACTGCACCCCAGAAGTTAGTTAACTTTTAGGGTGCAGTGCAATGTTCCTCGACCAGTTTTTTCAATTACTTTAAAATATCTTCCCAATCACTCATAATGTAAGCTTCCTGCCACCCAGCCGGTGCAGAGGGCAGAGGTGATGTTGAAGCCGCCCGTGTGGGCATTGATGTCTAGGACCTCTCCAGCGAAGTGGAGGCCGGGAACGAGCTTGCTTTCCAGAGTTTTGGGATTGATTTCTTTGAGGCTGACGCCGCCCTTGGTTACAAAGGACTTGGCTAGAGACATTTTGCCAGTGACAGGGATGGGCAGTTCTTTGATTTGTTTGATGAGAACCTCTTTTTCACTGAGATTGACTTGTTTGACTTTCTCGGGAAAGGGTTGGGCAAAAAAGTCTGCCATTCGCTCGGGTAGGAGGATTTTCAGGCAGTTCTTCAGCGATTTTTCCCGATGTTCTTCTAAAAAGTCCGCCAAATCCTGCTGACTTATCTGTGGCAGAAGATCCAGATAGATGTTTTCGCCACCCTTGACAAAGCTAGACAAGCGCAGAGCTGCCGGACCTGATAGGCCAAAGTGGGTAAAGAGCAAGTCGTGGGTGATGACATGCTTGCCATAGCTGAGGGTCACATCGTCCAGCGAAATCCCCTGAAGTGCTTTGTGAGGAAAGTCAGTCAGAAGAGGACTTTCAGCAGCTTCCAGGTCAGTCACCGTGTGCTTGAAGTGTCGGGCAATATCGTGACCGAAGCCTGTCGAGCCTGTTGAAGGGTAGGACTTTCCACCAGTCGTCACAATCAATTTCTGGCAGGTCCAAGTCTGGTCGCTGGATCTGACAGTGAAAAGCTCATCAGTTTTTTTGACGGAGACGATTTCGGTATTGGTGATGACAGTGCCACCCAGTTCTGCAATTTTCTTTTCCAAAGCTTCGATGATGGTGCGGGACTTGTCTGTCGCAGGGAAAACACGGCCGTGGTCTTCGACCTTGAGTTTGACGCCGTTCTCTGTAAAGAAGTTGATGATATCATGGTTGTCAAACTGGGAAAAAACGCTGTAAAGAAAGCGTCCGTTACCAGGAATACCAGCCAGGAGGTCATCCAAATCTCCATTATTGGTCACATTGCAGCGACCGCCACCTGTACCAGCTAATTTCTTACCCAGTCGTTTATTTTTCTCGAGGAGCAGGGTCTTCTGCCCGTAGAAAGAACTGGAAATGGCTGCCATCATGCCCGCCGGTCCTCCGCCGATGATGATTGTGTCGAAATGCTTCATTGGTCTTTTCCTTTCGTAGAGAGTGGTTTTTGTCAGTTAGTCAGAAATCTTGCGCTTCCTTGGTGAGCAGGCTTTTGCTGTCTTGCAGTTCCTCTTGGAAGGTTGTAGCTGAACATCTCTAGGCTTCTAAATTCATTCGATTTTTTCATTTCTTTTACTAGACTAATCTGTCTCATTGTATCACAAAAAAGGGCTAAAAAGATAGGAGTCAGGCTCAAAAAATATTGTGAAATTTGACAGTTAAGGCTTGATATGATAAGATTTAGGTATCTACAAACTAGAAAAAGTTTTTGAGGAAATTATGGCAATTGAAAAGACAGTCAGCGAGTTAGCCGAGATTCTTGGAGTTAGCCGCCAGGCGATTAACAATCGTGTCAAGGCACTGCCGCCAGAAGATACGGAAAAGAATGAAAAAGGAGTCACGGTGGTGACCCGCAGCGGCTTGATTAAGCTGGAAGAGATTTATAAGAAAACTATTTTTGAAGATGAACCTGTTAGCGAAGATGTGAAGCAACGCGAGCTGATGGAAATCTTGGTGGACGAAAAAAATGCTGAGATTGTGCGTCTCTATGAGCAGCTTAAGGCCAAGGACAGCCAGCTGGCTAAGAAAGATGAGCAGCTACGCATCAAGGATGTCCAGATTGCTGAAAAGGACAAGCAGCTGGACCAGCAGCAGCAGCTGACAGCTAAGGCTATGAATGAGCGTGAAACCTTGCTGTTGGAGTTGGATGAAGCCAAGGAAAAGGTGCAGGAGCAGGAAAGCAAGGGCTTCTGGGCACGTTTATTTGGAAAATAAAAATAAGGTTGGGACATCTGTCTCAACCTTGTTTTAAATAAGAATTGCTTTTTAGCAAGTTTTGTATTGTTCACAACATAAAGGAGGAAAATGAAATCACAAAGACTGGGACTTTTACGTCTCTATCGCAATCTTGATAAAATTCTGTTGCTCTTTTTCACAGTCTTTATGCTCATGGAGCTGGCCTGGGTGCCTTTCAACTCCTTTGCAGCAGAGACTCTGCTCAAGCAGACAGGCTACCTCTTCTTATCTTATACGAATGCCTTTAAAGTTCTGACTTCAAATGTCTGGGTTGGCTTGGCCTTTCTAGCACTTTTTGCAGCCAATCTCTTTGTCGCTTATTTTCAGATTGGACTGATATTTATGGGGCTCCGAAATCTTCTGGACGAGGAAGAACGAAGCGCCTTTCAGTTCATTAAGAAAAGTTTCAAAGACAGCGGCTCGCTGATTCGCTACGCCCGGCCCAGCAAGGTTCTCTTTATCGCTCTTTATATGGGCTTTATCTTTCCCTTTCTGCGGCAAATTCTCAAAATCTACTACTTGAATAAAATTCTGATTCCAGAATTTATCGTGACCTATCTCAAGACGGCCTTATGGATGAAATTATCAATCTATGCTTTAGGTTTTCTGCTTTTTTTGATAGCTGTCCGACTAATGTTTGCCCTGCCCAAGCTCTTTTTTGAGCATTTCCGCCTACGAGACGCGATTAGGTATAGTTTGGAGAAGACCAAAGGGCACTTGATTCGCTATACTTGGCAGCTCTTTTGGATACTGGCCAAGAGTTTTCTCTTCTTTCTTTTAAGCAGCATTCCGATTTTAGTGTTGCAGCAGTATGCGGATGGCCAGTCCAATCAGATAGCCTTGATAGCAGCGGTTGTCAATTACTGCCTCATCAAGATGGCTTATTACTTTATGGTAGCCTACTTTCTGATTAAGTTTGTGGCTTTTCTGACGGACAGCAGACTGTCTGAGTACCGCTACAGGAAAGGCCTGCCTATCATGCGCTGGTTTATCCTTTTGGTCACTAGCTCTGTCTTTGCCCTTGAAGGCTTTGTCTATCTCAATCTGCCCTTGGAAAACGTCCCTCTGACCATCTCGCATCGTGGAGTTTCGCAGGGAAATGGTGTTCAGAATACGGTTGAGTCGCTAGAGAAAACCGCCCTGCTCAAGCCAGACTATATCGAAATGGATGTTCAGGAGACTAAGGATGGCCAGTTTGTCATGATGCACGATGCCAATCTAAAAGCCTTGGCTGGCGTTGATGCCAGACCGCAAGAGCTGACTCTGCAAGAGCTGACGGCTTTAGATATTTCAGAAAATGGACACACTGCCAAAATTTCCAGCTTTGATGCTTATCTCAAACGAGCCAATCAAATGGGCCAGAGACTCTTGATAGAAATCAAGACCAGCAGCTTGGACTCAGACGATATGATGGACCGTTTTCTGAGTCAATACGGAGCCAATATCAAGGTTTATGGCCACCAGATTCAGTCTTTGGACTATCAGGTTATTGACAAGACAGTCCAGTATGATGAGAGTATACCGACTTTTTTTATCCTGCCCTACAATACTATTTTCCCACGAACACAGGCTTCCGGCTATACGATGGAGTACTCGACTCTTGATGAAAACTTTGTCGATAAGCTATGGACGACGGATAAGAAGCTTTATGACTGGACCATCAATGATGCAGACAGCATTGGCAAATCCTTCCGCTTGGGTGTTGATGGCATGATAACCGATGATTTGGAGCTGGTGCAGAGCTCTATCAAGGAACTGCAGAACAATCCCGACTATGCCCTGCTTTTGATGAGTAAGGCAGCAGATTTGCTTAATTTTGTGTAGTGGATTAGTGAGGAAACGCCTATAAATCAAAAAAAGACTGAGATTCTTCAGTCTTTTTTGCTGGTTCGAGTATCTCTTGATTTATGTTTAGTCAAGAGGTAAGGTTATTTATCTTGCTTAAAAAGGCAATTTGCCTGCGAAAGCGCCCATTTTCTTCTGAGTGGCCTCATCAATCTGAGCCAGCGCGTGATTCAGTGCTTGCGCAGTCATCTCTGACAGAGTCTCCAAATCTTCAGGATCCACAACGGCTGGATTGAAGTCAATGCTGACCACCTTTTTATCGCCTGTCAGTTTAGCAACGACTAAATCTTGGGCTGATTTGCCGGTAAATTCTGTTGCAGCCAGTTCCGCTTGGCCTTTTTCCATTTGTTTTTGAAGCTTTTGTGCTTGCTTCATCATGCTTTGCATGTTCATCATAAGATTTTCTTTCCTTTCTCTCGCAAGGGCTGAGTCCTTGGTAATCTTCACTCTTCAAATTATATCATTTTTTGGAAAAGTGGCAAGAAGAAGATTTCTAAGAGGTTTGACAAAGATTTAGCATTTATAGTAGAATGGTCATGAATCTATATATCTAGGAGAAGACAACTTGAAAAACAAGAAGATAAAAGGTTTACTGTTGGTAGTGCTCTCATCCCTCTTCATCCTAATTGGCTGTAGCGGCAGCCCAAAAATTCAAGGAAAATGGAATGTACAGGATGCTAGCGGTGAACAAAAGACCATTGAAATAAAAGACAAGACTATCATTGTCAACGAAGAAGAGTATGAGTATACTCAAAATGCAGTTGGTTTTAAGAATGGGGTGAGTTATTATGGCCTGACTCGGAAAGATAATGGCGGAACATTTTCTATCGTCTTTCCTGAGAAAGATAAAAACACTGCTATTATGTTAATTCCTGATTCAGACGATGACTATCTCACAGGCAGTATGCTCTTTGCTATGAACCGCAAGGAAAAGCCAGATTATAAAAAATATGCAGAGAAATATCTCAATCTACGATAAAAGAAAAAGGCGCTGAATCTCAGCGTCTTTTAGGTTTTATTAAAGTTATTTCATGATCGGCAAATCCAGACTAGACTGCTCCAAATCTACCGTCAGCTGATAGTCAGTCTTATCACGAAAGGTATGCTCAAAGTCTGTAGTGTAGAGGACGAGGCGCAGTTGGTCGCCTTTTTTCATTTTATAGATGGTTGGTTGCAGTTCAAAGGAAAATTCCAGCCATTGGTCAGGAGTGACTTCTTCGACAGTCAGTAGGTTGGTCCGATTTTGCAGGTTGATGAAGCCTTTGGTGATGACGCGATGAGGCGTTTCAGTATGGGGAAGTTCAACCAGATTGTCCAGCATATAGTAGCGGCCGTTATCCATGACTCTAGGCTCAATAGGCGTAGGAATCGGTGTGAGGCGCTTAGCTGGTCCGAAGTCCAGTAATTGAGCAGAAATCAGTCCCTTATCAGTGCTGGATTTGAGGCGAAGATTGAGCTGGCTCGCTCCGTTGAGAAAGAGGTCCTTTTCCAAGGTCCAGTCCAGAGTAATCTGGTTGACTTTGCCGTCAAAGAGCTCAGTCTTAAAGCTTTGGTAATTTTTAGCAAAGCGATTGTAGTCTTCTTCTGGGTATTGATTTTTGATAGATTGGCAGTTTTGGCCTAGTTGGAGCTGAAGTTTCTGCTCTTGTCCACCGAAGTCTTCCAAGGTCAGCCAGTTTTGAGCTTGGCTGTTGTCCTGCCAGATGACTGTTGGCAGCTCAAAGTCTGATTCACAACCCAGCAGTTTTTTGCTCAGCAGAGCATTGATAGACTCACGGAAGTCGATGGACTGCCAGTTGTTCATGTAAACATGGGCACCGTTATGGAAGAAAAGATGCTTTTTGATGTGGGGCGGTAAGGCTCGAAACATATTATAGACATGGAGAGGCTTGACATTCCAGTCTTGAGAGCCGTGGGTGAAGACGACTTCAGCCTTGACCTTATCTGCATAGAGCAGGTAGTTGCGGTCATGCCAAAATTGATTGTAATCTCCGGTTTGTCGGTCTAGGTCTTTGCGCTGCTGCTCTAGGCTTCGCTGATAAGCGTCGTTGTTGCGCAGGTAGTCACCAGCCCTCAGGTTACGGGAGTAGGTCAGTTCGGTCAGAGATTCAAAATCCTCTCCTGGATAGCCGCCAGGACTTGTGACAAGGCCGTTTTCGCGGTAATAGTTGTACCAAGAAGAAATCCCGGCTTCAGCGATAATGACTTCCAACCCATCTACACCGGTTGTTGCCAGTCCGTTGGACATGGTGCCCAGATAGGAGATACCGGTCGTAGCCACTTTTCCGTTGGACCAAGTGGCCTTGATTTCTCGTTGGCGGGTGTGATCGGTGAAGGCTCGGCAGCGGCCGTTGAGCCAGTCAATAACGTTCTTATAAGCCTCGATCTGCTGATAGTCGCCGCTGGTCATCAGTCCTTCAGAGTCTTTAGTTCCTACGCCAGACACATAGAGATTGGCAAAGCCGCGGGGCAGCAAGTAATCATTGAGCGTGTAGGTGCCTATATGACCCAATCTTTCCTCGGCTTCAGAGACTTCTTGAGCAGGAGCCAGCGAATCCAGTTGGAGCAATTTGAGCTCAGGATCTTGGACTGTGATTTGATAGGGTTCTTTTTTTGCTAAGTCCACATTCATATCATGGAGAGCCTTGTCGCTGGCAGGGTCATTGGTTCCTTGATGATAAGGAGAAGCGGTCATAACTGCAGGAATTTGTCCTTGATAGCGTGGCCGGATAATGCTGACCTTGATGAGGTCTGGACGGCCGTCTCGATCAGTATCCACACGTGATTCCACATAGACTACCTCACGGATAGCATCATGACTGGTAAAAGTTGCCAGACTCTTGCCGTTGAAGTAGTGGTGGGTATTGTCCTCAGGAATCAAACCCTCGCTGACTAGCTTATCAACTAAGAGGTTGCCATTTTTTGTCCGAGTGTTGAGCAGCTGGTAGAGATTTTCCAACAAGTCTCCAAATGTAATGGGAAATCCTGTTTCTTTGCGAACGGCCTCAACATCTGTAAAATCAATAAAGGGCGAGAACTCAAGCAGCTGAAAGGCCACAGTGTAAAAGATAGGAGCTGTCAGTTCTCTGTCAGACTGGAAAAAGCTCAGTAGGTCTGTTTGGCTGTCAGCAGCCCAGGATTTCAAGGGATAATCTGTATTTTTATAAGTGAAAAAGCTGGTGCGGAGAAAATCTTCAAGATTTTCCTTGTCAGAGCGATTGCTGTCATAAAAAAAGCCTAATTCAGCTAATTCTATCAACATATTTTCCCGTTTCGTTCTTGCATAACTATACTGATTAAAACGCATATTCTTCCCTCTTTTTCTTATTTTTATTAAAAATGACCTTTACATTATCCATTATACTTGATAAAATAGACTTTGTCTAAAAAATATTTAAGGAGTATCACTAAATGGATTTCGAATGGGTCGTTAAATACGCCACAGAATTTTTAGGAACAGCTATTCTCATTGTCTTGGGGAACGGAGCTGTTGCCAACGTTGAATTAAAAGGAACTAAGGGACATCAGAGCGGTTGGTTAGTCATCGCTGTCGGTTACGGTATGGGGGTTATGATTCCAGCTTTGATGTTCGGTAATGTGTCCGGTAACCATATCAACCCTGCCTTTACTTTGGGACTGGCTGTCAGCGGTTATTTCCCTTGGGCACAGGTTGCGCCATACATTGCAGCGCAGCTTTTAGGAGCTATTTTCGGACAGGCCTTGGTCGTTGCGACTCATCGCCCTTACTATTTGGGAACAGAAAATCCTAATAATATTTTGGGTACTTTCTCTACCATCTCTAGTCTAGACCATGGCACGCCTGAATCACGTAAAGCAGCCTTGTTCAATGGTTTTATCAATGAATTTGTTGGTTCTTTTGTTCTTTTCTTTGCTGCTATGGGCTTGACCAAGAACTTCTTTGGAGCAGAATTGTTGAGCAAAGCTGAAGCAACTATCAATTCGCAAGCTGCTCAGATGGCAGCACAAGGGACTTCAGTTCCTAAAGAACAGATTGCTGCTGCAATATCTCAGGCTAAAGATCAAGTTGCACCATTCCAAGTTGGTAGCCTTTCAGTCGCTCACTTGGCACTTGGTTTCTTGGTAATGGCTTTGGTAACCTCTCTGGGAGGCCCTACTGGACCAGGACTGAACCCAGCTCGTGACCTTGGACCTCGTATCCTCCACTTCATCCTGCCAGAATCTGTTTTGGGAAAACACAAGGGTGATTCAAAATGGTGGTATTCTTGGGTTCCAGTTGTGGCACCAATTCTTGCAGGTATCACAGCGGTCCTCTTGTTTAAAACAATCTATGGATAAGCACATAAGATCAGAGTTGGGGGATTTCCCCAGCTCTTTTTTGAAGGCTAGAGAAGGTCAAGAGGAAAATACAAGTTTGGCAATTTTATATTTTTTCACTATCTCTAAGGTTCATTGCTCAGACCGTTTACCAATAAATCCAAGGCCTTCTTGTTTTAAAAATTGTTTATTTGCGCATAATTTCTTGTCAAAAAGATGAAAATCCATTACAATAAAATGGTTTGGAGGAATTATGAGCGCGAATCATATTATTAGAATTATCCCTGTATTAAAGATAAATAACCGTCATTTAAACCAAGAATTTTTCGTAAAACAGCTGGGCATGAAGGCCCTTTTAGAGGAAGCTGCTCTTCTATCATTGGGCGATCAGACCAAGACTGAGAAACTGCAGCTGGAAGAATCGCCCAGTATGCGGTCGCGGCGAGTCAAAGGTCCTAAAAAATTAGCCAGAATCGTTGTCAAGGTTGCAGACGCTAAAGAAATCGAGTCTCTATTGGCTCAAAAGCCTGCTTGGACAAAGCTGTATCAAGGAGAGAAAGGCTATGCTTTTGAAGCCCTGTCGCCAGAAGGAGACCTAGTTCTCCTGCATGCAGAAGAGAATAGAGCAAATCTGCAAGAGGTCACGGCGGTGTCTGAATTTGAAATGCAAGAGGACTTCATCGGTCTTAGCCAATTTGAGATAGAGACGGTAGAAATTCGTGTGCCTGATGCCAATGCAGCCCAAGAATTTTACAGCAAGATTGAAAATGCGCTGGATTTCCTGATCTTTACAGAAGCAGAGGGACAAGACTTGCAGGCAGACAATGCCCTAACTTGGGACTTGACCATGCTCAAAGCTCAGGTCAATCGTTTAGAAACCGCTGCGCTGCGTCCTTTCTTTGAAGGACGCGAGGTCTTTGTACCCAAGTCAGATAAGTTCCTGCTGAGTCAGGATTCTAGCAAGATTGAATTGTGGTTTGAAGCATGACTCTAGAAAAAATCATCAGTAAAATCCAAGAACAGCTGAAAGACGGTATCTATCCCGGTGCTAGTCTGGCCTTGTATCAAGCTGGCCGGTGGCAGGAATTCTACTTTGGTCTAGCTAATCCGGAAGAAAAAAAGGCCACTCAAGCGGGTTTGGTCTATGACTTGGCTAGCGTCAGCAAGGTGGTCGGAGTTGGCACTCTGGCAGCCTTTTTGTATGAGCAGGGCAAGCTGGAGCTGGATTTGCCCTTGCAGCATTACTATTCTGCCTTCCATCGAGAAGATGTGACCTTGCGTCAGCTCTTGACCCACACATCTGGGCTGGATCCCTTTATTCCCAATCGTGATCAGCTGGCAGCTCCTGAGTTGAAAGCAGCGCTTAATCATTTGACGGTGCTTGAAGATAAGACCTTTCGCTATACGGATGTGAATTTTCTGCTCTTGGGCTTTATGTTGGAAGAGATCCACGGTCAGGCCTTGGATCAGATTTTTCAAAGTCAGATTTTCCAGCCTTGGGGTTTGTCTGAGACTGGTTTTGGACCAGTTTTAGGAGCTGTGCCGACCGTTCGCGGTGTCCAGGATGGTCAGGTTCATGATCCCAAGGCGCGTGTGCTGGGTGTCCATGCTGGCAGTGCTGGCTTATTTTCCACTCTCAAGGATTTGGAAATATTTCTGGAACATTATCTGCAGGATGATTTTGCGGCCAATCTGACCCAGAATTTTTCCAAGGAGCCAGGCAAAAGACGAAGTCTAGCCTGGAATCTGGAGGGCAGCTGGCTGGATCACACTGGCTACACGGGTACCTTTATCATGTATAATCGTAAGGAACAAAAGGCGGCTATTTTCCTGTCCAACCGGACCTATGAAAAAGACGAGCGGGCTCAATGGATCTTAGATCGTAACCAGCTGATGGACCTGATAAGAATAGAACTTTAAAAGACTCCGGCTGCAAGCCCCGGAGTTTTATCGTATCTGCCTATATAAATATCGGTCTCTAACCCCAGTGATTTTCTCTTAATAAAAATCGCTTTTTTTGCCAAAGTATATTAAAATAAGATAGAGAGAATCTACAGACAAGAGAAGAATATGACAAAAGAAATCGGTGTCGGCAAGGCACACAGTAAAATTATTTTAATGGGAGAGCATTCGGTGGTCTACGGCTATCCGGCCATTTCCCTGCCTCTTAATCGTATTGAAGTGACCTGTCAGGTCTTTCCGTCTGAGCGGGCCTGGACCCTCTACGCCGAGGATACGCTATCTATGGCTGTCTTTGCCTGTCTAGAACATCTCGGTCGGCAAGGGGCTAAGATTCGCTGTCAGGTGGAGTCCATGGTCCCTGAGAAGAGGGGAATGGGTTCTTCAGCCGCAGTCAGTATTGCGGCCATTCGGGCGGTCTTTGACTACTTTGAGGAGGAACTGGATGACCAAACACTGGAGATTCTAGCCAATCGGGCGGAGATGATTGCCCATATGAATCCCAGCGGCCTTGATGCCAAGACCTGCCTCAGCGATGTAGCTATAAAGTTCATTCGCAACTTTGGTTTCAGTGAAATTGAGCTGGATCTGGATGCCTTTTTAGTGATTGCAGATACGGGCATTCACGGTCATACCCGCGAAGCCATCCGTGCTGTAGAAAGTCAGGGTCAAAAGGCTCTGCCTTTGTTGCAGGAATTGGGGAATTTAACGAAAATTCTTGAGAAGGCTATTTCTATCAAGGACCTTATGACAATGGGTCAAGCTATGACCAAGGCTCACGAGAAGTTAGCCAAGCTAGGAGTGTCTTGCCAGAAAGCAGATGAGCTGGTATCGGAAGCTCTTGAAAACGGAGCTTTGGGAGCTAAAATGAGCGGCGGCGGTCTGGGTGGCTGTGTCATTGCTCTTGTAGGAGAAAAAAGTCAGGCGGAGGCCTTAGCCGCCTTATTGAGAGAGAAAGGGGCCATTAACACATGGATCGAAAGCCTGTAAGTGTCAAATCCTATGCCAATATTGCAATTGTCAAATATTGGGGGAAGAAAGATGCAGAAAAGATGATTCCGTCTACCAGCAGTATCTCACTGACACTGGAAAATATGTATACCGAGACGCAACTAAGTCCTTTGCCGGATACAGCGACTGGAGATGAGTTTTATATTGACGGTCAGCTGCAAAGCCCGACAGAACATGCCAAAATCAGTAAGATTATTGACCGTTTCCGCTCTCCAGAAGATGCTTTTGTCCGCGTTGATACCAGCAATAATATGCCAACAGCAGCTGGTCTGTCGTCCAGTTCCAGCGGTCTGTCAGCCCTAGTCAAGGCATGCAATGCTTATTTTCAGACCGGCTATCAGACGCAAGAGCTGGCTCAGCTGGCTAAGTTTGCTTCAGGGTCGTCTGCTCGGTCTTTCTTTGGTCCGCTAGCGGCCTGGGATAAGGACAGCGGGGCCGTCTATCCAGTCAAGACAGATTTGAAATTAGCCATGATTATGCTAGTTCTGCACGATGAGAAAAAGCCCATTTCCAGCCGTGACGGTATGGAGCTCTGTGCTAAAACTTCCACGATTTTCCCAGATTGGATTACCCAGTCTGCCTTGGATTATCAGGCTATGCTGGGTTATTTACGGGACAATGATTTTGCCAAGGTGGGCCAGCTGACGGAAGAAAATGCTCTTCGGATGCATGCTACGACAGAAAAAGCTTATCCGCCCTTTTCTTATCTGACAGAGGAGTCTTACCAAGCTATGGATGCTGTCAGAAAGCTGCGGGAGCAGGGCGAACGTTGCTACTTTACCATGGACGCAGGGCCCAATGTCAAGGTACTCTGCCTGGAGGAAGACCTAGACCATCTGGTTGCTATATTTGAGAAGGACTACCGGCTTATCGTCTCCAAAACAAAGGACTTGTCAGATGAAAGCTAGTGCAAGAGTCCAAACCTGCGGCAAGCTCTATCTGGCGGGTGAATATGCAGTGCTAACAGCCGGTCAGCCTGCCATTATCAAGTCCATTCCTATCTATATGACGGGAGACATCCAGGCAACGCCTGACTACCACTTGACATCAGATATGTTTGAACACAGCACTAGCCTAGAGCCAGATCCTGATTATGCCTTGATTCAGGAGACGGTAGGGGTTATGAACACTTATTTGCTAGCCTTAGGTTACCAACTTCAGCCTTTTTCTCTAAAGATTAGTGGCAAGATGGAAAGGTACGGTAAGAAGTTTGGGATTGGCTCCAGCGGTAGTGTGGTTATTCTGACCATCAAGGCCATGGCAGCACTTTATGAGCTAGACTTAGAGCCAGAGCTACTCTTTAAACTAGCTTCCTACGTCCTCCTAAAGCGCGGAGACAATGGCTCCATGGGAGATCTAGCCTGCATTGCTTATGAAGACCTGATTTACTACCGGTCTTTTGATAGAAGGCTAGTCCGCAAGCGCATGGACGAAGTTGATTTGCCTCAGCTGTTAGCAGAGGATTGGGGCTTTGAAATTCGCAGCATTCAGCCTTGCTTAGCCATGGATTTTCTGGTTGGCTGGACCAAGCAACCGGCTATCTCTAAGGACTTGGTCAATCAGGTCAAGTCAGCTATTTCAGAGTCCTTTTTGACAGGCAGTAGGACGCAGGTTGATGCTTTGGAGAGAGCTTTATTAGCAGGAGAGCAGCCCGTTATTCAGTCTAGTCTGGAAAAGGCTAGTCAGCTCTTAGAAAGGCTCAGCCCAGCTATTTATACAGACAGGTTGAAAGCCCTAAAGGAAGCAACAGAAGGACTGAACTGTGTAGCTAAGAGCAGCGGTGCCGGCGGTGGCGACTGCGGGATTGCTCTCAGCTTTGATGCCGCATCCAGCAACCAACTGATTCAAGCCTGGCAAGAAGCTGGCATTGAGCTATTATACAGAGAAAGGATGGGCCATGATGAGCCAGAATCGTAAGGACGACCATATCAAATATGCTTTAGAGCAGCGTCCGGGTTACAACAGTTTTGATGAAATGGAACTGGTTCACCGTTCTCTGCCCAAGTATGATTTGGCAGAGATAGACCTATCTACTCACTTTGCTGGTCGTGATTGGGAGTTTCCCTTTTACATCAATGCCATGACTGGCGGCAGCCAAAAAGGCGGCCAGATCAATGAAAAGCTGGCTCAGGTAGCTGAAAGTTGCGGTCTTCTTTTTGTGACTGGCTCTTATAGTGCGGCCTTGAAGAATCCTTCTGATCCTTCCTATCGGGTGGCAGCTGGTCGGCCTAATTTATTGCTGGCTACCAATATTGGCTTGGACAAGTCTTATCAAGCCGCCCAGCAGGCAGTAGCAGATTTGCAGCCCCTCTTTTTGCAGGTCCATGTCAATCTCATGCAGGAATTGCTGATGCCAGAGGGCGAGCGGGAGTTTCGTTCTTGGCGCCAGCACTTGACTGATTATAGTCAGCGACTGGATCTTCCCCTAATTCTTAAAGAAGTTGGCTTTGGCATGGATCGCTCTACTGTTGAAGAAGCGCGCTCCTTGGGGATTCAGACTTTTGATATTTCCGGCCGTGGTGGCACTAGCTTTGCCTATATTGAAAATCAGAGGGGTGGCAATCGTGACTACCTCAATGATTGGGGACAATCTACTCTGCAGAGCCTGTTGGCGCTTCAGCCATTGCGTGATGGGGTCGAACTCTTGGCTAGTGGAGGTGTCCGCCATCCTTTAGACATAATCAAAGCTCTGGTCTTAGGAGCCAAGGCGGTTGGCTTCTCTCGCGCCATGCTGGACTTGGTGGAAAATCACTCAGTGGAAGAGGTTATTGATATTGTAGAGGGCTGGAAATCGGATCTGCGCCTCATCATGTGCGCCCTGTCCTGCCGAAACTTGCAAGAATTAAAGAGTGTACCCTATCTACTCTATGGGCGGCTGAAAGAAGCTCAAGAACAGATTAAATAAATAGCATAAAGACATACAAAAAAGGCCATCAATGGCCTTTTTACTTGTCCTGTTTTCGTAAATCAGCTAGAATTTCCTGAGCAGCAGCGAGGTTGAAAGTCTTCTTAGCTGTTAAGCGACGGACTACAGCAGCAATTTCTTCGTCCTGGGCTCCAGCTTGTAATGCTAAAGATTTGGCTTGCAATTTCATATGTCCTGCTTGGATACCAGTGCTGACTAGGGCTTTGAGGGCAGCGAAGTTTTGTGCCAATCCGGCCGATACGATGAGGGAAGCCAATTCCTTAGCCTGAGGCTGCCCCAGAAAGTCAAAGCTGGCTGTTACTGCGGGATTGAGGCCGATGGAACCTCCCTTAGTTGCAATGGGCATGGGCAGGGTCATCTGACCATGAAGCTGGCGTTTGTCTGGGTCTGCCGTCCAAGTAGAGAGGCCGCGGTAGCTTCCTTCTCGGCTGGCATAGGCATGGGCACCAGCTTCTACAGCTCTCCAGTCATTTCCAGTAGCCAGCACCAAAGCATCAATTCCATTAAAGATGCCTTTATTGTGGGTAGCTGCTCGGTAAGGATCAACCTGGGCTAATTTGCTAGCCAGCTGCATCTTATCCGCAAGAAGTTCCGCCTCAGCCTTATCGCGGCTGAGAAAGCGATAGTCGATGACACAGCGGGCTGTCACCAAGCTATCTGTTGCATAGTTTGACAGGATAGCCATCAGACTCTTACCGCCAGTCAGCTCTTCCAGAGGAAGGGTGAGGGCCTCCAGCATGGTGTTGAGCATATTGGCTCCCATGGCTTCCTGCGTATCCACAGATAGATAAAAAATGAGGAAGTCATCCTTTTGCTCCAGCCAGAGATTTCTAGCACCGCCACCACGAGCAACAATCGATGGATAGGCTTGGTTAGCCTGCTCTAGCAACTCTTTCTTTTTTTTGAGAACATCTGTGATGGCTTGGTCTGTATCATCAACCTGATAGAGGGCGATTTGCCCAATCATCTGGCGTTTGTGAACCTCGGTTTCAAATCCGCCTGAACGTTTGATAATCTTAGCGGCAAAGCTAGCTGCTGCCACCACAGATGGCTCTTCCGTCACAAAAGGAACTTGATAGCTTTTGCCATCCACCAGAAAGTCTGGCACCAGAGAGTAGGGCAGGGCCAGAGTGGCCACTACATTTTCGCTCATCTGATTGGCTGTTTCCAGAGTCAAAGTCTGCTGACTGTCTAGTAGCTGCCAATGTTCATCTTGTAATAGTCCCTTTTCTTTCAGCATCTGCAGCCGTTGAGCAGGAGTTTTTTTGGAAAATCCAGTCCAGTTTACTTTCATGATGATTTCTCAACTTTGATGTACTTACGCTGATGCTCTGCAATTTCAGTCAGAGCAAAGCTTTGGTTTTCATAGCCAGAGAAGCTGGCATTGCCTTTCGCATCCAGCTCAGCTTCTTCAAAAAAGATGCGCTCGTAGTCAGCAATGGAAAGAGCCTGACGCTGGTCTAATTCCTCTAGGCGTGTCTTGGATAGATGCTTTTCATAGCCCTCTACCAAATTGGCACTAAAGATTTCAGAGACAGCTCCGCTGCCATAGCCGAAGAGAGCAATCCGATCGCCAACCTTGAGGTTGTCAGAGTTTTCTAAGAGAGAAAGAAGACCTAGGAAGAGGGAGCCTGTATAGATATTTCCAACTTTTTGGCTGTAGAGAATAGAGGCTTCAAAGTTCTCTCTAAGCTGGTCTTGCTGCTCTTGGGGCAGGCTTTTATCCATGATTTTATTAAGGCCTTTGAGGGCCAGTTTTGGATAAGGCAGGTGGAAGCAGTAGGCCGCAAAATCTTTGAGAGCCAGCTTGTGGCGTTTTTGGTACTCCGTCCAAGTTGTCTTTAAGCTATCCAGATATTGCTGGGTTGAATAGAGCCCGTTGACATAAGGCGTTGTCGAGTAATTTGGGCGCCAAAAATCCATGACATCGCGTGTCTGAGCTACGTTATCATCATTGAAAGCGAGGATACGAGGATTGCTGCTAATTAGCATAGAAATAGCTCCCGCTCCCTGAGTTGGTTCGCCAGGTGTGTTAATGCCATACTTGGCAATGTCGCTAGCTAACACCAAAACTTTGCTGTCTGGATGTTTTTCAATATGGAGCTTGGCATAGTCCAGTGCAGCAGTAGCTCCATAGCAGGCTTCCTTAATTTCAAAGCTGCGGGCAAAAGGCTGGATACCCAAAAGGCCGTGGACAAAAACGGCTGCCGCCTTGCTCTGGTCAATCCCTGACTCAGTAGCCACGATGACCATATCAATCTTTTCTTTGTCCTCTGTTGTCAGGATGGGCTCTGCTGCCGCTGCTCCCAAGGTAACAATATCCTCAGTCAGAGGAGCAATGCTTAGTTCCTTGAGTAAGAGCCCCTTGCTAAGCTTTTCAGGGTCAGTCCCACGGGCTGCCGCTAAATCATTTAATTTTAAGACATAATTACTGGTCGCAAAACCGATTTTGTCGATTCCGATTGTCATTATAAGACCTCTTTAAATCCTTTTATTCTAGTATATTCCGAAGACTATTTTACCATACTTAGGAATAAAACTCTTACAAAAACATCTAATCTCAGCTAAATCAGGCTTAAGATGTATTTTCCAAAATAAAAACAGCAGATGGCTCTACTGTTTGTTTGCTGTGAGTTTGGTTTGGCGCTTTTTTAAATAGTGATAGAGCTTGAGTACGACAGTGCCGCTGGCCATGCCAATTGAGATGACCAAGGCCAGAATGACGACCAGAGTGGCGTGAATCATGGCCTGGCTGTAGTCACCAGTGACAAAGAAAGCAGTCGTCCGATAGGAAATGTAGCCTGGGACCAAGGGCGCTAGAATGGCCAAAATAAAAACAACAGCAGGCGTTTTGTAGATAATGCTGAGAATTTGGCTGATACAGGAACCAATGATAGCAGCCACAAAGGTTGCTATGATGACGTTGGTCGGTCCTTTGAGCAGGAGATAGAGCAGCCAAATAGCCATGCCCAGTACTCCACCGGGAATCAGCATACTGCGCTGAACATTTAAAACGATTAAAAAAGTAATAATGGCCAGTAGGCTGGCAACTGCTTGCAGTAAGAAAGTCAAGATTGTCATAGGCTTATTTCATAATAAGGAGGGCGACAGAGGTACCTGCACCGAGAGCAAGAGTGATGAGGAGCGATTCAAAGAGCTTGCTCATCCCAGAGTTGATATGGTTAGTCATGATGTCACGCACAGAGTTGGTCAGAGCAATGCCGGGCACAAAAGGCATGACAGAACCCGCAATAATCAAATCATCTGTGGAGTTAAAACCAGAATAGCGTGTCCAGATATGAGCCAGCAGTCCGAAGACAAAGGCTCCAGCAAAAGCTGTCACAAAAGGAATGCGGATATACTTGTCAACATACAAAGAGAAGGCAAAGCCAAAGAAGGTAGCAATGGCAGCCCCCAAAGCATCGTAGAAATTTCCACCAAACATGATGGAGAAGAAAGGAGCACTGAGCGTTGCCGCAGCAATCAGCTGCTTGTTGTTATAAGGCAGCTCCTTAACTTTGAGGCGATTCAGCTCATCAAAAGCCTCCTGAAGGCTGATTTCTCCTGTTACCAACTGACGGGAGACCTGATTGACATCGCAGACCTTCTCAATGTTGTAGTTAGTCTTGAGGTTGCGCTTCATCCGTGAGACATTTGTATTTTCAATCGAAAAGAAAATAGCCACTGGCATTGCTAAGGCATTGCAGTCGATTATCCCTTGCGAATGAGCGATACGAATCATGGTATCTTCTACCCGATAGGTCTCGGATCCGCTCTGCAGCAGCAGAGTTCCGGCTAGCATGATAACATCTACTGCCAGATTGAAATCTTTGGCTTCTTCCCTGATACCTTTCTCTGTCATTTCCCCAGTCCTTTTCCTAGTATAGCAATAGAACCATTATACCATAAAGCCTCTTAAAAATATCATCAAGTTAGCAGTCATTTGGACTCATAGATACAAAAAAAGAAGATTGGAAATCCCCAATCTTCTTTCAAATGGTTTGTAAGTCTTTAGTCGTTTATTAGCTCAAAGCATCGTCCATAGAGAGTACTTCGTGGAAGACACGTTGCGTCAATTCAGTCTTTTGCTCTGGAGTCAAGTACTTAGTGTTTACACAGTAACCTGAGATACGAACGATAACGTCTTCGCCAGACATAATCTTGTCGTAAACATCCTTCAAGTCCATAACGTTCAAGTTAACGTGCTGACCACCGTTTTCGAAGTAGCCATCCAGGATAGTAACCAAGTTGTCTACTTGTTCGTCGTGAGTCTTACCAAGCGCACGAGGTGATACTTGAGTTGTCAATGAGATACCGTCAGCTGCGTAACTGAAGTCCAAGCTAGCAAGAGAGTTCAAGTTTTGCAACCAGCCACCTTTTGCCTTGTTAGATGGGTTAGCACCTGGTGAGAAGAACTCCAATTTAGACAAGTTTACGCTACCATCTTCGTTGAGGTAAACTCCTTTGTGGACTGGAGAGTTACCGGTTTGTTTAGAGTAAGCAACGTTAGATGTGATAGTCAAGAGTGATACTGTTGCTTCAGCGTTCTTGTAAAGTTTGTGGCTGCGCAGACGAGTTGTATAAGCTTCTACCAACCATTCAGCCAGTTCGTTTGAGCGAGGATCATCTTCACCCCAACGTGGATATTCTCCGATTGTTTCATAGTCGTAGATATAGCCATTTTCGTCGCGGATTGGCTTAACAGTTGCGTACTTGATAGCAGACAAGGTATCAACAGTGTTGGCAAACCCACAGATACCGAATCCCATGTTAGCACGTTGGTAAGTTGGCAAGAAGGCCATTTGAACAGCTTCGTAGTTGTACTTGTCAGTCATGTAGTGGATGATGTTCAAGGCGTCTACATAAGTGTCAGTCAACCAGTCCAGAGATTTTTCAAAGTTCGCCTTAACTGATTCGAACTCAAGAACTTCGTCACGGATAGGCTCGATGTCAAATACCTTGTAGTCTTTATGAACATCGTCGTAACCGCCGTTGAGACCTGTCAGAAGGGCTTTCAGCACGTTTACACGAGCACCGAAGTATTGGATGTTGTGGCGTTGCTCTTCATTTTCAGGGTCAAGTGGAGATACACAACATGAGATACAGCTCATTTCACCGTAGCCGTCTTTAGCCATTGTTGTTACACCTTCGTATTGGATAGAAGAGTGTTTGTGGCTCATATGCATACAGTAGCGACGGAATGAGTATGGAAGTTTGTCAGTCCAGAGAACAGTCAAGTTTGGCTCTGGAGAGTTACCAATGTTGTCAAGTGTGTTAAGGAAACGGTAGTCCATCTTTGTAACACGGTGACGGCCGTCGTTACCCATACCTGCCATAGAAGTAGTGATGAAGGTTGGGTCACCAGAGTAAAGTTGGTCGTAAGCTTTCGTACGAGCAAACTTCACTGTACGAAGTTTCATAACGAAATCATCAACAAATTCTTGGATTTCTGATTCAGTGTAAGTACCGCGAGCCAAGTCACGTTCTGCGTAGATGTCAAGAACGATAGGCACACGTCCAAGAGAAGTAGCAGCACCGTTGATGACACGGCAGACAGCCATGAAGGCGATGTTAGTCCATTGGATAGCTTCTTTAACGTCAAAAGCAGGACGGCGAACATCTACTCCGTAAAGGTCACCAAGTTTTACAACTTCACCAAGTGCTTGGTATTGCAGGTTGATTTCTTCGCGCAGACGGATTGTTTCTTCGTCAATCTCAGTCAAACCGTTCCAGTCGCGAACTTTTTCAGCCATGAGGTAGTCAGCTCCATAAAGAGCAAGACGTGCGTAAACCCCGATGATACGTCCGCGTGAGTAAGCATCTGGGAGACCAGTTACAGTGTGGGCGTGACGAGCACGGCGGATGTTAGAAGTGTAAGCACGGAAGATACCGTCATTTACCGTTGTAACATATTTAGTAAAGATTTCATGAACAGCAGGATCTGGTTCGTATCCATTTTCTTTCAAAGTAGTTTCAGCCATGCGGATACCACCTTTTGGCATGAAGTTCAATTTGAAGAGTTCATCATTTTGGATACCGTAAATCAGTTCGTTGTCCTTGTCAATGTAACCAGCGTCGATATCAGCGATAGATGCTGGACGAGTGTCCATTGGGAAACGAGTTTCTTCGTAGTGAGCTTTCGTTTCTTCTACGATTTTCTTGATGTGGAGTGAGCGCTCAGTAGGACCTGCCAAGAAGCTTTCATCTCCATCATAAGGTGTGTAGTTAGCTTGAACGAAGCGAGAAACACTTGCTTTCTCTTTCCAGTCTTCACCTTTGAAGCCTTCCCAAGCTTTGTCAAAAATATCTTGAGCTTCAACAACTGTTTTTACAACCATTTGATTTTCCTCTTTATTCTAGCAACATAAACTGTTACATTTATAAGTAAAGTATATCATACGGTAATCGGTTTCACAAACCATTTTCGGCAGAAAGAAAGACTTTCTTTTATAATACAGAAAGTAAAAAGTCGCGGATGTGTACTATAGATTTGAAAAACATAACTCTTTTCAAATATTTTGGAAAAATGGGTAAAAAAGTTATAATAAAAGTAATTAAAATGTCATACAAAAATTGCTGACGAAGAATCTTACGTTTAAAATACTTTTTACAAGAACGAAAAACTGTTTCAGATTTATTTGAGCAAAATGGGCTGACTTTGTGAAAGCTTGTAAGCTGAGATTGATGGTAGGAGAAAGGAGGAAGGCATGCTGATTTTTCCACTGACTAACGATACATCTAGGAAGATTATCCACATTGATATGGACGCTTTTTTCGCTTCGGTGGAAGAGCGGGATAATCCTAAGTTAAAGGGGCATCCGGTCATCATCGGCAGCGATCCCCGATTGACTGGCGGGCGTGGTGTCGTCTCCACCTGCAATTATGAGGCCAGAAAGTTCGGAGTTCATTCGGCTATGAGCTCCAAGGAAGCCTATGAGCGTTGCCCCCAGGGCATTTTTATCTCGGGGAATTACGAAAAATATCAGGCGGTCGGCTTGCAAATCCGAGAGATTTTCAAACGCTATACGGACTTGATTGAGCCCATGAGCATTGACGAGGCTTATCTGGATGTAACGGAAAACAAGCTTGGGATTAAATCCGCAGTCAAAATAGCCAAGCTGATTCAGCACGATATCTGGAATGAACTCCATCTGACAGCTTCGGCAGGCGTTTCTTATAATAAGTTTCTGGCCAAGATTGCCAGCGACTATGAGAAACCTCATGGTCTGACTGTTATTCTACCTGAGGAAGCTGAGGCCTTTCTGGCGCCTATGGATATTGCTAAGTTTCATGGGGTCGGCAAGAAAAGCGTTGAAAAACTGCATGAAATGGGAGTTTATACTGGTGCAGATCTGCTCAAGATACCGGAAATGACTTTAATTGATAAGTTTGGTCGCTTTGGTTTTGATCTTTATCGTAAAGCGCGTGGCATCAGTAATAGTCCAGTCAAGTCCAATCGCATCCGTAAGTCGATTGGGAAGGAGCGAACCTATGCCAAACTACTCTATAGTGAGGAGGATATCAAGAAAGAGCTGACCCTGCTGGCTCAGAAAGTAGAAAATAGCTTGACTAAGCATGATAAGAAAGGACGAACCATCGTTCTGAAAATCCGCTATGCTGATTTCTCCACCTTGACTAAAAGGAAAAGTTTGAATCTAGCCACTCGAGACAAGGAGCAAATCGAGCGAACTGTGCATGAGATATACGATAGCTTGGAAGAGCAACCACGAGGTATCCGACTGCTAGGACTGACAGTGACGGGGTTTGAATAAAGATAAAGGCTTGGTTCGTTACCGAGCTTTTTAGATATATTTTTTAGTATGAGAGAGTTGCTTGTGACGAGTTTCTAATTTGTCTGATGATTTTCATTAACTAAAAATAATCTTTTTTGAAAAAATACTGGATACAGTTTTCTGTGTCTGTTATACTGAGTTTATAAAAGATAAATTGTAAAATATAGTGCAACAAAAAACCCATAGGTTCTCAAATCGTGTAAACTGTAAGTAACCACACAAACAGACACGAGGAGATCCTATGGGCTACTTACATATTACCATAATTGATCAGCTAAAGATAGAAGCATATCTTGAAGCAGGTTTTAATCTGTCCTATATTGCAACTAAGTTAGGTTTTCACCGTTCATCAATTAGCCGAGAAATCAAACGGTGTCCAAATAAATATTCTGCCGAAGAAGCACAAAGGCAATATGAGGAATTATCTAGACTTAAGGGAAGGAAAACTGCATGTACTTCACAGATGAAGAAAGATATAGAAGGTCATTTAAAAGCATCTTGGTCACCCGAGCAGATTCATGGGCGTTATCAGTACGAAAATAAGCCAATCGTATCGTTTAAAACGATTTATAATTGGATATATAATGGACAACTCGAAGTTAGTGTAGAGACGTTAAGACGAAAAGGTAAAACACGTGAACCTCATGAGACTAGAGGGAAATTCATTATTGGTAAACCTATTTCCAAACGACCTAAAGAAGTGAAGAGTAGGCAAAATTTCGGTCATTGGGAATTAGATACCATGTTTTCTTCCAGAGGGAAAAGCAAAGGATGCTTGGCTACATTTGTAGAGCGAAAAACACGTTTTTATCTTGCATTTAAAATACCTGACCGATCAGCTAGATCAATGTTTTCAGCCATAGAAACACTTCTGAAGATTTTTCCTAAGAACTTTTTAAAAACATTTACATCAGACAGAGGAAAAGAATTTGCTTGTTATCCTCAAGTGGAAGCTTTAGGGATAGACTTTTACTTTGCGGACGCTTATTCATCTTGGCAAAGAGGAAGTAATGAAAACTCAAATGGTTTGCTTAGAGAATATTTTCCTAAGAGGACTAATCTAACCGACATTACTGATGAATCGTTAGTAAATGCTTTACTTGCTATAAATCACCGTCCAAGAAAATGCTTAGGTTACAAAACAGCATTTGAGGCACTTATGGATGAATTTTAGATTTGTTGCACTTTTTATTGCAATTTATCACATAATAAAGCTAGACTGAGGCATTTTTGTCCCAATCTTTTTTATTTTAGTGAAAAACTTTAGAAATATTTTAGAATTTCTTGAGAAATATCTGAAGTTTGGAGGCTATACTAGAAAGTGCAAGGGGGAGAGAAAAGAGCTGGAAGCAACAGGACAGCTGATAGAAAACTTTAGTTTTTCTTTAAGTGTGACTCTAGACCAGATCACTTTTAAAAGCAGACTGAAAGACCTTATTCTCTCCTCTTGCGGCAAATTTTTCCAGACCTTCAGTTTTCTGTTGATGAGGAAAAAAGAATATGTTAAAGTAAATGAGTAAAATAAAAAAGTCAATTATATGTTGCTTAATATATAAGGAGGAACTCATGAAGAAAAGAACGAAAATCATTCTAACTTCTACGTTGACTGTGACCGGCCGTCTAACGGTGTGTTTTATGAGCTGAACGAGCAGGTCAAGGATAAGATGAAGGCGGATTTTAAAAATCTGAGTTTCAAAACAGGCAATCATCTGAAAGACTGAGAGTAAAGGATGCTTTTGTCCAGTTTTCGGATGACTTTTCACAATTCTACATTTGATAAGGAGTTATCGTATGAACAAACAAACACATGTTGGGCCAGAACCCAAGCATATTTGGCCTTTCTTAGCTTGGACCTTTGGTATTAGCTGGGGTGCCTGCCTGATTCTGTATATTTTATCTGCCCTGAAGCTGACCAGCGTGGCTGAGCCTTTGGGCTTTGCTCTCTTTTTCATCGCTGGCTCCGGACCGACCTTGGGAACTTTTATCAGCCTCAAAATTTCTCATCCTAAGAAGATGCTGGACTTTATCTTTTCTCATGCTAAGGGCTGGTGGATTTATATGCTGGCCTTCTGTCTGGTTCGGGTTTTGACCCTTTTTATCGCCAATCCTGTATTACCGCCGCTCAATGCCGTTCTGATGTTTCCTCTGGGCTGGACCTATGTCACCTTTTTTGGAGGCGGGAACGAAGAGCTGGGCTGGCGGGGCCTCCTGCAGCCGGCTCTGGAGAAAAAATTCTGCTTCCCTCTGGCAACTGTCATCACGGCTCTGGTCTGGGTGGCCTGGCATCTGCCCCTCTGGCTGATTCAGGGAACAAGTCAAAGTCAGGTTTCTTTGCCCTTCTATCTCTCCTTTGGTATCTTGCTCTGTTTCTGTCAGGCGGTTCTCTACAAGCAGACGGCCTCTGTCTTTGCCTGCATGGTCTTTCACGGCTGCATTAACTTTGCTCAGGCGACGATTGTCGGCAGTGCTACAAATGGCGGAAGGTATCTCAGCTTCCAGGCTGCTAATCTGATCATGACCGCCCTGCTGGTCGGCTGGTGGTATTGGAAGGGCAACCGGAAAGGAGTTCAGAAAGATGCAGGCTAAAAATCTTGGCAATCGCTCTTCTGCCAAAGAAAAAGGAGTAATCATATGAAAACACAAACACATGTAGAGCCAGAGACAAGGCATATCCTGCCCTTTCTGGCCTGGACTTTTGGCATCAGCTGGTCTGCCTGGCTGGCTTCGGCTTTCCTGAGGATTCCTATTATTTCCCAGGTCCTAACCATCGCTGGTGCTTTTGGCCCGGCCATTGGAGCCAAACTAGTCTTAGGAAAATCGTTCAAGGAGCTCTTGGCTTCTATCGGATCGGCCCGAAAAAGGACTTGGGTCCATCTCTTGATTTTGACAATTCTTTATACCATTTCCATAGTCTTTTGGAGCCCGCTCCTGCCTGGTTTTAGCCTTCTCAGGATTGCCCTGATTTTTCTCATGACGACTCTTCTGACAGGCGGCAATGAAGAGATTGGTTGGCAGGGCTTCCTGCAGCCAAGTCTGGAGAAGATCCTGCCCTTCCCTTTGGCAACTGTAGCAACTGGGTTAATCTGGGCTGTCTGGCATCTGCCCCTCTTCTTTACCCCCGGCAGCAGTCAGGCAGGGACTTCTTTTCTAGTCTTTACTGCCGCCTGCCTGCTCGCCCGTTTCTGGCTGGCGGCTCTTTACAAGGTCAGTCAGTCTGTCCTCTATTGTGTCCTCTTTCATGGGCTCATTAATACTATTGGTGAAGGCATCTTTGTAGGCAAGGGAACGGAAAACCCCCTCTTTTTCCTAGGCTATATCTTGATGGCGGCTTACAGTATCTATCTTTGGTATCAAAGGGATCAGCAAGACAAGGCTTAAAGATATTTTTATGATTTTGTATTTCTCCGGCTTTTTTGGTAGAATAAAGCTATACTAGAAACAAAGGGGGACAGAATGGCGCAGCGAAAAGACAAATCCCAGGCCATGAGAGAAAAAATTTTAAATACAGCAACCCAGCTCTTTATCCAAAAGGGGTCCGAAAAGACCAGTATGCAGGATATTGCTCAGACGGCGGGCATCTCCAAGGGGGCTATCTATCATCATTTCAAGTCAAAAGATGAGATTGTCTTTGCGGTGATTAGGAGCCGGCAGGAGCTGATGGAAGAAGAGATGAAGCAGTGGCTCAAGGCTACGGAAAATCTGACTGGCAGAGAGCAGCTGCAGACCATCCTCAAGTCTAATCTGGAAAGTCAGACAGCCCGGGCTACGGACGGCATTGTGGGTGAGTATGAGAAGGACGCGGGCTTTATTTTGACCATGATGCGGGACAATCTGCGGATAGGCGCCCCTGTGGTCAGTGACATTATCAAAAAAGGGATGGCAGATGGCTCCCTTCAGACCCAGTATCCGGACCAGGCTGCAGAAGTTTTTCTGCTGCTGGTGAATTTTTGGATGCATGGGACCGTTTTTGAAAGCGATCCTGAAAAACTGCCAGAACGCTTCCATTTTCTGCAGTTTATGATGACCTCGGTCGGTCTGGATATCTTTACTGACGAGCTCCTGCAGCTCTTTAGCCAGAAAAATAAGGCATAAAAAAAGGCGATAGGACAGAACTAAAAAATTTAATTCTGTCCCAGCCTTTTTATTTATGTGCTGAATATACTGTGGATATCTTCCTCGGTCAGGCCGATTAGGGGGTCAATTTTCTGGAAGTTTTCTTCAGTCAGGACATAGTTTTCCACAGGTGTTTTCATTTTATCCACAGGACTGTGGCCAAGTTCTGGAGGGGACTGAAGGTCTTCAAAACGCTCTCTCAGATAGGTTTTGCGGGCGGTACCGGTGTTTTTGACGGCATAGTCAAAGGCTACTTTTTCCCCAAGTAAGATCAACTTGCTCTTGGCGCGGGTGATAGCAGTGTAGACCAGATTGCGCTGGAGCATGCGGTGGCTGCTGCGGGTGATGGGCAAGATAACCACCGGAAATTCACTGCCCTGAGACTTGTGGATGCTCATAGCGTAGGCCAGGCGGATCTTGTACCATTCACTGCGCTGATAAACAAGTTCATTGCCATCAAAGTCAATGGTCAGCTCGTCCTGCTTGGAGTCGGTGTACTTAGCAAGCAGCAGGTCGCTGATGTAGCCTAAGTCACCGTTGAAGACATTGCTTTCAGCATCATTGACCAAGTGGATAACCCTATCTCCTTGGCGATACTGACAGTCGGGAGTTTCAAAGGTCAATTCATCTTTCTCGACAGGATTGATGAGATTTTGCATGAGATTGTTAATCTGGTCGATGCCGGCTGGCCCCCGATACATAGGTGCTAATACCTGAACATCTTGAGCTGGGATACCGCTGCGAATGGCAGCGCTAGCGATTTTTTCAATCATAGGTGGGATATGCTCATTTCTAGCTTCAAAATATGAGCGGTCCGCTTTTTTCTCTGTAAAATCTGCTGGTAAAATGCCCTTCTGAATCTGGCTGGCCAGTGTGACGATTGTAGACTCTTCGCTCTGCCGATAGATGGTTTCCAGCTTGGTCTGTGGAATAGTCGGTATCTGCAGCAAGTCCGCCAGTACCTGACCTGGACTGACAGAGGGCAGCTGGTCCGCATCTCCAACAATCAAGAGCTTGGTCTGAGAGGAGATATTGCTGATCAGCTGATTAGCCAGCCAAGTGTCCACCATGGAAAATTCATCCACAATGATAAAATCAGCATCCAGATAATCATCCAAATGACTGGTATCATCATCTCCAGTCATTCCCAAGTGGCGGTGGATAGTGGCGCTAGGAAGACCGGTCAATTCATTCATGCGCCGAGCAGCACGTCCGGTCGGAGCTGCTAGCAGAATCGGTAGTTCATTGACCTTTCGCAGGTCCAAACCGCGAAGTTGGGCGTAGACTGCGATGATACAGTTGATAACGGTAGTTTTTCCAGTTCCCGGTCCGCCGGTTAGGATAAAGACTTTCTGATTGATAGCCTGACGGATGGCTTCTTTTTGGATACTGTCATAGGAGATGCCGGAGTTCTCCTCCACTTGCTGGATAGCCGCAGTAATGTTATCTGCGTCAAAGCAGTCTTGCTCTCCTTTTTCCAGCAGACGGACCAGATTACTTTTTATTCCTTCTTCAGCAAAAAATAGGCTGTTTTCAAAAATCTTAGTCTCTACATTTTGGACCTTATCTTCCTCAATCAGATGAGCCAGCTCATCAGCGACTAGACTAGGGTCCAGCTCCACTTGGCGTGAGCTTTCTAAGAGCTCGATGGTATGCTCTAGTAAATCACGAGCTTCGACATAGGTATCTCCCCGCTCCATGGACTGGGTCAGCAGGGTGTGGATAAGGCCAGCCCGAAAACGCTCAGGGGCATCACTTTGGATACCCAGTTCTTCTGCCAGATGGTCAGCGATTTTAAAGCCAATCCCCTGAATATCCTCTACCAGCTGATAGGGATATTTTTCGACAATATCCAGCGTTTCTTCCTTGTAGGTATCCTGGATTTGAAAAGCTAGCTTATTGGGAATGCCGTAGGCTGCCAGCTTGACTAGTACCATCTCAGTTCCGTAGTTGAGTCTTAGCTTGGCGACAAAGGCCTCGCGGTTCTTAGCTGCTAAGCCGTTTATCTGGGTCAGCTTTTCCGGCTCTGCTAAAATCTTGTCAATGGTGTCCTCGCTATCTTCTCCGTATAGTTGGACGATTTTTTGAGCAGTCTTGACCCCGATGCCCTTAAAATGGTCGCTGGAGAAGTATTTTACTAGGCCTTTGCTGCTGGGTTTGGCACGCTCATAGCGGGAAATTTTCAGCTGCTGGCCATATTTGGGATGCTGGACAAGACTGCCCCAAAAGGTGTAGTCTTCGCCTTCCATGACATCTGCCATGGAGCCGGTGACAATGATTTCGAAATCTTCAAAATCTTCAGCATCTGTATCCTCAATATCTAAGAGCAGGATACGGAAAAAGTTGCTGGGATTTTCAAAAATAATCCGTTCAATCGTTCCTGAAAAGTAAAATTCCATAGTTTATAGGTTCTTCTTTTAAAACGAACTCAGCTGAAGTTCAGCTGAGTTCGGTATGCTTAATAGGTCTTAAAGGGCAGCAGAGGCCAGAAGCGGAACTTGGCTTCGCCTTGGATTTGTTTTGCTTTGAAAGCACCAACCTGTCGGCTGTCCTTTGAAACAATCCGGTCGTCACCCAGAAGCAGATATTCATCATCCAGAAGTTTGATGGTGAAGACAGGACTGCCATCTTTGTCAACAGTGAAGGCTTGAGCCTGAGCAGCGAGTTTTCTGAAAAACTCACCATTATCATCATAATCGTCCCCAGTATAAGTGGATTGGAGCTTGTCTTCTTTGAATTTCTTGATGTAATCCGTCAGGTAAGGTTCGTCTGTTTTTTTGCCGTTGATGTAAAGAGTATCATTTTCATACTGAATAGTGTCGCCCGGCATACCGATGACCCGCTTGACAATCTCCTTGGTTGTACCGTTATCATCTGTCTCAGTGGCAACAACGATATCAAATCGGTCAATAGACTGATGTTTGAGGACAAGCAGGTATTCCCCATTAGCTAGCGTAGGGTCCATAGAGTGGCCATCTACCTTTACAGGGGACCAGAGAAAGAGCCGTGACAGGATAATGACAGAGATGAAGAAGAGAAAGAGGCCCCATTCTTTGAGAAATGAGAGGACAGGATTTGATTTTTTCATAGGTTACCTTTCTAGAAGTTTTTGTGCTTTTTCAGTATTTTTAAAGTGGAGTTTAGCAGAATGCTGCAGACCGGCCATTCCATAGGCTTGAAGAATCTGGCTGGCAACATGATCGCTCTTGCTTCCGGCCCCGCTAGGCAGGGTATAGCCTAACTCTTGACTGAGATTTTCTAGATTTTCCAGAAAGAGGTCACGAGCGATAATAGAGCTGACTGCAACAGCTAGGAACTTTCCTTCAGCCTTTTCAATCAGACTTACCGGATTTGGAAAATGGTTTTTTTCCTGCTTTAGGTATTTATTATAGTTTTGCTGGCTGGTAAAGGCATCGATGACGATTTTTTCAGGATTTAGACCTTTTTGCAGCAGTAGGTAAATAGCTTGATTATGTAAGGCTACCTTGACAGAGACGGCGTTGTAGCCAGAAGCGATGACTTCGTTGTACTTCTCTGGCGATAGGAGCAGAGCTTGGTGGGCAATCTTTTCTTTCAAGACAGGTGCCAGTTGGCGAATCTTGCTATCGTTTAAGGTTTTAGAATCACCAACACCCAGTTTTCTCAGAAAGTCGTGCTGGTATGGAGTGACGAAAGAAGCTACGACGGCTAGACCTCCAAAGTAGGAGCCGTTGCCAACCTCATCTGTCCCAATGAGGGCAAAATTCTGAGAAGCAGCACTAGAACTGGCTTTTTCTGGTTGATGGCCAAAAAAGCCAGCGAAGTGAGCAGCTTTTGCCCCTTGAAAAAGAACTTTTCCGGAGCTAAAGACACTGACCGTCGCCTGATCCAGCCGAAAGAAATATTGAATATGCGGGTTCTTGCTGGGAGCCAGCTGGCTCTGATATTTCTCAACAAAAGCCTGAATTTCTTGCTGTTTGGGACTGAGGGTGATACTTTCCATACCCCCTATTGTACCATAAAAAGGAAAAGTCGAAAGTCATAAGATTAAAAATCTTACAAAAATTTTGTAGGAGAGCACCGCTGCTTGCTATGTCAAAAAAGATGAAAAAGAAAGTCCCAGTCTTGTTCCAAGTGTTTTAATAACTGACAAAGGGCTTCTTTTTTGATATAATACAATGAGGTGATTTTATGGCAAATTTGAATCGATATAAATTTACATTTGGAAACAAGACCTTAACTCTAACAACAGAACACGATAATCTCTTTATGGAAGAAGTAGAACGGGTAGCAAAGGAAAAATACAAGGCTATCAAAGAGCAGATGCCTGCGGCAGATGATGAAGTCCTGGCGATTTTGCTGGCTGTCAATAGTCTATCTACTCAGCTGAGCCGCGAGATTGAGTTTGACGACAAGGAAAAAGAACTGGAAGATTTTCGTCACAAAATGCTCAGTGATTTGAGAGAAAAATCGGGTAAATAGAGGAGCAATAATGTTTTCTATTATTATTTTACTAATATTGGCCTGGAGCTTTTATATTGGCTACTCGCGTGGCATTGTTCTGCAGGGCTATTATGCCGCTGCGACCATGGTTTCCATGCTGGTGGCTGGAGCTTTTTATAAGAGCTTGGCCAAGTTTATCAGTCTTTGGGTGCCTTATGCCAGTGCGACTCAGGGCTCTTCGACCTATTTTTTCCCTAGCTCCCAGCTCTTCCAGTTGGACCAGGTTTTTTATGCTGGTTTGGCCTATCTTATTATTTTTACAGCTGTCTACATCCTTGGGCGCTTTTTTGGGATTTTTGCGAATCTGATTCCCTATCCCAATAAGCTGGACACCAAATGGTACAATGTGACCAGCGGAGCCATCGCTGTTTGCATCTCTATTTTTGTTTTGGGAATGTGCCTGACTATTTTAGCGACGGTGCCGATGGAGATGGTTCAGGAGCGGCTTAACAGCAGCTTCATGATTCGCTTTATTGTCAAGTATACCCCTATCACATCCAATATCCTCAAAGATCTCTGGGTGAATCAAGTTATCGGATAAAAGACGACTCAGTTGGCCTGCTAGCTGGGTTCTTTTTTACTAGAAAAGAAAATTATGAACACAAAAATTTTAGAAACCTTAGAATTTAGCAAGATTAAAGAACTGTTTGCTCCCTATCTTTTGACTGAGCAGGGGCAGCTGGAGCTGGGCCTGCTTTTGCCGACCAGTAAGAAGGAGACGGTAGCTTCAGCTTTTCTGGAAATGACAGATATGCAGCAGATTTTTGTGCAGCATCCGCACTTTAGTCTGGCAGCGACTCAGGATATTACTGCCTTGACTAAGCGGTTGGAGCTGGAGAGCGACTTGAATATCGAGGAGTTTTTAGCCCTCAAGCGCGTCTTGGCTGTGACTCAGGAGCTCAAGTCCTTTTATGAGGACTTGGAAAATGTGCACTTGGAAAAGCTGGACCGTCTGTTTGAGAACCTGGCTGTTTTCCCTAAACTGCAAGGAAGTCTGCAGGCTGTTAATGATGGCGGCTTTATTGAAAGCTTTGCCAGCGAAAGTTTGAGCCGCATCCGCCGAAAAATTCAAGAAAATGAAAACCAGGTGCGGGAAATTTTGCAGGAGATTCTCAAAAACAAGGGAGAGATGCTGGCGGATCAGGTAGTGGCTAGCCGGAATGGCCGTAATGTGCTGCCTGTAAAAAATACCTATCGCAACCGTATTGCTGGTGTGGTTCACGATATTTCTGCCAGCGGCAATACCGTCTATATCGAGCCTAGAGCAGTTGTCAATCTCAACGAAGAAATTGCTAGTAGTCGGGCGGACGAACGTTATGAAATTCAGCGGATTTTGCAGGAATTATCGGACCTATTCCGTCCCCATGCAGCTGAAATTGCCAACAATGCTTGGATTATCGGACATCTGGACCTGGTGCGTTCCAAGGCCCGCTTCATGCAGGAGACAGGAGCGGTGGTGCCAGACCTGTCGGAGGAGCAGGATATCCAACTGCTTAGTGTCCGTCATCCCCTGATTGAAAATGCAGTGGCTAATGACTTGTATTTCGGGCCTGATTTGACAGAGATTGTCATTACAGGGCCTAATACGGGTGGTAAGACCATCATGCTGAAGACCTTGGGGTTGGCACAGATTATGGCCCAGTCAGGTCTGCCGATTCTGGCGGATAAGGGCAGCCGCGTCGGAATTTTCAGTCAGATTTCTGCAGACATTGGTGATGAGCAGTCCATTGAGCAGAGTCTGTCAACTTTCTCCAGTCACATGACCAATATCGTCTCTATTTTAGAGCAGGTTGATAGTGAGAGTTTGGTCCTGCTGGATGAGCTGGGAGCTGGGACGGACCCACAGGAGGGTGCAGCTCTGGCTATTGCTATCTTGGAAGATTTGCGGCTAAGGCAGATTAAAACTATGGCGACGACCCACTATCCTGAGCTCAAAGCCTATGGGATTGAGACGGACCGGGTGGAAAATGCCAGCATGGAATTTGATACAGATAGTTTAAGGCCGACCTATCGTTTTATGCAGGGAGTGCCTGGCCGCTCCAATGCCTTTGAAATCGCTCGGCGTTTGGGCTTGTCGGAAGTTATCGTTGGCCATGCCCAAGAGCAGACCAACACAGACAGTGATGTCAATCGGATCATTGATCGCTTAGAGGAGCAGACACTGGAAAGCCGCAAGCGCTTGGATAATATCCGCGAGGTGGAGCAGGAAAATCTCAAATTTAACCGAGCCCTCAAAAAGCTATATAATGAGTTTAACCGAGAAAAGGAAACCGAGCTCAATAAGGCACGGTTGGAAGCCCAGGAAATCGTTGATTTGGCTTTGTCAGAGAGTGAGAGCATTCTCAAAAATCTCCATGATAAGTCCAGTCTCAAACCGCATGAGATTATTGAAGCCAAGACTCAGCTTAAAAAGTTAGCACCAGAAACGGTTGATTTATCAAAGAATAAGGTGCTCAAGCAAGCCAAGAAAAATCGGGCGCCCAAGGTGGGAGATGATATCCTAGTCACCAGCTATGGTCAGCGGGGAACCTTGGTCAAGCAGCTCAAGGACGGCCGTTGGGAAGCTCAGGTCGGTCTTATCAAGATGACTCTAGAAGAGCAGGAATTCAACTTACTAAAAGCTGAAAAGGAGCAGCAGCCTAAGCGCAAGCAGGTCAATGTGGTCAAGCGGGCCAATACTGCTGGACCAAAAGCCAGACTGGATCTGCGGGGCAAACGCTATGAAGAGGCCATGGAAGAGCTTGATGCCTTTATCGATCAGGCCCTCCTCAATAACATGGCTCAGGTGGACATTATCCACGGTATTGGGACCGGCGTCATCCGCGAAGGGGTGACAAAATACCTCCGCCGCAACAAGCACGTCAAGTCCTTCGGCTATGCCCCGCAAAATGCCGGTGGGAGCGGTGCGACGATTGTGATCTTTAAGTAAGAGGCCAGAAATGAAAATACAAACCTATGACTCGACTTATGAGAAAAGTTGGGTTTATACAAAGGCTTTGAGTTATCTCTTTTCGCCTTTCTTTGATGATATGAGCCGCAGCAAGGATGAGTTTACTGAAGAGCCTTACCAAGATTCGATTGAGCTCATAGCAGTGGAAGATGATCAGGTTGTAGGGCTTCTAGATATTGGGATTTACACCGAAGAAGCAAGTCATTCTTATCCGTATTATCCGGGAGAAAAGATAGCCTACTTTGCTAATCTGGCTGTCCATCCTGATTTTCAGAATCAAGGGATAGCTAATCAACTCTTTCAAAGTGCTTGGGAGAAACTGCAAGAAAAGAATGTTGAGGCCTTGATCATCTTTACCAGAGACGGAGAACAAGCAAATCACCTCTATCAGAAGTGGGGCGGCAAGCTGATTTGTCAAGATTATTTAGTTGTCGGACGCCCCAAAGGTCAAACATCGTTTTCTTTCAGTGTTGATAGGAAACAGCAGACAATCTGTCTGACAGATAAGTCGGGAAATTCCTTAGGCTATTATCAAAGAGAAGGGCATTATATTGTCTCAAGGAAAGAAGATTTCGAGCATTTTGAGATTGATGAACTTTACAAAGAACATACCTATGTCTTGAAAATCAAATAAGGCATTGGGAGTTTCAGCGAAGAGATAACAGCAGGTTCTTTTATGAGGGCCTGCTTTTTGCTATAATGTAAGCAGCATAAAGTGTTTCGGAGGGAAAATAATGAGAATAAAGCATGCATCAGATTCCTGCACGACTATTTTGGTGGGCAAGAATGCCAGTTACGACGGTTCAACCATTGTGGCTCGTACAGAGGATTCACAAAATGGGGTCTTTACGCCCAAGAAATTTGTCGTAGTGGAGCCACAAGACCAGCCCCGCCATTATCAGTCTGTTTTGACGTCTTTCGAGATGGATCTGCCGGACAATCCAGTCCGCTATACGGCAGTGCCAGATGCAGTTCCCAAGGATGGAATTTGGGGAGCAGCTGGAATTAACAGCTACAATGTTGCTGTCAGCGCAACGGAAACGATTACGACTAATAGCCGCGTACTGGGAGCTGACCCTTTGGTAGAGTCAGGTATCAGCGAGGAAGATATCCTTACGCTGGTTCTCCCCTATATCAAGACGGCACGAGAAGGAGTTCTTCGCTTAGGGAAAATTCTAGAAGAATACGGCACTTATGAGTCCAATGGAATTGCTATTTCTGATGTTGATGAGATCTGGTGGCTGGAGACCATTGGCGGCCACCATTGGATGGCGCGGCGCGTGCCTGATGATGTCTATGTGACCAATCCAAATCAGCTGGGCAGCGATTATTTTGAATTTGACAATCCAGAGCACTTCCTCTGTCATCCAAATCTCAAAAACTTTATCGAGGAAAACCATCTCAATCTGAATTACTCAGATGAGGGCTTCAATCCACGCTATGCTTTTGGCAGCCAGAAGGATAAGGATCGCCATTACAATACGCCGCGAGCTTGGGATATCCAGCGTTTTCTCAATCCAGAAGTGGAGCAAGATCCAAGGAGTTTCTTCATTCCATGGTGCCGCAAGCCATACCGCAAGATTACGATCGAAGATGTCAAGTATGTCCTGAGCAGTCACTATCAGGATTCGCCTTATGATCCTTATGGAGCAGAGGGAGATTACCACAGCAGACGAGCCTTCCGGACTATTGGGATCAATCGGACCAGTCAGACAGCTATCTTGCAGCTGCGCCCTAATCAACCGCAGGAAACGACTGGGATCCAATGGCTATCCTACGGCTCTATGCCTTACAATACAGCCGTTCCTTTCTTTACTCAAGTCTCGACAACACCAGACTACTTTGCCAACACGACGGACAAGGTTTCGACAGATTCTTTCTACTGGGCCAATCGACTGATTGCTGGGCTAGCTGATGCTCATTTTAGCAGTCATGTCGGAGACTTGGATGATTATCAGGAAAAGACCATGGCTTGGGGTCATGAAATGATTGGTCGGGTAGACCGAGCTCTGGCCAAGGGCGAGGATGTGGACTTTGAAGCTGAAAATCAAGTCATGAGCGACAAGGTGCAAGAAGCGACAGACCAGCTCTTGGAGAAAGTACTCTTGGATGCCAGCAATCTCATGACCAACCATTTCTCACTGAGTGACTAAGGTCCTATCCGTAGCAAATATTTTTCTTTCTCTTGTTTTTGGTGTAAAATGTTAACAAAAGTAAGCTATTTAAAGGAGAAGATTTATGGTAGCAGCAGTTACAGATGCAACATTTGCAGAAGAAACAAAAGACGGATTGGTTCTGATTGACTTTTGGGCAACTTGGTGCGGTCCATGCCGTATGCAGGCACCTATCTTGGAGCAGTTGGCAGGGGAAGTCCATGAGGACGAATTGAAAATCCTTAAAATGGATGTGGATGAAAATCCGAATACTGCCCGTGAATTTGGCATTATGTCCATTCCGACCCTTCTGTTCAAGAAAGATGGTCAAGTCGTGAAGCAAGTCGCAGGTGTTCATACCAAAGACCAGCTCAAGGCTATTATCGCCGAATTAAGCTAAGCAAGAAGCCTCTGGGCTTCTTTTTTGTATCAAAAAACGTTTACATGCTTAAATTTTTTTATAAAATATTGACAAAAGGCGAATGTTCTTTTAGAATAATAGAAAATTAATAATCAACACCGAACGAAGTTTTTCAGAAAGAGGTAGGCGCCTCTGACTGTGAAATGGACGGAACTCTGGAGAGACCATGAATGGCACCGAAGGGGCAAGGCGGTTTAGAACCGCTCAAACTCTCAGGTAAAAGGACAGAGCGAAGAGGTAGGGATTTCCCTACTCCAGCACATCCAGAGTACATGTTTTGCATGTGCTCTTTCTTTTTCTCGGTGTGAAAAGGAGCTTATATCATGTTGGAAATATTGAATCGTCTGGATTCTTTTGTTTGGGGTCCGCCCCTGCTCATTTTGCTAGTTGGTACCGGTATCTATCTTAGTTTGCGTCTGGGCTTGCTGCAGATTTTTCGACTTCCGCGTGCCTTTCGGCTAATCTTTGTATCAGACGAGGAGCATCAGGGCGATGTCTCTAGCTTTGCGGCTCTCTGTACGGCTCTGGCTGCGACTGTGGGAACGGGAAATATCATCGGAGTGGCAACGGCCATTAAAACCGGTGGACCGGGGGCACTCTTCTGGATGTGGGTGGCTGCTTTCTTTGGAATGGCGACGAAGTATGCCGAGGGCCTCTTAGCTATCAAGTACCGCCGCAAGGATGCTCATGGTGCTATGGCGGGCGGTCCCATGCACTATATCTTACTAGGGATGGGAGATAAATGGCGCCCGCTGGCTATCTTTTTTGCAATAGCTGGTATCTTGGTGGCTCTCTTGGGGATTGGGACCTTTACGCAGGTCAATTCCATCACAGAGGCCATGCAGAATACCATTCAGCTGCCTCCAGCTGTGACAGCTTCTATCTTGGCTATTTTGGTGGCTCTGGTTATTTTCAGTGGCATCCAGTCTATTGCTCGAGTGTCGACCAAGGTTGTGCCCTTTATGGCAGCGATTTATATCTTGGGGACTGTGACTGTCTTAGCGGTCAATCTAGATCGATTGCTGCCAACTCTCCAGCTGGTCTTTAGCTCAGCTTTTAGTCAGACGGCTGCTGTTGGTGGCTTTGCCGGTGCGACCATTCAGCTGGCCATTCAAAATGGGGTTGCGCGTGGAGTTTTCTCCAATGAATCTGGTTTGGGATCAGCGCCCATTGCAGCGGCAGCAGCTCGGACCAAGGAACCGGTAGAACAGGGCTTGATTTCTATGACCGGAACCTTCATCGACACCCTGATTATCTGTAGTCTGACAGGATTGACGATTCTAATCACAGGAGTCTGGGATGGCAATCTCAACGGTGTGTCCCTGACTCAGGCCGCCTTTGCGACTGTTTTTGCTAATTTTGGTCCGGTCCTGCTTTCAGTCTTTCTGGTCCTGTTTGCCTTTACGACTATCTTGGGCTGGAACTACTATGGTGAGCGCTGCTTTGAGTTTCTCTTTGGGGTTCGCTATATCCGCGTTTATCGCCTGCTCTTTATCCTGATGATTGTCCTCGGTGGTTTTGTAGGATTGGAAGCTGTCTGGATTATTGCAGATATTGTCAATGCCCTCATGGCCTTGCCGAACTTAATTGCTCTTCTGGCGCTCTCTCCTATTGTTATCAGTGAAACAAAGAAATACTTTGACAAGCATCGAAAGAACTAATCTTCGCACATAAAAAAGCCTCTAGCTTTCCGTAATGATGGAAGTCTAGAGGTTTTTTGTCGAAATTAATAGCGTTTTTCTTTTGGCCAGCTGCTCATCTCGGCCACAGCTGTAAAGAGAACATCTGTAGAAGAGTTGAGGGCTGTCTCGCAGGAGTCCTGAATGACACCGATAACGAAGCCGACGCTGACTACCTGCATAGCCAAATCATTGGAAATCCCAAAGAGGCTGCAGGCGACCGGAATGAGCAGGAGAGAACCGCCAGCTACGCCGGAAGCCCCGCAGGCAGAAATTGCCGCTACAATACTGAGAACTAGAGCTGTGCCAAAGTCAACCCGGATACCCAGCGTGTTGACAGCAGCCAAGGTCAGGGTGTTGATAGTGATGGCAGCTCCTGCCATGTTGATAGTGGCTCCCAGAGGAATAGAGACCGAGTAGGTCTCTGGATTGAGCCCCAGATCCCGACAGAGTTTCATATTGACGGGGATGTTTGCCGAAGAGCTGCGCGTGAAAAAGGCAGTTACGCCACTGACTCGTAGACAGCGCCAGACCAAGGGATAGGGATTTTTCCGCAGCATGATAAAGGTAATCAAAGGATTGATAATCAGAGCGACAATCAGCATGCTGGTTATCAAGGCCAGCAACAGGATACCATAGCTTTTTAGAGCCTGAAAGCCCTTGCCGGAAATGGTCGTGTAGACCAGACCAAGAATCCCAAGAGGGGCTAGGTTGATAATCCACTCGACAATCTTAGAAGTAATATCTGCCAAGGTTTGCAGCAGTTCCTTGCTGTGGTGGCTGGCTTCCCGCATGGCAATTCCAAAGATGACAGCCCAGGACAGGATACCAATGTAGTTAGCGGTGATGAGGGCGTTGACGGGATTGTCCACCAGCTGAAGCAGAAGATTGCTGAGGACTTGTCCGATTCCATCTGGCGGAGAAACCTTTTGGGAGGACGAAGCCAACTCTATACTAATGGGAAAGAAGAAGTTGACTAGGACCGCTACCAAGGCCGCCGCAAAGGTTCCTAGGAGGTAGAGTAAGATGACTGTCTTCATATTGCTCTTTTGCCCTTTCTGCTGCTGAGACAGGGCGTTTGCCACCAGAGCAAAGACTAGGAGTGGAGCGATGGCCTTGAGGCTGCCAACGAAGATTTGACCCAGAAGTCCTATGGCTTGTGCTTGGGGGAAGATGATAGCCAGCAGGACACCAATGCCAATCCCGATGGAAATCCGCTTGATTAGATTGGTTTTATTCCAAATGGTGATGAAGCGATGGAGCATGTAAGTTCCTTTCTTGTCTTAGATACTTATTTCATTATACGATAGAAAGGGGGTGAAAGCAACGCTAGGTCGGACTAACCATTCTATGTCTGCGCTGATTGGTCTTTGTGGTATAATGGTAGTAATCTTTTTGGAGGTAGCCTATGTCTAAGACCGGAAATGTCTTTTCCCGCTATATCCAGCAGTTTGACTGGAGCAAGATTGCAGATAACCTTTTTTCCAAGCTGGTCTCTTTACTTCTGCTTTTTATCTTATTTTACATCATTAAGAAAATCCTGCATTTGTCAGTGACCAAAATCATTGCCCCCTCTCTTAAGCTATCCAAGCAGGATGTAGCCAGACAGAAAACCATTACCCGTCTGATTGAGAATCTGCTTAATTATGTCTTGTATTTCCTCTTGATTTACTGGGTTTTATCCATCTTGGGGCTGCCGGTTTCCAGCCTTTTGGCTGGTGCAGGGATTGCCGGGGTGGCCATCGGGATGGGAGCCCAGGGCTTCCTGTCGGATCTGGTCAATGGCTTCTTTATCCTTCTCGAGCGACAGTTAGATGTCGGTGACAATGTTCGCCTGACTAACGGTCCTATCAACATCGCTGGAACAGTAATCAGTGTTGGGATTCGGACGACGCAGGTACGGGACGCGGATGGAACGCTTCATTTTGTTCCAAACCGCAATATCATGGTTGTCAGCAATCTGTCTCGAGGAGATATGCGGGTCTTGATTGACATTCCTATTTATGCCCAGACGGATTTGGACGAGATTTACCGCATCATTGCCAAGGTCAATGAAGAAGCCGTGCCAGAACATCCAGAGATTCTCAAGGAACCGAATATCTTGGGTCCGCAGATGGCTTCAAATGGTCAGTTTAACTTCCGTATCAGCATGATAGTGCAGGGAGGTATGCAGATTGCTATTTACCATATCTTCTACCGTCTTTACCATGAAGCGCTTTTGCGAGAGGGGATTGAACTCCCAACGCTTGGGCCTCTTACAAAAGGCGAGTAATTATTGATTAGAAAGGTCCATATGAATCAGCGAATTCAGCATGAGATTGTCAGTGAGGACAATCTTGTTTACCGTTTAAAACGTCCTCTCCACAAGCAGGGGCTCTTTTGGGCAGCTCTGGTGTCTGGTATTATCATCTTTCTTCTGGCCTTGCTCAGCATTCTCCTCGTCATCACTACGATTGGCCTCATGGAGGAAAATGACCATCTCAAGTCCCTCACAGGCTACCATAACTCGCCTTTAGAGTCCTATAACAGCCATGCTTTTGAAAAAACAGTTGAATTTTCCAGTGGACTTAAGGTGACAGTTCATTCGGCAGTGGAAGACAGCAAGAGAGTCATGAGCGATGAGTCAACAGGAGTAGCTGTCGTTGCGACTATCACGGTTGAAAATACTTCTAAAAAGCCTATTCTGGTCAGTCCTTATGACTTTGGACTATATGACAAGAAGGAAAATGTCTATATTTTGGATGGCTCAACCTTTGACAATACACAAATCGGCACCAATCTGGCGCCAGGCAAGTCCATCCGCTTTGACTTGGTATTTGACGGGGAAGGCGGCGATGAGGATACTTATACCGTGACCTACGAAAATGCTAAGTGGCAAAAGGAGAAAAACAAGCCAAAGCAAGAGAAAAAGAAGGAGCAATAGGGAATATTATCCCATCACATTAACACCTTTGCTACTTTCCTCACTAGATTTGAAAGTGGAGGCAGCAAACTGTATAGATAAAAGAGGATTTGAGGCGAAAGTTTCAAATCTTTTTCTTGATTCTGACCTTAGAGGAGGGTGTATACTGGTGAAAATTAGAAAAGGAGATTACCATGCAAGTCAATATCATTCGTTCTGATAAAGTTTATCAAGAGATGCTCGAGCTGTCTTTAGAAAAGAGAGAAGGTTGTTTTCGGGCTAAGATTTTAGCACCTTTTGCAACAAAATATCAAACACAACACATTCCTCTGAAAGCGAAGTATCCCGGAGGATTTGATGCTTTGTTCCTACTTGGCTTTATGAATCAGCTACCCAGCACTCTGTCAGAAAAGGATAGACCGGCTATTGATGCTCTTAGCTCTGATCAACTCTGGCAAAATTGTCAAGATACCATCAAGAGGAGTATCGGTTTTTTCGAGCAGGCTGGCTATGACTTAGAGGTTGAGGATTACTATTTTACTATTTTGTTGGGCAACCCAGAAAAATCTATGCTACAGCTTAATAAGGGTTACAGTGGAGATGGAGGAATTCCCGGCTACCTCATGCTTAGTCTGCTACCAAATGACTATACTTTACCACGAGTGCAGGCGGCGCTGGCCCACGAGTGCAATCATAATGTCCGCTTCCAATTTATCAAATGGAACCAGCAGACGACATTAGCAGACTGGTTAGTCAGTGAAGGATTGGCAGAGTCTTTTGCTGCTGAACTCTATGGCAAAGAGCTCATTGGACCTTGGGTCACTTCAACTAGTTCCGAGCAGTTAGAAGAGATTAAGACCATCATCTCAAGTCAGCTTCAGCTAACGGGGATGGCGGAAATGGCTCCTTATCTCTACGGTGATGAAATCGCTGAGATTCAAGGTCAAATACCGGTTGGAATGCCCTATGCTGCAGGCTATGCTTATGGCTATCATCTGATACAAGCTTATCTAAAAAAGACTGGCAGGAGCATTATTGAGGCTACGGTGACACCAACGGCAGAGATTTTAGAGGCGACTAAAGACTTTTGGAAATGACACTTTTGCTTGAAAATCTACCAGAACCTGATATAATGTAGGTGATTTCTGGAGGTATCAGTATGCATTATAAAAGAATTGAATTAAAAGTCACAAATCAAGGTATCCATGAGCGCAAGATTTTTCAAGGTGTTAAAATTTTCAGCCGCAGCAAGCTCTCCAAAGATCAGAAAAGCATTCTGACGCAGAAGATTTACCTGACACCGAAGCAAAACATTGTTTACTATCAACGGACAGATGTCAACTATGACCAGAACTGGCATCATAATAAGGACTATTATGAACTAACTTATGGCCAGTTGGACAGAGAAACTGTCTTTAAGGTTTGTCAAGATTTTGACGAACTAAGTCCTTTCCTGGAGAATGAGCTGTTAGAGAAGCTAAAAGAAAAGCAGGCATCAGGCAAATTTTTTGAAAAATTAGATATATAAAAATCCGGCTGCTTTTATAAGCAGTCGGATTTATTCTAGTTTGATAGTGCTTAGACAATACCTTGCGCAATCATAGCATTTGCTACGTTTTCGAAGGCAGCGATATTAGCACCAGCCAGGTAGTCTTTGCCAAGTCCGTAAGTTTCAGCGGTAGTTTTAGCTGTGTTGAGGATGTTGGTCAGGATGTCCTTGAGACGGACAGAGTATACTGGCATCTATTCATCTGGTAAGAGAGATTTTATCATCCAGATATTCATAGCTGGGTGGCCAGCAGCGTTAGAAAGCGGTTGTTTCAATGATGTAAAACCATAGTGTTGATAGACAGCTACGGCCGTAGCTAGTTTAGTAGTGGTTTCTAGATAAAGCTGTTCATAACCTGCTAGGCGGGCTTCTTGGAATATCTGCTTTATCAGCCGACTGGAATAACCTTTGCCACGACTGTTTTTAGTGACATACAGTTTTTGTAATTCGGCAATCTTATCAGACACAGGTGCAAAGCCACCACAGCCAACGAGCTGTCCTTCATCTTCCAGAACAAAGTAAGCTGCCCTTTCTTGATGTTGATAATAGTCGGCCAAATGATCTAGATGAGAATCAAAGTAGACAGTTCCTGGTTTGTCAAGCCCGAATTCTTCTAGGCTGACTCGAATGAGCTGCGCAACAGCTGGATTGTCTCTCACTTCCATTGGCCGTAAGTTCATGATTTGTCCTCCGATAGGATGTATCGACTAGTTAAACAATACCTTGCGCAATCATAGCATTTGCTACGTTTTCGAAGGCAGCGATGTTAGCACCAGCCAGGTAGTCTTTGCCAAGACCATATTTTTCAGCGGTAGTCTTAGCTGTGTTGAAGATGTTGGTCATGATGTCTTTCAAACGTCCATCAACTTCTTCACGAGTCCATGAGAGGCGAAGGCTGTTTTGACTCATTTCCAGAGCGGATACAGCAACACCTCCAGCATTGGCAGCTTTGGCAGGTCCGTAGAAGATACCATTTTCTTTGTAAACAGCGATAGCATCCAGGTCGCTCGGCATATTGGCACCTTCAGATACACAGATAACTCCTTGAGCTACCAAGCGTTTAGCTGCGTCACCATTGATTTCGTTTTGAGTCGCACATGGCAGAGCAATATCATAGTTACCAGCGTAAGTCCAGACAGAACCTTCATGGTAAGTAGCAGTTGCTTTTTCTGCGGCGTATTCTGTCAAGCGGGCACGGCGCTTGTTTTTAACATCTGCCAAGAGGTCAAAGTCGATACCGTTTTCATCAATAACATAACCGTTTGAGTCAGAAACAGAGATAACAGTTGCACCAAGCTCAGTTGCTTTTTGAAGAGCGTATTGGGCTACGTTACCAGAACCAGAAATAACCACCTTCTTGCCAGCAAAGCTTTGGCCGTTAGCCTTGAGCATTTCTTCTGTGTAGTAAACCAAGCCATAGCCTGTTGCTTCTGGACGGATCAAGCTGCCGCCAAATCCAAGAGGTTTACCAGTCAAGACACCAGCATCGAATTGGTTAAGGCGTTTGTATTGGCCATAGAGGTAGCCGATTTCACGTCCGCCGACACCGATATCACCAGCTGGAACGTCAAGAGATGGACCGATGTGTTTTTGCAATTCTGTCATAAAGCTTTGGCAGAAGCGCATCACTTCAGCATCTGTTTTCCCTTTTGGATCAAAGTCAGATCCGCCTTTACCACCGCCGATTGGCAGGCCGGTCAAGACGTTTTTAAAGATTTGCTCAAATCCGAGAAATTTCAAGATACCTTGGTTTACAGTTGGGTGGAAACGAAGTCCGCCTTTATAAGGGCCAACTGCTGAGTTGAATTGTACGCGGTAACCGCGGTTGACTTGTACGTTACCTTCGCGGTCTACCCAAGGAACACGGAAGCTGATAACGCGCTCAGGCTCAGTAATACGCGCTAGGATGTTTTCTTCGATGTATTCTGGGTGTTTTTCAAAAACAGGCTCCAGAGTATTGAGAAACTCTTCAACAGCTTGGAGGAATTCTGCCTCGTGTCCGTTGCGGGCTTGTACGGTCTCGAAAGTGCTTTGGATATATTCTTTAGCAGTTGTCATCTGTCATTCTCCTTTAAATAAAATAGTAAAGCATCCTGTCGGAAGCTGCTTGCAACTTGTGTGACGAGGATGTATTTAAATCTTTAAAACAGGCATCTTTTAAATGTCATATTTTATTACATGGAACATTATAGCAGACTTTTTTTACCTTGTAAAGAAAAAAGTTGAATTTTCTAAAAATTTCCACAATTTGTTTTCTGAAATATTTCAGAAAGCCGACTGATCGAACTGGATGTTTTCCGAACATTAGTCAGGAATTGCCGGTTTAAAAAACGAAAAAGTGGAGTTTGGTGATATAATAGAGGAAATGAGCTAAAGGCACTCGCCTTCAGAAGAAAAAGGAGCGTTTTACTATGGTTTCGATATCTACACAGATTGCTGGTTTTGCATTTGACAACTGCCTGATGAATGCAGCTGGGGTTGCCTGTATGACAAAAGAGGAACTGACGGAAGTCAAAGATTCTGCTGCAGGAACCTTTGTGACAAAGACGGCGACGCTCGACTTTCGTCAGGGGAACCCAGAACCGCGCTATCAGGATGTTCCGCTGGGGTCTATCAACTCCATGGGTCTGCCAAACAATGGCTTAGACTACTATCTTGACTATCTGCTGGAACTCCAGGAAAGTGAACCAAATCGCACTTTCTTCCTCTCTTTGGTCGGTATGTCGCCAGAAGAAACCCACGCCATTCTCCAAAAAGTGCAGGCAAGTGGTTTTAGAGGCATTACTGAGCTCAATCTCTCCTGCCCCAATGTCCCTGGCAAGCCACAGATTGCTTATGACTTTGAAACGACGGAAAAGATCTTGTCAGAAGTTTTTGCTTATTTCACCAAGCCGCTGGGTATCAAGCTGCCTCCTTATTTTGACATCGTGCATTTTGATCAAGCCGCTGCGATTTTTAACAAATATTCGCTCAAGTTTGTCAATTGTGTAAACTCAATCGGAAACGGTCTTTATATAGAAGATGAGTCAGTGGTCATTCGTCCCAAAAATGGTTTTGGAGGTATCGGAGGTCAGTATATCAAGCCGACTGCTCTGGCCAATGTCCATGCCTTTTACCAACGCCTGAAACCGGAAATCCAAATCATTGGTACTGGTGGTGTCCTGACAGGGCGTGATGCCTTTGAGCATATCCTCTGTGGAGCCAGTATGGTGCAGGTAGGAACAACCCTTCATAAAGAAGGAGTGGCAGCTTTCGAACGCATCACCTCAGAACTCAAGGCTATTATGGAAGAAAAAGGCTATGAAAGTCTGAAAGATTTCCGAGGAAAATTGAAGTATATTGAGGAGTAATTAAAATACGACTGTTTCAGATTGAAGAAAGATGTATCTTTCTTCAATCTTTTTTGAAAGCGATGATAATATCTGAGAACTACTGACCTCCACCATTTAAAGGATATCCTAAAACTGTGTTATACTACAAATAAAATAAATTGATAAGATATTTGAAGGGGAAATTACGATGAATAAAATATTCTTATGGAGTGGGCTCAGTATTCTAATAGTTACGGGACTGATTATCATAGGATTTAGTATGTATCAAAACCAGAAGAAGCAAAAGATGATACGCATTGCGACTAGTAGAGAAGCAAGAAAGGTTTATGAAGAACATATGAGAGCGAATGATCCTAATGCTCTAACAAGAGAAGGAGTTATTCAATCTTATGAAATTGATACTGAGACATTAGAATACAATCCGACGGGAGGCCTGATGGTTCGATTGTATTTTAATAACAATAAAGAATTAGACTTTCATTTTGGATTGATAAAAAATGACAATGGGGACTATGAAACATATGGCTATACCGTATCACCTAAATTATCAGCTTTGTTAAAGGAAAACGTTAAATGAGAAAAAAATATGTGAATGAATAAAATCTGCAGACGGTTATGATTGAAGATAACGATAATTCTCTTAATGGTGAAGTAAAAGATTAATATGGCTAAAAAAGTGAAGCAAGTTGCCGGCGAGCAAAAAAATAAATATGATGAGGTTCTGCCTGTATAATAGTAGTTACAGTCAGTAGCAGAAATCATTTTTGAGTTGAATCACTATAAAATTTACTCCTTTTATGAGAAAATAGACGCAAAGAAATGAGGTGTTTTTATGGCAGAAATTTATTTAGCAGGTGGGTGCTTCTGGGGCTTGGAAGAGTACTTCTCCCGCATTGAGGGTGTGGAGCAAACGACAGTGGGCTATGCCAATGGGCAGGTGGAATCAACCAACTACCAGCTGATTCACCAGACGGACCATGCAGAAACAGTTCATCTAATCTATGATGAAGAGCGGGTCAGCCTGCGGGAAATCCTGCTCTATTATTTCCGAGTCATTGATCCTCTGTCGGTCAATAAGCAGGGAAATGATGTGGGGCGTCAGTATCGGACGGGCGTTTACTATACGGATCAAGCCGATAAGGCGGTCATTGAGCAGGTCTTTGCTGAGCAGGAAAAGCAGCTGGGACAAAAGATTGCTGTTGAGCTAGAGCCTTTGCGCCACTATGTCCTAGCTGAGGACTATCATCAGGATTATCTCAAGAAAAATCCCGGTGGCTACTGTCATATCAATGTCAATGATGCCTATCAGCCCTTGGTCGATCCTGGCCAATATGAGAAACCTACAAATGCGGAACTAAAAGAGCAGCTGTCGGAAGAGCAGTACCAAGTGACCCAGAACAGTGCGACAGAGCGCCCTTTCCAGAATGCTTACAATGCCACTTTTGAAGAAGGAATTTATGTCGATGTGACGACTGGTGAGCCTCTCTTTTTTGCTGGAGACAAGTTTGAGTCTGGTTGCGGCTGGCCTAGCTTTAGCCGACCCATTGCCAGAGAAGTTCTGCGATACTATGAAGACAAGAGTCATGGCATGGAGCGGATCGAAGTGCGCAGCCGTTCTGGCAATGCCCATCTGGGCCATGTCTTCACTGACGGTCCAGAAGCAGCAGGCGGCTTGCGCTACTGTATCAACTCAGCAGCTCTGCGATTTATCCCAAAAGAAAAAATGAAGGCAGAAGGATACGGCTATCTGCTGACCTTCATGCAGTAAAAGGGCATAAAATCAACTCAAATGCTTCAATCAGTCATATATTTTTTTTATCACGGCGATAAATTATTTATATAAGCCAAGTCTCCTTTAACATGGTAAAATGAGAAGTAATCTTATAAAATAGAAGATTTAGAATTTTATCCATTAAAGGAGAATAAATGATGAATTTGAAAAAAATCTTTTCAGTCGGCTTAGTCGGCCTTGCAGCCTTGGGTTTGGCAGCTTGCGGAGGCTCTTCTAGTAAGGAGAGCAAATCAGCAGACGGACCTGTAACCGTCAAGGTTGGGGTAATGAGCCTGAGTGATACAGAAGAAGCGCGCTGGAACAAGGTTCAAGAGATTCTTGACAAAGAAAATGCAGGCGTTAAATTAGAGTATACACAGTTTACCGACTACTCTCAGCCTAACCAAGCTCTGCTTGACGGTGATGTGGATATCAACGCTTTCCAACATTACAACTTCCTTGAAAACTGGAACAAAGAGAAGGGAGCAGACCTTGTGTCTGTTGCGGATACCTATATCGCTCCTATTCGTCTCTACTCTGGTACAAAGGACGGCAAAAATAAATATACAGATGTGAAAGACATCCCAGAAAATGGTACAATTGCTGTTCCAAATGATGCGACAAACGAGAGCCGCGCTCTTTATCTTCTTGAATCAGCTGGCTTGATCAAGCTTGATGTTAAAGGTAAGGAACTTGCGACTGTTGCCAACATCAAAGAAAACAAGAAGAATCTGACAATTTCTGAGTTGGATGCTTCTCAAACGCCAGCTTCTCTGACTTCAGCAGATGCTGCAGTTGTCAATAATACTTTCGTCCGCGAAGCAGGTATTGACTACAAGAAGGCCCTCTTCAAAGAAGAAGCCAATGAAAACTCAAAACAATGGTATAACCTGATTGCAGCGAAACCAGATTGGAAGAAATCAGACAAGGCTGACGCAATTGAAAAAATTATCAAGGCTTACCACACTGATGAAGTGAAAAAAGTTATTGAAGAATCATCAGATGGTATGGATCAGCCAGTTTGGTAATTTTTTTCCAGCAGAAGGTCATTGTATTGAATAAATGAAATGATTAAGAAGGGCGGAGATTAGCTTCTCCAGCCCTTTATCTGCTATTATGGTCATTTAGTTTGAACAGTATCTGGCTTTGGGTTAAGTCGGTAAAGATTGCGGCTTATGGCATCACATTTCCCTAGTCAAGTGACAGACGGAAATCAAACTAAAAGGCTACAGAGGATACATCACATATTGGACAAATCAAGGAGTGAATCGGAAATTATGGGCAAAGAAATTATCAAATTGGATCACATTGATGTCGTTTTTAAGCAAAAAAAGCAAGACATTAAGGCTGTAGAAGATGTGACCATTCATATTAATCAGGGTGATATTTATGGAATTGTAGGCTATTCTGGTGCCGGGAAATCTACTCTGGTCCGTGTCATTAACTTGCTGCAGGTGCCGTCTGCTGGTAAGATTACGGTGGATGATACGGTTTTCTATGATCATCATCAGGTTCAACTTACTGCAGCGCAGCTGCGCCAAAAGCGTAAGGATATCGGGATGATTTTCCAGCATTTTAACCTCATGGCACAGATGACGGCCAAGGAAAATGTTGCCTTTGCGCTCAAGCATTCACCTTTATCAGCCGCTGAAAAAGATAAAAAAGTTCATACGCTTTTAGACTTGGTAGGCTTAGCAGATCGGGCGGATAACTATCCTGCTCAGCTGTCTGGTGGTCAGAAGCAGCGGGTAGCCATTGCACGAGCCTTGGCCAATGATCCCAAAATCCTAATCTCGGACGAGTCTACATCTGCTCTGGATCCTAAGACGACCAAGCAAATTTTGGCTCTATTGCAGGATTTGAATCAAAAATTGGGTCTGACTATTGTCCTCATTACCCATGAAATGCAGATTGTCAAGGACATTGCCAACCGGGTAGCGGTTATGCAGAATGGCCGACTGATTGAGGAAGGCTCAGTTCTGGATATTTTCTCTAATCCCAAGAATGAGCTGACCCAAGACTTCATTACGACCGCAACCGGTATCAATGAGGCCATGATTAAAATCAACCAGCAAAAGATTGTGCAAAACCTGCCGGAAAATTCTATTCTGGCACATTTGAAATACTCAGGTGTGGTAACGGACACAGCCATTATAAACGACATTTACAAGCAGTATCAAATATCTGCCAATATTCTTCACGCCAATATTGAGATTTTAGACCATGTACCAGTCGGAGAAATGGTCGTTATCTTATCTGGAGAGACCAAGCAACTGGCGGCGGTGCAGGAAAGTCTGCGCGAAGCAGGAGTAGAGCTGCATGTTCTGAAAGAAGGGAGTAACTAATGCTACAGCTGATTCAACAATTTATGCCCAATGTTTATAGAATGGGCTGGTCTGGGCAGGCTGGCTGGGGAACAGCTATTTACCTGACCCTGTATATGACCATCATTCCTTTCTTTATCGGAGGGATTCTAGGCTTTATCGCTGGTCTCTTGCTCGTCTTGACAGGGCCGAGAGGTATTTTGGAAAATAGACTTGTCTTTTTCGTCCTAGACAAGGTTACCTCTATCTTCCGGGCTATTCCTTTCATCATTCTCCTAGCCCTTATTAATCCCTTTACTCGGATTATTGTGGGAACTGGGATTGGCCCGACTGCGGCCTTGGTGCCTCTTTCGCTGGCTGTTTTTCCTTTCTTTGCCCGTCAGGTTCAGGTGGTCTTATCCGAACTGGACCGAGGAGTCATTGAAGCGGCGCAGGCTAGTGGAGCAACTTTCTGGGACATTGTCGGTGTTTACCTGCGGGAAGGTCTGCCGGACTTGATTCGGGTGACGACTGTTACGCTCATCTCTCTGGTTGGTGAGACCGCTATGGCGGGAGCGATTGGTGCTGGTGGACTGGGAAATGTTGCTCTGACTTATGGTTATCAGCGTTTCAACCATGATGTGACCATTCTTGCGACTATTCTTATTTTGCTGCTCATCTTCTTTATTCAGTTTGTTGGGGATTTCCTGACACGGAAGATTAGTCATAGATAATGATTGACAACTAGGGCCTCAGCTGGGGCTCTTTTTTATGCCATAATTGTATTAAAAGACTTGCGCAATTAGATTAGGCTTGTTATAATAGCTAAAATCTCTTGAAGTCAAGTGTTGGGAAAGTGAGGATATGGCGGATGAAAGCTTATACAAATGTCAATCTAGTGACCTGTGACAGCGCATTTCATGTTTACCGGGAAGGGCTGTTGGTCGTGGAAGATGACCGCATTGCCTACTGCGGTCCCTATGATCAAGCCTGGCTAGGGAAATGCAGTGAAACAGTGGATTATGAAGGGGCTTGGATCATGCCAGGGCTAGTCAACTGCCATACTCACTCGGCCATGGCCTTGCTGCGTGGGATTCGTGATGACAGTAATCTGCATGAATGGCTAGAGGACTATATCTGGCCGGCAGAAAGTCAGTTCACATCGAATCTAACGACCGAGGCTGTCCAGCTGGCTCTGGCTGAAATGCTGCTGTCAGGAACAACAACTTTTAACGACATGTATAATCCTCAGGGAGTAGAGATTGACCGGATTTATCAGACTGTGCGGCAGTCTGGTATGCGTTGCTATTTCTCACCAACACTCTTTAGCTCTGAGGCGGAAACTGCAGAAGAGACTCTGGTTCGTACTCGGGACATTATTGAGAAAATCCTTTCCTATAATGATGAAGATTTTCAGGTCATGGTGGCGCCTCATTCGCCTTATGCCTGTGATGAAGCTCTGCTCAAGGGAAGTCTTGAGTTAGCGCGTGAGCTGGATTTGAAGCTTCATATCCATGTGGCAGAGACCCAGGAAGAAAATAAAATCATTCTGGAGCGCTATGGTAAACGGCCTCTAGCTTTCTTAAAATGCCTGGGCTACTTGGAGCAGCCAGCCATTTTTGCTCACGGGGTTGAGCTCAATCCGTCAGAGATTGCGGATTTGGCGGCTTCTCCAGTCAGCATCGCCCACAATCCTATCAGTAACCTCAAGCTGGCTTCTGGTGTAGCTCCAGTGACAGACTTACTAGTCGCTGGGGTGACCGTTGGCTTAGCGACGGACTCTGTCGCTTCCAATAATAATCTGGATATGTTTGAAGAAGGTCGGACAGCTGCTCTCCTTCAGAAAATGCGGGCAGGTGATGCGACCCAGTTTACGATTGAGCAGGCTTTGAAAGCTTTGACTATTGAAGGAGCCAAGGCGCTGGGCTTGGAGGACAAAATCGGTAGTCTGGAAACGGGCAAACAAGCCGATTTCATTGTCATTCAGCCTAAGGGACGACTTCATCTCTATCCTTTGGAAAATATGCTGTCGCATTTAGTGTACGCAGTCAAAGGTAGCGATGTTCAGGATGTCTACATTGCAGGACAGCAGGTCGTCCGAGACGGCCAAGTGCTGACCGTTGATGTAGGAAGTTTTGGGTAAGAATGAAAGCCGAGTTTTATCTCAGCAATCAGCTCTTAGATTTGAAAAAATAGAAAATGAAGCAGGAGAATGGGAGAGATTGCCGCAATTTGAAGATTGTAGCATGCTTCTCCCTCTCCTGCTTTTTGCTTTTCTTTCCTTTTGGTGATAAAAATAGTACAATATAGTAAAGATTGATGCGCTATTGTCAAGCAAGAAAAAGCGGAGAGATGTGATGGATAAAAAATTTCTTTGGGAGAAGATTCAGACTTTTTTTCAGGAACTTTGGAAAAAGATATCGGGTTTTGCTGCAGAGCATACTCTCCTGACAGATGCCTACCAAGCCTGGCGGGATTGGATTAAGAAGTTGCTGCTTCCTCGTCCTAAGTTCTTTCAAAAACAACTTAGCAATCGGCAGTTTGTCGGAGTGCTTTTGACAGTTGTAGGGCTGTCGGCTGGCTTAATCCTTTTATCAGAGCATGTGCAGGATTTCTCCTTTCTGTTGCCTAGTAAGAAAAAGCAGCAGTCGGATCCCTCTCAGAATCAGACGGTTCGTATCATGGCGACAGGGGATTTGCTTTATCACGACGGCCTCTATCTGAGTGCTCAGAAAGAAGATGGCTCTTACGATTTTTCTGAGAATTTCCACTATGCCAAAGAATGGCTTCGGCGGGGAGATTTGGTCTTAGGGGACTTTGAAGGCACGATTCGGCCGGACTATCCCCTAAATGGCTATCCGCTCTTTAATGCTCCGGAAGCCGTAGTTCCAGCAATCAAGGATACCGGCTATCAGGTGATGGACCTGGCTCATAACCATATTTTAGACTCTGGCTTGGAGGGAGTTTTCACTACAGCTCAGGCTTTTGAAAAAGATGGAATCACTCCCATCGGTGTTTATCCGCACGAAAGCCGCAGTCAGGCACCGCTCTTGATAAAGGAAGTCAAAGGCATTAAGATTGCACTGCTGGCTTACTCCTATGGCTACAATGGCATGGAGGGGCTTCTCAGTCAGGAAGATTATGATGATCGCCTGTCCGATTTGGATGAAGAAAAGATGCGGGCGGAGATTGAGCGGGCAGAAAAGGAAGCGGACATCACGGTTGTTATGCCTCAGATGGGGGTAGAGTACCAGCTGGAGCCGACAGAGGAGCAGATGACTCTTTACCATAAAATGGTCGACTGGGGAGCAGATATCGTCTTTGGAGGGCATCCGCATGTGGTTGAGCCAGCTGAGATTTTAGAGAAAGATGGCCAGAAGAAGCTGATCATGTATTCTATGGGGAATTTCATTTCCAATCAGCGCATCGAAACCATGGAGGAAATTGAAAATGCCCATTGGACCGAGCGAGGAGTGCTGATGGACGTTACCATTGAAAAGACACCAAAGGGCACGCAGATAAAAAGTGCTCAGGCTCATCCGAGCTGGGTCAGCCGAGTTGAAAAGGGCACTACTTCGGCAGACGGTCTACCTTTATACACTTACCAAACCTGGATTTTGGACGACTTTGTCGAAGGTGGCAAGTATCGAGACAAACTGGATCAAGAAACCAGAGCACGGATTGATACCGCCTATCAGGAAATGAATTCTCATGTTGGACTGAATTGGCCGGAGCAATAAATTACTTGAATATGAGTTTAGCCAGATTGGATTTGCCAATCTGGTTTTTGCTGTTTTAAAGTCGAGGACTTTGTTATAATTAAAAAGGATTATAGAACTGTTAATGAATGAAACTGACCGCTTCGAGCTCGTCTATTATTTTGACTTATTTTATTAGAAAGAAAATGAAATGCAATTTGGTTTGTGGCTGCTTTTGTATGTTATACCCATGTTTATCTTGTTTTTGTTGCTAGTTTGCTCCTTGGTCTTGCTGGTTTTCTGCCTGTTTCTGAGAAGAAATTTCTTCAAGGAAAAGCAGGGACGCAATTTGTTGCTAGCTATCTTTTGGTTAGGACTCTTCAATCTCCTGCTGAACTTGCTAGTATAGAAATGATGAGTTGGTAAGGAGAACAATCCAAATGAAATGACAGGGACTGGCTTTATCCTTGTTGGTTAAAACTAAACATTGATTGAAAATTAAAGAAAGGCGAAATATGAATTTTTTTGAACAACTTTTTCTTTTAATGGACTTTTTAATTCACTTTTTACCACTCTTGTTTATCTTTGTTGTTTTTATTGTTTCATGGATAGTTTATATCTGTATAAAGAAACCTTTCTACAAAAGCATTTATGGGAAAGTGATTAGTCTACTCTTTTTGGGAACTTTGATTTGGAATCTTGTTTATTTTGGCGAAGAAGATCATGGCGGCTCCTATCAATTAGTCAAATTAAAGCCAGGCGAAGCTGTTTATGTAAAGATTAAAAAGCCTTATCTTGACCTAATAAAGGGTTCAGGAGTCAGTGTTTTAAAATTTAAAGATAAAACAGATGGGAAAATTAGAATATACGATTCTTATTTGAGAGAGCAGATAGGTGAAAATGAGTATATTTATGATGCAGAAAAAAAGTCTGTTCACTACTCTAATGAAAAGGATGGGGGGATAACAATCCCAAACGAACAGGCTTTATCCGATTTAGGTGTTGAGTTTAACGAAAGCTATAGCATTGATGTCAACTTTACCCAAAATAGAGCGTTTGTTTTTAGTGTAAGCGACAGTGATCAAGATATCACTGTCCAAAACGAATCAGATAAACCCATATCTTTTTATGTCAAAGCCTATCACAGAGTCTATGGCTCAGAAGGCAGGGACCGAGATCTAGAATAATATCTTACAAAACATGTTGCTGTTTCTATCCTTCTTATAATATTAGCATTACAAAAAACGAATACCACCAAGTTCACTTAGCTTAGCAGGTATTCGTTTTTTTATTTTCTAATTTAGCGCTTCATTTCTTCCGATACTGGCTTGGTGTCATTTGGTAGTATTTTTTAAACTGGCGGTTGAAGTTGGACAGGTTATTAAAGCCAGCTTGGCTGGAGATTTCCAGTACAGAGAGATTGGAGTGTTGCAGGAGTTCGGCTGCTTTGCGCAGGCGGAATTGAATCAGGTACTCAATGCATGAAACGCCCAGATGCTTCTTGAAGAAGTTCATGAAATGGGTGGAGCTGTAGCCACAGATGCCAGCCAGTTGGTCAATACTCAGGTCTTCTTGGTAGTGGGCATTGATGTAGTCAATGATGGAGCGAATCTTTTCTTCCTTGCGGTAGCCTTCTGGTGATAGGTCTTTGGAAATGACATAGCCGTTCTCAAAGAGCAGGTAGAAGAGCTGGTTGAGTTGGGCTTTGAGCTGAAACTCGTAGTGAGATTTGCGGAAATAGCCTGTTTCTATAGCTGCTAAGAGGCACTGACGAATCTCCGTATAGGCTGTATCATTGGGCTTGATCACATGAGTCAAGTCCAACTGACCATTGTAGAGTGGCTGCAGATAGTTGATGCTGGCCTGATCCATGGCAGAGTAGCCCATCAGATCTAGGTGAAAATTAATGGCGTCCATATAATGGCGCTCGTCGTTGATGGGGTGGATAGAGTGCAAGGCATTGGGGCGAATCAGGATAATATCACCTTTTTCGCTGTTAAAGTAGTCGTCGTCAATATGAAATTGTGCTTTTCCTTCGTGGACATAAATCATTTCAACATCGGTATGCCAGTGGAAAAGAATATCTGGATGACCATTCTCAGTGATGGTGCGGGTCAGAGAATAAGGGGTTCCTTGGTTTTTAAAAACGGTATTTTTATGTAGTTGGCCTAAATCAATCATGGGGACACTCTTTCATAGAATAGTACAATTTATTAAGATAATTGTGTTAGAAAATATGTTTGACAACTATTATAATATAAATATAAAAAAAACGAAAGCGAGAAAATGCAAATGGGTAAATTTCCGCAGAATTTCCTCTGGGGTGGTGCAACTGCAGCCAACCAGTATGAAGGTGCCTATAATCTGGATGGGAAAGGCCTGTCTGTTCAGGATGTGACTCCAAAAGGCGGAGTGCCAGCCAAGCCAGGTGACCGCAATCCTTTGATTACTGAGGGGCCGACAGCAGATAATCTCAAGCTGGAAGGGATTGATTTCTATCATCGCTATAAGGAGGACGTTGCTCTCTTTGCTGAGATGGGCTTCAAGGTTTATCGGATTTCTATTGTCTGGTCTCAGCCAGCACGGCAGAACTCAGCAAGCGCTACGGCTTTATCTACGTTGACCGCAACGATGACAGTAGCGGAACTATAGCCTGCCACAAGAAAAAATCTTTTGATTGGTACAAAGAAGTCATCGCGACGAATGGAGACAGTCTCTATCAGGATTGAATGACTTAAACCAAATAGAATGGCTCCTTATAAAATAAAGGATGAATCTTTTGATTCATCCCTTTTTCTATACTTTTATTTCTTCCAGCTTTCGACTTCTTTTTGATGGTTTTTAATCCACTCTTTGGCTGCAGCTTCTGGTGAGCTGCCTTCGTTAATCTTAAGCATGACTTCTTCCATGTCTTTCTGGGTCCAGTTGAAGTTGTCTAGGACCTTGTTGACTTCTGGTAAGTCCTTGTCTAGATTTTTTCGAGTAATAGTGTGGATAGCTTCCTTGCCGCCCATGGTTCCCTTGGGATCCTTGAGGTATTTGAGGTCGTACTTGGAGAACATCCAGTGAGGTGACCAGCCGGTTACGATGATATCTTCCTTGTTCTTAATAGCCTGATCCAGAGCAGTGGTCATAGCTCCTGTTGAGGAAGAAGAAAGATTCCAGCCACTGAGATTGCTGTATTCTTGCAAAGTCTTCTCAGTCGCGGTCATGATACCAGCGCCGGGCTCAATACCTGTGATGGTTTTCTTGGCTTGGTCTGAAAGGTCTTCGATAGAGTCAGCATCCATATAGCTTGGTACGACTAGCCCTGTCTTAACGCCCTCCAAGTTTGGCCCTAAGTCCACCAGCTTGTCTTTGTACTCTTCATAGAGAGCAGCGTGTGTAGTCGGCAACCAGGCAGAAACCATGGCATCGGCTTCGCCATTAGCAACGGACTTCCACATAACGGCATTGTCCAGCGGTGTGATAGTGACATCGTAGCCCATTTCCTTGAGAGCTTCCGCTACGACATTGGTTGAGGCAACTTCGGAGTCCCATTCAACATAGGCAAGATTGACCTTTTCTTTTTTGCTTTGCTGAAGCTTGGTCACTTGATTTCCGACAAAGGCTGTCAGGATGACAGCAGCCAGAGCAGACCAGAGCATAATCTTGTTGCGTTTTTCCTTGGCAGTGACCGGTGATTTTTTAGCCAGAGGTTGGTTGAGCTTCTGAGTCAGGCGGTCAATGATAATGGCCAGGATAACCAGCGACACCCCATTGACAAATCCGGAACCGATGTCGGCATGCTGCAGGGCAGAGAGAACGCCGCGGCCCAGTCCTGGTGCCCCAATCATAGAGGCAGTAACGACCATAGACAGAGCTAACATGATGGTCTGATTGACCCCAGCTAGGATGGTATTTTTAGCCAGAGGCAGCTCGACTTTGAAGAGCTTCTGCTTGCCAGTGCCCCCGAAAGAGTCTGACGCTTCAATCAGTTCAGTCGGAATCTGACGAATAGCTAGATTGGTAAAGCGGACAGTCGGTGGCAGGGCAAAGATGACAGAGGCAAAGACCCCAGGCACCATACCAATGCCGAAGAAGGCTACGGCCGGTATCAGGTAGACAAAGGCTGGCATGGTCTGCATAAAGTCCAGCAAGGGCTTGATAACTGCTTCGACGCGATTGCTCTTAGCCATCCAAATCCCCAGTGGAATACCGATGATAATGGAAATGGCACTGGAGACGATGACCAAGGTCACAGTGTTCATGAGATTTTCCCAGAGGCCTTGGTTGTAAACAAAGAGCAGGCCTAGGAAGGTGAGTAGGGGCAGACCCAGCTTACGCTTGGAAATCAAATAGGTAAAAATAGTGATGACTGCGATAAAGAGCAGGGGCGGAATGAAGAGCAGGGTGTCTGTCATTCCATTCATGATGGCATTTCCAATAGCTTGAAGGACCGAGAAAAGTCCGGAGAAGGTATCAGTTACCCAGTTAGTAAAGGCCTCAACCCATTGAGAAACGGGGATTGGCTGTTGTAAAATATTCAAAATGCGAACCTCCCTTATTCTTCAGATTCAGTAGTATTGGCCAAGGCTTCGATGACTCGACCTTTGATAATAACGCCGACTAACTTGTCCTTATCATCTACAACGGCCAGAGGCGCTGGTGAATCGTAAATCAGCGGGAAAATATCGGTAATCAGGGTTTCCTGAGTGACCTTGCGGACGTTCTTATCAATGACGTCAGCCAGTGCTTGATGCTGCTTGCGGGCATCACGGGCGGCTTCGGCAGTCAGACTGCCCTTGAGGCGGCGCTTCCTATCCACAGCCAGCAGCATACTGACCTCTTCTTTTTTCATGCGATTGAGAGCAACTGTTGGTCCGTCGATGTCAATGTTGGTAGTCAGTGGCGTTGTCATGATATTCTGGGCAGTCAAGACCTTGGAGCGGTCCACATCCTCGACAAACTCTCGAACGAAGTCATTGGCTGGATTGGTCAGGATTTCCTCACCAGTGCCAATCTGCATAATCTGACCGTCAGCCATAATGGCAATGCGGTCACCGATACGCAGAGCCTCATTGAGATCGTGGGTGATAAAGATAATGGTACGCTCATGCTCTGCCTGCAGATCCAGCAGTTCATCCTGCATTTCGCGGCGGATGAGGGGGTCTAGAGCTGAGAAGGCCTCGTCCATGAGCAGAATATCAGGATTGTTGGCCAAAGCTCGAGCTAAGCCAACCCGCTGCTGCATCCCACCGGAGAGCTGATCGGGGTATTGGTCCTTGAAGGACAGGAGACCGGCATTGTCTAGAGCTTGTTCAGCTAGGCGCGTGCGCTCTTCCTTATCAACACCTCGGACTTCTAGACCGAACTCAGTATTTTCTAGAATGGTCCGATGCGGGAAGAGGCCGAAGTTCTGAAAGACCATATTGAGCTTGTGGCGGCGAACGTCACGCAGTTCCTCTTCGTTCATCTTGGCCACATCCTGGCCGTCAATGTAAATATCGCCTGATGTCGGGTCAATCAATCGGTTGAGCAGGCGGATAAGGGTAGATTTTCCACTACCGGACAGTCCCATGATGACAAAAATTTCTCCGGTCTGAACCTCAAAGTTCACATCGTAAACTCCGACAGTAGCACCGGTTTTTTCTAAAATTTCGGTTTTGCTTTTGGCTTGCTGCACCATTTCTAGTGCCTGCTTTTGCCTTTTACCGAAAATTTTAGTCAAATGTTTTACTTCTAGTTTATTCAACGTATTTCTCCTTTTGCAAAAGTGACTACATGTTTATTTTGATAAGTTGTCACTTAAAAGACCATCACAGTATAACATCGTGTGGTCACTTTGTCAAACCCAAAAGACCGTCAGACCGGCCTTTTTCGGCTATTATAAAAAAGGAGGATGATTTTCTAGAATATTTCTGAAAGCCGCAAAACCTTGTCAGATAGCGAATTTACCTACCTATTCTGTTTTTTTGACAAAGAAAAAACAAGCGCTCTTTCACTTGTTTGTTTCAATTTCATTAAAAAATAAATTATGCATCAAACCGACTGATAATTCGTTGCCAACAAAGTAGATGGTATTGCCGGCTTCCAGCTTGGTATAAGGACCAGGCGAGATTAGGAGTTGGTCGCCCTGCTGGACTGCGACAATGGTAGCGCCAGTCGAGTGCCAGATATTGAGTTCATTGATAGATTTTCCTAGGTTGATGGCGTCTGCTGAGAGCTGGAGCTCGTAGGGATTGAACGGAAAGCGCTGCTGGACATCTTTGGTTCGGCTGAGAAGCTGATTAAGCAGCTGGGAAAAGTTGGCAAATTCTTCCTCTTGGCGCTGGATGCTCTGGTGGAGCTTGCTTTTGAGATCCTGCAGAGAGTTGACATTTTTATAGGTCTCGAGAAACTGCTGAGCTTTTTCCTTGGAGGAAATGAAGGCTCCACTGCCATGGCGGACTTCCATGATTTCCAGATCTACCAGCACATTGATAGCCTTGCGGGCTGTCTCAGGGGAGACATTGAAGTTGCTGGCTAAGGTAGAGCGGGCATAGATCTTGCTGCCGATAGGATATTTGCCGTCAACGATTCGCTCGGCAATGGCGACGGCAATCTGCTGGTAGCGTGGGAATGCGACTTCTTTTTTGCTCATGAGGACCTCCAATTTTACGACAGGAATATAGCTATGATTATAATATAAAACTGGAGGATTGAAAAGTGCCCTTTGTAAAATCGACCATCTTATCCACCTCTTCTTGCCTTTCTTTTTACTTTTTTAAGTAGTATAATATGTCTAAAAGTCAGAGGTTTTCTGGAAAAGGAACAGTAAAAACCAGATGCTAAAAATAGAAATGGATAAAAAGATGACTGTAAAGATGATAGCGACAGACATGGATGGAACCTTGCTGGACGGACAGGGACAGCTGGATTTGCCGCGTCTGGCTACTATTTTAGATGAGCTGGAGAAGAGAGGCATTCACTTTGTGGTAGCTACTGGCAATGAAATTCCACGGATGCGCCTGCTATTGGGAGATTTGGTAGAACGCATGACCTTGGTAGTTGCAAACGGAGCTCGAATTTTTGAAGGAAATCAGCTAAGCATGAGCAGCTTCTGGGAAACTGGATTGATTAGGGATGCGCTAGCTTATTTTTCCGGTCATGAAAGGGAGCTTCAGCTGGTTGTGACCTCCGAAAGAGGCGGCTTTGTCCAGGAGGGGACAGAGTTTCCCTTGATTGAAAAAGTTATGACTAAGGAAATGGCCCAACTTTTCCACAAGCGGATGAACTTTGTGCCTAGCCTTCAGGATTATCCCTTTGACAAGGTCTTGAAAATGAGTATGATGGTAGAAGAGGCTGCAGCAGCAGAGCATGCTCGTCTGATTAATCAGCATTTTGCAGGCCGATTGAGCGCTGTTGCCAGTGGTTACGGTGCGATTGACATCCTCCAAGATGGGATGCACAAGGCTTGGGGCTTGCAGCAACTGATGGCTAAGTGGCAGATTCAAAGCTCGGAAATCATAGCCTTTGGGGATAGCGAAAATGACATAGAAATGCTTGAATTAGCAGGTATTTCTTATGCCATGGAGAATGGCGATGAGCGGGTCAAAAAGGTAGCAGATTACCTAGCGCCGGCCAATACAGAAGCCGGTGTTCTACAGGTGATCGAAAAATACTTAGAAGAGGAAAAAGGATAATGGCAGTACAATTATTAGAGGAATGGCTTCTCAAGGAGCAGGCAAAATTGCAGCAAAACTACAGAGAGCTCAATCAACTCTCCGTCAAGGAGCCAGACATCATCTTTATCGGAGACTCCATTGTAGAATACTATCCGCTCCAGGAGCTCCTGCAGACGGATAAAAGACTGGTCAACCGCGGCATTCGGGGTTATAAGACTGATTTGCTATTAGAAAACCTAGATACCCATCTCTTTGGGCAGGCTTTGGATAAGGTCTTTATCCTGATCGGTACCAACGATATCGGCAAGGAGATGCCTCAGACAGAAACGCTGGCCAATTTAGAAGCCGTTATTCAGGAGATTTCTCGTGATTATCCTTTGGCTCAGATCCAGTTGCTGTCGGTCCTGCCGGTCAATGAAGCTCCAGCCTACAAGAGCACGGTCTATGTCCGCAGCAATGAAAAGATTCAGGCCCTCAATCAGGCCTATCGTCAGCTAGCCAGTGCTTATATTAATGTCCAGTTTATTAATCTCTACGATGCTTTTCTGGACGATGAAGGCCAGCTACGCCCAGACTACACAACAGACGGCCTCCATTTGACCATTGCTGGCTATGGAGCCCTGTCCAAGGTTTTGCAGGAATATTTGTAGTTTCTTCGAAAGAATATAGCTCTGTTTTGCCGGAACAGAGTCTTTTTTATTTTCTTAAACTTACAAAAGTTTTCTTTGAATGATGCTTGATTTCAAAGGGATTATGAAAATTATTATAAAACACATTGGACTTTGTGAAAAAAATCAGAGCATTGTGTTATGTAATAGTTCTGTGTTCTCTATGAGCATATTCTTATACAAGAGCGAAAAAACATGATAAATTGATAGAGTAAAGTTGCTTGAAGCGTTTTCATTCACAAATGGAAATGTTTTCAACAACTGAAAATTTATTTTATTGAAGGGGAGTTATTATGACTCAAGGAAAAATTACTGCATCTGCAGCAATGCTCAACGTATTGAAAACATGGGGCGTAGATACAATCTACGGTATCCCATCAGGAACACTCAGCTCACTTATGGATGCTTTGGCTGAAGACAAGGATATCCGCTTCTTGCAAGTTCGCCACGAAGAAACTGGTGCTCTTGCAGCGGTGATGCAAGCTAAATTCGGCGGCTCAATCGGGGTTGCAGTTGGTTCAGGTGGTCCAGGTGCGACTCACTTGATTAATGGTGTCTACGATGCAGCTATGGACAACACTCCATTCCTTGCTATCCTTGGATCACGTCCAGTCAACGAACTCAACATGGATGCTTTCCAAGAGCTCAACCAAAACCCAATGTACCACGGTGTGGCTGTATACAACAAACGTGTAGCTTACGCAGAGCAATTGCCAAAAGTTATTGACGAAGCTTGCCGTGCTGCTGTATCTAAAAAAGGTCCAGCTGTTGTTGAAATTCCAGTAAACTTCGGTTTCCAAGAGATCGACGAAAACTCATACTACGGATCAGGTTCTTATGAGCGTTCATTCATCGCTCCTGCTTTGAACGAAACTGAAATCGACAAAGCTGTTGAAATTTTGAACAATGCTGAACGTCCAGTTATCTACGCTGGATTTGGTGGTGTTAAAGCTGGTGAAGTGATTACTGAATTGTCACGTAAAATCAAAGCACCAATCATCACAACTGGTAAAAACTTTGAAGCGTTTGAATGGAACTATGAAGGTTTGACAGGTTCTGCTTACCGTGTTGGTTGGAAACCAGCCAACGAAGTGGTCTTCGAAGCAGACACAGTTCTTTTCCTTGGATCTAACTTCCCATTTGCTGAAGTGTACGAAGCCTTCAAGAACACTGAAAAATTCATCCAAGTGGACATCGACCCTTACAAACTTGGTAAACGCCATGCCCTTGACGCTTCTATCCTTGGAGATGCAGGTCAGGCAGCTAAAGCAATCCTTGACAAAGTAAACCCAGTTGAGTCTACTCCATGGTGGCGTGCCAATGTGAAGAACAACCAAAACTGGCGCGATTACATGAACAAACTCGAAGGTAAAACTGAGGGTGAATTGCAATTGTACCAAGTTTACAATGCAGTTAACAAATATGCTGACCAAGATGCTATCTACTCAATTGACGTAGGTAACTCTACTCAAACATCAACTCGTCACCTTCACATGACACCTAAGAACATGTGGCGTACATCTCCACTCTTTGCGACAATGGGTATCGCCCTTCCTGGTGGTATCGCTGCTAAGAAAGACAATCCAGATCGCCAAGTATGGAACATCATGGGTGACGGTGCATTCAACATGTGCTACCCAGACGTGATCACGAACGTTCAATACAATCTTCCGGTTATCAATGTTGTCTTCTCAAACGCTGAGTATGCCTTCATCAAGAACAAATACGAAGACACAAACAAACACTTGTTTGGTGTTGACTTCCCTAACGCTGACTATGCGAAAATTGCTGAAGCACAAGGTGCTGTTGGATTTACAGTAGACCGTATCGAAGACATCGACGCAGTCGTTGCAGAAGCTGTGAAGCTCAACAAAGAAGGTAAAACTGTTGTCATTGATGCTCGCATCACGCAACACCGTCCACTTCCAGTAGAAGTACTTGAATTGGATCCAAAACTTCACTCAGAAGAAGCTATCAAAGCCTTCAAGGAAAAATACGAAGCAGAAGAACTCGTACCATTCCGCCTCTTCTTGGAAGAAGAAGGTTTGCAATCACGCGCAATTAAATAATTCCTCTCGTCGAAAATCAAATTTGAACCTTATAGATTTCATTCTATGATTTTCTTAGAGCGAAACTTGAAAAGATCGGAGCAATCTGGTCTTTTTCTGGAGAATAGTCAATGAATTTAAATCAATTAGATATTATTGTTTCAAATGTTTCCCAAGTCTGTGCTGACTTGGAGCGTATTTTGGATAAAAAGGCAGACTATGTTGATGACAGTTTTGCTCAGTTCACGATTGGCAGTCATTGTCTTATGTTGTCCCAAAATCATTTGATTCCTTTGGAAAATTTTCAGTCAGGCATCATTCTTCATATTGAGGTTGAGGATGTAGACCAGAACTATCAACGGTTGAAAGAGCTTGGTGCTGAGATTTTATACGGCCCAGTTGTAACTGATTGGGGAACAGAGTCCTTATTAGTTAGAGGACCTGCTGGTCTAGTAATTGATTTTTATCGAATGAAATAGGTCTGTTTAACATAGAAAAAACGCATAAAATCAACTGATTACAAAAGTGTTGATTTTATGCGTTTTTATGTGAACTATTATTATATTTCGGCTAGAAATTGAGTTTTTTCTAACTTCTTGCTCTATATCTGCAGGTTTATTTAACTTCCCCGCCTTCAACAACTAGGTCATCGGCCTTAGCAGCTTCGCCGTATGTTGGGTGGAGAGTTTCTTCATAGGCCTTGTGGAAGAAGTTTTCTTTGCCAAGTTTCTTGATTTCGTCGTTGATGTAGTTGAGCAGCTCGGTATTGCCTTTTTGCACAGCTGGGGCAATGGTATCTGGATCACCTAGCGAAGTGATGCCGACTTCAAAGCCTTTGTTTTCCAGTGCCCAGGCTAGGACTTCAGTATTGTCTGTAGAAAAGGCATCGCCGCGGCCGTCCAGCAGGGCTTGGTAAGCATCGCTGTACTGATCATACTTTTGCAGCTTGATATTCGGGTAGTTCTTTTCAAAGTAGGTTTCAGCTGTGGTTCCCTTAGTGATAATCAGGGTCTTACCTTCCAACTGTTCAGGCTTGGTGATAACTGAGCCTTTTGGTGATACGACTCCGAGAGATACTTTCATATAGGGCAGGGCGAAGTCAACTTGTTTTTTCCGCTCGTCTGTGACAGTGAAGTTGGCTAGGGTAATATCGACCTTGTTGGAGATTAAGTATTCAGCCCGGTTGGCAGCATCTACAGGCACGTACTCTGGCTTAACACCTAAATCTTTAGCTAGTTGGTCGCCCAGATAAATGTCATATCCTTGATATTTGCCGTTGTTATCTACATAGCCGAACGGTTTCTTGTCGCTGAAAACCGCAATGCGGAGCTTACCACTCTTTTTAATTTCCTCTAGGCTGCGGGTCTTGACCGTTTTGCTGGAAGCTGTGTCTTTGTTACCAGCATCTTTCTTGCTGGAAGTGCCGCAAGCGACAAGGAAGAAAGCCAGAGTAAGGGTTGTTAAAGCAAAGATTGTTTTAGATAATTTCATAAGAGACTCCTTTATAAGATATGGGAATGCGAAGAAAACACAGAGCTACCAAAGAGCAGCAACATCAGTGGTGGGTGAGGCATAACTGTCAGCCTAGATGACTGAAGTCAAAGACATTGAGAAATTCCTGGGCTCGCTGGGTTTTAGGTTGGCTGAAGAACTGTTGGGCGGTATTTTCCTCGAGGATACCACCTTGGTCCATGAAGATGATCCGATCGGCAATGGCGCGGGCGAACTGCATTTCGTGGGTCACAATCAGCATGGTCCGTCCTTCTTCAGCTAGGTCATTAATGAGTTCTAGCACTTCACGGACCATCTCAGGATCCAGCGAAGCAGTCACCTCATCAAAAAGGATGATTTCCGGGTGCATGAGGAGCGAACGGACGATTGCCACCCGCTGCTTTTGGCCGCCAGACAGTTGGCGAGCAAAACTGTGCTTTTTATCCGCCAGGCCGACCCGCTCCAGCAGACTTTCAGCTTCCTTAATGACCTCGTCCTTCTTGCGCCCCTGAGCTTTTATGGGACCAAGAATCAGATTTTGCAGGACATCCAGATGGGGGAAGAGCTCATAGCTTTGAAAGACCATGCCAATCTTCTGACGAACGAGATGGAAGTCCTTTTTCTGGCTGAGGATGGACTGGCCGTCCAGTAAAATATCACCAGATTGGATGCTTTCAAGACCGTTGATGCAGCGAAGCAGGGTCGACTTGCCGCAGCCAGATGATCCTAGGATGACCACAACCTCTCCTTTTTGGACAGAGAGGGACAGGCCTTTAAGGATGGCATTGCTGCCGAAAGACTTGCGAATGTCCCGTAATTCTAAAATGATTTCCGACATGATGTCCGTTACTCCTTCCAGATGGTTTCCAAATAAGAGGACAGCTTAGAAATAGGAAAGCAGACTGCGAAGTAAAGCAGCAGAATGCAGCCATAAATCCAAAAAGCAGCAGAAGGGATAGACAGACGATTGCTGTCAATGATCTGCTGGCCGACCTTGACGACCTCGATGACTCCGATAAGGACGATGAGTGAGGTTGTCTTAATCATCCGCGTGATTAGATTAATCGCCTGCGGCAAAAGCCGTCGCAGTACCTGCGGGATGATAATGTAGACATAGAGCTGGCGCTGCGACAGTCCCAATGCCTGACCGCTCTCAAACTGATGCTTGGGCAGGGAAGTAATGGCACCCCGTACCAAGTCACCCATCTCCGCCGTTCCCCAAAGAGAGAAGACGATAATGGCTGAAAGCTCACCAGAGATATTGATGTCGAAATTTCTGGCTAGGCCAAAGTAAACCAGAAAGAGCAGAACCAGCTGGGGCATGACGCGGATAAACTCTAGATAGGCTCTGGACAGAAAGCGCACAATCTTTGAGTGCGAGGTCATAATGATGCCAAAAAAAGTCCCCAAGATGAGGGAGATGATGACCGAGAGGATGGAAATACCAATGGTAACACCTAGCCCCTGTAAGATACGTAAGAAATTATTCCCCTGAAAGAGAACTTGAATGCCCGAATCCTGCACGCCGCAGCCTCCTTTCTATCCAGCTAAAGCCAAGTGAGATTGGCAACAAAATAATCAGATAAGCGATGACCAACATGAGCAGAGCCGTATCTGTCTCGTAGTAAAGACCAATCAAGTCCTTAGCTACAAACATTAGGTCTGCCAAGGCAACAGCTGAAAATACTGAGGTTTCCTTGATTAAAAAGATGACATTGGCACTAAAGGAAGGCAGGGCAATAGCTGCAGCCTGAGGCAGGATGACATAGTAGAAGACTTGTATTGGTCGCAGGCCGATAGAGAGTCCGACTTCCCTCTGCGTCCGGCTGACTGCTTCAAGGCCGCTTCGGAAAGACTCAGCCATATAGGAACCGCCCAGAAAGATTAGCCCAATCGTTGCACAAGCCTCAGAGGACAGAACGAGTCCAACACGAGGCAGGCCAAAGAAAAGAAAGAAAAGCTGCAGCAACAGCGGCGTATTGCGGGAAAACTCGATATAGGCGGTTGCTAGCGGCTTCAAAACTGGAATCTTGTAAAAGCGAATCAGACTGACTAAGAATCCGACAGCAATTGATCCCAAAATCCCCCAAAAGGCGATGAACATGGTTAAAAGAAAGGCCTCTTGATAGAGGGGATAGTAATCACTAACGACGTCCCAGTTCACGGCTCTCACTCCTTAAACACTTGATGTTCCTAGTTTAGCATAGATAACAGGCCTTTAGTAATATGTATTTTTTATCGCACTGATAAGGAAAATCTATCACTGGTCTGAAGAGAAATGCTAGATTGGGAGTTTGTTATTTCAGCTGTGAGCTCGATTAAACCAAGGTGGTTATAAAAAATTGCGCTTTGATTTTGGATGAGTATAAAAAGGCTAAAAATCCATGACCTATGGTATAATAGGATGATATGACAAGAGTTAATACTAGTTCAAACAAATTATACAAACTACTCTTTGCTTTATTAAGCTGTGTCTTGGGGCTATCGTTTCTGTTCATGATGCTGAAAGATGTCTCGTCCACTAACTGGTACAAGAGTCGATTTCAGGGGTGGCAGACCATAACGGCTGAGGTGAGCGGGTTTACGACCAGTCCGCAAAGACGCTCTACACCCGCTTACTACCCTACTTATCACTACATTGTTGATGGCCAAACCTACCAGGGATTTTCAGACCTCTATCAAGATGAAGTGCCTAAGTCTGGGGAAACCATTAGCATTCTCTATAATCCCAAGTCGCCTGAGCAGAGCCAATATAAGAATGACATCCCAATCCCTCTCCTTGTACTCATGCCATTGCTGGGATTCTTATTATTTATGGCATTGGCTGTCCTCTCTCTTTATCAGGCCTTTAATCCCCCACAGGAGCCAAAGCCGCAACCCAAGGCGGCAAAAAGCATCAGCATTGTTGAGGGAACGGTTCGTAAAGAGAATCTCATTGTGACCTTTGTTAGCCTAAGCATGGTTATGATAGTCCTTACTTATATTTGTATTACTGAAACAGGGCAATTCAAAGCCTTATTTTATGGTTGGAAAACTACATCCGCTCAAGTCATTGACTATGATGTGTATAATAGAGGAAGAAGAGGATTAAGTTTTTATAGTAGCATCTACCAATACCAAGTAGACGGCATGGCTTATGAAGGCCATTCTGTTATCGCTAAATTTACGCAACCCAAAATTCAAAGTCAAATCTCTATTGCCTATAACCCTGAGTATCCCTATCAGAGTGTTTCCAGTGAAAACTATCATATCTTTTATCTAGTCTTTTTTCCTGGCTTCAGTCTGCTGCTAGTCGGCAAGAGTCTATCTTTAATCATTGCTGCTTGGATAAAGAAGAATAGCCTCGCTCAAGCCAGAAGACTAGGGCCTGTCTATGACGGCTATATTATCGATGTTATCCCCGCTGAACGGTTTAGAAACTATAATCCGTTGCATGAGATTTGGCTTGAATTTGATATTAACCAAGTGCCCTATCAAACCAGCATTTGCCTTCCCTTAAGAGAGCATCATTTTATTTCTTACAGCCAGAATCCTAGACCTATCCCAGTCTATGTGGATCCTCATGATGATAGCCAGTTCCTGATAGATGACAATGGACATCTATGCCATCACAAATCAAATACAGATTAGTTGATCCCCCTCCTAATGCCAGCTCCCTCATCATTGACCAGCAACTGGACGTCCTACCGTCTTGACCTGCTTTGATGTGCTTCTACATGAGCTGAAGAGTATCGGGAACGCTGAACCTCACAGACCTCACAGACCTTAGAATAGTATGAGTTTTTTAGTAGGATGCTAGAAGTTTATTTACTGATTGTTTATTATAATATAAGAAAACACTTGATTTACAAGGAGGCAAAAAGATGACTGAAAAACTGACTTTTCCGGATGGTTTTTTGTGGGGCGGAGCGACAGCTGCCAACCAGTGCGAAGGCGCTTATAATGCGGATGGTCGCGGACTGGCCAATGTAGATGTGGTGCCGATTGGTGAGGACCGTCTGGCCATCATCACGGGTAAGAAAAAGATGTTTGACTTTGAGGAAGGCTATTTCTACCCAGCCAAGGAAGCTATTGACATGTACCATCGCTTCAAGGAGGACATTGCCCTCTTTGGTGAGATGGGTTTTAAGACCTATCGTCTGTCCATTGCTTGGAGCCGGATTTTCCCTAAGGGGGATGAACTGGAACCCAATGAAGCTGGCTTGAAATTTTACGAAGACCTCTTTAAGGAATGCCACAAGTATGGCATTGAGCCCTTGGTGACCATTACTCACTTTGACTGTCCCATGCACTTGATTGAGCAATATGGTGGTTGGCGGAGTCGTAAGATGCTGGAATTTTACGAGCGTCTCTGCCGCACTCTCTTCACTCGCTACAAGGGCTTGGTCAAATACTGGCTGACCTTCAATGAAATTAATATGATTCTGCATGCACCTTTTATGGGGGCTGGGCTCTGCTTTGAAGAAGGCGAAAATGAGGAGCAGGTCAAGTATCAAGCAGCCCATCATGAGCTGGTCGCGTCAGCCATTGCTACCAAGCTGGCTCATGAGATTGACCCAGAAAACAAGGTTGGCTGTATGCTGGCAGCGGGTCAAAATTATCCTAACACCTGCCATCCATGCGATGTATGGGCTGGTATGGAGGAAGACAGGAAAAACTATTTCTTCATTGACGTGCAGGCGCGTGGTGAATATCCCAACTATGCCAAGAAAGCTTGGGAGCGCGAGGGCATTAGTGTCGAAATGACAGAAGAGGACCTGCAGCTGCTCAAGGAGCATACGGTGGACTTCATTTCCTTCTCTTACTATGCTAGTCGGGTGGCTTCGGGCAATCCTAAGGTTAATGAGCTGACCGAGGGCAATATCTTTGCTTCTCTCAAGAACCCTTATTTGGAAGCTTCTGAGTGGGGCTGGCAGATCGATCCGTTGGGCTTGCGCATTACGCTTAATACCATTTGGGATCGTTATCAAAAGCCTATGTTTATCGTGGAGAATGGTCTGGGTGCAGTGGATAGTCCGGATGAAAATGGCTATGTGGCTGATGATTACAGGATTGACTACCTGGCGGCCCATGTCAAGGCTATGCGGGAAGCCATCAACGAAGACGGTGTGGTGCTGTGGGGCTACACGACCTGGGGCTGTATCGACCTGGTATCAGCCGGCACTGGCGAGATGAAGAAGCGCTATGGCTTTATCTACGTGGACCTAGACAATGAAGCAAAGGGAACGCTCAAACGCTCCAAGAAGAAATCCTTTGACTGGTACAAGGAAGTCATCGCGACTAACGGATCATCTGTGAAATAGGAAAAAGGCTGAGATATGAATGTCTCAGCCTTTTTTCCTTAGCCCTCAAGGGCGAAAGTAATACTTCTAAAAATGATTTTGCAAAAAATTTTAAACATTCTGAGCCTCCTTTTTATAGCACATACATTTCTTATTTCTTTCTATTTTAAAGTTCGATTCTCAAATATCCTTCAAGTAATTCTAAAATATTTCTAAAGTTTTTCGAATAGTCCATCTTTTATTGACTTAGCCTCTTATCCTTGCTACACTAGTGATAGGAAATTTCTGGAGGCGAGTGTTTATGGCTCATATTTTACTCATCGAAGACAACAGTGATATTCATGAAATTCTAAAAGAACTTTTTCAGAAGGAACACACGGTTTATTCCGCCTATTCGGGGACGGAGGGCATTTCGCTGTTTGAGCGGGAGGAGATTGATTTGGTCCTTTTGGATATCATGCTGCCGGGGAAGAATGGAGATGAAGTGTTGAGGGAAATTCGCAGCAGCAATGCTACGGTGCCGGTGGTTATGCTGACGGCCCTTGGTGAGAAAGCGCTAGTTAGCCAGTACCTGCTGAATGGTGCTAATGATTATATCGTCAAACCCTTCAATCTGGATGAGGTTTTTGCCCGTATCACCGTGCAGCTACGCAGCCAGCAGGCTTTGACTGGCGAAGAAGAAGGCCAGTCCTTTAAAAATATCCGTCTGCTCAAGTCTACCTTTGAGGCGGTCTGCGGTGAGAAAAGCGTCCGTTTGAGCAAGAAAGAATATCATATCCTCCAGCTCTTGCTTCGTCATCCTAAGAAGATCTACACCAAGGAAGAGCTCTTTGAGCAGGTCTGGGAAGAGAGCTATCTGCCTGGGGATAATACCCTGAATACCCACCTCAGTAACCTGCGCAAGAAACTGGCTCAGTTGGACCCAACAGAGGAATACATAGAGACTGTTTGGGGTCTGGGTGTCCGGCTTAAGGAGGACTGATATGTTGGTGTTAGTGATTTTATTTGCCCTTATCAGTCTGTTTCTGGCCATTGGTTTCATACGCTATCATCTGGCGGTCAAGGATGTGGCACAGCAGATTCGTCGGAAGCGGCAGACAGGGAGCCAGAATCGTCTGGCTCCTGCTGCTCATGCCCCCAGTATTTTGGAATTGACAGAGGAAGCAGAGTTGCTCTTTAGGGAGCTAGAAAAGACGACCTTTGTCGTCCAGCAGGAAAAGAAGACGCTGGATATGGCTATCAGTAATATCGCCCATGATATCCGCACCCCTCTGACCATTGCCAGCGGCTATACCCAGCAGCTGCTGAAGGATGATAGTCAGGAAAGTCAGCAGCTAGTCAAAATTGCAGATAGTCTGGGAATGGTATCCAAACGGCTGGAAGCCTTGATGGAGTATCGCCGGCTGATGGAGGGAGCCATTCGGGCCAATGTCCAGCCGACAGATATATCCCAGCTGGTAACCCAGCAGCTTTTTACTTATTATGATGCCTTCCAGAAAGCCCAGATTGACCTGCAGGTAGAGCTGGCTGAAGGTCTAGAGCTAGAGACAGACCCAGAAATTTTAGAGCGCATTGTCCAAAATATGATAAGCAATGTCCTCAAGCACGGCCGTAAGGCCGCAAGTATTTCTCTGAACAAAGAGGGCGAGCATTGTATCTTTACCGTTAAAAATATCGTCCAACAGCCTATCCAATATCTGGATAAGCTGACCAATCGCTTTTACTCAGAAAATCTATCCAGCAGTGAGGAGTCTTCAGGGCTAGGGCTCTACATCACCCAGCAGTTAGTCGAAATCCTAGGCGGGGACTTGACAATGAAAGCCGAGGACGACTGGTTTGAACTAAGGGTTAGCTTGTAATTTTTAAAAAATCAAAAAAATAACCAATCTTCGGATTGGCTTTTTTGATTTTACAAATCTCTTTTCTTCAGTGTAGCCAGTCCTGCTATTGTAAAGACCGTGATCAGACTGAGAGCAAAGATAGCTGTTTTGGTGATGACACCTGGTATTGAAGCGTCTCCGTAGAAGAACTCCATCTTGATAGCCTTGAACCATTCATTATTGGCATCGACCATTTGACTAGGGAGGTTGAGGAAGATGTAGGTCATGATATAGGTGATAAAGACGACACTATAGTTTCGAGTCAAGTAGAGGACAAAGCTGGTAATGCAGTACCAAGCATAGGTACAGATGACCTGCATGACAAAGAGTATTGCGAATTGTCCCCAGAAATTAGCTGGCAGGGTTCCCATATTACCGCCGGTTCGGACAAATTCGATGACAATACCTAAAATGTAGAGCAGTATGAATTGCATAGGCAGTAAGCTACCGATAACCAGTGATTTAGAGAAGTAATACTGGATCCGAGTCTTGCCTGTAGTCAGGTTATTGTGATAAAGTTTGTCATTGAGATCAACACCGAGAAGCAAGCTAGTCATGACATTGCAGGCAATAAAGAGCATGCCGATGTTGTAGGAGACGAGATCTATGGCAAAAAAGATACCGTTGTCGGAACTGACAACTTTGGAAGTGAAAATGGCGAGAAGAATTCCAAAGATGCAGAAAGCCTGCACTCCCCAGAATCCTACGGAGCGGAAGAGACGGTAGTAATCCGCCTTGATGCTATTAAACATGAGTGTTTCCTCCTTGTTGGTTGATTAAGTCTGTAAAGTATTTTTCTAAGTCTTTGTGGGCGTAGTAGATTTCCCCAATTGGGATGTCGGCTAGGACTAGTTCCTTGGCAATCTTGCGAATTTCTTGTACCTTACCGGAAATATGCAGCTCATCTTCCTTGTTGGTCGGCTTGATTTGGTAGCCGAGCTTGTCTTGCGCTAAATGGGCAGCTTGCTTGATATTATCCGTTTTGAGGATGATATAGTCGCCGCTTTCTCGGTCAAATTCTTCTTTAGACAGATCTTTGATGAAATGCCCTTGATTGATAAAGCCAAAGCGAGTTGCTACTAGATAAAGCTCGGACAGGATATGGCTGGAAATGATGATGGTGATGCCCAGTTCTTGATTGAGGCGCTTGACCATTTCTCTAAATTCCTGAATCCCAACGGGGTCTAAACCATTGATGGGCTCGTCCAGAATGAGCAAGTCGGGACGAGCCAAAATGGCAATGGCAATGCCCAATCGTTGTTTCATCCCTAGAGAGAAATTGCGGAATTTCTTCTTTCCAGTATCGGTCAGGCCGACATATTGCAGGGTTTCTTTGATGACTTTGTCAGCATTTGGAATGCCCCGGTCGGTACAGTAGTAGCGCAGATTTTCATAGGCCGACATGTGGGCATGAGCTACAGGGGATTCGATGACAGATCCAGTATGGCTGAGGGCTCTGGTCCATTCTTGTTGGTTCTGAGAGCCCAGAACAGACACGGTCCCTCCGCTAGGATAGATGACTTGAGTGATGATTTTGATCAGTGTGGTCTTACCAGCACCGTTTTTTCCGATGAGACCGTAGATCTCTCCTTTCTTGATGGAAAGACTGACATCTTTCAGAGCATATTGATCACCGTATTTTTTAGTGAGTCCTTTCACTTCTAAAACATTTTGCATGATGTTTCTCCTTTAATTACTTTGTTTATACTTTTAGTATACAAACTAAATTTCAAATATTTCTCAAGAAATTCTAAAATATTTCTAAAGAAATTTAAAATTGAAAAGATAAAAATGAGCCAGTCAAGAACCGGCTCATTTTCTGCTATAAATCCTTTTTGTGGAAAGTATAAAGACTTGCTGCGGTGAAGACTGTTCCTAAAACCAAGGCGATTAGAACAATTCTCAAGGTTACACCGCTGCTTTGAAGCGTCTCAAAATCAAAGCTCATGGTGAAATGCTGCAGCCATAGAGATTTGGGATAAAATTGAGCAAGAGCTCCGGTTAAGGATGCGCAGAAAAGGTAACCTCCCAGGGCAGCAATCATAGATTTACTCAGATAAAGAATAAAGGAAATAATAGCTGTCCAAGCAATGACAGTCAGGCACTGCACAAAGAATAGAAGAATAAACTGAAGCAGGAAGGTAGCGGATAAATCACCGATACCGTTTAGAATGGCTGCTAGGATAAAGTTGATGCTATAATAGAGAGCCAACTGCAGCAACGTTACGCAGACCATGACTAGGGCTTTAGAGACGAAGAAACTGGTACGGGAAACGCCGCTGGTTAAAGTATTCTTGTAAAGCTGCTTGTTCAGATCTGTCCCGATGACGACCATAGAGAGGATAATGATGATAAAAGTATTATTACCGATAGCGTTGGACACCGCTTGTATAAGCTGGACGGCATTTAATTTGCCAAAGACTGCGCTCAAGGTCGTCAGTAGAAAAATGAATTCGGTAATCCAAACAGCCTTGGAACGAAAGAAGCGGTAAAAATCTGCTTGAAAAGTATGTAACATGTTTTTTTCTCCTTACTGGACTAAATCTGTAAAGTATTTTTCTAAATCTTTGTGAGCTGCATAGATACCATTGACATGAATGTTGGATAGGACCAACTCCCTGTTGATGTCATTTAGTTCCTGTTCTTGGGCGACAATGTGCAACTCGTCAGATTTATCAGCTTCCTTGAGCTGATAGTGGAGCTTGCCTTGGATGAGATTGGCAGCCTGGTCTCTATCGCTGGTTTTGAGGACGATATAATCTTCGCTGGCTCGGTCAAAGTCGTCCTTGGTGAATTCTGCAACAAGCCGTCCTTGGTCAATCACTCCAAACTTGGTGGCTACCAGATAAAGCTCAGACAAGATGTGGCTGGAAATGATAAAAGTGATTCCCAACTCCTGATTGAGTCGCTGAATCATCAGTCGAAATTCCTTGATGCCAAGCGGATCTAGGCCGTTGATGGGCTCGTCTAGAATCATGAGTTCAGGCTTGCTGATAAGTGCAATAGCGATCCCTAAGCGCTGCTTCATTCCTAGCGAAAAGTTGCGGAATTTCTTTTTACCAGTATTGCTCAATCCGACATAGGCCAGGGTTTCCTTGATGAGCTGATCGGGCTGGGCAATCTGGTGGACCTTGCAGTAGTAGTTGAGGTTTTGATAAGCAGTCATTTGATTGTAAGCGACTGGTGTTTCGATGACAGTTCCTATCTTGCGCAGGGCTTCGTTCCATTCCTTAGAGTTCTGCGAACCAAAGACAGACACGGTTCCGCTGTTGGCATGAATGAGCCGGCTAATGGTCTTGAGAAGAGTAGTCTTGCCAGCCCCGTTCTTGCCAATCAGTCCATAAATATCGCCTTTCTGAATCGAAAGACTCACATGGTCAAGGGCATATTGCTGGCCATATTGTTTGGTAACTTGCTTTACTTCTAAAACAGTTTGCATGGTATATTCTCGCTTTCTTAGGTTTGATTTTAGTATACAAGCTAGACTTCAAATATTTCTCAAGAAATTCTAAAATATTTCTAAAGAAATGCAGAACAACCAATCGGCTGACTGGCTGCTGGGGGTGATTATTTTTTATATTAAAAGATGTCGAGTTCTCAAAAGCGACAAAGGTTTCAGCAATGCTTAGTGAAGAATAGTCATTGCTAGACCTGTAGCTAGTTAAACTGTTCTGATATAAGTTGAGGGTCGAATTCTTCTTTGGTAAATTCTGTGACAAGCTTGCCTTGTTCCAGAATGCCAAATTTGGTGGCGACTAAGGAAAGTTCAGATAGGATGTGACTGGAAATGATAAGGGGCGTTCCTAGTTCTTGGCTGATTCGCTGGATCATGAGGTGGAATTCCTTGATATCAATAGGTCCCAGATTATTAAAAGGCTCATCCAATATCAGAAGGTCTGGCTTATCAATAAGGGCGATAGCGATGCCTAGCCGCTGCTTCATGCCTAGGGAAAATTCACTGAATGTTTTCTTGCCAGTCTTGGTCAGACCGGTATAAGTTAGGCATTCTTGGATAACCCTATCAGGATTGGCAACCTTTCGATCAATGCAATAATAGAGTAGATTATCAAAGGCTGTCAGATGCTCGTGGGCAATCGGTGTTTCGATGATAGTTCCGCTTTGCTTGAGCGCCTTCTTCCATTCCTTCTGATTGTTAGCAGAGGAAAAGAGGGCAGTGGTTCCGTTGCTGGCATGAATGAGCTGGGAAATCATCTTAATCAGGTTAGTTTTTTCACTCCCTTTCTTGCCAATCAGTCCATAAATATCGCCTTTTTGGATAGATAGGCTGACTTGATCAAGGGCGTATTGCTGGTTGGATTGTTTCGTAATATGTTTAATTTCTAAGATATGCTGCATGGTGATACTCCGTTTCTTTGTGCTTACTTTTAGTTTACAGCCTAGACTTCAAATATTTCTCAAGAAATTCTAAAATATTTCTAAAGAAATGCAGAACCAATCCAAAAGCAATAAAAAAGCAGTCAAAGGGCTGACTGCTTAAATTTATAAGTCTCTGTGTTGAAAGGCTTGGTAACCACCTAAGAGAGAACCAGCTAGGATAAAGAATAAGAATAGTTCAGAATTTAACTGAGGGAAAACGATGACGAGGCTAGACTGAAGCATAATCAGGGCGAAAAAGCCGAGATAGCTGGCTAGGGTGGAGCGGGTCAGATAGAGGAGACAGGTAACTACGGAACTGCAGGTCATAATAAAGAGAAAGGAGCGAAAGAAAGACAAGGAGAAGCTCCAGAAAAAGTTCTTTGGCATAGTCCCAAGTCCGTGGAAGAGGCTTCCAAAGATAAAGGCTACAGCAAAGGCTGCCGCCATTTGCAAGATGATAATTGTGATAAGAACAGCTATTTTGGATAGGTAAAATTCTTTCCGAGAAATCCCGCTGGCTAATATATTGTTGTACAGTTTTCTAGTCAGGTCACGACCTAACAGAAAGATGATGAGCGCAAGGACAGTAATCATGACAAAGGGCAGGAAGTCTTTAGCAAGCTGCCCGAGAGCTTCAAATCCTGTCCAACCTTGGATGACTACATCTTCTGGTTCAGAAGATGTAGAGATATAAAAATTAAACTTGCTTTCACCAAGAGAGCTGATGAAAATGAGAAAAAAGAGCAGCCCTTCTATTAGCCAAAAAAGCTTGGAGCGGACAAGCTGGTAGAGCTCCGCCTGAATGGTATGTAACATGAAATCTCCTCTGAATATTTAAGATTGTTCCTGCTTTTATAAATTTTTCTTTTTGAAAACCATCAGCCCGCTAATCAGAAAGACTAGGGTGACCGTTACCACTGTCAGGATAGCCTTGATAACAGCTCCGCCATCTGCTGCCATATTTGTGTTAAAGCGCATGGTCAGATAGAGCAGCCATTCATTGTCAGGGTAAAAGATGAGTGGAATAGTCAGTAAGGTACCGCCAAGGAAATGGGTCAGAAAGCTAGATACAATCGAGTGGCTGGCATAGAGTACAAAAGAAATGATGGCAATCCATGCAATCGTGCTGAGAAATTGAACGAAGAGAGCAGCTCCCAGCTGAGACAAAAAAGAGCTGGGGGCGCTGCCAATTCCGTTGGACAGACTAGCGGTCACAAAGGAGATAGATAAAATCAGCAGGAAGTGAAAGGCTGCGATGCTAACGCAGACAAAGAATTTAGAAAAATAATAGCTGAGTTTAGAGATACCGTAGCTCAGGCAGTTTTTATAAAGTTTCCGAGACAGGTCCACTCCTAGGACCATACTGATACCAATAATAGTGAAAAAGAGCAGACTGTCTGTATTGCCTGCAAAATAGTCCAGAGCTTGAAGGCCGGTTAATTTTCCTAGAGATTGACTAGCAGCCGCATTTCTGGAAATATTTGCTCCAAAATGAATATTTGTATGGAAGAAGGTTGTTGAGATACAGAATAATAAAAACTCAGTAATCCAAAAGCCTTTTGAACGCATGAGCCGGTAAAAATCGGCTCTAATGAAATCCATCATGATAAGCCTCCCTTTGTCATTTGACCAAGTCTGTAAAGAAGTTTTCTAGGTTTTGTCGTGCATAGTAAATCTCCTGCACCGGTATATCTGCGACCGCAAGTTCCTTGACAATCTTGCTAATCTCATGCGAATGGGTAAAGATATGAATCTCGTCAGAAGCATTGACCACCTTGATGCGATGCATGAGCTGGTCGTGAATCAGCCGGCTGGCTTCTTCCAACTGCGACGTTTTAAGCACGATATAGTCTTCGCTCTGTTCTTCAAACTCCGCTTTTGAAATCTCGCGAATCAGTCGCCCTTCCTCGATAATGCCGAACCGAGTACCCACCAAGTAAAGTTCAGACAGGATATGGCTGGAGATGATAAAGGTCATGCCCAACTCCTCGTTGAGCCGCTGCACCAGCTGGCGGAATTCCTTGATGCCGACTGGATCCAGGCCATTGATAGGCTCGTCCAGTATCATCAGGTCAGGTCTGGTAAGAAGCGCGATAGCCAGACCCAGCCGTTGTTTCATCCCAAGTGAGAAGTCGCGGAATTTTTTCTTGCCGGTATCCGTCAAATCCACATATTTCAAGGTTTCACGGATGACCTTATCCGCATAGGGAATATGGCGGAGCTTGCAGTAGTAGCTGAGATTTTCATAGGCTGTCAGGTGGTTGTGAGCGACCGGTGTTTCGATAACCGATCCGACCCGCTTGAGGCTCTGCGTCCATTCTTGATAGTTCTGAGAGCCAAAGAGGGAGACATTGCCACTGCTTGCTTCCAAAAGCTGGGTGATGACCTTGATCAGAGTGGTCTTTCCGGCCCCGTTCTTGCCAATCAAACCGTAAATATCTCCTTTTTTTATCGTCAGACTCACATCGGTCAGAGCGTACTGCCGACCGAATTTCTTGCTGACTTGCTGTAAAACCAAAACATTTTCCATGATTAAGTCTCCTTTTCATGATCTTAGGAGAGAAAACTCCTCTTCTTATTAATTAGTATAGCGCCAAACTTTCAAATATTTATAAAGAATTTCTCAAATATTTCTAAAGTTTTTGATGAGGATTAAAATCAAGTGGCAAATTGTGGAACTCTTAATCCTCAATCTCCAGCTCGTACAGTCCCCTGACTGCATTGCAGGCGTAGATTTTCTCTGCTTGAGCCAGGTCAGCTAGCGTTAAAACTTTCTCAGTAGCCTGACCCTTATCCAGTAGCTGCTGGCGGTAGATACCCTTGAGCAGGCCTAGTTCAGCTGGAGGTGTGTAGAGCTTGCCGTCAATCTCCAGCAGCAGATTGCCGATAGAAGTTTCCAGAAGCTGGCCTTGTGCATTGTAGTAAATCTGTTCTTGCTGCTCCAAGGTCAGATGTGGCCGATTGCTGGTCTTGAAATAGGTGAAAGGCTGGGCTAGATTGGCTGTTTGCTCGACCAGTTTTGCCTTTCTGAAAGTCTTTGTCAGCGGTAGCAGGGGAGCCGTTTCTAGTTCAATGTTGCCGCCTTTTTTAAGAGCTATACGCAGCCTGTAATCCTGCCCTTTATCCAGCTGAGCGCAGGTTTCTTCTATCTCTTGCTTCAGTTTTTTTGGGTCAAAAGGATAGGCAAAGTAGCCGGCTGCTTCTGTCAGTCTTTGCAGGTGTTGTTCTTGCAAGGTCAGCTTTCCGTCCGTCACTTTTCCGGTAGAAATCAGGTCGAATCGCGGATTTTTCCGATAGAGGACGGCAGATTTTTGTTGGGTTTCGATGTATTCAGATTTCCACGTGCTGTCCCAAGTGATGCCGCCGCCAACGCCGTAGATAGCTTTTCTTCCCTCCAGCTGAATGGTGCGGATGGCAACGTTAAAAATCCGTCTCTGATCTGGCAGGCAGATACCTACTGTACCGCAGTAGACCCCGCGGGCAGCTTTTTCTGTCGCTTTGATGATCGCCATGGTCGAAATCTTAGGAGCACCTGTAATGGATCCGCAAGGAAAGAGCGCCTTGAAAAGCTCTGCCAGCCCAATTCCCTCATGCAGATTGCTTTTGATGGTAGAGGTCATCTGCCATACTGTAGAGTATTGCTCGACACTGCAGAGACGCTCAACCCGCTCGCTGCCCGTTTGAGAAATGCGATTCATGTCATTACGGAGCAAATCGACAATCATCATATTTTCAGCTCGGTTTTTGGCATCTTGAGCCAGCCAGGCAGCCTGTTCTCTATCCTGCTCTAAGGTCAGTCCCCTATTGGTCGTGCCTTTCATGGGACGGGTTGTCAGCTCACCTCGCTGCTCCTCGAAAAAGAGTTCAGGACTGATGGATAAAATGACAGTCTCGTCATGCTCTACATAAGCATTGTAGGCCGCATTTTGCTCAATAACCAGCCTGTTGTAAATAGCCAAGCTATCCTCAGGATTGAGCTCCGCGCACAGCTGTACCGTGTAGTTGACCTGATAAGTATCGCCCTGGCGGATATGATGATGAATGGTCTCGATAGCCTTCTGGTACTCTTGCTCAGAAGTCACCCCCTGCCAAGCCGCTGGCATTTCCACTTCCTCATAAGTCAAGGGAATGGAAGCCTGCTGGGCCTTATCGTGGATAGTAAAGTAGAGGAGGTATTCCTTCTGGAGCGGAGCCGAATGGACCTGGAATTTCGTCTCAAAAGCTGGAGCTGCTTCATAGCTGACATAACCGACAGCATAGTATCCTTTCTTCTGCCAGTCCTCAATCTCTGTCAAAAGCGTCTCTACTTGGTCAAGACGACGAGTCTTTAGCTCCTTGATGGGATTCGTAAAAATCAGGCGTTGGCCCAACTGCTTAAAATCAATAATCGTTTTCTTGTGCATAAGCTTATTTTATCATAAGATAATTTGAATGAAAACGGATTTATCGGATGAAACAGTCATTCTTTGATAATGGTTGACAGATTAGAAAGTGGCTAGGTATACTAGGTTAAAAAATGAAAGAATGAGATTACTATGAAATCAAAGAAATTGTTATTGGTAAATGGAATTGCTGGAATTTTAGGAGGCCTCATCATCCTTTACGCTTCTTCTCAGAGATGGCACTGGGAAATAGTTGCTTTAGTTCCCAAAATGGTCGAAAAATCTGACTGGGGCGTCCTGATCATACTGATCAGCTTGCTGTTTCTTTGTCTTTCCCTAGCTGGAATGGCTCATTATAGTGAAGACTCAAGAGTCAATAAGATAAATCATCAGATGCTGCTTTTTGCATCTATCATGGGATTTATTCCTTTTCTAGCTATCTTTGCAGGCCTTCTGTCCATAGGGGTTGGATTTCTCTATCTTCAAGATTTTCAAAAAATTAAAAGTGAAGACAAAGCTGACTGACCTATGTGTCGCTCTGCTTCCTTCTGCTCGAAAGCCCGCGAAAATTATGATAAAATAAGGAAATGATAAAACCTTAAAAGGAAGCCTTATGAAAAAAATAAATGAATCCTATAAACTCATCATCTTTGCGGCGCTCGCTCTGGCTCTGGTTCTCTATATCGGGAACATCTGGTCTGGTCTGCAGAGTCTGACTTCGGTTTTTTCACCCATTATACTAGGTGGAGTCCTAGCCTTTATCTTTAATGTTCCAATGAAAAAACTGGAAGATTTCTTGGAAAAATGCCGAGTCCCACAAAAGTTGCAGCGCAGTCTGGCCTTGATTTTGGAGGTGCTGATTTTAGCTCTCATTATGACAGGGATTGTCTCCATCGTCGTGCCGACTCTGACCACAGCGGTCAATCAGCTGAGCGAAACAATCGGCAAGGTAGCACCTCAGATAGCCAAGTGGCTGCAGCAGTCTGGCTTGCTTTCCTCTAGCCAGCTGAAAGATTTGACCAAGCAGCTGCAAAACAGCGACATTGTCAACCGAGCCATCTCTCTTCTGGGCAGTCTGACGGGCAATATCTCTGCCATTTTTGGCAATTTCTTCTCTGTCATCATGTCTATCTTTCTTATGTTTGCTTTCTTGAGCAGCAAGGAGCATTTGCAGACAATTACTAGCCGTCTCTTACAGGTTCTGCTTCCTGAGAAGGCTGTGAAACGCCTATCCTATGTCGGTTCTGTCATTGTTGAGACCTATGATAAGTTTCTGATGGGGCAGATGATAGAGGCCGTCATTGTTGGGATTTTAGTCTTTATCGCCTACTCTCTGACAGGCCTGCCTTATGCTGCCCTGACTGGGGTTTTAGCTGGAGTGCTCTCTTTCATTCCCTACATCGGGCCTTTCTCAGCTTGTGCTCTGGGAGCTATCTTTATCTTTACCGACAGCCCTTGGAAAGCCCTCCTTTCTATCGCAGTCTTTCAAGGAGTGCAGCTGATTGAGGGGAATGTCATCTATCCGCGCGTGGTGGGCCAGTCCGTCGGTCTCCCAACTCTCTTTACCCTAGCCGCCGCCCTGATTGGGGGCAACCTCTTTGGCTTGGTCGGCATGATTTTCTTCACGCCTATCTTTGCAGTTATCTACCGCTTAGTTAGAGAGTTTGTTGTGGAGAAGGAGGAGAAAGAACCAGTTAAAGAATGAAAAGAAACCAACGAGATTTTATTCTCGCTGGTTTTTCTTTTTTCAAGGTCATAACTTCTACCTATAGCAAACAATAATTACAGTCAATGGAAGTTGGGAAATAAGCTTTTGCGGTTATGGAGAAAACTGTGTTATAGTTTAAAACTATATCAAACTCTGAAAAATTCCAATTATACAGAGGGGGGATTTTCTGATAAGATAAAATCAAGAAAAATTTTGGAGGACGTTTATGTCAACGACTATCATTGGTTTCCCACGTTTGGGCGAATTCCGCGAATTGAAATTTACAACTGAAAAATACTTTAGACATGAAATCTCAGCAGAAGAGCTTCTGGCTGCGGCCAAAGAGCTGCGCGCTAAGCACTGGAATATTGTTAAGGAAAAAGGAATTTCAGAGCTTCCGTCCAATGACTTTTCTCATTATGACAATGTGCTGGATGCGGCCTTTCTCTTTAACGTGGTGCCGTCATCTGTGCAAGGCTTGGAGTTGACTGACTTGGAGCGGTATTTTGCCTTGGCTCGTGGCTATCAGGGCGAAAAAGGGGATGTCCGTGCCCTTCCGATGAAGAAATGGTTCAACACTAACTACCATTATATCGTTCCTAAATTTGAAAAAGAAACCCAAGTCAAGCTGGCTGGGCATAAGATTTTTGATGAATTTGCAGAAGCTAAAGAGTTGGGCTTGGTAACCCGTCCTGTTGTGGTCGGTCCATTCACTCTCCTGCAAGTATCTGACTTTGAAGACGGTGTGGCTCCGGCTGACTTTGTAGATGCACTAGCTGCAGCTTATCAAGAAGTTTTTGCAAAATTAGCAGAGCTGGGTGCAGAGCGTATCCAGCTGGATGAGCCAAGTCTGGTCAAGGATCTGTCAGCAGAAGAAAAAGCTCTCTTCTTGGATCTTTATAAGAAGCTTTTGGCGGACAAGAAAGGCTTGGAAGTCTTAATTCAAACCTACTTTGGTGACGTTCGTGACATCTATGCAGACCTTATAGAGTTGCCAGTAGATGCGATTGGTCTGGACTTTGTCGAAGGCAAGAAAACTCTTGAACTTGTCAAAGGTGGTTTCCCAGCTGATAAGACACTTTATGCAGGGATTGTCAATGGTAAGAACATCTGGCGCAACAACTACGAAAAGAGCTTGGCGGTGCTTGAGCAAATCCCGGCTGAAAACATCGTCTTGACAAGCTCATGTTCGCTGCTCCATGTGCCATTTACGACTGCTAATGAAGAATTTGAACCAGCAATCTTGAACCACTTTGCCTTTGCGGTGGAAAAATTGGATGAAATCCGTGACTTGGATGCTATCCGGAATGGCGGCGGTGCAGAAGCACTTGCTACCAACAAAGAACTCTTTGCGACTGAACGTGTTGGGCAAAATGCAGAACTTCGTGCTCGCATCGCTGGCTTGACGGATGCAGACTACACTCGTTTGCCAGCCTTTGAAGAGCGTGAGGAAATCCAGCACAAGACACTCAATCTGCCCCCGTTGCCAACTACGACAATTGGTTCCTTCCCTCAAACCAAGGAAGTCCGTGCCAAACGCTTGGCTTTCCGCAAGGGCGAGCTGTCAGCAGAAGACTATGACAAGTTCTTGGCTGAGCAAATTGATGAATGGATCAAGTGGCAAGAAGAAGTCGGCTTTGACGTGCTAGTGCATGGTGAGTTCGAGCGTAATGACATGGTTGAGTACTTCGGTCAAAACCTGTCAGGTTACCTCTTCTCTAAGAATGGTTGGGTACAATCATACGGTATGCGTGGGGTGAAACCACCAATCATCTGGGGTGATGTGACTCGTCTCAACCCAATCACTGTTAAATGGTCTAGCTATGCACAAAGCCGTACAGACAAACCTGTTAAGGGCATGCTGACTGGACCTGTAACCATCCTCAACTGGTCATTCCCACGTGAAGACATCTCTATCAAGGATTCTACCCTTCAAATCGCCCTGGCAATCAAGGACGAAGTGCTTGACCTTGAAGCTGCAGGTGTTAAGATTATCCAAATCGACGAGGCTGCTCTTCGTGAGAAATTACCACTCCGTCGTAGCGACTGGTACGAAGATTACCTTGACTGGGCAATTCCAGCCTTCCGTCTAGTACACTCAACAGTAGCGCCAGATACGCAAATCCACACTCACATGTGTTACTCAGAATTTACAGATATCATCCCAGCTATCGACAACATGGATGCGGACGTGATTTCCTTTGAAGCTAGTCGCTCTAACTTGGAAATCCTGGACGAGCTCAAGGCTAAGAACTTCCAGACAGAAGTGGGGCCTGGAGTTTACGATATCCACTCACCGCGTGTGCCAAATGAAGGAGAAATTGACCATACGATTGAAGCCATCTTGGCTAAGGTGCCAAGCAGCAAGGTCTGGATCAACCCTGACTGTGGTCTTAAAACTCGTGGTATCCCAGAAACCAAGGCTAGCTTGGTGCGCTTAGTAGAAGCAGCCAAAGCAGCTAGAAAACACCTAAAATAATCCTCCTGGAACCTCAAAAGTTGATCTTGATGGAGGATACCCCAAAATTGAAGCAGAGCTGACAATCCTGCAGAATCTGTTCTTTTAGGATTGTCCTCGGCTATCACTACCATCATTGAAAGGAACTTTTTGTTATATGGTTCGTCGTCATACACCCAGTCTCTCATTTGAAGTATTTCCTCCCAATCCGGCAGTAGGCAATGATAAGATTTTTCAGGCGTTGAGAGAGATGCAAGATCTGGCTCCTCACTTTATCAGTGTGACAGCCAGCAATAATAAGTTTGACATTGAGGAGACGACGGTTCGTTTGACGGAGTTCATCGCCAACGACCTCAAGATTCCGACGATTGCTCACCTACCTGCGGTCTATCTAACCAAGGACATGGTGTCCAATATATTGCAGTCTTTGGATCGGGTTGGTGTCCATCAGATTTTGGCTTTGCGAGGGGATATTTTTCCAGATGTAGCGCCTAAGGATGATTTTACCTATGCGACTGACTTGATTGAATACATCAAGACAGAAGCGCCGCACTTTAACATCGTCGGAGCCTGCTATCCAGAGGGCCATCCGGATTCTCCAAATCAGATTTCGGATATTCAAAATCTGAAGAAAAAGGTGGATGCTGGCTGTTCTAGTTTGGTGACCCAGCTTTTCTTTGACAATGAGCGCTTCTATGATTTTCAGGACAAGTGTATTTTAGCCGGTATTGAAGTGCCTATTCATGCTGGGATTATGCCGATTCTCAACCGCAATCAGGCTCTGCGCCTGCTCAAGACCTGTGAGAATATCAAGCTGCCAAGAAAATTCCGGGCTATTCTGGATAAGTACGAACATGATCCAGAGTCTTTGAGAGCAGCTGGTTTGGCTTATGCTGTGGACCAAATTGTTGACTTGGTGACCCAAGATGTAGCGGGCATACACCTTTACACTATGAATAATGCTGCAACAGCCTATCATATCTATAAGGCTACCCATGCTCTCTTCAATCATAATCCATCCGTCCAATCTTTTTAAGATGAATGAAGAAACCACTAATCAGATTCAGTTGCTGTTTAGTGGTTTTTGTTTTATAATAAGGATAAAAAAATTATCTAAATCTAAGGAGAAGCTGATGGAGCATTCGCTGACCTTGGTTAAGTCTATGCAGTTTGGCCAAGAAGATTGTTTTTTTGCCTTCTGTGGTTATTCAAAAACGGAAGCCCATCATAGCTTTGGGCCGGCTGTTCGGGATGTTTATGTCATTCATATCGTACTGGAGGGACGGGGGACTTACTCCGTTGGCAATCAGCGTTATGATTTGCAGGAAGGGCAGGGCTTTGTGGTGCCACCGGGTCAGTCGGTCTTTTATCAGGCTGATGGAGAAGAGCCTTGGTCTTATGTCTGGATGGGATTGGGTGGACGCCTCTTGCCTCCTTATCTGCAGGCTCTGGGCTTACAGTCTGGCCAATGGTCTTTTGAGCTGACTTCTTTGCAGGAATTTAAGGCCTTGGTCTTTGAAAGTCTGGCTTACGAAGGCAGCGGAATAACAGCTGAACTAGCTCTGCAAAGGCAAGTTTATCGATTCTTAGAGCTCTTGTCCCAACGTCTTAAGCAGACATCCTTAATCACGGAAAGCCGTCGAGTCAATCCTTATGTCCAGCAGGTATTGGAACTGCTGAGTAGCCATCTGCCAGAAAGTTTATCTGTGCAGGAGTTGGCGCAGAAATTAGCGCTACACCCTTCCTACCTATCTCGGCTTTTCAAGGATGAAGTAGGAAAGGGTATTAAGGAGTACAGTAATGATTTGCGACTCAATATGGCAGCTGATTTGCTGACGAGCAGCCAGCTTTCGGTGGAAGAGATTGCCAATAAGACAGGCTTTGCCGGAACCCAGAGCTTTTCAAAAGCCTTCAAGAAGGCACGTGGCCAGTCGCCCCTGAACTTTCGCAAGGCTAGCTCTCATCTGGGGCAGGAGCTGTAAAAAGTCACATTTGGATAAATAAAACTAGAAAGAAAGGCTTACCAAAAAGGGGAGCCTTTTTTATAATGAAAGGAGAAGCATGATTGCAGACTGCGAAAGGAGAAGATCATGAATAAGGCGAGTATTTGGTTTAACGAAGAATGTCGGCAATTTCATCTGACTAACGACGAGGTTTCTTATATCTTTCGGGTTTCGGAGGATGGTAAACTCTTGCAGCTTTACTACGGCGCGGCAGTACCAGAGAGGGATTATTCTTATCTGGTGGAGCTGCAGCATCGGCCCATGACGACCTATCGGAAAGAAGGGGATTTACGCTATTCTTTGGAGCATGTGCGGCAGGAATTTCCAGAATACGGCACGACAGACTTTCGCCATCCCGCTATCTGTCTGCGGCAGGAAAATGGCTCGCGCATTACTGATTTTGTCTATGTCAGTCATCAGATAGTAGATGGTAAGCCAGCTTTAGAGGGGCTGCCCGCTACTTATACAGAGACTCAAACGGAGGCTAAAACTCTTATCTTGACCCTGCGAGATGAGTTGACAGAAGTTGAAGTTCAGCTGTTTTATACGATTTTTGCTGATTGGCCGGTTATCGCTCGCTCCAGCAAAGTGATTAATCAAGGTAGGGAAACTTGCTACTTGGAATCCCTAGCTAGTCTGTCGCTGGATCTGCCAGATGCTGATTATGACTGGCGGCAGCTATCGGGAGCATGGGCCCGGGAACGCCATATCAAGGAGCGCCCGCTTCAGCAGGGGATTCAGTCTATTGAGTCAACCCGCGGCATTTCCAGTCCCCACCACAATCCTTTTGTAGCTCTTAAGCGACCGGAAACGACTGAGTTTTCAGGTCCAGTGCTAGGAGCGGCCTTGGTGTATTCAGGTAATTTTCTCATTCAGGCTGAGGTGGACACCTATGATGTGACTCGGCTGCAGATAGGCATCAATCCTCTCGGTTTTGAGTGGAAGCTGGCTGCGGGCCAGTCCTTTACCAGTCCAGAAGCTCTGCTGGTATATTCTGAGCAGGGCCTCAATGGCATGAGTCAAGTCTTTCATCAGCTATTTCGTCGACGTCTGGCTAGGGGCTACTGGCGCGAGCGAGTGCGTCCTGTTCTCATCAATAACTGGGAAGCTACCTATTTTGACTTTAGTGAGGATCAGCTGCTGGAGCTTGCTGAAAAGGCTCAGCAAGTAGGGGTGGAGCTCTTTGTGTTAGATGATGGCTGGTTTGGCCAGCGGACTAATGATCGCACTGGGCTGGGTGATTGGTTTGTCAATCCAGACAGGCTGCCGCAGGGGCTGGGATCGCTAGCAGAGCGAATTCACGGTTTAGGTATGAAGTTCGGTCTTTGGTTTGAGCCGGAAATGGTCAATAAGGACAGCCAACTCTATCGAGCTCATCCTGACTGGTTGCTGGCAGTGCCAGATAGACAGCCCCACCATGGTCGGAACCAGTTTGTTTTGGACTATTCTCGGCCGGAGGTGGTGGATGAAATCTTTGAGCGGCTGTCATCAGTTATCGAGGAAGCGCAGCTGGATTATATCAAATGGGATATGAATCGCCCTCTGACGGATGTCTTCTCAGCTGCCTGGCCAGCTGATCAGCAAGGAGAGATTTTTCACCGCTATGTCTTGGGTGTTTATGACTTGTATGAGCGTTTGATCAGTCGCTATCCGAGATTGCTATTTGAGTCCTGCTCTTCAGGTGGAGGCCGCTTTGATCCAGGTATGCTCTACTATGCTCCTCAAGCTTGGACCAGCGATGACTCGGATGCGATCGAGCGCTTGAAAATCCAGTATGGAACTAGCCTTCTCTATCCGCTTTCATCCATGGGAGCCCATGTCTCCATCGTGCCCAATCACCAGACCAATCGTCTGACTCCGTTGAAGACGCGGGGGAATGTCGCCTTTTTCGGTTCCTTTGGCTATGAGCTGGATCTTAATCAGCTAAGCCCAGAAGAATTGGCTGAAGTCAGGGAACAGATAGCTTTTTACAAGCGTCATCGAGAGCTAATTCATAATGGAACGTTTTATCGACTGCTGTCGCCATTTAAGGGAGAGGGGCAGACAGCTTGGATGGTTGTCAGTCAGGATCAGAACACTGCACTATTAGGCACTTTCAAGGTCCTCAATCAAGTCAATCGCTCTCATCAGCGCTTGCAACTGAAAGGGCTGGCTGTGGATAAGGTCTATCGACTAGAGGGGCGTGTCTATACTGGGGCTGAGCTTATGCGAGTTGGACTGGTCACCACGGACGCTTCCAGCGGTCAGCTTCTGGAGGATTCTGAGCAAAAGCCAAGCTATGACTTTGATTCCAAACTCTGGCTGTTTGAAGCAGAAGATGAGTAGATAAGATGGGAAATAAATCATAACCACCCGTCTAACGGGTGGTTATGATTTATACTTGACTGTAGGTTTCACGACGACTTAGTTTTGCGTCTTCTTTTTTGCAGGGTATTGGTTGAGCTTGCTCTTCTGCCTTCCACTCACTTCGAGTAAAGACCATGGAGAGTAGTGTCAGAGCCGCAAAGGTTGATCCTACGTACCAGTAGGGCATATCCAGCGTCGTGGAGCGGCCAGATAGATTGACGATGCCACGGAAGAGCATGCCAGCTGTCATGATGGCTACTGCTGAGTTCCAGAGGTTGAGGCTGAGCCGAGAGAGATTAGGAATAACCTTCATAAAGAGCAGGAGGAGGATGCCACCCACCAGAGGAATGACAAAGAGGTAGTGCATGTGGCTAGATGTTTCGCCGAAGCTGAAGGATTCATAGATTCTGCTGAAAGCAAAGAAGAAAATAGTTAATAGTGCGTAGATAAGAGCTGTTTTTCTAAAACGTTTTTTGCTGGGATTAGTAACCGATGTAGACAATATCACTCACCGACCTTTCTGAGATAGTATTTCCGTTGGTTGTAGGTTTGTTAATGACCTGACCGTTAAAGTAAAGTGTAGAGGAGCCACCGCCGTCAAGGTTATAGGCAGTCTTGACACCATAAGATTTCATGATTTCTGCCATCAGGTAGAGGGAAAGTCCCTCGCTTTCTGAGGTGCGTCCGTCTGAGACGATGATGATGTAGTGGTTTTCGTCAATGATACCGATAGCTGTCCGAGGATTGGAAGACATGGACTGGCTGACTTCGGAGTTGGTATCAACGACAATTTCGCCATTTTCTACAAGAGATGGGCCGAAAGCCAAGAGATTGACCACGCCGTCTTTGACCAGTTGATCAGCAGAGACTTGGTCTTCATAGATAATCTTGAAGGAGCCGTCTTTGTAAATAGCTAAATCCCCATTGCTGGAGTCTTCTCGGACGGTATCGCGGTAGACGACGCCATTGCGGATGACATAGCCGGTTGTATTGGCTCCATAGTAGTCACCGTTAACCGCTAGGATAGCATTGTTGTTGGCAGCCGTTTCCGAGGTTTTTGCCGTGACATTGTTTCCATAGGTGTTTTGGGCAAAGGCTGTTTTCAGATATTCTGATGAGCTAACAGTCACGTCAGCGATGTAGACTTGGGTGTTGCTGACGGTCTTTTCAGTTAGCGTGACTGAGATGTTGTCGTCTGAATAGCTGGTATCCGTCACAGTCGCTGTTTCCGCAGCCTTGCTGGCAGCCTCGGTATTGGACGACGAACTTGCGCTTGAAACCGTGGAAATGGTCTCTGCGATGACGAAGGTTTTCAGCATGGAGTAGCTGAAAGAAGCTGTCAGAAGCAGCCCGAAAATGGAGGCGTAGGCATAGCGTTTCTTTAAAAATTTCATGATGCGGTGTGTGTCCTTTCCTTAAAAATAAATCTCTTTTGCACCATCCAGGAGACGGTGAAGAGTAAGATGCCGGCGATAATTTTGACAATCAGAAGATTGAGACCAAAGACAGCATAGAAGAGGCGAATCAGCAGTGTGTCTAGGATAAAGAGCACTACAGCTAGGCTGAAATAGCCAGTTCCTGTCTTGAGTATACTGTCGTCGTTCTTAAAGACCAGCCTTTTATTGGTCGAATAGTTAAAGATTGAGCTGGTCACGCGGGCAATCCCATTTGCGAGAAGAATTCTCAGGCTGGTCGGCACAGCAGCTAAAAACAAGAGAGCCAGTGCGTAGACGATATAGTCGACGACGAAACTGCTGAGAGAAGTCAGAGCAAATTTGAATATATTTTTATAAATCATGAGCCCATCCCGAATTGGTCGGAAGTGCGAGCCTTGATTGTCATTGATATAGACCGTCTCAATGGGCACTTCCAAAATGCGATATTCCTTGCTGGCTTCTAAGAGCATGTTCATTTCATACTCATAGCGCTGGCCCTCTACCTTTAGCATAAACGGAATCATGTTGGTCGTAAAGGCTCGTAAGCCTGTCTGAGTATCGGAGACACTCACGCCAGTTTGGACTTTGAAGAGAGCCCGAGTCAGACTGTTACCGAAGCGGCTGCGCAGAGGCACCTTGCCAGTAAAAGCGCGTGCTCCCAGAATCAGCTGATTGGGATTTTCAGAAGCCTTGCTCGCTACGCGGAAAATATCCCAGACCTTATGCTGGCCGTCTGCATCTGCTGTTACCACCGTTCCATAGATCTTCAGTGCTTGGATAAAGGTAAAAGCAGTCTTCAGCGCTTGCCCCTTGCCTTGATTGACCTGATGACGGAGCACGGTCGCATACTGCTCTGCCTGCTCAAAGACTATCTGGCATTTGGAAGAGCTGCCGTCATCGATAACAATGATATGAAAATCACCTTTATGGTGAGTTTTTTTTATCAGCTTAATAAGATTATAATCAGGCTCGTAGGCCGGAATCACTAGAAAATCCATATCCATACCTCTTTCTTAGATGATTTGTAGAAAGTATACAGACTGCGGCTTAAAGATTCCTAATATAAGTTAGTTTTAAGAAAATGTTAACATTTCTTTAAGGAAAGAGCATGGGTAGAATGTGGTAGAAATGCGATAGGAAGAGGGGGTAAGGTGAAGTTGTGGGATGAATTATAGAGTATGAAAGGTGATTTATGTATATACTTATAAAAACTAGAAAATTCAAATGTTGGCAATCTATTACTATGATTCAAATATAAATATTGGGAAAATATTTTCCTGCAACAAAAAAACGACCCTAACGGTCGTTTTTTGGGTATTACTCCACTTCCAATTCTTCTTGGTCAATTTTATGGGCTGTTCGGTAGGCTTGGTAAAAGATAAAGACAGCCAGAGCAGTCATGGCAGGGACGATGATTGGGATATCTGTTTCGATAGCAGTCAGCGGTGAGTTCCAGAAGAAGTGGAGAACGAAGGCTGCTAGGAAGTAGAAGAGCCCCACTCGGAAATAATTTTTCTGAGTTTTGGCATAGCGTAGCATGAGAGCTAGACCGAGAGTGGTTAGGGCGGTGTAGAGCCAGTGAGAGGCGACGCCGCCAGTGATACGGCCTAAGATACCAGAGATAGTGAAGGAGAAGCCTTCGGGCAGGTCAGAGAGGATATAAGAGAAGTCCTCGCTAATCTGAAAGCCCATGCCGGCCGTTGTACCCAGCATCAAGAAGGATTTGAGCTTTTTGACGGGGACTAGATAGACAGCGAAGGCAACTGCCAACAGCTTGAGGGGTTCTTCAACCAGCGGAGCTGCGATGGCATTTTCTAGGTCACTGAGCAGAGTATTTGGGAAGCTGGTGCTGACCCATTCGTGGATATAGGTGTTGGCCAAGCCAGAGGTCCAGCCAGAGATGAAAAGGCCGCCTAGCAGAGCTACCCCAAGGCTAAGTGCAGGCGTCTGCCATTTTTTTCCCAGTTGACGAATCAAGAGCAGGGCAGGGACGATATAGAGCAGGGCCAAGAGGGCTGACAGTCCGACAATCCCATAGGAAGTGCCTGACATACTGCCAGTAGTATAGGCTTGTGTCTCGTATTCTAAGCCAATCGCGCTCAGAAGGAGAAAAATGAAAAGAACAATATTTTTCTTCATAAGTAACTTTCTAAAATTTTATTTTCATCCTAGTATAACAAAAAAATCCTAAATAAAACCAATTTAAAAACTGGAAATTAAGGATTAGTATAATACTTTACTTGCCAAACTGTCTCTTTTTGTTTATATTAGTTCTATAAGGTTTCTTGGAGGCGTTTGCATGTCGAAAAATCTGTTGAGGTTGAAATTGCTAGGAAGTCCGAGTGTCTTTCTCAATCAGGAGGAAGTCTTTTTTCCTTTTGCTAAAATCAATGCTCTGCTTTACTATCTCCACATCAATGGAGCAGTCAATCGGGAGGAGATTGCAGGAATCCTCTGGGAAAACAAGGATAACCAGACCGCCAAAAAGAATCTGCGCAACACAATTTATCAAGCTAACAAGCTACTAGGTGGGGAATGGATTGTCGCTCCCAACCGGACTGTTCTGTCGCTTAATCCTGAGTGTGCGATTGAAAGTGATGCAGAACTTTTCACGGACCGTCCTGCGGAGCATCTGTCGCTCTATCAGGGGGATTTTCTGCAGGGCTTCTATCTCAAGGACAGCGAAGCCTTTGATTACTGGGTGTCTAAGATGCGGACGCGATATGAGCAGCTTTATATCCAAGCCTGCTACCAACAGCTGGAAACAGAAAAAGATCATCTGGATTTGGAAGAGGCTGAGCGGAATTTGCGCCGCTTGATCAGCATTGATGAGTTTGATGAGAAGAACTACCATCTGCTCATGAAGCTCTATCAGGATAATGATCGGCCTGGCAAGGTGATAGAGACCTACTACAAATTGGTCAATATTTTGGATAAGGAACTGGGCATTAGCCCTACGGAACCTATCCAGCAACTATATCATGAGGTGCTTGCCAAGGACCGTAGCGAGCGTAAGACCAAGCAGTTTCTGCGCAATACGGACCACTTTTTCGGGCGGGTCGATGAAATCAAGCGCTTGGAATCTTATTTCTCTAAAGTGATAGAGACTCAGGAAGCGGGTGCTCTGGTCCTAGTCGGTGGTACTGGTATCGGAAAGCGGACAGTGACTCGTCAAGTACTGGCCAATCAGACCAAGTATTTCCAGATTGTCATGGCTGAGTGCTTTAAGGAAGAGATGAAAGCAGAGCTGCAGCCTTGGCGTGGTTTGCTGGACGGTCTGGGGGATTTGGTCATTCAGCACCAGATTCTCTCTATCAGCCAGTGGCAGGTCATTTTGGAGAGTTATTTTCCCATTTTGACAGGCGGCACTTCTAGTCTTCAGTTGGATGCGGACAAGCTGGCTCAGTTTGTGGTGGATATTCTGCAGAAGATTTCTAAGATAAAAGCTTTGATTGTCTTGATTGAGGACTGTCACTGGATGGATAAGTCCAGCGTTACTGTCTTGGAGCAGGTTATGAATCATTTGACCGGCTATCCTGTGGCCTTTGTGCTGACCAAGCATCTGAGCACCCCTTCTTATTTGGAACATTTTTTCAATCACCTGCTGGTACGCAATAAGCTGGGCTTTATTGAGCTGCAGCCGCTGAATTTTAAGGATAGTGCAGCTTACTTGCAAGCCCAGACAGGTCAGTTAGCCATATCTGAAGAAGGCCTTGAGGATATTTATCGGGTCAGTCAAGGCATCCCTTTCTTCCTATCAGAGTATGCTGAGCAGCTCCTGCGAGGAGAGAAGTTTCATCCGCTGACTCCGGCCATCAAGGCCAAGCTGTCTCTGAAGCTGGATTACCTGAGCAGTCAAGAGGAAGAGTTGGTGGACTATCTGACTTGCTTTAGGGCTCCTGCGTCGGTTTCTCTCTTAGCTAGATTATTAGGGCTGCCGATGGAAGAAGTGGTCGAAATCACTGAGGAGTTTGGACAGAAGCAGCTCTTGATGGAAGAGGAGCAGGGCGAGGAATTGGTAGTGCGGTTCAGTCAGGAGCTTTTGAGAATCTACGCCTATGAGCGCCTGTCACTTGCCAAGAAGCGAATACTGCATCACCAGATTGCCCAAGGCATGGAAGACCAGCTGGGAGACTCTCTCCATCATGCCCAGCTGCTCAATGAAATCGCCTATCACTACAAGATGTCCAAGCAGCCGATTAAGTCTCTGGAGTACGAGCTGCATTATCTCGAGGCTACCCTGCAGTTTCATCACGAGCTCTTTCCAATTTATTCGCGGGAGTTTGGTTTTATCGAAAAGACGGATGATAGCAATCAGTCTGCAGTTTTGGACCAGTTTGAGCGTATCCGTCGGGAGATAGAGGGCTTAGAGAGAAAACACCAGAATCACAAGGATTTTCAGCTATTGGTTCTTCGCTTTCTCTATCTGGAAGGGCGCTATGCTATCCGGACGGGGAATTACCAGCAGGGAATGGACAATATCCAGCAGGTGATTATTTCGGCCAAGGAGCTGCAGCAGATGGATTTTCTCCTAGAAGGCTATCGGCAGATGATTTACTACTGTATCCAGACGGAGAATATCCCTGAGATGCGCTACTATACGGAGCTGGCTCTAGATGCTTCGGTCCAGGCCAACAATCACGAGGCCATTGCTATCAACCTCCGGCTCAAGGGGCTCTATCATCTCATGATTGGAGATGAGGAGCAGTCGCTTCACCATCTCTATCAGTCTATTGATTGTTTCAGCTTGACGGCTTCGCTGCGTTCCAAGTACTCGATTCAGATTGCGGCGGCTCTAGACTATCTGGCAGAGATTGAGCAGATTCGCGGAAATTTCACGACTGCGCTGACCCATCAGAAGGAGGCCATTAAGCTGACGGAAAATAAAACAGCAGAGCCTTCGATTTTTGCTTTCTACATCGGCTTGGGTATGACCTATTATCAGCTGAAAGATTATGAGCAGGCGGAGCGAATTTTCCTCAAAGCTAAAACAGCTTTGAAATCTCTCAGCTTCCCTTGGAAAGAGACCCAGTTGGAAGTGTATTTGGCCTTGATTGGCTGTGAGAAGAGAGATTATCTGCCTGTGCTTGATCTTCTGCGGAAAAAGGATAGCCTCATTAGTCGCTATGGCAATCCGCGGGACAAGGGGTTGATTTACTATCTGATGGCTGTGATTAAGTATCGCCTGCTGACTGGCAGCTTGCAGCAAGCAGGCTTTGAAGTCTTGCTGGATCAGGACTTTGACACCTACTATGAAACGGCCAAAAGCCAGCTCAATCCCTACCGAGATCGGCACCAACTCAAGGAATTAGAAAACTTACGCCAAGGTCTGTATCAGGCATTAAGCACAAAATAAAAGAGGATGAAAGCAATGTTCATCCTCTTTTGATGTTTGTAATGAAGTTTTTAAATGCCTATCAGTCATGTGCTTGCGCCCAGACTTGGGTCAGGTAAAAGACAAAGCTGGCTGCCAGATTAGCCGTATGGTTGTCTATATCGTGAGGCGGAGAGACTTCGACGATATCAAAGCCGATCAGTTTGCCTGAGGCAGCGATGTGCTGGAAGACCAAAACAGCTAGATTGGGATCCACACCTAGCGACTGAATGGCACTGACGCCAGGCGCTGCACCAGCTGCGAAGCAGTCAATATCAATGGTCAAATAGACCTGCTCCTTGCCGGTCAAAAAGGTATCGACCACCTTACAGACTTCCTTGTAACCCATTTGGTACATATCCATTCCAGTCAGAAACTGGATAGCCTTGGATTTTGCCACAAAGTCAAAGAGAAAGAGATTGTTATTATGCTCCTGAATCCCTAGGATAAGGTAGTTAAAGGCCTGCTTTTGAGCCAGAGTGTCATCGAACATCTGGCGAAAACCGGTACCAGAGTTAGGACCAGTCTGGTCATAAGGCCGCAAATCAAAATGGGCATCCATATTGATAACGGCCAAGTCTTGGTCAGGAGCTAGTGACGACTTAAGTCCCAGATAGTGGCCGTAGGCTGTTTCGTGGCCGCCACCTAGGACAATAGGCCGGAGATTAAGCTCTCGCAGGCGTTTGACTGCTCGAGCCAAGCTTTGCTGCAACTGCTCCAGAGAGCGGTTAGGACCGTCAATATCGCCAACATCAAAGACGCGGACGTTTCTGCCCAGATGCCAAGGAAGCTTGGCCAGCTGGGTTCGGATAGCTTGTGGTCCTTCGACAGCCCCCACTCGGCCATGGTTGATATAAACCCCTTTGTCACTCTTGAAGCCAATCAAAGCAAAGTTGACCCCGTCAAAGGGTTTTAAGTTAGGGTCATTTAAGTCCAAAAACTCAATAACCATCCCCCATTTGGCAGCATATAAATCATCATCCAGTCTCTTATGATAGTAGCTGTTATCTAGCTGATAGTAATCTTCTAACATGATTTTGTCCTTTTCCATAACGATACTTGCGACTTTATTATAAGAGTTTCCCGCAAGCCTGTCAATGACTTTTGGCGGGAAAAGAAGCCCAGCTGAACGAGAGCGGGCTTCTTATGTTAGCTTTTTTACAGAGCCACCAGCTTTAGAACTGAATGCTCAAGTCTACAGCCTTTTCAACTACTGCTAGGAATTCTTCGTTTTCAATCAGCTCAGAAGCCTTGTTGAGCTCTTCATAGATTTCGATGTCCTTATCAAACTCGATAAAGCGGACATGCTGACGGAAGAGGTCGTAGGCCGGTTTAGTTCCCTTGCCCAGTTCATGGTTTTCTGGTTTCAGATCCAGAGCTTGGCAGGCTGCCATGATTTCTGTTGCCACGATGCGGCGAGAATTCTTGAGAATCTCAGCTGCCTTGCGTGCTGCAGTAGTTCCCATGCTGACAAAGTCTTCTTGGTTTTCACAAGATGGGATAGAGTCTACGCTGGCTGGATGAGATAGAACTTTGTTTTCAGAAGCAAGTGAAGCACAAGCATACTGGGTAATCATAAAGCCAGAGTTGAGTCCTGGGTGTTTGACTAAGAAGGATGGAAGCTTGCTCAGTTGGCTGTTGACCAGGCGTTCCACGCGACGCTCGGATACATTACCGATTTCAGAAATAGCGATACCGAGGAAGTCGAATGGCTGAGCCATTGGTTCACCGTGGAAGTTACCGCCTGAGATGACATGCCCTTCCTTGGTGATGATAGGGTTGTCTGTAACAGAGTTGATTTCAATCTCAACCTTGGTCTTGACATAAGCGATAGAGTCCTTGCTGGCACCATGAATCTGCGGAATACAACGCAGGGTGTAAGGGTCTTGGACCCGTTGTTGAGTGGCTACGGTTGTGTTGCCACTGCCTTCTAGAAGGTTGCGGATATTGCGTGCTGTAGCCAGCTGTCCGCTTTGAGGACGGATGGTATGTAAGTCTTCTTCGAAAGGACTGGTAATACCATTGTGGACTTCCATGGAAAGAGCACCAGCGACATCTGAAAGTTTAAGCAGCTGGATGGCATCGTAGGTAGCCAGCGCTCCGATACCTGTCAGGACAGTCGTTCCGTTAATCAGCGCCAGGCCTTCCTTGGCTGCTAGATCGATTCTCTTGATGCCGGCCTTGTCCAAAGCTTCTTGTCCAGAGAGCAGTTCACCTTGATAGTAAGCGCGACCCAGTCCTAGCATAGGCAGAACCATGTGAGCCAGCGGTGCTAAATCTCCAGAAGCTCCCAAAGAGCCTTTTTCCGGAATGTAAGGCACGACACCTTTATTAAGCAATTCCAGAAGTTTTTCAACAGTAGAGAGACGGATACCAGAATAGCCTTTGACCAAGGAATTAATACGAATTAACATAATCGCACGGACTGCATCTTCAGGCAGGGGATCGCCATAGCCTGAGGAGTGCGTACGGATTAGGTTTTCTTGCAGTTGAGTCGTATCTTCTGGTGAGATGCTGACATTGCAGAGAGAGCCAAATCCAGTTGTAACACCGTAGACCACCCGCTTTTCGCGGACGATGTCATCTACGATTTTACGAGAAGCCTCCACAGCTTCCTTTGCTTCTTGGTTGATTTCGCAGGTGGCTCCATGACGAGCCACTTCGATCACATCTTCAAGTGTTAGACTGTTTCCGTCTAAGTGAATCAATTTTGACATGTAAAATCCTCCATTATGGGATATAATGCTTAGAGTTAGTCAGGGTTAGTAGGAACTTGTTTTCGACCGTGCATGAAGTAGTAGACTAAGCTTGCAACGGCAGCACCAATGACACCATAGACTACGTTCATCGGATTATCAGCTACAATCATAACCAGGCTGACAACAACAGCTAAGACTGGGATGATAGGGCCGAATGGTACACGGAAGACAACCTTCTTTTCTGGATACATTTTTCTGAGTTTCAAGACCGCCAAAGCAGTTGGAATGTATTGGAAGAAACGGAAGACCACGCTGAGGGTTGCCAATTCTTCAAATTTACCAGAGAAGAGTAGGGCGATGGCACATGCTCCAGAAATGATAATTGCTACAACAGGAGCGTTTTTAGAGTTGGTTTCTGAAATTTTCTTAGGGAGCAAGCCTTCATCTGCGATGGCTGCACCATAACGTGGTACCATGATGGATTCCCCGATATTAAGACCGGCGATTGAGATAAGGGCACCAATAGAGACAATCCAAGCACCAGCAGGGCCAATCATTGCTACGAAGGCATCTTGTACAGAAGCATCCGTCTGCATAATATGGTTACCCAGCATGGCGATGGTTCCAGCGATAATGAGCATATAAAGTACAGAAACGATACTAATGGAGCCTAGGATAGCCCGAGGCACGTTCTTTTCTGGGTTGCGCATTTCACCGGCAACGATAGACATGGTTTCAAAGCCAATGAAGCCATAGAAGATATAAACGGCTGTGTTGGCAATAGCAGTCATGACATTGGTTCCAGGTTCAAGCTGTAGGAAAGGAGTGAAGTTTCCTTTGTCTATTCCACCTTTGATAAAGAAGATGGCACATGCTGCAAAGGCAATGATTGGAATCAACTTAGCTACAGTTGCGGCCAGTGTGAAAAATTTAGAGGTCTTCAAACCAGCAATATTCATCAAGCTAAGCAAGACAATCAAAGTGATACTAAGAACTAGTTCGTAAGGAGTAAAAGCTGGGAAGGTAATGACGAAGAGTCGGGCAAAACCGGCAGCCATTGCTGACCAAGCGATGATGGTTACGACCCAGCCTAGAAAACCTACATTAAAGCCGATAAAGTCTCCAAAGGCCGCTTTGGAATATTGGAAAGCTCCGCCGTTTTTATTAAAATAACCAGCAGTTTCTGCCAAGCAGACGGCTAGGAGAATAACGAGGAGGGCAGTTCCAAGCATGACAGCTAGAGAGGCAGGACCAAGTCCTTTATAAATCTTTTGCGGTAGGAGGAAAATCCCTGAACCGATAACGGCATTGATACCGTAGAGAGTTGCACCGGAAAAGCTGAATTTCGCTTTTTCCTGTTCTTGTTCTTGTGCAGTGAGTTTAGTTGCGTCCATAATAATGTTTCTCCTTTAGAGATATGGGATCCTTTCCAAGTAAAGATAGAATGGTGACAAGGCATCATGGTATCTTTACCTAGTAGGGATGTGGGTCAAACCAGCCCATATAGCAAGGGGCGCACCTTTTGGCTGGTTACTCGAAAACATTATTTGCAGCTCAGTTTCCTGAGTCTCTTTTTCCACTATCAGAAGCTGCTCTGTCTCTAGGTTAAGTGCTGGCAGGTTTGTTCCCGTCACCGTCAAATCACCTAAGGCATAGATAAATTGAATTTCGTCATCTCGGCTAAGCTCTTGCCCATTTGAGATAGCAATCATCTGTCCCTGATAATGGTTGCTGTAGATTAAGTTAAAGTCGGTACAAGTCCCCCGACTTGTGATAGAATCACTCCCTTCAAATACATAGGGAGTAAAGGGAGCTAGAACCGTTTCCTCCTGCCGACTGGCATTGTGGAGATGAAGTGTGTGGTCCAGGCTCATGAGAATGCGGTGAAAGCCGCTGAGGTCAGAAAACTGACTTTCAGCCAACTCCATAGTTGCTGTCGAGAGTCGATAGTCAAAGTCACGCTTGCCATAGTGGCCAGTTGGCGGGGAAAGATAAAGCTGTTTTGTCTTTCCCCCCGACCAATCGGAAACTTGAAAATCGTTTGCTCTTAAAAGGGTTACATGTGTCATTTTTGGTATTTATTAGAACAAACCGCTGATATTGCCGTCTTTGTCAACATCAATCTTTTCGCTGGCTGGTACTTTAGGCAGTCCTGGCATGGTCATGATCGCACCAGTCAGAGCAACGATGAAGCCTGCACCAGCAGAAACTTTGAGCTGGCTGATAGTCACAACAAAGTCTTTAGGTGCACCTAGCTTTTTAGCATCGTCTGAGAAGGAGTACTGCGTCTTAGCCATACAGATAGGATAGTTGGAGAAGCCCAGCTCTTCCAGTTGTTTGAGCTCGCGTTTAGCGGCAGGAGTCAGGCGAACGCCCTTGCCACCGTATACTTTGGTGACAATTTTGTTGAGCTTGGTCTCAATGGAGTCTTCTTCATTATATACAAATTGGAAGTGATTGTCTCCTTCGGCCAATTCAACAACTTTTTCAGCTAACTCTTTACCGCCGGCTCCGCCATTAGCCCAGACGTCGGAAATCACTACGTCAACGCCGCGTTTTTGGCAGGCGTCATAAACTGCTTGCAATTCTGCTTCGGTATCCAGCGGGAATTTATTGATGGCAACGACTGCTGGCAATCCATAAACATCTTGAATGTTTTCCAGATGTTTTTCTAAGTTCGGCAGTCCGTCTACAACAGCTTGGACATTTTCTTCAGCCAAATCACTCTTAGCCACACCACCGTGCATCTTGAGAGCGCGGATGGTAGCAACCAGAACTACAGCCGATGGACGAAGGCCAGATGTACGACACTTGATATCAATGAATTTTTCAGCACCCAGGTCAGCACCGAAACCAGCTTCGGTGACTGCATAGTCGCCATATTTGAGAGCTAGTTTGGTAGCTAGGACACTGTTACAGCCATGAGCAATGTTAGCAAAAGGTCCACCGTGAATCAAGGCTGGTGTGTGTTCCAGAGTTTGAACCAAGTTTGGATGGATGGCGTCTTTGAGGACAGCAGCCATAGCGCCACCAGCTTTCAGATCCTTAGCAGTTATTGGCTTGCCTTCAAAGCTATAGCCAATGATGATTTTTTCCAAACGGTTCTTGAGATCGGTAATATTTTCTGATAGACAGAGAATAGCCATAACCTCAGAAGCAACTGTAATGTCGAAACCATCTTCACGTGGAACACCATTGACCTTGCCTTGTAAGCCATTTACGATGTGGCGTAGTTGCCGGTCATTCATATCCACTGCCCGCTTCCAAGTGATGCGGCGAGAGTCGATGCCTAAGGCATTGCCATGGTGGATGTGGTTGTCAATGAGGGCCGCCAGCAGGTTGTTGGCAACACCGATGGCATGAAAGTCACCAGTGAAGTGGAGGTTGATGTCCTCCATCGGCACCACCTGGGCGTGACCACCGCCAGCAGCTCCGCCCTTGATACCAAAGACAGGTCCGAGTGAAGGCTCCCGCAGAGCGATAACGGCTTTTTTACCGATAGCAGCCAGAGCATCGACCAATCCGACAGAAGTCGTGGTCTTACCTTCTCCTGCTGGTGTCGGAGAAATAGCTGTCACGAGAATCAGTTTGCCGTCTGGCTTGTCTTTTAAAGCTTCTAGTTGGCCGGCACTGATTTTTGCCTTGTAATTTCCATAAAGAGACAAGGCGTCTTCAGCAATTCCTAGCTTTTCTGCCACCTCTTTGATGGGTTTCATTTGAACCGAATTCGCAATTTCAATATCTGATAAAACCATATTGTTACCTCTTGAGAAAAGAAAGTCCATTCATGGGAAAGAGTGGACTTCTCTTCCGTTTATCTATTAGACAACTTTCAAAATTTCTTGATAAATATCATCTGCTAGAGAGCAGCCTTTTTGTAGGAGCTCTTCACCCTTGCTGCGATAGTCTGCGACGAATGCTTCATCCTTGACACCTGACAGGTTGATGAGGACATTGAGCCAAGCCCCTTGCAGACCAGCCTTAAGGTTGAGAGCTGCGACTCCCAGGTCGCTGGCAGCATTGGTATTGGACTTGCCAACAGCCTTTTGAGTTGTTTGCAGGGCAGCCAAGATGTCTTCCATCATGCCATAAGGTGACTTGGTCGCTTCCTTGAGGGCTTGCTGCATAGCTTCCCGACGAGCAGCCTTATCTTCCTCTGTTTCCTTAGGCATATCAAAGACGGCGGAGACCAGATTAAAGGCTTCAGTGTCCTTGTCAATAGCTGCGAGCAGGCTTTCTTGGAGGCGGGCGCTTTCTGCATGCACTTGAGCAATTTCTGCTTCAAATTCTGCGTATTTTTTCTTGCCAAGGGTCAATTCACAGACCATTTTGGTTAGGGAAATACCGTTCGCTGCTGAAAGAGCAGCGGCAGAGCCGCCTCCTGGTGCAGGAGCGTCTGAGCCTAGGACTTGGGCGAATTCTGTCAAACTTAAATCTACTAATTTCATAGGTTTCTGTCCTCCTAGCCCAGCAAATGGTTTTCCAGAACTTGCTTGCCGTAGTCAAAGTCTTCGATTTGCAGATAGTATTCTGCTGCATCAATCAAAGCCTTAGCTGGCGCCAAACCAATGACTTCTGAGCCGAGGATTCCAACTCCGTAGCGCTTAGCTTCAAAGCGAACAGTTTCAAAGACACGATAGAGTGGGAATTTTTCCAGATTGACCATGTTGATGGAAACCTGAGCAATGTTGCGGTCTTCCAGCATAACGCCAATCGCTTTACAGTATTTGTAGCCACCGCTTGAACCACGGATGATTTTGGCAATATTGTTGGCAATTTCCAGATTGTCTGTATCCAAGTTTATGTTGTAGGCAATGAGCGGCATTCTAGCTCCGACAGCAGTGACACCAGCAGTTGGGTGAATCTTTCTTTCACCGTAGTCAGGCGCCCAGTCAGCTTCCAAGAGTTTTTCAGGCATGCCTTCAAATTGTCCTTTACGGACCTTAGCCAAGTTCTTACGCTCAGGACGAGTCGCTGCATCTTCATAGAGGAAGATAGGGATACCGAGCTCACGGTTGATCCGCTCAGATACAGTCTTCGCAATTTCTACGCATTCCTCACTTGTGATGTCTTTGATCGGTACAAAAGGCAGGACATCAGTTGCGCCCATACGAGGGTGTTCACCCTGGTGTTTAGTCAAGTCAATATTTTCAGAAGCGTATTTAACCAAACGGAAAGCAACTTCCTGAATGTTTTGATCATCACCGACCAAGGTAAAGACGCTGCGGTTGTGGCTGGCATCAGAAGAGTGGTCCAGAAGTGTTACACCTGGCACGCTCTTAGCTACTTCCACTAGACCGTCAATGACCGCTTGGTTGCGGCCTTCAGAAAAGTTAGGAATACATTCAACAATTTTTGCCATAAGATATTACCTCGTGTTATATGTTATTAAAATTACAAAGTGAATAAAGTGGAACTTCCAGCTGAGCTAGATGTGAGATCTAGCTCAGTTCAGAAGTTGGGGGACAAGTTTTTCCTATTCGAACAATTTCTTAACAGATTCTTTGACCAAATCTTCGTCAGTTAAGTACGGAATGGTGATGTGGTCTGTTCCTTCATGGAGACGGTTGTACTCGATAGCTGTTTCGATAGCATGCTCATTGCGAGCCCAGTTACGACGAGCGACTCCGCCGATTGTATCCCAAGCGATAGCAGATTTGATGATTTCATCAATGCGTTCGCTGCCGTCCAGTACCAATCCAAAGCCACCGTTGATAGACTTACCGATACCAGTTCCGCCACCATTATGGAGAGCTACCAGACTCATACCGCGAGCTGCGTTACCAGCGTAACATTGCACAGCCATGTCGCAGGTTACATTAGAACCGTCCTTGATATTAGAAGTTTCACGGAATGGAGAGTCCGTACCAGATACGTCGTGGTGGTCACGGCCAATCATGACAGGACCAATCTTGCCTTCACGGACTAATTCATTGAACTTGAGGGCGATATTGACACGGCCCATACAGTCTTGGTAGAGAATGCGAGCCTGAGTTCCAACAACCAACTGGTTCTTTTCTGCATCGCGAATCCAGTTGTAGTTGTCGCGGTCTTGGTAGCGGCGGTTAGGGTCGATTACTTCCATAGCTGCATGGTCAGTAGCGACTAGGTCTTCGTGCTTACCGCTCAGACATACCCAACGGAAAGGACCATAACCATAGTCAAAGAGCATTGGGCCCATGATATCTTCGACATAAGATGGCCAAATGAAGCCGTCTTTGTCGTCAAAGCCATTCTTAGAAATTTCCTTGATGCCAGAGTCATAGACTGCCTTCATAAATGCATTACCGTAGTCAAAGAAGTAGGTACCGTTGCTAGTTAAGGTCTTGATTGCCTTGAAGTGACGTTCCAAGGTTTGGTCAACCAACTTAGCAAAGGTTTCCTTGTCTTCAGCTAGGAGGCGTGTCCGTTCTTCAAAGCTGATACCAGCCGGGCAGTAGCCGCCGTCATAGACATTGTGGCAAGAAGTTTGGTCAGACAGCAGATCTACATGGATATTGTTCTCGTTGACATATTCCAAGAGGTCTACGATGTTACCATGATAGGCAATAGAAGTTGATTCACCAGCTTCCAGAGCTTTTTGAGCCAAGTCGATAGCTTCTTTCGGACTTTCGGCTAACTGGCTAATCCAGCCTTGGGAGTGACGAGTTTCAATCCGAGAATAGTCTACCTCTGCCACGATTGCTACAGCTTTAGCAATTTCGGCCGCTTTCCCTTGAGCTCCACTCATGCCGCCCAGACCAGAAGAGATGAAGAGTTTGCCAGTCAGGTCGCCATCATCAGCTACACCTAGTTTCAAACGTCCAGCGTTAAGAAGTGTATTGAAAGTACCATGGACGATACCTTGAGGGCCAATGTACATCCAGCCGCCAGCTGTCATTTGACCGTAGTTGGTCACGCCCATTTCTTCAGCAATTTCCCAGTCCTTCATGTTGTCGTACTCACCGACCAAGAGGCCATTGGTAATGATAACACGAGGTGCTTCTGGTTTAGATTTGAAGAGTCCGAGTGGGTGGCCAGATTCCACGACCAAGGTTTGATGGTCGGTCATGATTTCCAAGTATTTCATGATGAGGTTGTACTGCATCCAGTTGGCGCAGACAGATCCAGTTTCACCATAAGTAACCAATTCATAAGGATAGAGTGCGATTTCAAAGCTCAGGTTGTTGTCAATCATAACCTGCATAGCCTTGGCTGCAGTACAGTTCCCTTTATACTCATCAATTGGTTTGCCGTAGATGCGTTCTTTTGGACGCCAGCGGTAGCCATAAATCCGTCCGCGAGTTTTCAGTTCTTCCAGAAATTCTGGAATCACTTCCTCATGGAATCTCTTCGGAATATAGCGAAGGGCATTTTTAAGAGCAATTTCGGTTTGAGCTTGAGTCAAACGGAAGCCCCGGTCAGGTGCTCGACGGATGCCTTCTTGGAAAACTGTTTTTTCAGGCAGTACATCGTCTAATTTGACGGTCATTGCTCCTGCAATTTCATTTTCGCTAAAGTATGACATGAAAAATCCTCCTTTTAGTCAAGTGTAAAATATCTTTCTCCTACATTCTATAAGACTCCCGTCCATAAAGAGTCAAGAAAATGACAAAAACAGTAAAAAAAGCGGGGCTCCTATCTTTTACAAGCTTTTGACTATAATTTGACGATAGTGTATTATGATGAAAAGCAAATATGTCGGAAAATGAAATGGAGGAACAAGCATGACTGCTGATTTACTATTAACTCACTTTAATCAAGTCTTCTGTCCCAAGGATCTTGGCCATCCCCTTTTTGGCGAGGAGATGAAGGAAGCTCAAGTTTTGGAAGACGGCTACATTGCAGTCAAAGACGGCAAAATCCTAGCAGTTGGAAGCGGAGAGCCGGATGCCAGTCTGGTTGGACCTGATACTAAGATTCAGTCTTATGAGGGCAAGATTGCTACACCTGGCTTGATCGACTGTCACACTCACTTGGTCTACGGTGGCAGCCGGGAGCATGAATTTGCTAAGAAGTTAGCCGGTGTCCCTTATCTGGAAATTCTTGCTCATGGCGGTGGTATTCTCAGTACAGTCCGAGCAACTCGAGAAGCTTCTTTTGACACTCTCTATGATAAGTCTAAGAGACTGCTGGACTATATGCTGCTGCATGGGGTGACGACTGTTGAGGCCAAGAGTGGCTATGGTTTGGACTGGGAAACAGAGAAGCGCCAGCTGGATGTCGTTGGGGCTTTGGACCGTGACCACGATATTGATTTGGTTTCGACCTTTATGGCTGCCCACGCCGTTCCACCAGAATACAAGGGACGTTCTCAGGAATATCTGGAGCTTATCGTCGAGGAAATGCTGCCTCGGGTAAAAGCAGAAAATCTAGCTGAGTTCTGTGATATTTTCTGTGAAAAAGGCGTCTTTACAGCTGACGAGTCGCGCTACCTGCTTTCTAAGGCTAAGGAAATGGGCTTCAAGCTTCGTATCCATGCTGATGAAATCGAGTCTATCGGTGGAGTAGATGTAGCAGCTGAACTGGGAGCAACTAGTGCAGAGCACTTGATGGTAGCGACCGATGAGGGCATTCGCAAGATGGCGGAAGCCAAGGTTATCGGCAATCTCCTGCCAGCGACTACCTTCAGTCTGATGGAAGATACCTATGCACCAGCCCGTAAGATGCTGGAAGCTGGTATGGCCATCACCCTGACCACCGACAGCAATCCAGGCTCTTGTCCGACAGCTAACCTGCAGTTTGTTATGCAGCTGGGCTGCTTTATGATGCGTCTGACGCCAGTAGAAGTTCTGAACGCTGTAACCATCAATGCGGCCTACTCAGTTAACCGTCAAGATAAAATTGGCAGCTTTGATACTGGCAAGCAGGCTGACATTACCATCCTAGACGCTAAGAATATTGACTATCCACTTTATTTCTTTGCGACTAACCTGACCCATCAGGTTTACAAGGCTGGAAAACTGGTCGTCGATCAAGGTAGAATTGTCTAGCCTCTCTAAAAACGAATCTTATTTTTCGAACTCTCTTTGGTAACAGGGAGAGTTTTCTTTATATCAAAACTTTTCCTTGCCATTCTGCTGGAAGTCTGCTATAATAGTTATTTGTGAGCAAACCTCACTTACCCCTTGCAAAGTCTTGGGGTCATTAGACCAAAAGGAGGAAAAATCAATGGCTAAATACGAAATTCTTTATATTATTCGTCCAAACATTGAAGAAGAAGCTAAAAACGCTTTGGTAGCACGCTTTGACTCTATCTTGACTGACAACGGTGCAACTGTTGTTGAATCAAAAGACTGGGAAAAACGTCGTCTTGCATACGAAATCCAAGATTTCCGTGAAGGACTTTACCACATCGTTAACGTTGAAGCAAACGACGATGCAGCTCTTAAAGAGTTTGACCGTCTTTCAAAAATCAACGCTGACATTCTTCGTCACATGATCGTCAAACTTGACGCTTAAGAAGGTAGAATATGATTAATAACGTTGTACTGGTGGGTCGCATGACCCGTGATGCCGAGCTTCGCTATACTCCGCAGAACCAAGCGGTCGCAACATTTACTCTGGCTGTCAATCGCAACTTTAAAAATCAAAGTGGCGAGCGAGAAGCAGACTTTATCAATGTTGTCATCTGGCGCCAGCAGGCAGAAAATCTTGCAAACTGGGCTAAAAAAGGAGCCCTGATCGGAATTACAGGCCGTATTCAAACGCGTAACTACGAGAATCAGCAAGGCCAGCGTGTCTATGTCACAGAAGTTGTTGCGGAAAATTTCCAACTTTTGGAAAGCCGCTCTAATCGTGAAGGTCAGTCATCTGGCGGATACGGTGGGAACAGCTTCGGCGGCAGCACTGCTCCAAGTTATGGCAGTGCAGACTCGTCTAACCAAGTACCGAACTTTTCTCGTGATGAGAGCCCATTTGGCAATTCTAACCCGATGGATATCTCAGACGACGATCTACCTTTCTAAGGATCGAATCTAACTATAATATAAAGGAGAAAACACATGGCTCAACAACGTCGTGGCGGATTCAAACGCCGTAAAAAAGTTGATTACATCGCAGCGAACAAAATTGAATATGTTGATTACAGAGATACTGAGCTTCTTAGCCGTTTCGTTTCAGAACGTGGGAAAATCCTTCCTCGTCGCGTAACAGGAACTTCAGCTAAAAACCAACGTAAAGTAACAACAGCTATCAAACGCGCTCGCGTAATGGCTTTGATGCCTTTCGTAAATGAAGACTAATTAAATTGACAGCAGGCTCTAGCTTGCTGTTTTTTGTTTTATCATTGACAAAATGTCAGTGGAGTGCTATACTGACCACAAGGAGGCAGAAATCATGCGTGATGTCAAGGAAGTAGAGGTGCGGCGGGCGGAGATTATGTCTGCAGCCTTGCAGCTCTTTGCCCAAAAGGGCTATCTAAAGACAAGGACTCAAGACATTATTGATAAGCTTGGAATTTCTCGAGGCCTGCTTTACTATCATTTTAAGGACAAGGAAGATATTCTCTATTGTCTGATTGAAAAGAACTCTGAACCATTGCTGAGAAAGCTAGAACAGATTAGCTATCAGCCAAATGTTGGAGCCAAGGAAAAAATCAGAACCTTTATTGAGGCGACCCTTATCCCAGAGGAAAGCAGAACACAGGAAAATCAAGTCTTGCAAGAAACAGTCAATTTAGAGACCAATCGCTATGTTTTGGATCGCTTTTATCATAGACTATGTGAGCGGATGATTGTTTTCTTTACTCATATCTTGGAGGAAGGTCAGAAATCTGGAGATTTTCATTTGAAATATCCGCATGAAACGGCTTCTTTTCTCATGACTGCCTACGTCTTTGTGTCCAATGATATCAAGATGAGTCAGGAAAAACCAGAGACTTTGCAGGATTATCTCACTAGCTTCCAGGCAATTCTAGAAAGAAGCTTAGGATTAGAAGAATCTATTTTTTAGAAGAGACGGCAGTTTTCTGCCTTTTATTTAGAAACGAAACTGACAAACTGTCAGTTAGAATTTTCAATCTTTTGATTTTAATATTTAAAAAATTTTACATTAATACTGACAAAATGTCAGTTTAAATAAAAGGAGAAATTCATGTTAAAAATAGAACATTTAACAAAAGTATATAGCAACGGTAAAAAGGCAGTGGATGATCTTAGTCTGATGGTGGAGCCTGGGGATATTTATGGCTTCATCGGCGCTAATGGAGCAGGTAAAACATCCACCATTAAGTCGATTGTGGGGATTCATGATTTTGATAAAGGAGAGATTTATATCTGCGGGCACTCTATCAGGAAGGAGTCCTTGCTTTGTAAGAAAAAGATGGCGTTTTTGCCGGATAACCCAGACCTTTATAAAAATCTGACTGCAAGGCAGTTTTTGGACTTTGTAGCAGATATTTATAGAGTCTCTATGGAAAAAAGGCAAGCGGCTATCGGAAAGTATTCTAAAATGTTTGAGCTGGATACGTCTTTGGATCAATTGATATCAGCTTATTCGCATGGGATGAAGCAGCGATTGGCACTAATAGCGGCTCTCCTGCATGAGCCAGAATTGTTGATTTTAGATGAACCTTTTGTCGGTTTAGATCCGAAAGGCGCATATTATTTTAAGCAAATCATGAGAGAGCTAGCCAGTCAAGGGCATGCGATTTTCTTTTCTACTCACGTTTTAGAGGTTGCGGAAGAACTCTGCAATAAGGTTGCAATTCTGCAAAAGGGATGTTTGGTGGCTAATGGAAGGACCTCTGAAGTTAAGGGGGCATCCAGTTTGGAACAAGTATTTATGGAGTTACAGAATGATGACTAATATTCTTTTGATTTTAAAAGTACAATTATACAGCACATTTTCGCTTAATGATTTAAGGAAAGGAGAGGTGGGCAGGTATTTTAAGCTTGGTCTGCTCTTCTTGCTTGTTTTGCTATTTTCAGGCTACAACCTTTTGACGGCTTTGAGTTTGGTCAAGTTGGGGCAGGCAAATTTGATTCCAGCCTATATGATTGCCTTGGTTAGTTTTATTATTTTCTTTTTTAGTCTGATGCAGTCAAATGGCATCTTGTTTGACCAAGAGGAACTTGACAGGCTCATCGTATTGCCGCTCAGTATTAGAGAAATCGTCTATGAGAAATACGCTTTTCTTTATCTTTTGAACAGTGTGTTTGCCGTTCTTCTCATGCTGCCAGCAGGCCTCGTTTGGTTTGGCTATGGTGCGTCCTTGTTGGAGTTGCTTCTTTATCTGCTTTTAATGGGATTTGTTCCTCTTTTACCTCTCTGTTTAGCTTCTTTGCTCGGCTTGTACGTAGCCTATTTGGCCTCAAAGACCCCTCATAAAAATCTAGTTGCCTTCCTTTTTTCTCTCCTCTTGCTTTTGGGGCTGGCAACAGGTAGTATGTGGGTTATGAGAGCTGGAATGTCAGCGGAAAATGTTAGTCTCTTGCTTACCAAGCAGTTGACTTCTCTCTATCCTCCGGCAAGCTTATTTTTTAACCCTCATCATGTTTGGTGGGCTAGCCTTCTGTTGATGCTTATATCTTTTGCGCTGACAGGACTTTTTCTAAGGTATTTAAGTAGAAATTATTTAAAAATGAATCAGATGATAACAGGGGTGAAGTTAGAAAGCAAAGTCTATAGAAGCTGGCAGAAGTCTCCGTTTATGGCTCTCTATAGGAGAGAAATTGCGAATTTTATGAGTTCCTATCTTTATATGCTCAATAGCGGACTGGGAACCATTTTAATCATCGTTTTAGCCATCTCGCTTTGTTTTATGAGTCCTGATGTCCTCTTTTCTTCGATTGGACTCAGCAATAGCCGAGAATTTTTGCCTCTATTACTGGCTGGATGTCTTAGTATTTCCAATCCTGCAGCTGTCAGTATTTCCTTAGAGGGTGAAGAGATTTGGCTGCTTCAGACGCTCCCGGTTTCTATGAGGCAGATAATGATGGCAAAGCTGGCCTTGACGGTGTCCTTACACTTCACAGCCTTGCTGTTGGGCTTGCCTGTTCTGGTTTGGCGTTTCTCGCTAGGAGGATTGCAAGTAGTGGATTTGGTCCTTATTTCGCTGGCTTATTCACTGTTTACAGCTCTTCAGGGACTTGTGGTCAATTTTCATTATCCTAAGTTCATCTGGGACAATGAAATGATTATTATTAAGCAAAGTTTTGCGGCTATCTTGTCTGGAGGAATTGGCATCTTGGTTCTTGTGTTCCCTCTTTGCTTTTCCTTACTGTTTGGTATGGACTTGGAGATTTCGCTGCGAATCTCAGCACTTGGACTTTTGCTTTTGGCAGCCGTCCTTTATAGGCATTTAATAAAACAAGGATATTTTAAGGAGGTCCATGGCTAATGAAAAAGAAAGATTTATTCGTTTTGTTTCTCTTAGCAGTAACCTTATTTCTGATTATCTGCCTGCTACCAGAGCAAGTGCCCATTCATTTTAACAGCGCAGGAAAGGCGGACATTGTTGTCAATCGCTTTTGGTTGATTCTCAGTTTGCCCATTCCCTACTCTCTTTATTGGAAATATTTCCAAAGCAAATCAAAAAGAGGTCACTGACCTCTTTTTGTGTGATATTAATACCTCGTCGGTCCCATAGTCGCGCTCTTGATGTTGAAGCGTTTTTTGAGATAGAAACGCAGGGCTAGGGTAATAGCGCCAACAATAGCAACTACGACATTGGACAGGCGGGGATTGAGGAATTCAGGTAGGAGACTAGTCAGGGCGATGGACATGCTCCAGAGGAGAATAGCCGCTGCCATGGTAAGGATGGATTTGAGCAGCTTAGGGCGCTGGCTGCGGTCCTTATCTGGTCCGTAGAAACGGTAGATAAAGTGGTAGAGGGCATAGAAAGAAAGGCCACCGACGATGCTTCCGAGTACGAGAGTCGTCAGTCCATAGACAGATGGCTGAGAGGAAGCTAGATTGACGATTGAGGTCAGGAGGGTAAAGAAACCAAAGATAAAGAGGACAGAGTCCAGCATCATCCATTTAGGATCGTCATTTTCTTTTGGATGCTGGGCATCAAAGCGCTCTTTTGCTGTCAGAGAAGCTGCCCAAGTGGTTGGGGCTCCGTAGAGGCCGCGGGCAGTGATTCCCTTGGTTTGATTTTCCAGGATTTCCGGCAGAATGCCTTCTAAGATAGTCTGGATTTCCTGATCGGATTTTCCGTCTTGTAGGAGTTGGTTAGTCGCGATATGGATAAATTCTTTGTTTTTTTTGCTGAGTTTGTCGAGGGATACTTGTGACATAGGCGTTCTTTCTAAAGGTTAAAATAGTTTTTTGTGCATGAGATAGGCCATGACCGAAGCACTCATGGCAAAGGCGATGAACATGATAATCCAGAAGGCATGTGGTTCACCGTTGAGAGGCAGTTCGTTATTTTTGAAGTTCATCCCATAGGCCGAGAAAATCATGGTCGGGATAGACATGACGATGGTCACCAGAGCCAAGGCTTTCATGATATTGTTCTGGTTATTAGAAATGATGGAGGCAAAGGTCTCTGTCATACTGTGGAGGATGTTGCCGTAGATATCAGCCATCTCAATGGCCTGTTGGGTTTCAATCAGTGTATCTTCCAGCAAGTCCTCGTCTTCTAGGTATTTCTTGATATTGCTAGTAGAGCTGGTCAGCTTCTTAATCACGCGCTCATTTGTCTTAAGGGAGGCCTTGAAATAGACGATGGTCTTTTCCAACTCCATGAGCTCAATCAGTTCTTCATTTCGCGTGGACTTGTGCAGTTGACTTTCAATCTGCTCACTCTTGCGGTCAATGGAGCGCAGGGCTGTCAGATACAGCTCGGCATTGTGGTAGAGAATCTGAAAGATGAAACGTGACTTCATAAAAGTATAGAAGTTGCGCAGGCGCCTGTGAATGAAGATGTCCAGCAGAGGTAATTTCTCCAAACAAGTGGTAATAATAGCCTCTTCCGTGATGATAATACCAAGGGGGATTGTGACATAGTAAGTCTGGTTATTCCGCTCCTCTGTGATGGGTACGTCAACGATGATCAGCGTGTACTCATCCTCTATAGTAACCCGAGACATTTCTTCCGCATCGAGCGGTGCTCGCAGGTCGGTGATGTCAATGCCAAAGGCGTTAGCGATTTCGATTGATTCACTCTGGGAAGGGTTGACAAGATTGATCCAGGTGCCTGATTCGAGCGCATCAATCTCTTTGAATTCTGTCGTAGTTGATAAAAAGACTTGCTTCATAATCATTTTCCTTTCCAGAGTGTTTTTTGCATACCGTACTATTATACTACAAATTCGGGTTTTTGGGGCAAAAGTTTGCAGAAAAATTTGTTATAATGGAGAAGGTTTATAAGTGAAACGAGGTCAAGATGCAAGATAAAATTGTGATTCATGGAGCGCGAGCTCATAATTTAAAAAATATTGATGTAGAAATTCCGCGGGACAAGCTGGTCGTGGTGACCGGTCTGTCCGGTTCGGGCAAGTCCAGTCTGGCTTTTGACACCCTCTATGCTGAGGGGCAGCGCCGCTATGTGGAGAGTCTGTCGGCCTATGCTCGGCAGTTTTTGGGCAATATGGAAAAGCCGGATGTGGACTCGATTGATGGTCTCAGCCCGGCTATTTCCATCGACCAGAAGACGACTAGTAAAAATCCCCGCTCAACAGTGGGAACAGCTACCGAAATCAATGACTACTTGCGCCTGCTCTATGCTCGTGTTGGGACGCCATACTGTATCAACGGTCATGGAGCAATTACGGCTTCATCTGTTGAGCAGATTGTTGACAAGGTCTTGGAATTGCCAGAGCGTCAGCGGCTGCAGATATTAGCGCCGGTCATTCGCAAGAAAAAGGGCCAGCATAAGACCGTTTTTAACAAGGTTCAGAAGGACGGTTATGTCCGTGTGTGTGTGGATGGCGATATTTACGATGTGACGGAAGTACCAGAGCTGTCCAAGAGCAAGCAGCATGATATTGAGGTTGTTGTAGACAGAATTGTTATCAAGGAAGGGGTGCGCAGCCGCCTCTTTGACTCGGTTGAAGCTGCTCTGCGGATTGCTGAGGGCTATGTGGTGATTGATACCATGGATGGTCAAGAGCTTCTCTTTTCTGAGCATTATGCCTGCCCAGTCTGTGGCTTTACGGTGCCAGAGCTAGAGCCACGTCTCTTCTCTTTCAATGCGCCTTTTGGCTCCTGTCCGGACTGTGATGGTCTGGGGGTTAAGCTGGAGGTGGATCTAGATGTGGTTGTGCCAGAAGCTGGCAAGACCTTACGCGAAGGAGCGCTAGCACCCTGGAATCCCATCTCCTCCAACTACTATCCGCAGATGCTGGAGCAGGCCATGGCAGCCTTTGGCATTGATATGGACAAGCCTTTTGAGGAGCTGACGGAGGAAGAAAAGCAGCTGATTTTCTTCGGCTCAGATGGACGGGAGTTCCATTTCCATTATGAAAATGAATTTGGCGGTGTGCGTGATATTGACATTCCTTTTGAGGGGGTTGTCACCAATATCAACCGCCGCTACCATGAAACCAATAGTGATTTTACTAGGACGCAGATGCGAGCTTATATGAATGAGCTGACTTGTGCAGCTTGTCACGGTTATCGACTCAGTCCTCAGGCCTTGTCTGTCAAGGTTGGCGGCGAAGCTGGCTTGCACATCGGTGAGATTTCAGACTTGTCCATTGCAGATCATCTGGTCCAGCTCAATCGGCTAAGTCTAACCGAAAATGAAGCTACGATTGCGCGTCCTATTCTCAAAGAAATTCATGATCGCCTGACCTTCCTTAATAATGTTGGGCTCAATTACCTGACTTTGTCTCGCTCGGCTGGGACTCTATCAGGGGGTGAGAGTCAGCGGATTCGCTTGGCGACCCAGATTGGCTCAAACCTAAGCGGCGTTCTCTATATTCTGGACGAGCCCTCTATTGGCTTGCACCAGCGTGACAATGACCGCCTGATTGCCAGTCTTAAGAAGATGCGCGACCTGGGCAATACCCTCATTGTAGTTGAGCATGATGAGGACACCATGCGGGAGGCTGACTGGCTGATTGATGTGGGACCAGGAGCCGGTGTTTTCGGCGGTGAAATCGTCGCAGCCGGCACTCCTGCGCAAGTAGCTAAGAGCAAGAAATCCATCACAGGCCAATACCTGTCAGGTAAGCGCGAGATCCCAGTACCATTGGACCGCCGTGTAGGCAATGGACGCTTTATCGAAGTGACTGGTGCTCAGGAAAATAATCTGCAGAATATCACGGCCAGATTCCCCTTGGGCAAATTTATCGCTGTGACAGGAGTTTCTGGATCCGGTAAGTCAACGCTGGTCAATTCTATCCTTAAAAAGGCCATTGCTCAAAAACTCAACCGCAATTCTGCCAAGCCAGGTAAGTTCAAGAAAATCAGCGGTATTGAGCATGTGGACAGACTGATTGATATCGACCAAAGTCCGATTGGTCGGACACCGCGCTCTAATCCGGCTACCTATACTGGAGTTTTTGACGATATTCGCGATCTGTTTGCCAAGACCAATGAAGCTAAGATTCGCGGCTACAAGAAGGGCCGTTTCAGCTTTAACGTCAAGGGTGGCCGCTGTGAGGCCTGCTCGGGTGATGGGATTATCAAGATTGAGATGCACTTCCTGCCTGACGTCTATGTGGCCTGCGAGGTCTGTCACGGCACCCGCTATAATAGTGAAACTCTGGAAGTCCACTACAAGGAGAAGAATATCGCTCAGGTTCTGGACATGACGGTCAATGATGCGGTAGATTTCTTCCAGCATATTCCCAAGATTGCCCGCAAACTCCAGACTATCAAGGATGTGGGACTAGGCTATGTGACTCTGGGGCAGCCAGCCACTACCTTGTCAGGTGGTGAAGCTCAGCGGATGAAGCTGGCCAGCGAACTTCACAAGCGCTCGACTGGTAAGTCTTTCTATATCTTGGATGAGCCGACCACAGGTCTGCATTCTGAAGACATTGCCAAGCTCCTTCATGTATTATCACGCTTTGCGGACGATGGCAATACAGTCCTCGTTATCGAGCACAATCTGGATGTTATCAAGACAGCTGACCATATCATTGACTTAGGACCGGAAGGCGGTGTCGGTGGTGGTACAATCATTGCGACGGGTACGCCAGAAGAAGTCGCTGCTAATTCAGCCAGCTATACCGGCCAGTACTTGAAAGGTAAACTGCACGTGAAATAATTTATCAAATCCCTGTTAGATATTAAAAACAGGGATTTTTCGTGTCAGAGAATGCTCATTGGATTCTAAGTCCTAGATACGGTTTGTCAAAAAAATGTCCTATTTGACTGTTTTTTTGATATAATAAGCTTAGTTATTTCACGGAGGTGCCTCATGTTATCAAGAGTTGAAAAGTTTGAAGCAACATTGGCTCAGACAGAATGCGATGCTGTTTTAGTAACCAATCTAAAAAATATTTACTATCTGACTGGTTTCAGCGGGACAGAAGCGATAGTTTTCATCAGCAAAACACGCCGCATTTTCCTGACGGATGCGCGCTATACGCTGATTGCCAAGGGAGTAGTCCAAGGTTTTGATATTGTCGAAACACGCGACGCGATTGGGGAGATTGTCAAGATTATTGCGGACGACAAGCTGCAAAAAATCGGTTTTGAGGATGAAATTTCCTATGCCTACTTCAAAATGCTGGAAAGTGTCTTCTCGGCCTACGAACTGGTTCCCATGACAGCCTTTATTGAAAATCTGCGCATGATTAAAGATGAGCAAGAAATCGCGACCATTCGCAAGGCCTGTCAGATTTCTGATCAAGCCTTCCTAGATGTACTGGATTTTATCAAGCCTGGTGAGACGACAGAGCTAGCTGTTATGAACTTTTTAGATGCCCGTATGCGCCAGCTAGGTGCTTCAGGTGCCTCTTTTGACTTCATCATCGCTTCGGGCTACCGCTCTGCTATGCCGCATGGCGTGGCTAGTGACAAGTTCATTCAAAAGGGGGAAACCCTGACCATGGACTTTGGCTGCTACTACAATCACTATGTTAGTGATATGACGCGGACTGTTCATGTGGGGCAGGTGTCAGATGAAGAGCGGGAGATTTATGATATTGTCCTGCGCAGCAATCAAGCTCTGATAGAAGAAGCCAAGGCTGGGCTTAGCCGGATTGATTTTGACCGGATTCCGCGGCAGATTATTAACGATGCTGGCTACGGTCCTTACTTTAGCCATGGGATTGGTCACGGTATCGGACTGGACATCCATGAGATTCCTTACTTTGGCAAGTCAGAAGAGCCGATTGAGGCGGGCATGGTCTTGACGGATGAGCCGGGTATTTATCTGGACGGCAAATACGGCGTCCGCATCGAAGACGATCTCCTCATCACAGAAACAGGCTGCGAAGTCCTAACTCTTGCGCCGAAAGAGTTGATTGTTATTTGAGAATTATCAGGCTTTATGATAGAATAAGTAGAAATATAATTTTAAAAAGAGGTAATATAGAATGATTGAAGCAAGTAAGCTGAAAGCTGGAATGACCTTCGAAACAGCTGATGGAAAACTCATCCGCGTTTTGGAAGCGAGCCACCACAAACCAGGTAAGGGAAATACGATTATGCGTATGAAGCTGCGCGATGTTCGTACTGGCTCTACTTTTGATACCAGCTACCGTCCAGAAGAAAAATTTGAACAAGCCATTATTGAAACTGTTCCAGCTCAATACTTGTACCAAATGGATGACACTGCTTATTTCATGAATACTGAGACTTATGACCAATATGAAATTCCAGTAGTCAATGTAGAAGAAGAATTGAAATTCATCCTTGAAAACTCTGATGTGAAAATCCAGTTCTACGGAACAGAAGTGATTGGTGTGACAGTACCGACAACAGTTGAATTGGTCGTGACAGATACTCAGCCTTCTATCAAGGGAGCTACAGTTACCGGATCTGGTAAGCCAGCTACACTTGAGACAGGTCTTGTTGTTAACGTACCAGACTTCATCGAAGTTGGACAAAAATTAATCATCAACACAGCAGAAGGAACTTACGTTTCTCGCGCATAATATAGAAGAGGTAATAACTATGGCAGCTGAACAATTAGGTGAAATCGTCATTGCGCCACGTGTTTTGGAAAAAATCATTGCCATTGCAACGGCAAAGGTAGAAGGTGTTTATTCCTTCGCAAATAAGAGTATGTCAGACAGTCTTTCTATGCGCTCACTCGGTCGCGGAGTATCACTCCATACCGATGAGACAGGTGATGTGACTGTAGACATCTACCTGTATTTGGAATACGGTGTCAGCGTTCCAACTGTTGCAGTAGCAATCCAGAAGGCTGTAAAAAGCGCTGTTTTTGATATGGCTGAGGTAGAGCTGTCTGCGGTCAATATCCATGTGGCAGGCATTGTTCCAGAAAAGGCACCGAAGCCAGACTTGAAAGATCTATTTGATGAGGACTTCCTCAATGACTGATATACTGTTGGAATCCAGAAGAGGTCTGCGCCAGCGGGCTTTTCAGGCCCTGATGAGCCTAGAGTATGAAGGGGATCTTGTAGAAGCTTGTCGCTTTGCCTATTCTTATGATAAGGACGAAGGGGCTGACAAAGCGGCGGAAGCTGATATTCCGGCCTTCCTGCTCAATCTGGTCTCTGGTGTGATCCAGTCCAAGGACGACTTGGACAAGAAAATTGCCCAGCACCTCAAAAAGGGCTGGACAGTGGATCGTCTGACGCTAGTAGAGAAAAATATCCTGCGTCTGGGTATCTTTGAGATTACAGAGTTTGACACTCCACAGCTGGTAGCAGTCAACGAAGCCATTGAGCTTTCCAAGCAATTCTCTGACGAAAAGTCCAGTAAGTTTATTAATGGGATTTTGAGTCAATTTATCGTTGAATAAAATGAAGGTCGAGACAAGTGTCTTGGCCTTTTTGCTTGTCAATTGTCGTTTGAATCGCAAATAGCTTATCGAATCATCAAAATCCACACAGAGAGCATGAAGTATCTGAGTGAGAAAAACTCTTCTTGAAAGCCTTTACAACTTGGAAAAGAATCGGTATAATAAATACAGAAAACGTTTGCATAGATGTTCTCTATAAGAAAAAATAAAGGAGTTTTCTGTTTATGAAAAATAACTATCACCTACAGTCTCGGATGGGCGAAAAGCGTCATTATTTCGGCATTCGTCGCTTAAAAGTAGGAGTAGCCTCTGTTGTCATTGCCTCAGGATTCCTATTGGGAAACGCCCAATTAGTCCGAGCGGATGAGGCGAGCACAACTACCATCCCTGTAACAGAAGCAGTCTCTGATGCAAATGCGTCCGCCCTACCTAAGTCAGCAGATGAAGAAAAAACTGGAGAGGCAGATAGTTCAGGAGCGGGGGCTTCAGAGCAAGCTGCTCCAACTGGTGTGCTAGCAGATCAAGCTCCAGCTGGTGCAGGTTCAGAAGCAACTGGGCAAGAAGCAAAGGAAACCGCTGCTCCCACTGAAAAAGAGAAGAAAGAAGCAAGTAATCAACCAGCTGTATCAGATAGTTCGGCAAAAGATACTATCGAAGAAGGCAATATTCGCTTTCATTTCAAAACCTTGCCCTCACAAAATCTAGACAGCTTGGGCCTGTGGACTTGGGACGATGTCGAGACACCTTCTAGCCAAAAGGGAGGTTGGCCAACCGGAGCGACTAGCTTTGCGACTGCTAAAGAAGATGACTACGGTTATTACCTTGATGTTAAAATGGCTGAGAAAAGAAGCAAAATCAGCCTTCTAATCAATAATACAGCAGGGCAAAATATTACAGGTGACAAGACGGTTGAGCTGCTCAGTCCTCAGATGAATGAGGTTTGGTTTGACACGGACTATCAACCTCATACTTATGAGCCTTTGAAAAAAGGGATGGTTCGAATCAACTACTATCGTACAGATGGGCAATATGATAAGAAGTCGCTCTGGCTCTGGGGAGATGTCCAAAGTCCAAGCAAGAATTGGCCTGACGGAGTGGACTTCGAGAAGACTGGGAAATACGGTCGCTATGTAGATGTTCCCTTGAAAGATGCTGCTAAGATGATTGGCTTTTTACTTCTAGACGAAAGCAAATCAGGAGATGATGTGAAGATTCAAAATCAGGATTATAATTTCGCGAATTTGGAGAAAAACAGCCAAATTTTCTTGCGTGATGCGGATCCGACGGTTTATACCAACCCTTACTTTGTCAATGATATTCGTATGACGGGAGCCCAGCATATTGGCTTGACCGAGATTGAGGCCAGCTTTTCTACCTTAGAAAATGCCAAAAAAGAGGACATTTTAAAGAACTTAAAGATTACGGACAAAGATGGCAATGAAGTCGTTGTTAAAGATGTGGTTCTGGATCCTAAGACCAAAAGCGCCAAATTCATCGGTGATTTTAACCAAGCTCAGTCACCTTATCTTATCAAATATGGCAATGATCAATTCAAAACCAGCATGAACTGGCAGCTGAAGGATAGTATTTATAAGTATGATGGTGAGTTGGGAGCGCGTGTTTCTCAAGCGGGCAAACAAGTGGATCTAACTTTCTGGTCACCAAGTGCAGACCAAGTCGATTTGCTAGTCTATGACAAAGAAGACCAGAACAAGGTCATTGGGCGTCTGGCTATGCAGAGAGGTGAGTCTGGCACATGGACTGGCAACTTAACACCTGAGAGCGGTCTGGGGATTTCAGACTATCGAGGGTATTTCTATCATTATGAAATTACTCGCGGTGGTAAAAAAGTTCTTGTACTGGATCCCTATGCCAAGTCTTTAGCTGCTTGGAACAGTGAAGATGCGGACAAGGGTGATGCCTACAAGATTGCCAAGGCAGCCTTTGTAGTTCCAAGTGAATATGGACCGAAAGACCTGACCTATGCTACTATTCCCAACTTTAAGAAGCGGGAAGATGCCTTGATTTATGAGACACACGTTCGTGATTTTACTTCAGATCCAGCTATTTCAAAAGATTTGAAATCTCAATTTGGAACTTTCTCAGCTTTCATTGAGAAATTGGATTATTTGAAAGACTTGGGAGCGACCCACGTTCAGCTCTTGCCAGTTCTAAGTTATTACTTTGTAAATGAGCTAAAAAATACTGAGCGCATGGACAAGTACGCTTCCAGCAACAGCAACTATAACTGGGGCTATGATCCGCAAAACTACTTCTCGCTGACAGGTATGTACTCCAGCGCGCCAACAGATCCAGCCAAGCGCATTGAGGAATTCAAAAATCTTGTCAACGAAATTCATAAGCGTGGAATGGGCGTTATCCTGGATGTGGTCTATAATCATACGGCTAAGACCTCTATCTTTGAAGACTTGGAGCCCAATTACTACCACTTTATGGATGCGGATGGTACACCGAGATCCAGCTTTGGCGGTGGCCGCTTGGGTACTACTCACTATATGAGCAGACGGGTCTTGGTGGATTCTATCAAGTACCTGACAGAGCAGTACAAGGTAGATGGTTTCCGCTTTGATATGATGGGAGACCATGATGCTGAGTCCATCCAAAAAGCCTACGAAGAAGCCAAGAAGCTTAACCCAAATCTCATTATGCTGGGTGAGGGCTGGAAGACTTATGCAGGTGATGAAAATAAAGCTGTCCAGCCTGCTGACCAATCTTGGATGAAGTCAACAGACACGGTAGCGGTCTTCTCAGATGATATTCGCAATACCTTGAAATCGGGTTATCCAAATGAGGGAACACCAGCCTTTATCACTGGTGGCAAGCGTAGTGTGGAAAATGTCTTCAAAAACATCAAGGCGCAGCCAACTAATTTTGAGGCGGATAGCCCAGGGGATGTGATTCAATACATCGCAGCCCATGATAATCTGACGCTCTTTGATATCATTGCCCAGTCAATCAAGAAAGATCCGGCAGTGGCTGCCAACTATCAGGAGATTCATCGTCGCCTGCGTCTGGGAAATCTGATGATTTTGACTTCGCAAGGGACACCATTTATCCACTCTGGTCAAGAATACGGCCGAACCAAGCAATTCCGTGATCCTGCCTATAAATATCCTGTCTCCGAAGACAAGGTTCCAAACAAAGCGCATTTGTTGACCAATGAGGACGGCACGCCGTTTGACTATCCGTACTTCATTCATGATTCTTATGATTCGAGCGACGCGGTCAACCACTTTGACTGGACCAAGGCGACTGATTCGGAGAAGTTCCCTGAAAATGCCAAGAGTCGTGCCTATATGAAAGGCTTGATTGCCTTGCGGAAGTCAACGGATGCCTTTACCCGCAGCTCCAAAGATGAAGTGGAGCAAAATGTGACCCTCATCACCCAGCCTGGCAAGGATGGTGTTGAGAAAGAAGACCTTGTTCTCGGCTACCAAGTGGTCGCATCAAATGGCGATATTTATGCAGTCTTTGTCAATGCAGACACCAAGGAACGACAATTCAACTTTGGTGAAGCCTACAAGCATCTAGCAGGTGCAGAAGTTGTGGCAGATGGCAATATGGCAGGGGGGACAGCCATTTCTAATCCAGCAGGTGTCACCAGAAACAGCAATGGTTTAGCCCTAGCTCCGCTCACAGCGACAATTTTGCGACTTCGAAAAGCGAACCCAGCTCAGGAAGAAAAATCCCAAGATCCAACAACTCAAGAAGAGCAGCTGTCTGTCGCTTCTGTAGCCAAGGCTCAGCCTCAGGCTTTATCCTTGGATGGGCACAAACCTCAGGATTCAGCAGTAAAAGAAACGGCTAGCCAAACAGAAAAAACCTTGCCAAAAACGGGAACAAGCACTTCCCTGCTGGCACTTTTAGGTGGCTTCCTTGCTTTCCTAGCAGGAGTGCTGATTCTCAGAAAGAAACAGTAAGGAGTTCTGCTTTTTATCTGATACACCTCAAATCACATCAGATTCGATGTCTCTCCGGAGCTTTTGGAGGCTGTAGATAAAAGGGATAGATAAAAAATTTAGATAGCAAAAACGCATAGAATCAACACTTTTATGATTTTATGCGTTTTTTAATGCAGAGTGTCATCATAAATGGATTCAAATTTTTATTTTCTGCTCAACTTTGTCAGCGGTTAAGTCCTTTAGTTTCAAGTCAACAAAGGAAAAAATTGAATTAAAGGACCATTCCCTTACTCAGTCTTGTGTATACAGAGTGTGTGCTGACATTGGGCACAGCTTTTCTCGTTGGTTGGTTGGTGCCGGTTTCGGATCTCGTATGGGTAGATGCCCATATATTTTTTGAAGAGGGAGGAAAAGCGGCTGTGTGACTGGTAGCCAACGGTGAGAGCGACATCCTTGATACTGAGATGGGGCGTTTTCAAAAGCTGCTCGGCCATACTCATACGCCGGCGCTGGGTGTACTCAGTGATGGTCATATTGTATTTTAGCTTAAAAGCATTTTTCAGCTTTGTCTTGCTCATCATGGCAATTTTGGCCAACAGGTCTTGCGGGATATTGGATGCATAATGGTCATCAATATAGCTGCTGACATTGCCGAGAGCCAGATCGTCTTCAGCATTCAGAGGGCTTGCTGTCTGATGGTTGTAGTACTCATTGATAATGACACTGAGCCATTCCTTGGCCTTAATCTCATAGAAAAGTTCACTTCCGATAGAGTTGACATGGTAATGCAAGAGCTCGTCTGCGATTTTTTCCAGCTTTCCAGCATTGAACTTGTGAGATTCTGTGAAAATATCACTGATTTCCCTTAGGTCTAGCTGGTACTGGGTCATCAGGTAGTCTTCAATCATCTGACGTTTAAAGTCAATTTCCACCGTTTGAAAAGGAGTTTGGCCATTTAGCAAGAAGCGGACAGACTGCTTTTGATTGAGAATGATAAAGCTAGATTTGCTGCGCAGAGCTTTGTAGGGAGACAAGCACTCTCCATGGGCAGCTTTCATATAGGAGGAAAAGGCTAAGAAATCTGGGAATTCCTTCAAATCCATGGTGAAAAAAGTGTCTCTTTTGATAAAGGAATCATGAATGTTGATGCGGAAATAGTCTGTTTCGTAATTCCAGTAAAATCCGTCCATCTCTTCCTTATCAACAAAGTAGGTCTTGCCGTGGGAGGAGAAACGCTGGCAGTTTTCTAGTAGAGTGTAGTTGCTATACGATAAAATGCTCTCAAAATCTTTGCTCATCAAATGCCCTTCCTTACCACGATTAGCCAAATACTACAATTCGTCATAAAATTTAATATTGATTGTTGTTCATTTTTAAGAATGGTAAAATATTAGTAGTAATTTCAGTATATATGATTGACTTTGTTTTGACAAGTAGGAGAAGGTGATTTCGATGTTTTCAGTGTATAAGAAACTATTTTTTTACATTCCAGAGCGGAAAGGTCTGGCTTATCTTGCTATCATTTGTTCGACCTTGTCTTCTGTGCTGATGGTGGGCTCGCTTTATGTGCTTTATCAGTTTTTGGAGAAGGTTATTCGTTTTCAAGAGACCGAAGCTAGCCTTCCGACAGCCGTTACGGTAGTGTCTATGATGTTGGTCGCTTCGTTCCTATATACAGGATCAGGCCTTCTTGCTCACGTGGTGGCTTTTCGTTTAGAGACCAATCTGCGCAAGCGGGGCATTGATGGCCTCATGGATTCTAACTTTTCCTTTTTTGACCAATCCAGCTCGGGAAAAATTCGTAAGATTATTGATGATAATGCAGCGGAGACGCATACGATTGTTGCTCATCTCATACCTGATAATGTCGGAGTGGTGGTGACGCCTTTGATGATTATCGGTCTGAGCTTTGCGGTACATCCGCTGCTGGGTTTGCTGCTACTTGTTTTGATTGCTATTGGAGCTTGGCTGGTCAAGGGCATGATTGGGGAGGAGGAGCTCATGCAGCTTTATTCGGAGAAGCTGGAAAATCTAAACAGCGCCACTGTCGAATACGTTCGTGGTATGCAGGTGATTAAGATTTTCAAGACTTCAGTTGACTCTTTTAAAGCTTTGTCCCAAGCTATCCGAGAGTATTCAGACACGGCGTTAGATTATTCTTTTACCTGCCGTCAGGCATACGTCAGCTTTCAGGTGCTCTTTGCTTCTTATATTTTATTTCTGATTACGGGTTTTGTCTTTTTTCTGCCTGCTAGTCAGCATCTCAGTCTGCTACCTGCTTTTCTATTTCTCTTTTCAGTCATTGGTCTGCTGTTTACTTGCTTTATGCGGATCATGTATCTGGGCATGTACCAGTACAAGGCCATCCAGGTGATTGATAAGATCGAGCATCTTTATACTGAGATGACCGATAGCAAGGTTTATCAGGGACAGGAGAGCCAATTGCTGGATTCCAGTGTGGAGTTCAAAGAGGTATCCTTTGGCTATGAGGAAGACCAGTTAATTTTGGAGAAACTATCTTTTCATTTGGAGTCAAATAAGGTCTATGCTTTGGTGGGAGCCAGCGGTAGCGGTAAGTCAACGATTGCTAAGCTCATTGCCGGTTTTTATAAGCCTTCTAACGGCCAGATTCTGCTGGGGCACAAGCCTTTAGAGTCCTACAGTCAGGAAGCGGCCATGCAGCAGATTGCCTTTGTATTTCAGCAGTCTAAGCTTTTTAAGAAGTCTATTTTTGATAATGTAAAGCTAGGTAATCCTGCAGCCAGCAATCAGGAAGTCATGCGGGCTCTGGAATTGGCCTGCTGCCAAGATATTCTGGATAAATTTTCTGAGCGGGAGCAGACCATTATCGGCTCCAAAGGCGTCCATTTATCGGGTGGCGAAATGCAGCGGCTGGCTATTGCTCGAGCCATTCTCAAGGATGCTCAGTTGATTATTTTGGATGAGGCATCGGCCTCTACAGATGTCAATAATGAATACCAGATTCAGCAGGCCTTTGCGCATCTAATAGAGCATAAGACGGTCATCATCATTGCTCATCGTCTGAGCTCTATCAAGGGAGTGGACGAAATTTTAGTCATTGAGAAGGGCAAGATTATCGAGCGGGGTAAGGATGAGGAACTCTCTGTCAAGGGCAGTCTCTATCAGCATCTGAAAGAACTCTACGCCAGCGCTGACGAATGGAGGGTCTCTTGATGGAAAAATTGCAAAATTTATTTTCCCTAACACCGTCCGGTGCCAAGCACCTTTTCAGGGCTTGTCTGGTTTCCTTTTTTGGCTTTTGTGCTCAAATGCTGCCAATGTTCTTCTTTATGTTTTACTTGCAGGGAGTTTTGACTGGGCGGCTGGCCTCGCCATGGATCTTCTTGCAAGGAGGTTTAGTGATTGTCTTGGTCCTTTATAGTATTATCTATCTGGATTACAATGCTACCTATACCACGACCTACAAGGAAAGCGCCAATATTCGGACAGATATTGCGGAAAGTCTGCAAAGTCTGCCCTTATACTACTTTTCCAGTCATGACCTGTCCGATGTTTCTCAGACTATCATGAGTGATGTAGAGCGACTGGAACACGCCCTGAGTCATGCGATTTCCAAAACAATTGGTTTTGTCTTCTTCTTTGTCCTAGCTAGCTTGATGATGCTTCTAGGCAATCCGATAATGGGACTTTGCATCATTCTTCCACTGCTCTTGATTGCGGCTATGATTTGGTTATCTAAGGAGCTGCCCAAGCGGGCTTCGGGCCGTTACTGGCAGCAGCTGCGGGACAATTCAGAGAGTTTTCAGGAGGCGATTGAGCTACAGGAGGAGATTAAGGCTTACAATCTTGGTCCATCGCTGAGCCAAAAACTTTACAGGCAGATGGAAGAGGGTGAGCGTATCCACTTAAAGACAGAGATTCTGCAAGGTTTGCCAATCCTAGTAGCTGGAGTAGGGTTGCGCCTGACCTTGGGATTGGTCGTCTTGGTTGGTTCTTATCTTTTAGCGCAAGGCCGGCTTCCATTACTTTATTTTCTGGGCTACCTTCTGGCTACTATTAAGATTATTGATGGTATGGAAGGCCTCTATATGAATGTGGCAGAGATTCTCTATATTGACTCCGCTGTTAAGCGGATCAAGGAGCTGCATACAGCATCCAAGCAGGCAGGAAGAGAGCAGGAACTTAAGAACTTTGATATCGAGCTAGTAGATGTTGGCTTTGCCTACAAGCCGGATCAGCCTGTTCTACAAAAGGTCAGCTTCACTGCCAAGCAAAATGAAATCACGGCCTTGGTTGGGCCGTCTGGCTGCGGAAAAACCAGTTTGCTACGGCTCATCTCCCGACTCTATGATTACCAAGAAGGGCATATTTATATCGATGGTCAGGAGCTACAGGATATCAGCACCCAATCGCTCTTTGATTCGATCTCGATAGTCTTTCAGGATGTTATTCTTTTCGATGCTTCTGTCTTGGAGAATATCCGCCTTGGTCGGCCAACGGCTACGGATGAGGAGGTCAAAGAAGCCGCTCGCATGGCCAACTGTCAGGGCTTTATCGAGCAGCTGCCGCAAGGTTATGACAGTCTAATTGGCGAAAATGGAGCCAAGCTATCAGGCGGCGAGCGCCAGCGGATTTCGATTGCGCGTGCCTTGCTCAAGCAAGCGCCTATTGTGATTTTGGATGAAATCACCTCACCACTCGATATTGAAAACGAAAAATTAATTCAAGAAAGTCTCAGTCTTCTGTTGAAAGACAAGACGGTCATCATCATCTCCCATCGCCTCAAGTCTGTCGAGAATGCGGATAAGATTGTCGTTTTAAAAGACGGTCAGGTGGATGGCATTGGCCGTCATGATGAACTGCTGCAGGTCTCCAGTGTATACCAAGAGCTGGTAGAAACGGCGCAGTTGATTGAGAACTTTAAGTACAAGCACGCTTTTTAATGAAACACCGAGGTTTTCCTAATGAAACAAGCATCTTTTTCTGTAAAGGATCTGGTCAATGCTGGTCTCTTTTCCTTGCTCATTGTTATCGTGAGCTTTGTATCTGGTATGATTGGTTTTTTACCCATTACTATGCCGATTGTTCCCTTTTTCGGTGCCCTGATGTCCGGTCCGCTTTTCATGCTTTACAGTACCAAGATTCGTCGTTTTGGCATGGTACTGGTCATGGGGTTGGTGTCGGCTCTAGTCTTTGTAGCAACGGGGCACACGATTTTGATTGTGCTGGGAACGGTCCTAGCTGCTCTCTTAGGTGAGTACATCCTGAAGCGCGGTAACTATCGCAGTATCAAGCATGCCCGTTGGGCCTATGTTGCCTATAGTCTTTCTTCCTGTGCTAATCTCCTACCCATCTATTTGACGCGTGATGCCTACATGCAAAAGGTTATCGATCAAGGCTATGGCAAGGAATTTGCAGAGCAGATGTTTAGTGTCTTGCCAGATTGGTCATTCTTTCCGGTTTTGCTTTTAGGTGCCTTGGGTGCTTATCTGGGCTGCACGATTGGCATTAAGATGCTGAAAAAGCATTTCAGTCAATCTGGGATGGCATAGGGGGCGCCGATGAATCTGGATTTTAGAAGCAAAATAGCCATGACAGTGGTGATTTCCTATATCTTGCTGCTGGGAAATCTGCACCATCGCTACTTTCCAGTCGTGGTCTTTCTATCTGCTTTGCCTTATCTCTTGCTCTTGCTGGAGAGAAAGTATGTGGAAGCTCTCAAAGGTTTGGTCTTGCTAGGGATTGCTATCCTGATGCAGCTCTTTCTGTTGCACCGGCTGTCTTCTTCAGTTTTAGAAGCTATTTTTCTCTTTATGAGCATGGTGGTCTTGCGGATGGCACCGGGAGTGATGATGGGGCGCTATAGTCTTTTGACTACTTCTATGAGTGATTTGGTGGCGTCCTTGCAGAGGATGAAGCTGTCTGATAGTCTGATTATTCCGATTTCGGTCATGTTTCGTTTCTTCTACACTGTCAAGGAAGACTATCATCAGGTCAAGGATGCCATGTATCTACATGGACTGACCGGCAAAACCTTTTTCAGCCAGCCAGTCCGAATGATAGAATACCGCTATGTTCCCCTCCTTATGTGTCTGACACGGACGGCAGATGATGTGGCCGTGTCAGCCATGACGCGAGGTTTGATTGTCGGCGGTCAGCGTTCTAGCCTGTCCCAGACTAAGCTGCACATACAGGATTATCTATGTCTGAGTCTGATGTTGGCAGTTTTAGCCTTAGATATTTGGAGTCGCTATGCTTGAGTTTAAAGAGTTTACTATTTCTTATGACGGGCCAATTTTGGAGGAGGTCAATCTGCGGTTTGAGCCAGGGCAGTTAACGGTGATCAGCGGAGCTTCTGGCAGTGGTAAGAGCAGCTTGCTCAAGGCAATCAATGGCATTATTCCGCATTTTCAGCCAGCAGAGCTAATGGGCAGTCTGATTTACAAGGGACAGGAGTTGCAGGAGTTGGATTTGGCTCAGCGCAGCCGTTTCATTTCGACCGTTTTTCAGAATCCCAAGACCCAGTTTTATGCGACCAACTCGACCGATGAGATGGCCTTTGCCTTGGAAAATCGTAATCTGCCGCGCGAGGAAATCTTGGAGCGGATTGATTATTATACGGAACTGTTGGGGATGAAACAGTTACTGGATCGAGATGTTTTCACGCTGTCAGGCGGAGAGAAACAGCTCTTAGCCATTACCAGCGTAGCCTGTATGGACAATGCTATCTATATGTTTGATGAGCCGTCCTCCTCTCTGGATCGCGATGCTATTGAGAGACTGAAGGAAGTCCTGCTTAAGCTTAAGTCTCTGGGTAAGACTATTATTATCGCTGAGCATCGGCTATATTACCTGCGGGAGATAATGGATCAGTTTGTTTTGCTAGAGGGGAATCGGGCAACAAGCTACCTGCCAGAGGAGCTGGATGCTGCTTTTATTGGCCAGCATCGGCTGCGCAGTCTGAGCAGGATTGAAAAAGCAGACTTGCAAGCATTGGACTATCAGGTCAAACAGATGACAGATAAGAATTTTGACTCGAATCAGGCACTAGTGGCTCAAGACTATCTTTACAGTTATGGCCGAAAGCAGATTTTTGATATGAATCTTTCTCTAAATCAGGGGATTCACTTTATCATCGGGCAAAACGGGGTGGGCAAGAGTACCTTTCTACGCTCGCTTTGTGGTTTAATCAAGTCTTTCAAGGGGCAGACCTTCTTTCATGGGCAGGTTGTCAAGCCTAGCTATGATTGGATCGGTATGGTCATGCAAGATGTCAACTACCAGCTCTTCACTGAGTCGGTCTGGTCGGAAATTTCTATAGTCAGCGATGATGCTACTGCTAAGCAAGCGGCCTTGGCTCAGGCCGGGGTATTGGATAAGAAAGACCGCCATCCTCAGAGTTTGTCGGGTGGTGAAAAGCAACGGCTTCTCTTTGCGATGGCCAAGGTTTCAGATAAGCCTATTGTCATCTTAGATGAGCCAACCAGTGGCCTCTGTCGCCCTCAGATGGATCAGATGATCAAGGACCTACATCAGATGGCTCAAGCAGGCAAACTAGTCATTTTGGTGACACACGACTATGAGCTGATTCATAATTGTGGCGGCCATATTGTCGAATTTGTCAGGACGGTGGGACAGAACTAAACATTGAATATTTGTAGCTTCGTAATCCTTGTTTCTAGGATCAGATCTAAAAGGTCTTCCATAGCTTTTAAATAGTCCTAGCCTCACGAAGATGATTGAAGTATTAGCTGTGATAATCAAGGATAGATGTTTGATATAATAAAAAAAAAGCCGATCAGGCTTTTTTTATATCTGCGTTAAACACTCTTACCAGGCAAGAGACTGACTGGCAGGAAATAGCCAGTCGTTTGGACTTCTTGGCCAGCAATTTTTTTGAGGAGCAGGTCTACAGAGAGGCAGGCAATATCTTTCAGTGGCTGCTTGATAGTTGCTAGCTGCGGGTAGTAGTTCTCTACAAAGTAGGTGCCGTCGTAGCCAATGATTTTCAAATCTTCAGGAATCTGGATGTCCAGCTCCTGAGCGACTTTCATAATTAAGATGGCTGTCAAATCATCTGAAGTAAAAATAGCATCGGGCTTGATTTGGTTTAAGATTTGCTTGATTTCCATTTCCTTTCGGACGGGTGAAAAATCACTGGATACATTGATAATCGGTGCGTCCGGCAGGACGGAAGCAAAGCCAGCATGGCGCAGGCCGGTCGGTGAGTTGGAATTGTCATTGCCAGTAATCATGATGATGTTTTGCGCTCCAGCCTTGACCAAGGTCTGAGCCGCTAGCACTCCGCCGCCATAGTTGTCTGAGGAGACAACTGGGATATCTGGCGAAAGATTGCGGTCAAAGGCAATGATTGGTGCGGTCACACGATTGTAGTCCTCAATGCCTAGATTGTGGCTGCCAGAAATGATGCCGTCCACCTGATTGGCTTCCAGCATCTCAAGGTATTCACGCTCCTTGTCAGAGTCATGCTCACTATTGCAGATGATGGTTTTATAGCCCTGTTTAAAAAGCTCATGCTCCAGCTTGTCAATCAATTCTGCATAAAAGACATTGCTGATATTAGGGAAAATGAGTCCAATTAGCTTGGCTGATTTTCCTTGGAGGCTACGCGCCAGATTATTGGGCTTGTAAGCCAGCTCTCGCATGGCTGCCTCAACCTTCGAAATCGTTTTGTCAGACAAGTAGCCTTTTCTGTTGATGACGCGGGAAACAGTTGTGGGACTGACTCCTGCTAGTTTTGCTACATCAGTTAGCTTTGCGACCATAATCTAATTCATAGTAAGTACCGGTTGGATTGCCCGTAGTAATAGCAATACCTGTTTGGTCTTCTCTCGGGAAGACACGGCCGGAAAATACTTTCTCTCCTTTATTGATGAAAATTTCAAAAATTGATTTATCTATAAATATACTAGCATTTGTAGCTTCTTTGTCAATATTGCAGCTTCGGCTGGTTCCAAAGTCCAGAGCGAATGGCTCACCCGCTTGGCTGCGGTCAACGGTCACTTGCCCTTCCTTAAGATCAAAATTGATGCGTAACCCCTTGCCATCCTTGTCTGCAAAGAGGACGATTTCATGCTCGGTGTCCGCAGCAAGCTTCAGTTCTAGTTCGTAGCTGTTCTTGCTTTCTGCCAAAGCAGCGAAAGGTTGTTCTTCTGCTCGCAAATCCTTGATAGCAGGCACTGGGTACTGGTAGAGCTTGCCGTCTTTCAGGGTCAATTCCTTGACGAGGGAGAAGGCGCCTTGATGGTCGAAGCGGTCAGATGGGTATTCCACATCAGGCAAGCCTAGCCAGCTGACAGCCAGTGCGCGACCGTCAGGTGCATTAAAGGCTTGGGTCGCGTAGCAGTCGAAGCCATAGTCTAAATTCTGGATAGGGCTAGGATCAATCATAGCAGCCTTGCTTGTGTCAAACGATTGACCTATTTTATACATATTTGGATAGATGTTGTCATAATCCAGTACGTCCTTGGACAAACCTTGAGGGCAATAAAGCAAGACTGGTTGGTCGTTGATAAAGACTAGATTAGGGCACTCCATCATATAGGCTGTCTTGTCATTGGCGAAGTCTAAATCACCGACGGATTCCCAGTTGGTATAGTCATTATCAACTGCCTTGTACAGCTTAACATAGCCTTGTTTGTCTAGATTTTGCCCACCGACAATGGCATAGTATTGCCCTTTGTAGTTAAAAATCTGCGGATCGCGGAAGTGGTCGGTCGCTTCCGCAGGCTGCTCAATCAAGACCTTGTCAATTTTTTCGAGCTTACCTGATTTATCTAACAAGGCACCGATTTGATAGGGGTGACGCACCCAGTTCTCATCACGAACATTGCCAGTGTAGAAGAGAAAGAGCTTGTCGTCAAACAGCATGGCAGAGCCCGAGTAGGCACCGTGGCTGTCCAGAGAAGTATCTGGCAGCACCCGAAGACCAGTTTCCGTGAAGTGAACGAGGTCATCGCTTTCCATCTGGACCCAGCACTTGAGCCCGTGAGCTGCTCCGAAAGGAAAGTTTTGATAGAAAACGACCCACTTGCCGTCAAAATAAGAAAAGCCATTGGGGTCATTGAGGAGACCTGTCTGAGGCTCCACATGGTAGTTAGCCCGCCAAGGAGATTTAGCGATATTTTCTTTGATGTGCTGTAGCTCTTCCTGAGTCCAGTCTTCATAGCGTTTGTAGCGTTTTTCAGTCGTCCAAGCCAATCTTTTGTCCTCCGAATCATATTATTTCTTATTACTATAGTAAACGTTTTCTGCTGAAAAATCAACAATTAACAGCAAAAAAATATTTTTTCTGCAAAACGCTTGACATATTTTTGAATCATGGTAAAATAATATTCGTAAAGGTGATAAAATCGCTTTCAAAAAGTTAAAAATATTTATAAGGAGATTTTTGCAAATGAATAATACTGAAATTGCAAAAAAAGTCATCGAAGCCCTTGGAGGACGTGAGAATGTCAACAGTGTGGCTCACTGTGCGACTCGCTTGCGCGTGATGGTTAAAGATGAAGGTAAAATCGACAAAAATACTGTCGAAAATCTGGAAAAAGTTCAGGGTGCCTTCTTTAACTCAGGCCAGTACCAGATTATCTTTGGTACCGGTACGGTTAATAAAATCTACGACGAAGTTGTAGCCTTAGGATTGCCAACTTCATCAAAAGATGACATGAAAGCAGAAGCTGCTAAGCAAGGAAATTGGTTCCAACGTGCCATCCGTACATTTGGTGACGTATTTGTGCCAATCATCCCAGTTATCGTAGCAACAGGTCTCTTCATGGGTGTTCGTGGACTCTTGAACGCTCTTGGAATGACGCTTCCAGATGATGTGAAGACCTATACAGAAATCCTTACGGATACAGCCTTCATCATCTTGCCTGGTTTGGTTGTTTGGTCAACCTTCCGTGTATTTGGTGGAAATCCAGCTGTTGGTATCGTCCTTGGTATGATGCTGGTGTCTGGCTCGCTTCCAAACGCTTGGGCAGTAGCATCAGGTGGCGAAGTGACTGCCATGAAATTCTTTGGCTTCATCCCAGTTGTTGGTTTGCAAGGTTCTGTTCTTCCAGCCTTCATTATCGGGGTTGTTGGAGCTAAGTTTGAAAAAGCTCTCCGCAAGGTTGTGCCAGATGTCTTGGATCTCTTGGTGACACCATTCGTTACACTTTTAGTAATGTCTATCCTTGGACTTTTCGTTATTGGACCAGTATTCCACGTTGTTGAAAACTACATTTTGTTTGGAACAAAAGCAGTCCTTGCTTTACCGTTTGGTTTAGGTGGTTTGGTTATTGGTGGAGTTCATCAATTAATCGTCGTATCAGGTGTGCACCATATCTTCAACTTGCTTGAAATTCAGTTACTCGCTACTGATAAGGTGAATCCATTTAATGCGATTATCACTGCTGCTATGACAGCCCAAGGTGCAGCTACTGTAGCTGTTGCGGTCAAAACGAAAAATCCTAAATTAAAAGCTCTTGCTTTCCCAGCTGCTCTTTCTGCCTTCCTTGGTATTACAGAGCCAGCTATCTTCGGGGTTAACTTGCGTTATCGCAAACCATTCTTCCTTTCATTGATTGCTGGTGCAATTGGTGGTGGCTTGGCATCTCTCCTTGGACTTGCCGCTACTGGTAATGGTATCACTATCATCCCTGGTACAATGCTTTATATCGGTAATGGACAACTCTTCCAATATCTCTTCATGGTAGCTGTATCATTTGCGCTTGGTTTTGCATTGACTTATATGTTTGGTTTTGAAGATGAAGAAACTGTAACTGAAGCAGCTGTAACTGAAAAACTGGTTGAAGAAGAAACAACTGGTAATGTGCCAGCTGCTCTCCAAGACGAGAGAATCCTTGCTCCAATCGTTGGTCAGGCAGTTGCTTTGAGCGATGTTGATGATCCTGTTTTCTCTAGCGGAGCGATGGGACGAGGAATTGCTATCAAGCCTAGCGAAGGTGTGGTTTATGCTCCGGCTGATGCTGAAGTGACGATTGCATTCGCGACTGGCCATGCTTATGGTTTGAAGACAGCTAATGGTGCTGAAATTCTGATTCACGTCGGAATCGACACAGTATCTATGGGCGGCGAAGGCTTTGACCAAAAAGTTGCTCAAGGCGACAAGGTCAAAGCTGGTGATGTTCTGGGAACATTTGAAGCTGAGAAAATTGCAGCTGCTGGTCTGGATGATACGACTATGGTCATCGTTACAAACACAGCTGACTACGCTTCTGTCACTCCAGTAGCAGAAGGAGCTCTTGCTAAAGGCGACGCAATCATCGAAGTGAAAGCCTAATGGAATTTAGAAAACGAACAAATCAGCTTTTGTTCGTTTTTTATGTAATAAGTGCAGTCTTGTTGAAAAAGCTATAAAAAGACTATTTTTGGCAAGAAGTCTGCAAGAGATATGCTATAATGAATAGAGTAGAAATCAAATTTTAAAAGAGGATTTATAATGACAAAATTGTATGGAAGTTTGGAAGCGGGTGGCACTAAGTTTGTCTGTGCTGTAGGTGATGAACGGTTTGAAGTTGTTGAAAAGACACAGTTTCCAACGACCACACCTATCGAAACACTAGACAAGACGATCGAGTTCTTTTCTCGTTTTGACAATCTAGCTGGTCTGGCTGTAGGATCTTTCGGGCCGATTGATATTGATCCTAACTCAAAGACTTACGGCTTTATCACGACTACACCTAAGCCACACTGGGCTAATGTGGATATTGTTGGAGCTCTGCGCCGGGCTCTCAATGTGCCTATTTACTTTACGACGGATGTTAATAGTTCAGCTTATGGTGAAGTGGTAGCCCGCAACAATGCTGGCGGCCGTATTGAAAATCTGGTCTATTATACGATTGGTACAGGAATCGGTGCTGGTGCTATCCAGCGAGGCGAATTTGTAGGGGGGACAGGTCACCCAGAGATGGGGCATTATTATGTAGCTAAGCACCCTATGGATGTGGAGAAAGAGTTCAATGGCGTTTGTCCTTTCCACAATGGTTGTTTGGAAGGATTGGCGGCTGGGCCAAGCTTAGAGGCGCGGACCGGAGTTCGTGGGGAAAATATTAAACTCAATAGTTCCGTCTGGGATATTCAAGCTTACTATATCACTCAGGCGGCTATTCAGGCGACAGTGACTTTCCGTCCAGATGTCATCGTCTTTGGTGGCGGTGTTATGGCTCAGCAGCACATGTTGGATCGGGTTCGTGAGAAATTTACGGTTCTTCTGAATGGTTATTTGCCAGTTCCTGATGTCCGTGACTATATCGTGACACCGGCTGTGGCCGGAAATGGCTCCGCAACGCTGGGCAACTTTGTACTGGCTAAAGAAGTTAGTGAGCGCCATGCAAAATAAGCTTATAGGGTCTGATTTATCAGGCTCTTCTCTATGAGGAAAAGTAATGGAAAAAGCAATTGTCAAAGATATTTTCTTCCTGCGGCAACCATCAGAGCAAGCAAGTAGAGAAGACCTTTATCTGGCTCAAGACTTGCAAGATACTCTGCAGGCCAATCGAGAAAATTGTATAGGGCTCGCAGCCAATATGATTGGCGTGCGTAAGCGAGTCATTATCTTTCTATATGGCTTGGTGCCAGTAGTCATGTTTAATCCGGTGCTGCGCTCTAAATCAGGGCCTTATCAGACGGAAGAGGGCTGCTTGTCCTTGACTGGAAGTTGTCCTACCCAACGTTATCAGGAAATCACAGTCGATTATCTGGACAAAAATTGGCAGCAGCAGACTATGACTTTGAAAGGACTGCCTGCCCAAATCTGCCAACACGAATTGGACCATTTGGAAGGAATCTTGATTTGATGAAGTAATTCAGCCTGAGAAGGGCTGAATTTTTTGATTGAAAAAATAGTTCTCATAGAAACTTTTTGCTTGACATCTTTCTTCTATGTGGTAAAATAGTTCTCATGAAAACTAATTAGTTCTCACGAGAACCAATCTAGGAAGGAAGTTTTGATGGAAAAGCCTTTATTAGAAATGAAGCGTTTTGGACGAAAAATTCACCTTATAGTGGAAAAGCTTGCCAAGGAGCAAGGGATTGAATCCATGGCTGGGCCGCAGGGGCAGGTCTTGCATATTGTCGCCTGCCGTATGGAAGAGGGGAAGGATACCCTTATCAAGGATATTGAGCAAGAGTTGGATATTTCCAAATCGGTGGCCTCTAACTTAATGAAAAGGATGGAGAAGAATGGCTTTATCCAGCTGGAAATGAGCAAGACGGACAAGCGGGCCAAGTATATCCGTCTTACTCCGCAGTCGCAGGAAAGAATGAAGAAAATCCGTGACTTTTTTGATGAAATGAACCGTTCTATTTTAAATGGTGTTTCTGAGCAGGAACTGCTGACTTTTTCTCAAGTCATGGCTAAGTTTTATCAGAATATCGAAAGTTTAGAAAATGGAGGCAAAGATGTTTAAGTTATTTAAACGGCTGACGGCAAGGGAAGTGAGCATGATTGTTCTCAGTGTGCTCTTCACCTTCCTGACGGTATATTTGGAATTAGAAGTTCCGACCTATATTTCGACGATTACAGAGCTATTGCAAACGCCGGGGACTGGTTTGGCAGATTTGTGGGAGCCAGGTCTGAAAATGATCGGCCTGTCTTTTGCTAGCTTGCTGTCAGCTATTGTGGTTGGCTTTTTTGCCGCTCGTATAGCAGCCAGCTTTACTCAGAGTTTGCGGAGCGATATTTTCAACCGTGTGCTAGACTATTCGCAGACGGAGATTAAGAAATTTTCAATCCCTAGTCTGCTGACTCGGACAACGAATGACATTACCCAGGTACAGACCTTAATTACCATGGGGCTGCAGGTGGTGACTAGGGGACCGATTATGGCGATTTGGGCTATGACTAAGATTATCGGTAAGTCTGAGAACTGGCTGACAGCAGTTCTTATTGCTGTTATAGTCAATATCCTGCTGACAGTAGTTTTGGTGACATTGGCCTTTCCCAAGCAGTCGGTTGCGCAGCGCCTGGTAGATAAGCTAAACAGCGTCACTAGAGAGAGTCTGACTGGGATTCGCGTGGTCCGGGCTTACAATGCTGAGGACTATCAGGATAAGAAGTTTGCGGCAGCCAATAATGAAGTAACCCGGCTCAATCTTTTCATCGGTCGTCTGATGGCCATGATGAATCCAGTTATGATGGGGATTTCCAGCGGCTTGACACTGGCTATTTACTGGATTGGAGCTTATTTGATTCAGGAGGCTGGGCTGCAGGAGCGTCTCCCACTCTTCAGTGATATGGTCGTCTTTATGTCCTATGCTATGCAGATTGTGATTGGATTCTTGCTCATGGGGGCCCTCTTCATCGTCCTGCCTCGGACCATTGTATCGGCTGGCCGGATTAATGAAGTACTGGACCTGCATTCTTCTATCATCAGTCCGGAACAGCCTAAGGCAGCAGCGGATAGCAAGGGAGAGGTGGTCTTTCGAGATGTGTCCTTCCGCTATTCCAAGAATTCCGAAGCAGTCATTGAGCATGTTAGCTTTACAGCGCAGGCTGGTGATACCGTAGCCTTTATCGGTTCAACCGGTTCAGGGAAATCCACGCTGGTCAATCTCATTCCTCGTTTCTACGATGTAACTGAAGGAGAGATTCTGGTAGATGGTGTCAATGTTCAGGATTACCAGCTGGAAGACTTGCATAATAAGGTCGGCTACATCCCGCAAAAGGCTGTGCTTTTCTCTGGCGATATCGAGAGCAATCTGGACTTCGGTCAAAGCCAAGAAAACCCGCTGGATGAGCAGAAAATGTGGGAGGCTCTTGACCTAGCACAGGCTAAGCCCTTTGTCCAAGAGAAGGAAAAGGGGCTTAAAGCTGAAGTGGCTCAAAGCGGAACCAACTTCTCTGGTGGCCAGCGTCAGCGTTTGGCTATTGCCAGGGCTTTGGCTCGTAAGCCAGAAATCCTCATCTTTGACGACTCTTTCTCAGCGCTAGACTATAAGACAGACCACATTTTGCGTAAGGAACTGGCTGAGCGGACGCAGGATATGACCAAGCTGATCGTAGCACAGCGGATCTCTACCATCATGGATGCGGATCAAATCTTGGTCTTGGATGCTGGTAAGGTAGTCGGTCAAGGGACCCACAGAGAGCTCTTGGCCAGCAACGAAGTCTATCAAGAAATTGCCTACTCACAACTATCCAAGGAGGAATTAGAAAATGGAAAATAAGAAGCCTTCATTATTTAGCCAGATACGGCCTTATCTCAAAGGCTTCCAGCTTCCTCTTGCTTTGGCATTTGTGGGAGCTGTCTTGTCAAACATTATCACGGTCTATGGGCCAAATAAACTAAAAGAAATTACCAATCTCATTTCTGATGGTCTGGCTACCAGCATTGATTTGAAAGCTGTGTCTCAGATTGCCCTTCTGCTAACCGTGCTCTATGCAGTCGGAGCCCTGCTCAACTATGGTCAGTCCTTTATCATCAGTACAGTTATCCAGTATTTCTCTAAGCGGCTGCGGACGGCCATTGCGGAGAAGATTAACAAGCTGCCGTTGGGCTATTTCGATGGTCATTCTCAGGGGGATACTCTGTCGCGCGTGACTAATGATGTAGATACGGTCGGCCAATCCCTCAACCAGAGTCTGGGAAATGTTATCTCTGCCAGCCTGCTCTTGGTGGCTGTGGTTTTGACCATGTTCTTCATGAACTGGATTTTGGCCTTGGTAACCATCTTGGCTACTGTAGTCGGCTTTGTCTTTGTCGGTCTCATCATGGGCAAGTCTCAGGGTTATTTCACCGCCCAGCAAAACGATCTGGCTGCGGTAAACGGTTATGTGGAGGAGATGTACTCCGGTCATAATGTTGTTACCAGCTATAATGCCATTGAGCAGTCAAAGGAGCGCTTTGCGGTTCTCAATCATAATCTCTATAACAGTATTTGGAAGTCTCAATTTATCTCTAGCATGATGATGCCGCTCATGTTCTTTACGGGGAATTTGGCCTATGTGCTGGTTATTTTAGTTGGTGCCGCTCTGGCGATTAATGGATCTATTAGCATCGGAATTATCGTCGCCTTTATGGTTTATGTGCGGACCTTCTCTCAGCCATTGTCACAGATTGCCCAAGGTATCACCGTCTTGCAGCAGGCTGGTGCAGCACTGGTTCGTGTCTTTGAATTTCTAGCTGAGCCTGAGATGGAAGACGACCGGCATAAAGAGCAGCAGCTTACTACTGTCAAGGGAGATGTTGCCTTTGAAGATGTCTTCTTTGGCTACAAGCCAGACCAGACAATTATTCATGATTTCTCAGCCCGTGCCAAAGCCGGACAGAAGATTGCCATTGTCGGCCCGACGGGTGCTGGTAAGACAACTATCGTGAATCTGCTCATGAAGTTCTATGAAATTAATAAAGGGCGTATCAGCATTGATGGTATAGATATTAAGGATATGAAACGCTCTGAGGTTCACGATGCCTTTTCAATGGTCTTACAGGATACCTGGCTCTTTGAGGGGACGATTCGAGAAAACTTGATTTACAATCAAGAGCATGTGACAGATGAAGCAGTTATTGCTGCAGCGAAGGCGGTCGGTGTCCATCACTTTATCATGACTCTGCCGCAGGGCTATGGTACGGTGCTGGATGACACGGTCAACTTATCGGTTGGTCAGAAGCAGCTGTTGACAATCGCTCGTGCTCTGCTGAAAGATGCGCCGCTCTTGATCTTGGATGAGGCAACTTCGTCAGTCGATACGCGGACGGAGGAGCTGATTCAAAAGGCCATGGACAAACTCATGGAAGGCCGGACTTCCTTTGTCATTGCCCACCGCCTGTCCACTATCCGAAATGCAGATCTTATCTTGGTCATGCGCGATGGAAATATCATCGAGCAAGGCAACCACGATGAACTCATGGCTCAGAATGGCTTTTATGCGGACCTCTATAATAGTCAGTTTGTAAATAGTCAGTTTGTAGAGGAAGATGCAGGTTGATGCTCAAATAAAACATCAGGAATGTTCCTTTTCCTGATGTTTTTTTAAATTTAACAGAATTTTAAAAATGCTCACTTTTCAGTGGAAAAGCGCTTAAATCCTGACTTTTTTCATAGATGCTCTATCAAAAACTTGACAGTTTTTACGCTTTATATTAAAATAAATTTAATATAAGAACTGAAAGCGAACACAACGGGGTGTTTGTTCTACATATAAGTGAGCAACGGTGCTACAAAAAAATAAAAATTCCTTATTTTTTTGTAGTACTTTTTTTATCAGCAAATCTGGAGTAAAGTAATGAAGCAATTTATGCTGGCTGGTGTTTCCAGCGGTGTTGGAAAGACCACAGTTACCCTAGGGATTTTGAAAGCTCTGGCAGACAGAGGTTATCAGGTCCAGCCTTATAAGGTAGGACCTGATTATATTGATACAGCTTATCATAGTCGGATTACCAAGCGGCCTTCACGGAATGTGGACAGCTTTATGATACCGGACGATCAGAGTCTGGCTTGGTCCTACTACAAATGGCATGGAGACGCGGATGTGGCAGTAGTTGAAGGAGTCATGGGGCTCTTTGATGGTCTGGGAACGGACAAGGACTGTGCGTCCTCTGCTTCTGTTGCTAAGAAGTTGGGTATTCCGGTTGTCTTGATTATCGATGGGAAGGCGACATCTACCTCGGCAGCTGCTATGGTCCATGGCTTTACGACTTTTGATCCAGATTTGGATATTGCTGGGGTCATTATCAATCGGGTGGCTTCTCAGAACCACTATGAACTCATTAAGGGAGCTATTGAGCGTTACATGGATGTGGAAGTGCTGGGCTATCTGCCTAAGAATGCAACAGCAGAGCTGCCATCGCGTCATCTGGGTCTAATCCCTGACGTAGAAATGGATGATTTGGATCGTCGATTTGAGGAGTTGGGAGCGGCAGCAGCCAAGCATATAAATCTAGACAGGCTGCTGGAAAAGGCAGAACTTCCCGATAAGCGGATGACAAATCCTTTTCATATCCATAATGATCAGCCCTTGACTTTGGCTTATGCTTTGGATGATGCTTTCCACTTTTACTATGAAGATAATCTAGACTTTTTAAGAGAGCTCAATGTCCAGTTAGTGCCTTTCAGCCCTCTGAAAGATAAGGAACTCCCAGCTGCAGATGCTTATTATTTTGGCGGCGGTTTTCCAGAAGTTTACGCTCAGGAGCTGATGGCAAATGCGACTTTCCGGGCTTCAGTCCTGAAGGCTCATGAGCAGGGACGGCCAATCTACGCAGAATGCGGCGGACTCATGTATCTGGGAGAACTGCTGGAAGTAGAGGGTCAGGTCTATGAAATGGTCGGTATTTTCAAGGGCAAGAGCCTGATGACCCCCGGCCTGAAAAGCTTTGGCTACTGTCAAGCAGAAACGCAGATAGACAGTCTTTTTGGTCCTAAAGGTACAGCTGTCAGGGGACATGAGTTTCACCATTCGGTCTTTGAGACGGAGGAAGATACTGTCCTCAAGCTGGAGAAGGTCAGAGACGGTCAGGTCGTAGCTGCCTGGACAGGCGGTTATCAAAAGGGCCGAACCTTTGCCAGCTACCTGCATGTTCATTTTTATCAGGATGAGCAGCTGTTGGCCAACTGGCTGAACTATATCAAAGAGGCGAACTGATATGACACTCATTGCAATTTTTTTGGCCGTCTTACTGGACTGGCTGATTGGCGACCCCTATAGCTGGCCTCATCCGGTCAAGTGGATGGGTTCCTATATTTATCTGTGTATGCGTTTGCAGGAGAAAAAGCAGTTTCCGCCCTATCTATTTGGCTTTTTCCTCTGGCTGACAACAGTTGGACTGGCGCTGGGAGTTAGCTACGGGCTGCTTTGGTTGGCTGGTTTGGTTCATCCTGTCCTCTACTGGATCGTCTGGATCTATCTGGCCTATGCCAGTCTGGCGACTAAGAGTCTAGCTTTTGAGGCCCAAAAAGTTTACCATACGCTCAAGTTTGGTACTTTGGAAGAAGCTAGAAAGCAAGTTGGCATGATTGTCGGCCGTGAAACTTCTCAGCTGACACCAGAGGAAATCAGCAAGGCGACGATTGAGACGGTGGCTGAAAATACTAGCGACGGGGTTATTGGACCGCTGCTCTGCCTCTTTCTAGGTGGCCCCATCTTAGCCATGACATACAAGGCCATCAATACCTTGGACTCCATGGTGGGCTATAAGACGGAGAAATACCGCAAAATTGGCTTGATATCTGCCAAGATGGACGATCTGGCCAATCTGATTCCTGCGCGTTTGACTTGGCTTTTCTTGATTCTCAGCAGTCAGATTTTACTGCTGGATTTCAAGGGGGCTCTGCGGATTGGTTGGCGGGATCGCTATCAGCATGCCAGTCCCAACAGTGCTTTTTCGGAGGCAGTTGTGGCTGGGGCTTTGGGCATTCAGCTGGGCGGACCGCATGTCTATCACGGAGAGCTGATCGAGAAGCCGACCATTGGAGAGGCTTCCAGATTGGTTGAGGCGGATGATATTCAGACGGCTATCTCTCTCCTTTATACAAGCACCATGACAGGTTTAATCTTGTTCACTCTTTTTTATTTAGTAAAGCAAGCATATTTCTAGGAGTATACTATGACATATATTCAAAACCCTTCCTCTATTGAGGAAAAGAGTTTTCAAATTATTCAGTCTATGATTACTGAAAAAGATCCTGATTATGTCTTCCATTCGGAAATGGAAGAATCCATTATTAAGAGGGCTATCCATACGACGGGAGATTTCGATTATCTCTATACTATGCGATTTGAGCATAATGTCCTTGAAAAAATAGAAGAGGTCATTAGAGCTAAGGGGACTATTCTCTTGGACTCTAATATCTCTCTCAATGGGATTAACAAGCGCGTGCTTGACCAGCTGGGTGTGAGCTACCGCTGTTTGATCAGCGATGAAGAAGTGGTTGCGCTGGCTAAGGAAAAGCAGATTACCAGAGCTATGGCGGCTGTTGAGATAGCTGCCAAGATTGAAGGTCCTAAAGTATTTGCCTTTGGTGGTGCTCCGACTGCCTTGTCTTATCTGATTGAGCTAGCAGAGCAGGGACTGGTAGAGCCAGACGCTGTGATTGGGGTTCCGGTCGGCTTTATCAATGTTGAAGAATCCAAAGAGGAGCTGCTTCAGTCAGGTCTTCCTGCCCTTGTCAATGTCGGCAGAAAAGGTGGCAGTACGATTGTTGTAGCCATTATCAATGCCATTATCTACCAGTTAAGAGAAGTCGTAACGGATGACTATGTCCGCTACTCTACACCATCCAGTAAAGAAGGAGGAAAGAACTAGATGTCCTATCTAAAAGCAGCGCACAAGATTGAAGAAGCTAGTTTCAGAAAAATTCAGGAAATTATTGACCAAGAGCATCCAGATATTCATTTTTCAGATCCTTTCGAGGAAGCGGTGCTCAAGCGCGTGGTCTTTACCAGTGCAGACTTTGACTACCTCTACAATATCAAGTTTTCCAATCAGGTTATTGAGAAAATCCTCTACGTCTTCCGAAACAAGGGTACGATTTTTACCGATACGACCATGGTCTTGGGTGGTTTTAATAAGAAATTGCTGGATGACCTAGGTGTTTCCTATCGCTGTCTGGTCAATGAGCCAGCAATCTTTAAGGAAGCTAAGGAAAAGGGAATTACTCGCTCCATGGCCGCTGTAGAATATTCGGCTAAAGTGGACGGTCCAAAGCTATTTGTCTTTGGGAATGCTCCAACGTCCATCTTTAAGGTTTTAGATATGGTCGAAGAGGGAAGCTTGCAGCCGGATGCGGTTGTCGGGGTTCCAGTTGGCTTTGTCGGAGCGGCAGAATCCAAGCTCAAACTGCATGAAAGTTCGGTGCCTTCTATCGCGGCACTGGGGCAAAAAGGCGGCAGTACTATCGCAGCAGCGGTCATCAATGCCATTCTCTACCAGCTCAAGCTAGGCACTACAGACTATGAGCGTTACAGTGTTTCAGATAAACAGCAGGCTCCGGAGAAAGGAGAGGGCTGATGATGGATGAATACGCTTATGTCAATGGAAAGAAATTAAGAAAAGGTTTTACGACTGGCACTTGTGCGACAGCGGCGACCGTTGCAGCCTTGAGCATGATCTTAAATCAGGAAAGAGAAGAAAAGGTTACTGTTCATACGGCTTCAGGTGTGGAAGTGACCATGGATGTTCACAATCCTTCCTTTGGACCAGAAGAAGCGACAGCGGCCATTGAAAAAGATGGCGGCGATGATGCGGATGCGACGCATGGCCTCTTGATCTATTCGACCGTGACTCTTTTACCAGATCAGACGGAAATCGAGATTGACGGCGGTCAGGGCGTCGGGCGCGTGACTGAGAAGGGGCTGGCCTGTGATGTCGGCATGGCAGCCATCAATCCGACTCCTAGACGGATGATTGAGCAGCATGTCCGCGAGATTATTGGTCCCAACTGTGGGGCGCGGGTTATCATTTCCGTTCCTGGCGGTGAAGAAACGGCCAAGCTGACCTACAATTCCAGATTAGGCATTGTCGGCGGCATTTCAATCTTGGGAACGACAGGGATTGTCAATCCTATGTCCGAGGATAGCTGGAAGGCGTCCATAACGATCGAGTTAACCATGCTCTATAATCAAGGACATCGTTCAGTCGTCTTGGTACCGGGGAACTATGGTGAGGATTTTGCGACCAACAGCATCGGTATTCCAGCTGGGCGCATTGTCAATATGAGTAACTTTGTCGGCCATGTCCTCAAAGAAGTTCAGCGGATTGGCTTTACCAAGGTTTTGATGATTGGCCACATGGGCAAGTTTGTCAAAGTGGCGGCTGGGATTTTCTCTACCCACAGTAAGGACTCGGATGCCCGTATGGAAACGCTGGTGGCTAATCTAGCCTTGATGGGGGCGCCCATGGAGCTGCTGGAAAAGGTTGACAAGTGCTTGACGACCGAGGCGGCTGGTACAGCCATTAAAGAATTTTCTTATGAGGGTGTCTATCAGGTCTTGGCGGATAAGATTAAGGCTAGAAGTGAGCGCCTGCTCCGCTATCGTAAGCCAGAAGTCAGTATTGAAGTGGTCGTCTTTGGGACTGAGGAAGGCTATTTGGCATCAACCCAGCCTTTAGAGCAGATAAAGGAGGAATGGATATGATTTATGTTATCGGAATTGGTCCGGGAGATCCGAGCTATGGTCTTCTGGGACAGGAAGCCTATTTTGAGAAGGCAGACCGTATTTTGGGCAGTGAACGCCATCTGGAAATTTTGCCGCCGGCTTATAAGGATAAGGGCTTGGTTCCTCCTAAAAAATTAGCCGCGCTGGCAGAATTGCTGGAGAGTTTTGGTGAGGATGAAGAAATTCTATATCTGGCCTCAGGCGATCCGCTGATTTACGGCTTGGGTAAGTGGCTGTCAGAGAAGTTCAAAGGGCGCGTGGTCATTTCACCGGGTATCAGCGCTATGCAGTATTTGGCAAGCAGGATTGCTCTGCCTATGAATGATGCTTATCTGACCAGCAGCCATGCTAAGGCGCCTAACTTTGACTTGATTATGAGTCTGTCAAAAGTCTTTATGGTGACCGATCAGAAAGTTGGCCCCTACGAGATTGCTCAAGAGGCTGTTAAAAGAGGCTTGGATAAAGTATTAGTTATCGGCGAGCAGCTGAGTTATGAAGATGAGCGCATTACTATTCTGCCTGCGAATGAGGTAGAAGACAGAGAATATGAAATGAATGTGGTGGTGGTATTAGATGAGGGATTCGGAATTTATCAGGGCTAAAGTCCCTATGACTAAGGAAGAAGTCAGAGCCATCAGTTTGGATAAGTTGGAGCTGCATCGGGCCAAGCGCATGCTGGATGTCGGCTCTGGCACTGGCAGTGTCACGATTCAGGCAGCCCGAACCTATCCAGAACTGGAAGTGGTGGCAGTGGAGCGAAATGAAGACGCGGTGGCCTTGACGCAGGAGAATATCCAGCACTTTGGCTGCCACAATGTCCGTCTCTATCAAGGACTGGCTCCGATTGAGCTGGAAGGCAGCTTTGATGCCATTTTTGTCGGAGGGACTGGGGGCAATATGCAGGAGATTTTCGACTGGTGTGCCGAACTCATGGAGCCGGGAGGTCGGCTGGTCTTGAACTTTATCCTGCTGGAAAACGCTCTGGAAGCGGCTCAAATAGCGGAGCAGATGGACTGGGAGGATCTAGAGATTGTCTCGGTTCAGGCTAGCCGCTGGACAGCTATAGGCAAGGGGCACTACTTCAAGCCTCAGAATCCGACTATTATCGTTTCCTGCAAGAAAAAAGAAAGAGAGGCTAATTGATGTCCAAAGTACATTTTGTTGGAGCTGGCCCAGGTGATGTGGAGCTGATTACGCTCAAAGGTTACAAGCAGCTGTCTGAGGCTGATGTGGTCATTTATACAGGCTCCTTGGTCAATCCAGACCTGCTCAACTACTGTAAGGAAGGAGCTGAGATTCACGACAGCGCCAGCATGCACTTGATGGAAATCATCGATGTCATGGAAGCTGGAGTCAAGGCTGGTAAAGATGTAGTCCGCCTGCAGACGGGAGATTTCTCCATTTATGGCTCCATTCGAGAGCAGATCGAAGAGATGAAGAAGCGGGGCATTGAGTTTGACTGTACGCCGGGCGTCAGCTCTTTTCTGGGAGCTGCTTCCAGTATCGGGGCAGAGTATACCGTGCCAGAGGTTTCTCAAAGCCTCATCATCACTCGGATGGCTGGCCGGACGCCTGTGCCAGATCGGGAATCCCTGAAAAGCTATGCACAGCACCGGACCTCTATGGCCATCTTCCTGTCCGTTCAAGGCATCGAAAAGGTTGTCAGCGAGCTGATCGAGGGTGGCTATCCTCCAGAAACGCCTGTGGCTGTCATTTACAAGGCGACTTGGCCGGATGAAAAGAAGGTCTTTGGCGATTTGACTAACATTGCTGAGAAAGTCAAGGAAGCTAAGATTAGAAAGACAGCTTTGATTTTGGTCGGTGACTTTTTAGGTCAGGAATTCTACTATTCTAAGCTCTACCATGCGGATTTTCAGCATGAGTTCAGACGGGGGAAAAGCAGCCATGCCAAGTAATTCTCAAGCCCGCTACGCAATCGCGACAGTGACAGCAGTCGGCAAGGACTTGGCACTAACTCTGCGAGAAAAGCTAGGCAAGGAAATCCCTATCTATACGACACCTCGATTGGCAGATGATAGAGTCATTGCCATCGAAGGACGAGTGATTGAGGCGCTTGGTCAGCTCTTTCAGGAAGTGGATGTCCTCATTTGTATCATGGCTATCGGGGCAGTTGTGCGAGCTATTGCACCAGTCTTGAAAGACAAGGCGACTGACCCAGCTGTGGTAGTCATGGATGAGAAAGCGACCAATGTCATCAGCCTGCTGAGCGGACATCTAGGCGGAGCCAATCAAGTGACGCTAGACATCGCAGAATTGCTCGGTTCCAATCCTGTTATCACGACAGCGACAGATGTGCAGAATGTAACAGCTCTGGACAATCTGGCTCAGTCGGTCAATGGCTGGCGGCCGGAATTAAGAGAGTTCATCAAACCTTTCAACAGCTATCTAGGCAGCGGCCGAACAGTCTATTTCTATCAGGAAAAGGACTGGGTCACAGACCTTCGCGGTTTGACTTTGGTGGATGAGGAGGAGCTGGCGGCTGTTCTCAAGGGAACGGAACCGCTGATTCTCCTGACTACAGAAAAAAAGGACATTCAAAGAGACAATCTGGCTCTCATCTATCCTCAACCCTATATCTTAGGAGTTGGTGCTAGAAAGGATGTGGCTCCTGCTGTCTTCCGAGAAGGCTTTGAGGAATTTTGTCAGCAGCAGGGGATTTCTGCCAGCGAGATTTCCAAAATCGTCAGCATTGATGTCAAGAAGGATGAAGCTGCTATTCTGGCCTTGGCTGAGGAATTGGGCTGTCCCTTTGAGACCTTTAGTAAGGAAGAACTGTCTGTCGTAGCAGACCGCTATCCTCAGTCAGAATTTGTCAAAAAGACAGTCGGAGTCGGCAGTGTCGCCTTGGCCAGCGCAGATCTGGCCAGTCAGGGTCAAGTCCTGACTGAGCGCTTTGCCAAGAACGGCTGTACCTATGCGCTTGCAAAAGCAATAACCAAAAAGTAAATCAAAATAAAAAGCAGACGGTCTTATGAACCAACTGCCCTTATAAAGTTTTATCATACCCATAAAGGAGAAAAAATATATGTTATACGTTATCGGATTAGGCCCAGGTAAAAAAGAATTGATGTCACAAGAAGCATTGGCTGCTATAGCCGATTGTGAAATTATCGTCGGCTACTCAACTTATATGCGGTTGATTCTTGATTTGGTCAAGGACAAGGAGCTCGTAGCGAATGGTATGCGCCAGGAAATCGACCGTTGCCAAAAGGCTATTGATTTGGCTAGAGAGACCGGCAAAAATGTTGGAGTTGTTTCCAGTGGAGATGCCGGAGTCTATGGTATGGCTGGCTTGATTTTAGAATTGCTGGGAGATGCCAGTGATGTAGAAGTTAAAGTGGTTCCAGGTATCACAGCTAGTCTGGGTGCTGCTGCAGTTATGGGTGCTCCCCTCATGAACGACTTCTGTCATATCAGTTTGAGTGACTTGATGACGCCTTGGGAAATGATTGAGAAGCGTCTGCATGCCGCAGCTCAAGGGGACTTTGTAGTCTGCCTCTACAACCCTCGGAGTAAGGGACGTCCAGACCATCTGACAAAAGCACTTTCTATCATGTCTGAGTACAAGTCAGAGGATACTATTGTCGGTATCGGTAAGGACATTGGCCGCAAGGATGAGGAAATTATCTTGACGACTATCAAAGACCTGGATGAGACTTTGGTAGATATGACGACAATCGTTATCGTTGGTAACAAAGAAACTTATGTTAAAAACGGACGCATGATCACACCTCGAGGATATACTTTATGATGAAATTACTGCTGGGAGGGACATCTGACAGCACCGCTATTTTAGAAGTGCTTGACCGATTAAAGATTGATGTGACCAGCTCTGTTGTCACAGACTACGGCCGGCACTTGGCTTCCAAGTTTGGCCAGCCGGTCATTCAAGGCCGGCTGACAGCTGAGGACATGGTTGACTTTATCAAAGAGAATAATGTGGATGAAATCATTGATGCAACCCATCCTTTTGCGGACATCGTTTCCAAGGAAGCCATTCGGGCGGCAGAGATGGCCGGTGTATCTTACCTGCGCTTTGAGCGTCAGGCTACCTTGGATTTGAGCGGGGCCATCGTGGTGCATTCGACCCAAGAAGCCATTGATGAGATTGCCAAGCGCGGCTACAAGACCGTCTATCTGGGTACGGGCAGCAAGACCTTGCCACTCTTTGTCAAGGGTCTGCCAGAGCAGCGGATTGTCGTTCGCGTTCTGCCGACTTCAGAGGTGCTTCTGGCCTGCGAAAGTCTGGGACTGGTAGCGGATCAGATTGATGCGATCAAAGCTCCATTTTCCAAAGAGTGTAATAAAGAGCTCTTGCTGCGCTCGGGAGCAGATGTCTTTGTTTCCAAGGAGAGCGGTACCGTCGGTGGTATTCGTGAAAAGATTGATGGCTGTCAAGAGCTGGGGATGGACTGCATTATCATCTCTCGGCCAATTGTGGCCTATCCGCAGATGGTTTCTAACTTAGAAGAGCTAGAGGCTTATCTGACAAAATAGCTAATAAAAGGAGAAAAAATGTCCGGTTTAGTAACATTACTGGGAGCAGGCCCAGGCGATGCGGAGCTGTTGACCCTCAAAGGTAAGAGACGGCTTCAAGAAGCAGATGTCTTGGTCTTTGACCGCTTGGTCAATCAGGAGCTCTTTCAGCATCTAAAGTCTGACTGCGAAAAGATAGATGTCGGCAAAAAGCCAGGCCAGCCCTGCATCCGACAGGAAGAGATTGAAAAGATTCTCATCGAAAAAGCCCGTCAGGGAAAGCGGGTAGTCCGCCTCAAGAGCGGTGATCCCTATATCTTTGGCCGAGGCGGAGAAGAAGGAGTCAAGCTGGTGGAAGCTGGTGTGGACTTTGAAGTGGTGCCAGGTATCACTTCTGCTGTGGCTGGTCTGACCTATGCAGGTATTCCTATGACTTATCGTGATGTAGCGACTAGCTTCCATGTCTTTACAGCCCATCTCAAGGATGAGACAGAAATGCTCAACTGGGAAGCAATTTCTGAGCTCAAAGGAACTTTAGTCTTCCTCATGGGCATGAAAAATCTGCCTTCCATCGTCCAAGAGCTGACGGCTAGAGGCTATGGCAAGGACAAGCCGGCCGCCATCGTTGAATGGGGAACCCATCCTCAGCAGCGTTCAGTGGATGGAACCTTGGGTAACATAGTAGAACTAGCAGAAGCTGCGGACTTTAAGGCACCGAGTGTCATCGTGGTAGGTGATGTCGTGGCCTATAGACAGCAGCTGAATTTCCATGAGAATCTGCCGCTTTTCGGCCGTAAAATCTTCATCCAGCAGTCAGAGACGGGCAGACTTCCTCGCTTGCTGAGGGATGCTGGAGCTGCACTGACTACTTTCCCTGCTCGAGATTTGGTTGAAGAGTTAGAGTTGCAGCTGCCGGATTTGGAGCAGGTAGACGGTCTCCTCTTTGCAGATATGCAGAGCTGGCCGCTCTTCTTGAAAGCTCTCCGCAAGGCAGGCAAAGACTTGCGCAGTCTGCCGCACATCCGCTTTGCAGCTATTGGTCATCATACGGCTAAGTCTATCGAAGTGAGCGGTATTGTGCTGGATCGGATGACACCTCAGCAGTCGGATGCGGATTTTGCAGCTGCTCTGGAAAAAGAAGGCGGCAACTGGTATATTCTGACAGCTGAGCATAAGAAAGCCAGTCTGGCAGAACTCTATTCGTTGCCAATTCTTGCTAGCCACAGGCTGGCCTTTAACAGTCAGATTAACAGTGACAATTGGTCAGAGATTGAAGTGGTCTGTCTTCCGAACTCAGCTGCGGCTATGAACTTTGTTGCAGCCAGTCAGGAAGCTGGATTTGACTGGACAGATGTCCCTATCGTTGTCATGGGTGCTAGTACGCGGGCTGTTTTAGAGGAAGCAGGCTTTAGCAATATTGTTGAGACAGATGAAGCGACTATCGCTTCCATCATTGATAAATGTCGGGAAATTCTCTGAAAGGATACAGGTCATGAGTAAAGCTATAGTAGTAGTCAGTTTCGGAACGACCTATCCCGAGACTAGACGCAAAACAATTGAGGCTTGTGAGCAGGCTATTCAGGAACATTTTCCAGACTATCCGGTCCACCGAGCTTTTACATCCAATGTCGTTAGACGGCGGATTAAGAAGCAGGAAGGACTAGATATTCCTACGGTCAAAGAGGTTTTGGATCAGCTCTTGGAAGAGGGCACTGAAGAGGTCTATATCCAGCCTCTCCATGTCATTTTGGGCAGCGAGTATGAAAAGATTCTCGCCCAAGCCAAAGAGTTTGAATCGGCTTTTAAAAAGCTGGTCGTTGCCAAGCCTCTGCTAAACAGTCAGGAAGACTATGAGGCTGTCAAGGATATTCTGCTGGAACGATATGGCCATGAAGGTCAGGATGCAGCAACAGTTCTGATGGGGCACGGCAGTCAGCATTATGCCTTTACAGCTTATGCGGCCTTGGATCATATGATGAAGGGAAGCTCAGTCTATATCGGTTGTGTAGAAAGCTATCCTCCGGTTGAGCTGATTGCCCAGGAACTAAAAGAAAAGGGTGTTCGAGAAGTTCATTTAGCACCTTTCATGCTGGTAGCAGGCGACCATGCGACTAATGATATGAGCTCGGATGAGGAAGGGTCTTGGTATCACTTCTTCAAGGAGCGGGGATATGAGGTTAAGGCCCATCTGGTTGGTCTGGGCGAATACCCTGAGGTTCAGCAGCTCTACATCCAGCATTTAGAAGAAATCATCGAATAGGAGGAAGGAATGGCAAAATTTTACGGAATTGGTGTGGGACCGGGTGATAGCGAGCTAGTGACTATCAAGGCTAGTCGGCTTTTGGAAGACTTAGATATTCTCTATACACCGGAAGCTAAGAAGGGAAGCAAGAGCTTTGCATTAGGTATTGCAGAGCCCTACCTGAAAGAGCATCTGGAAATCAAGCAGCGGCATTTCCCTATGGTTCGTTCCAATTCGACCAAAGAAGTCCAGTGGCAGGCCATCTCTGCTGAAATCGCAGAGGATGTCAAGACTGGCAAGAATGTCGGTTTTATCACACTGGGTGACCCCATGGTCTACAGCACTTACAGTTATCTGCTGGCCCTGCTGGAAAAGGAAATCGACTGTCAGACCATCCCTGGTATCACCTCTTTCTGTAGCATGGCTTCTGAGTTAGGTCAGCCCCTGACTATGGATGAGGAGTCTCTGGCGGTCATGCCGGCTACGGCTTCTGCTGAGAAGATTGAGGCGGCGCTTGAGCTGCATGACTCGATTGTGCTGATGAAAGTGGCCAATCATCTGGATACCGTCCTGCCCCTGCTAGAAAAGCTCGGTCTCTTGCAGCAGACTTTTATGGTTAGTAATTCTTCGACGGATAAGCAGCAGACCCTGCTGGGACTCGAAGGAATCACACCAGAAACCAAGCTGCCTTATTTTACCACTTTCCTCGTGAAAAAGAATATTTTTTAATATCAGAGCCCATGTTCGTGGATAAACATTCATCCTTTTGAGCTTAGGTTCTTAGTAAAGGAAAAAAACATGAAACTATTGAAAAATAAAAAAGTAACTTTTGTTGCCTTGCTGGCTATTTTAGCGGTACTGAGTACCCAGTCTGTGTCAGCTATGCATATCATGGAAGGCTATCTTCCACTCTTTTGGTGTATCTTCTGGTTCGCCGTTTTCCTGCCTTTCTTTGTCGTAGGGTTGATGCGCATCAAGAAAATCGTTGCAGAGGATCCAAATTCCAAGACCATGCTGGCCTTGTCCGGTGCCTTTATCTTTATCCTGTCTTCTTTGAAGATTCCCTCTGTTACAGGATCTAGCTCGCATCCGACCGGGGTTGGTCTGGGGACAGCTATGTTTGGTCCGTCCGTTATCAGCGTTTTGGGTACCATCTGCTTGCTCTTCCAAGCCCTCCTCTTGGCTCACGGCGGCTTGACAACTCTGGGTGCCAATGCCTTCTCAATGGCCGTGGTTGGTCCATTTGTCGGTTATTTTGTCTACAAATTTGCTAAATCGCTTAAGCTATCTACACCGGTTTCTATCTTTATCTGTGCTGTGATTGCGGACTTGGCGACCTATGCGACAACTTCTATCCAGCTCGGTTTGGTCTTCCCAGATGCTAACAGCGGTTTTGTTGGTTCTGCGATGAAATTCATGGGTGTCTTTTTGACCACTCAAATCCCGATTGCTATCGTAGAAGGATTGCTGACAGTTGTCCTCTATAACTTGATCTCAGAAAATATCAAAGAAAGAGCAGGTCTGTTCAAATGAAAAAATATAAGAATCTCATCTTGATCTTGGCTGCAGTAGCCATCACTCTTGCTGCCTTTGTCTTTGCCCCTAAGGGTGTGGAATACAGTGGAACAGATGACGCTGCTGAGCAGGCCATCAGCTCTATCCAAAAGGACTACGAGCCTTGGTTTTCACCGATTTTTGAGCCAGCTGGGCCAGAAGTAGAAAGTCTGCTCTTCACCCTGCAAGGCAGTATCGGAGCGGGTATCATCTTCTATGTCATTGGCTACCACAAAGGAAAAAAACAGGGCCAACAAAAGGAAAACTCTGAACATAAATAAAAGTCTTCAATAGTAAGAGCGAGCTCTGGTTCTTGATAGCGATTAAGCTTGTCTGGAACCGGAGTTGCTCTCTACTGTGGTATTGCAAAACATAGCTAGAAAGGAGAGTCTCCTCTTGTTTGCGATTGATAAATACGCCTATCAAAATCGGCTGAAAAATCTGCCGGTTGCTTATAAATTTGTCATTTATGTGCTCTTGTTAGCTGTCAGCTTTTCTGGTGTCAGGAGTCTGCAGCTCGGGCTCATTATCTTGGTGGCGCCTCTGACTTGCTATGTGGCTCGGCTTCCGTGGCTGCGCTATCTGAAGTGGTATCTGCATGCCAGTATCTTTATCCTGATTAGTCTCTTGACCTTTGTTTTGACCTATCAGAATAGTCAGGAACAGCTCTTGCTGGCCTTACCTTTAGGTCAGGGCTATCTGGGCATCAGCCAATCCTCTGTTCAACAGACCATTTTTATCCTTTTGCGCATCTATTCATCCTTGGTTTCGACTTATTTCTTTGTCCTGACAGTGCCTTTTGCGCAGATGCTGCGGCTTTTTAAAGCCATGCACGTCCCGCGGGTACTGCTAGACTTGATTGTCCTCATGTATCGCTTCATTTTCCTGGTCTTCTATGAGTTTGTGACCATTCGGGATACCTTGGACTTGAAATTCTCCTTTTACAATAAAAGGAAGCAACACCAGGCTTGGGGTAGATTAGCCAATACTCTCTTTGTCAAACTGCTGGATGATAATCAGCATTTAAATGAGGTGCTGACGCTAAGATTTGATGCAGAGCACAGTGAATAATGGAAGCGCATTTACAAGAAGACTGCTTTTATACTATAATGGAAAGTAGATAGGAAACTCAGATGTTACAAGTAAAGAATATTTCCTTTGCCTATGACGAAAATCCAACGCTGCACAATATTTCTATGGACTTCGAAGAGGGCCGGATTACAGGTATTTTGGGCGTTAACGGCTCAGGTAAGTCTACCATCATGAAAATCATCACCCGCCTGCTCAAACCGCAGAAGGGGAGTCTTTTATATGATGGTCAGCCTGTGGGCGATTCTAAGAAGGCCTTGTTCCAGTATCGGCAGCATGTCAATATGGTCTTTCAGAATCCAGAGCAGCAGCTCTTTTATACCATTGTGAAGGACGATATTGGCATGGCCTTGGAAAACTTAGGCTATGAAGAAGACGAGATTGCAAGCAGAGTAGCGACGGCTTTAGAGATGATGGACATTTCCCATCTGCAGGACAGACCCTTGCAGTATCTGAGCTATGGCCAGAAAAAACGGGTGGCTATTGCCGGTATGCTGGCCCTGCAGCCCAAGTATCTGCTGCTTGATGAGCCTACTGCAGGACTGGATCCAAAAGGGCGGGATCAGATGGCAGCGACTATGAAAAAGCTAGTTCAGGCTGGGACCAACATCATCGTATCCAGCCATGACATGGATCTGATGTATGACTGCTGTGACTATGCCTATCTGCTGCAGAAGGGGCATTTGATTGCGGAGGGCAGCAAGTTTGATTTCTTCCAGCAGGGAGATCTGCTAGTAGAGGCAGGCCTAGCTGTACCTTGGATTGTCAAGCTTCATCAGACTATCCAGACGCCACTGGCAGAAAATGAAGCTGCTTTCTTTGAGCAGCTAGGAGGAAATGTAAAATGGTCAAATCATTGATGGTACAGGGAACTGCCTCAGATGCTGGAAAGAGCATTATTGCGGCGGGGCTCTGCCGGATTTTTAAGCAGGATGGCCTAGAAGTGGTGCCTTTTAAGTCGCAGAATATGGCGCTCAATTCCTTTATCACCAAAAAAGGAGATGAAATGGGCCGGGCTCAGGTCGTTCAGGCTGAGGCAGCTGGCAAAGAGCCGGATGTCCGCATGAATCCAGTCCTGCTCAAGCCCACGTCTGACCGCAAGTCTCAGGTCGTTTTTCTAGGTCGGGTACTGCGGGATATGGATGCCGTCGAATACCACGAATACAAGCAGCAACTCCTGCCTAAGATTAAGGAAGTCTATGAGGAGTTGGGTGCTGAAAATGATATCATCGTCATCGAGGGTGCTGGCAGTCCAGCTGAAATCAATCTCAATGACCGAGACATTGTCAATATGGGCATGGCCAAGCTGGTCGATGCGCCAGTGATTTTAGTGGCCGATATTGATAAGGGAGGCGTCTTTGCCTCTATCTACGGAACGATTGAGCTCATGCCGCCTGAGGACCGCAAGCGGATCAAGGGTGTTATTATCAATAAATTCCGCGGCGATGTGGCCTTGCTGCAGTCTGGTATTGACATGATTGAGGAGCTGACTCAGGTGCCAGTTATCGGAGTCGTGCCTTATGCCCAGCTGGATATTGACAGCGAAGACAGCGTCGCATTGGTGCAGAAAAGCCGGCGCTTTGATAGCAGAAAGAGTCTGGATATCGCAGTTGTCAGCCTCAAGCGCCTGTCCAACTTTACGGATTTTCATAGTCTAGAAATCCAGCCGGATGTTTCTGTCCGCTATGTCCAGCCTGGTGATGCGATTGGTCGGCCGGATCTCTTGATTCTACCGGGCAGTAAAAACACCATCGAAGACATGAACTATCTGAGAGAGTCTGGTCTTGAAGCCGAGATTCTCGAGTGTTTGGAGCAGGGCGTGCGAATCTTTGGTATCTGTGGCGGCTATCAGCTGCTGGGGCAGAAGATTAGTGACCCGCTGCACCTAGAGTCCGACTTAGAAGAGATTAGCGGTCTAGGTATTTTAGAGACAGAGACGGTGCTTCAGCCGGTCAAGAGGACGACTCAGGTCAGAGCCCTGCATGAGGGGCAAGAGCTAGAGGGTTACGAGATTCACATGGGGGAAACCCAGCTGGCGGATAGTCTGGAGCCATTTTCCATCATCAAGGAGCAAAATGGTGAAGCGACTGAACGTCTAGATGGAGCAGTAGCTTATGATGGCCAGGTCCAAGGAACCTATCTGCATGGGGTCTTTGACAATCTAGAATGGACTCGTCAATATCTGAATGAACTTCGTCTGGCTAAGGGCTTAGAGCCGCTAGAGGACCAGCTTATCAGTATCAAAGACTTTAAAGACAGGGAGTATGATAAGTTAGCAGACGTCCTGCGCCAGTCTTTGGACATGGAGCAAATTTATCAAATCATCAACAGAGAAGAAAAATGAGAATTTATACGAAATACGGAGACAAGGGCTTTACACGGCTCTACGGTGGGGATCGAGTATCCAAGACTCATATTCGGGTCGAAGCTTATGGAACGATGGATGAGCTATGCTCTCATCTAGGCTATGTCGTATCTGAGATGCGCGACTATCCCATCTTGGATGACCTGCGTCTGGAATGCGAGGAAATCCAGCAGCATCTATTTGACTGTGGCAGCGACTTGGCGACACCGAGGGAATTGCGCCCCTACAAGCAAGAGCCAGCCAATGTCAGCTGGCTGGAGGAGCGGATGGATGAATATATGCATATTCCTCCGAAAATCGACCGCTTTATCATTCCGGGCGGCCATCGGATTGCCAGTCTCCTGCATGTGGCCCGTACCATGACCAGACGTCTGGAGCGCCGTATGGTAGCTGTTATAGAGGCAGAAGAAGCAGTCAATGAGATCGGCTTGATCTATATCAACCGCCTGTCGGATTACTTTTTTGTGCTGGCTCGCTTGGTCAATGACCGTCTAGAGGAGCCGGATACAGTCTACAAACGCAGCGCGAAAATCTTTCGGGAAAAGAAATAGGAGAAGCTAGCATGTATCCAGTCATGATTAATATCAGAGAGAAGAAAGTCGTGGTAGTGGGAGGCGGCAAGGTCGCAGCGCGGAAGATTAAGACCCTGTTGGCTGAGCAGGCTGCTGTGACAGTGGTCAGTCCGACTCTGCATGCTGACATTCCGCAGGCGGAGGTCCAATGGCTAGCTAGACCCTATCAGACAGGCGATTTGAAAGGCGCGAAGCTAGTCTTTGCCTGTACCGATCAGGAGGAAGTCAACCGTCAGATTATGGAGGAGGCGGCACCCAGTCAGCTGGTGAACAATACGGGCGACAAGACCTTCTCTGACTTTTATAATGTAGCCATTGCGCGAAAGAAGGACGTATCTGTCATGATCTCGACCAATGGTCTCTCGCCTAGTCGCTCCAAGGAGATTCGCAAGAAGATAGAAGCAATTTTAGACCAACTTTAAAAGAAGGAAAGAAGCATGCACCTATTATATGTGGGTTTGACCCATCGGGAAACACCGCTGCCAATTTTGGAAAAAGCGCATTTTTCAGATCAGGAGGGGCTCAAAGCTCTGAAGCTCCTGAAAAGAGAAAAAAGTATCTTGGAAAATATCATCCTGTCCACCTGCAATCGGACCGAGCTCTATCTAGTGGTGGACCAGCTGCACACTGGCCGCTACTATTCCAAGCATTTTTTGGCAGACTGGTTTCAAATTCCTGTCAAGGAGCTGGAAGAGTATTTAGTCTTTCGTGAAGGGGATGAGGCCTTGCGGCATCTGCTGCGGGTCTCTATCGGATTGGAATCCAAGATTGTCGGTGAAAGTCAGGTCTTGGGCCAGCTCAAGCAGGCTTTTCTGACAGCGCAAGATGCTGGTACGACTGGAATTGTCCTCAATCAGGCTTTCAAGCAGGCGCTGACCTTTGCCAAGCGCATGCATGATTCTTATCGAATCAATGACCGTCCTATTTCTATCGGCCTGACTGCCATCCAAGAATTGGACCGATTGGGGCTGGATTACAGCACTAAAAAGGTAGTTGTCATAGGTCTGGGAGAGATTGGTCAGCTGGTGACTAAGTATGCACTCCAGCGTCCATTCGACTCCGTCATGCTGCTCAATCGGACAGTCAGCAAGGCCCAGCCTTTTCTGACAGAGGACAGGGTGTCTGCCCATGGCTGGGATGAATTGGAAGCGGTGCTGGCGGATGCAGATGTGGTTTTTTCGGCGGTTAAAACGGAAGAATACATTATCTTTTCCTCCCTGCTTAAGGCGGGTGCGGTCGTGTTTGACCTTTGTCTGCCTCGTTCCTGCCATCCGAGCCCATCTATGAAGCTCTATAATATCGAAAATCTGACCAATCAACTGGAGCAATATAAGGCAGAACGGCAGGAGATTGCCGGTCGGATTGCTTTGGAGATTGATGAGGAGCTGGTCAAGTTTGCTGACTGGCGTCAGCAGCTGGGCATTATTCCTCTGATTCAGGAAATCAGGGATAAGGCTTTGGAAGCTCAAGCTTCGGCTATGGAAAGCCTTAATCGCAAGATTCCAGATTTGACCGAGCGGGAGCAGAAGCAGATTTCCAAGCACATGAAGAGTATTATCAACCAAGTCTTGAAGGAGCCAATCTTGCAGCTCAAAGAGCTGTCAGTCGGAGAGCATTCAGACTATGACATTGCCTTGATTGCCAAGATATTTGGCTTGCACAGAGAAAGGGGAAAAGATGAAGGTCATTAAGGTAGGAACCCGCAAGAGTAAGCTGGCCATGACCCAGACCCAGCAGTTAGTGGACCAGCTCAAGGAGCTCCATCCAGAGCGGGACTTTGTCCTCGTTCCCTATACCACGAAAGGCGATCGTCTGACCCATGTCAGCCTCCAGGAAATTGGCGGTAAGGGAGTCTTTGTCAAGGAAATCGAACGAGCCCTCTTGGCTGGTGAGATTGATATGGCGGTTCACAGTCTCAAGGACATGCCAGCTAAGCTAGCTGAGGGCTGTGCGCTCGGTGCGATTAGTCGGCGAGAAGATGTTCGGGACTGCTTGATTTTCCGTCAAGCTGGCCAGACGCTGGCGGACCTGCCTAAGGGCGCTCTGATAGGAACCAGCAGCATTCGCCGACAGGTTCAGCTGCAGGCTCAGAGGACGGATTTGACGTTCAAGCCACTGAGGGGCAACATTGATACCCGTATCAAGAAGCTGGAAGAAGGTGAATACGACGCGATTGTCTTGGCTATGGCCGGTCTTAAACGCTTGGGCTGGCTGGACCAAAGCCGTCTTCACATTCAGCCTTTAGAGACCAGTCTTTGTCTGCCGGCTATTTCTCAGGGCGCTTTGGCGGTGGAATGCCGGGAAGAGGATGAGGAACTGCGGCAACTGTTGGCAACTGTTCAGGATGAGAAGACAGCTGCTGAAGTGGCAGTTGAGCGGGCAGTTTTGGCTCAGATGAATGCGGACTGCACCTTCCCTATCGCTGCTTTTGCCCAGAAAAGCGGTCAGGGCTATCAGCTAGAGGCCATGCTAGCCAAGGAGGATGGCCAATGTGTCTTTGTCAGCCTTCAAGGTCAGGATGGTCAGGAATTGGCAGAGCAGGCTGTGCGCCAGTTAGCCGATAAGGGAGCAGTAGGAATGCCATGGTTAAAAAAATAATCTTTACCAGAGAGCAGGCGCCAGATTCAGCCTGGCTAGCAGAAATCAGACGGGCTGGATTTGAGACGCATCATGTCCCTCTCATCCGCTGTCAGTCTCTGCCCTTGCCAGAAGCTATCCAAGCAGTTCTACCAGAAGCCGACTGGGTCTTTTTTACCAGCGCTGTCGCAGTAGAGGCTTTCAGTCCCTATCTGAAAGCGGACTTCCAGATTGCGACCATTGGGCCGCAGACCAGTCAGGCGCTGGACAAACTAGGCCGAGACTGTGATTTTCAGGCCATCAGCCACTATGGTCTTGACTTTATTCAGGAGTGGCTGGATTTGGCTCTGCCAACGCAGAAGATTTTGCTGCCCCAAAGCAGCTTGTCCAATCCCAGTCTGGCTGAGAAGTTAAAAGAAGCAGGTCATGAGGTCTGGGCTTGGCCTATGTATAAAACGACCTCAAATCCTGCTGGTCAGGACCAGCTCGAGATCTATCTGTCCCAGGAGGATGTGATTTGGACCTTTGCCAGTCCATCGGCTTGGCAGAGTTTTTGTGCTATTAAGCCCCATCTAGCATCCAGTCATCAGATTGCAGTGATTGGCCAGACAACGGCTCAGGCAGTGAGGGAATCGGGCTATGGGGTAGACTACCAGCCCCAGAGTCCTTCTGTTGAGGAAATGGTCAAGGAAATAATCAAGAAAGAAGAGAAGAAGCATGGAATTTTATAGACATCGCAGGCTGAGAAGAAGCAGCGGTCTGCGGCAGCTGGTTAGAGAAACAAATCTGTCTGTGGATGATTTTATCCAACCCTTGTTTGTCAAGGAAGGCTTGACTGAAAAGCAAGAAGTAGCCTCCATGCCGGGAGTTTATCAGTTCTCCCTCGAGGATTTGCTGCCAGAAGTTCAGGAATGTGTGGACTTGGGCATTCGGGCTTTTATCGTCTTTGGCATTCCGTCAGAAAAGGACGAAATAGGCAGTCAGGCTTCAGCTGAAAATGGCATTGTGCAGGAAGCTATCCGTCTGATCAAGAAGCATTTCCCTGAGACGGTCGTCATTGCAGACACCTGTCTCTGTGAGTTTACCAGTCACGGGCATTGCGGTATTTTGCGAGGGGAGGAAGTGGACAATAATCTGTCTCTGACTAGACTGACAGAAGTCGCTGTCAGCCAAGCCAGGGCTGGAGCAGATGTTATTGCGCCTTCCAATGCCATGGACGGTTTTGTGGCGGCTATCCGTCAGGGGCTTGATGCGGCGGGCTTTGAAGACATTCCCATCATGTCCTATGCGATTAAGTTTGCCTCTAGCTTTTATGGACCTTTCCGAGATGCAGGTGAGAGTGCTCCGGCCTTTGGCGACCGCAAGACCTATCAGATGGATCCGGCCAATCGCTTGGAAGCTCTTAGAGAAGCTAAGAGTGATGAGGAGCAGGGAGCAGACTTTCTCATGGTTAAGCCGGCTCTGGCCTTTCTGGATATCCTTAGAGAGCTGCGCCAGGAAACCCAGCTGCCTCTGGTGATCTATAATGTCAGCGGTGAATACGCCATGGTCAAGGCAGCAGCTCAGCAGGGCTGGATCAATGAAAAAGCCATTGTCATGGAAACTTTGACCAGTATGAAGCGGGCTGGTGCAGACTTGATTATCACTTATTTTGCCAAGGATGCGGCCAGCTATCTGAGAGAAGGATAGAGACTGCGAAAGAACAGCAGTTTTCTAGATAAGGAGGACGAACTTGAAGAGAGAACATTCCAACCAATATTTCACAGAGGCTCAAAAGCTCTTTCCAGGCGGGGTCAATAGTCCTGTCCGGGCTTTTAAGGCTGTGGGTGGTCATCCGCTTTTTATCGAAAAAGCCAGCGGAGCCTATCTGCATGATGTTGATGGCAACCGCTATATTGACTACGTCCTGTCTTGGGGACCTATGATTTTGGGACATGCTCCTAAGGATGTGTTACCAGCAGTTGAGGAGGCCATTTGGGAGGGGACCAGTTTTGGTGCTCCTAGTCCTAGAGAAATCGCTCTCGGCCAGCTGGTGCAGGAGCGTCTGCCTTTCATGGAAAGAATGCGGATGGTCAATTCGGGAACGGAAGCGACCATGAGTGCCATTCGGGTAGCGCGTGGAGTGACCAAGCGCTCTAAAATTGTCAAATTTATCGGCTGCTATCACGGTCACAGCGATTCCTTTTTAGTTCAGGCTGGTTCAGGCTTGGCTAGCTTTGGGATTGCTGATTCTGCCGGAGTCATTGCTCAGGTAGCTGGGGAAACTCTGGCTTTGCCATACAATGACATAGATGCTCTCAAAGCTTGCTTTGAAAAGCACGGAGACGACATTGCCTGTGTCATTTTAGAAGCAGTTGCGGGCAATATGGGCTTGATTCCAGCGGATGCGGACTTTATCAGTACTATTCGCTCCCTCACTCAGGAATACGGCTCTCTCTTCATCGTGGATGAGGTCATGAGTGGTTTCCGAGCTCATTATCAGGGGGCAGTCGGCCTCTATCAGACAGAGCCGGATCTAGTCTGCTTGGGCAAGGTTATCGGTGGCGGCTTCCCAGTCGCAGCCTTTGGCGGCAAGGCCGTCTATATGGATCAGGTGGCGCCTCTGGGCAGCATCTACCAGGCTGGTACCCTATCAGGCAATCCAGTTGCCATGACGGCTGGTTACGAAACCCTGAAACAGTTGACACCTGAGCTATTTGCTGAGATTGAAGAGAAAACAAGCTACCTCTGTGATGGCTTACGAAATCTAGCCGATAAGTACAGCATTAATCTGCAAGTCGTGTCCAAGGGAACCATGTTTGGCTTCTTCTTCAGTCAGAAGCCGGTTCGTAACTTTGAGGATTCTAAGGCGGCTGACCATGCACAGTTTGCACGACTGCACGGTCTCTTGCTGGAAGAGGGCATCTATCTGGCGCCATCTCAGTATGAAACCAATTTTATGTCCAGTGCTCATACTAGAGCGGATCTAGACCATACCTTGGCAGCCTTTGAGCAGGCATTTCAAGAAATGAAAGAAGAAGCAAATGGCTAAGATTGTGTTAGTGACAGGCGGTGCCAGAAGCGGTAAGTCGGCATTTGCGGAGGAGCAGTTAGCGAACCGAGAGGAAGTCTGCTACATTGCGACTGGCCTACCTCGAGGAGAGGATCCAGAATGGCAGGAGCGGATTCGGCTGCACCAAGAACGGCGGCCTTCTTCCTGGACAACTCAGGAACAGTATGCAGGTCTGGCGGGCTGGCTACGAGAGCAGTCGCATCCAGTTTACCTGCTGGACTGTGCCACCCTTCTGACCAGCAATCGCCTCTTTGATTTAATTGCCCAGCATTTTCCAGACAAGCTGGAGCTGACGGAAAAAAACTTTCTCAGCCGTCAGGAGCAGTCTTTCCTGCTGCAGCTCTTGGAAGAAGAATGGCAAGAGCTCCTATCTGCAATCCATCAGACTGATGCTGAGTGCTGGATTGTAACGGATGAGGTTGGCCTGGGCATTGTCCCAGAGACCAGACTAGGTCGTTTTTTCCGTGATGTGCAGGGCAAGATTAACCAACTGATTGCAAAGGAGGCGAGTGAGGCTTATCTAGTCATCTGCGGCCTCGCTCAGCAGTTGAAATGATAAAGGCATTGATTATCTATACCCAATTTTTTAGCCGGATTGTGATTCCAAAGGCAGTGGATATTTCCTATCTGCGACGGGGACTTCCTTTTCTGACCCTCTTTGGCCTCTTGCTGGGGCTGATTTCAGGAGGATTTTATTTCCTGACGAGCCTAGTTCTGCCAGGGATGGTCGCTTGGGTTCTGACCCTTGCTTTCGATGTTCTGCTGACGGGCGGCTTTCACTTAGATGCCTTGGCGGATACGGCAGACGGTCTCTTCTCCTCTCGTAAGAAGGAGCGGATGCTAGAGATTATGAAGGACAGTCGGATTGGCAGCAATGGCGTTCTGGCACTCATTCTCTACTATGCTCTGATGCTGGTTCTTTACCCTTATCTGCCAGAGCCTCGCTGGTTTATCGTGGCTAGTCTGACCATGATTGGCAAGGCCGGTCTGAGCCTACAGCTTTACCGGATGACCTATGCTAGAGAAGGCGGCGGCTCGGGGAATTTCTTCAGTGGCAGTAAAACTAGTCATATCCTGCTTGCCCAGCTTTTGCCTTTGCTCCTGTCTCTGCTGGTTTTCAGCTGGAGAGGCCTTCTGGCTTACGGCTTGGTATTTCTGGGAGCAATCGGCTATCGTCGTTTCGTTTATAATAAAATTGACGGTCACACAGGCGATACGTTAGGAGCCTATGTCGAAATTGCCCAGCTCCTCTATCTCTTAGGATTGGTGGTGCTAGGATGAAAAGATGGTATCTGATGCGGCACGGTCAGACAGACTACAACTGCAGGCGCTGTTTCTACGGCAGCCATGATGTCTCTATCAACGAACAAGGCCAAAAAGATGCCAAGCAGCTGGCTCTGCTGATGCAGGAGCACCCAGTTGATGTGATTTACACCAGTTGTCTCAAACGGACACAGGAAACAGCCCAGCTAGCTTTTCCAGACAGACCAGTCAAGGCCATAGCTGATTTTGACGAGCGAGGTTTCGGACAATGGGAAGGTTTGACAGCTGATGAGATTGAAGCGGCTTTTTCAGAAGTCTGGCAGGCTTGGCTGGAGGAACCTTTTGAGGTCACGCCTCCTGAGGCAGAAGTGTTCGCTGACTTTCAGACCAGAGTCTGGGCAGCAACAGACCGCCTGCTAGATAGTACTGAGGACTCAATCGCTCTAGTGGCTCATTTGGGAGTCCTTCGCTTGATTTACCAGCATTTGGTTGATGGAGAGGCTGTTTTTTGGAACATTGATGTCCCCCAAGGACGAGTGCTGCTCTTGGAAGAACGCGACCAGAATTGGCAGGCGACCTTACTCTAAGGCTTTATTAATTAAAAACAAACAACATGATTTATCTTGGGAAAGAGGTGACCAGATGAATACACAGATTCAGGATAAATTTACTTTTAAAAATGGCCAGACCATGCGCAATCGTGTTGTCTTGGCTCCTATGACCATCTGCGCTAGGGAGCCGGGTGGCTATGTATCTCAGGCAGATATCGACTTTTTTGCCCGCCGCTCTAGGTCGGTTGGCATGGTCATTACTGGCAGTACCTATGTCCATCCTCTGGGCAAGTCCTTTGCGGAGAGCTTCAGTGGCGCCGAGGACGATAAGATTGAGGGGCTTAGCCGTCTGGCCAAGGCCATCAAGGACCAAGGGGCTCTAGCTATTGTGCAGCTCTATCATGGTGGTCGTATGGTTCTGCCTGATTTGATTGACGGTCAGCCAGTAGCACCCAGCGCTGTCAAGGCTCCGCGCGATTATTTGGCAGGGCCAAGGGCGCTCAAGAACGCTGAAGTGGAGCAGGTGATAGAGGACTTTCTGTCAGCTATCAGACGGGCGATTCAGGCTGGCTTTGATGGAGTCGAGCTTCATGGCGCCAATACCTATCTGATCCAGCAGTTTGTCTCTCCTCATTCAAATGTCCGTAAGGACAAGTGGGGCGGCAGTCTTAACAACCGCCTGCGCTTTCCAAAGACCTTGCTGAAAAGAGCTAAGCAGCTGGTCAAAGAAGAGGCTGACCGCCCCTTCCTGATTGGCTACCGCTTTTCTCCAGAAGAGATTGAAGAGCCAGGTATCCAGCTTTATGATACCCTGCAGTTGCTGGAGCAGCTTATCTATCATCAGGTGGACTATCTGCATATTTCGACCTCTGATGTCTGGCGCTCGTCTATCAGAGATTCTCAGGACTCGGAGCCAGTGATTGAGAAAATTATCAGAAAAATTAATGATAGAGTGCCCCTGATTGGTGTCGGTAAGATAGAGACCAAGCAGGATGCCCAGCGAGTATTGGATGCGGGGATTCCGCTCTTTGCCCTCGGCAAGGCTCTGCTCCTAGACCCAGACTGGACAGAAAAGGTTGTCTCTGGCCGGGAGGCAGAAGTCATCCGAGCTTATCGTGATGAGCTGCAGGCTGACTTGGCTCTACCAACTGCCTTTGTCGAAGATGCTCGAAGCTATCTGGAAGGAAAAGATTAAGACATACCAGCTAGAAGGAGGACAAATAATGAGCAATCATTTGTTTTTCACTCGTTTGCTCTCTCATCTGCAGGACACTGAACCACCTTAGACAGAGAGCCAATAGTATCTAGATTTGACTAGGACAGACCGTCTTAAAGTAGTTTACAAAATAGAAAAGGAATTTGAATATTTATGAAACATTTTAAAAAAATAATGGTTTTAGCCTTGGCAGGCCTAGCCCTAGCCTCCTGTGTAAACCCTAGCAAAACCAGCGAACCTGCTGGCGATAGTGGCAGCAAGACTGTAACCATCGGCTATACCCAGTTTCCAGCAAATGTGGATCCAGCAGCGGAATACAATGGCTGGTTCACGGTCCGTTACGGAGTGGGAGAAACCCTCTTTAAGATGGACGACAAACTTGAGGTAAAACCTTGGCTGGCTGAGAAAATCGAAGCAGTCTCAGACCTAGAGTGGAAAATCACCCTCAAGGATAAGGTGACCTTCCAAAATGGTGAAAAAATGACCGGTGAAAAGGTCAAAGCCTCTCTGGAACGCTTGATTAAGACCAGCGAACGGGCAGCATCAGATATGGGCATTGACAGTATCTCTGCGGAGGGTCAAACCGTGACCATCAAGACAAAGGCTGTGCAGCCAATCATGGCGAATCTCTTGGCAGAGCCATACTCCGCCATTGTCGATACGACTGGCAAGAGTGCATCTGACAAGGCTCCTGTCGGAACTGGCCCTTACATGGTGACCAAGTACACTCCTGAGAGCGGAGCAGAGCTCAAGGCTTATGATGACTACTGGGATGGCAAGCCAAAAGTTGCTAATCTGAAGATCAAATACTTCTCTGATCCGACAGCTATTTCTGCAGCCCTCAAATCTAAGGAAGTTGATGCCGTCTATGGTCTGCCTTATGCAAATCTAAGTACCTATGCTTCCGATAAGAACTACAAAATTTCTGAAGTAGAAGGTTCCCGCTACCTAGCTTACTACTATAACTTTGAAAATCCTTACGTAGCAGATGACAAGTTCCGTCAGGCTTTAGATACCTTGGTAGACAAGAAAACCTACTCTGAATCCCTCTTTAAAGGCTCAGCTGTGCCAGCTGTTGGCCCTTTCCCTAAAGGATTTGCCTTTGCCCTGCAAAAGAGCGTCCATGAATTTAACGTAGAAAAAGCTAAAAAACTCTTGGATGAAGCTGGCTACAAGGATACTGACGGCGATGGCTACCGTGAAAAAGACGGTCAAAAAGTCAGCATTGAGCTGCTGTCCTTTACTCGTCTGCCTGAAATGCCGCTGGCTGTAGAAGCAAGCCAACAACAACTCAAGGAAGTCGGAATCGAAGCGACTATTAAGAAAGTTGAAGTCAGTGCCGTTGCCAGTGAAAAGGACTATTCCTTCACACCTTACGCGGTGGTAGCAGCTCCTATCGGTGATCCATATGCCTTCTTCAACAGTGCCGTTAAGACCAATGGTACAGCCAATATCGGTCACTACAGCAACCCAGAAGCAGACAAGAAAATCGAAGAGCTGGCGACTGAAACTGATCCAGCTAAGCGCAATCAGCTCAGCAAGGAAATCCAAGAAATCATGGATAAGGACTACGGCTTTACCATCATCGGCTTCTTCAAGGTCGCTCTGGTAATGGACAAGTCCGTCTCTGGTTTGGAATCCCATCCAACAGACTACTACCATGTCAGCAACAAACTATCAAAGGAATAAAACATGCTGGAAATGAAAGATCTGCTGGTGCAGTCAGCAGATAAAGTCATTCTCGATCGGGTCTCCCTCTCTCTTGCAGAGGGGGAGTCCCTTTCGATTGTGGGCGAGAGCGGCAGTGGCAAGTCTACCCTGCTCAAGATGCTGCTGGGCCTCCCTCTTAGGGGGCTGACAGTGACAGAGGGCAGTATTACCTTTGAGGGGCAGGAAATTCATCCCCAGAACCATCGCATTTATCTGCCTTTTGTAGGCCGAGAAGTGGCCTGGATTAGTCAGCATGCCAGTCTCAGCTTCAATAACCGTCGTAAGATCAAAAAGCATTATCAGGACTTGGTGAAAAATCAGGGCCAGCAAGCAGCAAATCTCCGTCCCTTGGAGGAATGTCTAGAAATGGTGGGACTGCTGCCTGAAAAAGTCGTCAATAAGTATCCTTTCGAGCTCAGCGGTGGTATGATGCAGCTGGTCGGTGTGGCGCTAGCTCTAGCCAGCAGGCCCAAACTGCTTCTGGCTGATGAGCCGACCAGCGCTCTGGATGTCCTGTCGAAAATGAAGTTGCTTGATCTCTTGAGCAAGCTTCATCAGGAGGAAAACATGGCCATTCTCTTTGTCACACATGATATCAGTGTAGCTGAGCATCTAGCGCAAAAGGTAGTCGTCATGAAAGAAGGGCAGATTGTCGAAAGTGGTCCAGCCCATCAAGTTCTCCGCCATCCTGAGCAGGCCTATACCCAGAAATTGCTGAAGGCTGTGCCTAAGCTGGCAGAGTTTAGAGAAGGGGAGCAGTTATGAATCAAGTATTGATCGGTCGCCAGTTGACCTACGAGTACAGTCAGATAGGCGAGCGGAGAATCGGTGTCTTTGATATTGACATTAGCTTGGAAAAGGGACAGGCTTTGGGTCTGGTCGGTGAATCAGGTTCAGGTAAGAGTACCATTGCCAAACTCATCTGCCGCTTTTTAAAGCCAGACCAAGGGGAGCTGACTCTACTGGGCCAGCCAGTCTCTGCCTACAAGGATAGGGACTACTATGCTCGGGTCCAGTACATCGCCCAGCAGCCCCAGTCGACCTTTCATCCCAAGCGCAGCATTCAGCAGAGCCTAGAAGAGGTCTGTCGAAACTTCTCTCTCTATCAGCAACCGTCAGATAGAAAGCAGGCCATCCATGACTTGCTGACTTCGGTCGGTCTGACACCTGAGCTTGCTCAGCGGCTGCCGTATCAGCTGAGTGGAGGAGAATGCCAGCGGGCCGCCATTGCCCGTGCCCTGCTGATTAATCCTGATGTGCTTATCTGCGATGAAATCACCAGTGCTCTGGATGTGACCGTTCAGTATGAGGTCATGCAGCTGCTGGCAGATATCAAGGAACGCTCGCAGACCTCCTTTCTCTTCATCTCACATGATATCGCTCTGGTTAGCAATTTTGCTGAGGATTTAATCGTCCTCAAGGACGGAATCGTGCAAGAAAAGGGCAGCATGCGAGAGGTCGTCTCTGCTCCCAAGAGTGACTATACCAAGCTCTTGCTCAGTCAGTACAGGGAGGATAAAGATGAGGATTAAGCAAGAACTAGACTCTATGGCTCCTTGCAGTAGCTATCAAGGCAGTCTGCCCATCACAGATGAGCTGGCTATCCAGTACACTCTGCTCAAAGGACAGGCCTCCCAGCCCTTGCTGACCATCAGTGCTGCAGTCCATGGCTGCGAGTATGTAGGGGTTAAAGCGCTGATGGACTTGGCGCATGAGTGGGACTTTAGCTTTCAAGGCTCTGTCCTCCTCCTGCATGCAGTCAATGTCAGCGGCTTCTGGGCTCGGGAGACGACACTTGTACCTGAGGACGGCCTCAATCTGAACAGGATTTTTCAGGACCAAGAGCCAGTTTCCAGCCTCAGCTATCAGATTCGGTCTGTGATTGAGAGCCAGGTTTTTAGCGTCAGTGATTTCCTCATTGACCTACACAGTGGCAATCGGGAAGAACTGCTGACCCCTCATGGTTACTATTCTCTGCGGGCAAATCCAGAGGTAATGGAGAAGTCCTATCAGATGCTGCAGGCTTCTGGGACACCGATTATCTACCAGTCTCAGGACCGCGGCAATCTTTATCACGCTGCCTCGGTGGACTATGGTTTGCCTAGCATCCTGCTGGAGCGGGGAGAAAACGGCACCTGTCTGCCAGAGGATGTGCTGGCCATGAAGGAGTCGGTCAAGCAAGTTGCGCGTTATCTTTTTGAAGGGACTATGCCCTATTATAAGCAGGCGCCGCTGATCTTTGACGACAGTTACTACCTGACCTGTCAGAGGTCGGGCTGCTGGATGTGCTTTGTTCGGCCCAATCAAACAGTACAGGCTGGTCAGGTCATCGGTGAAATCTGTGATATTTATGGCAATATTTTAGAAAAGGTGACTGCCAAGGAAGACGGTCTGGTCCTCTACCAGAAAGCGACCTTGGTCGTCCACCAAGGCGAAGTGCTGTTGGCTGTAGCTAGCAAGAAGCCTGGAAGCTACCAGACATCTGAAAGGGAGGCGCATGATTAAATTTATTATCAAAACTATTCTGCAATTCGTCCTCATCCTGCTCTGCGTCAGCTTTATCTCCTTTTTACTGGTTTATCTAGCACCGGGAGATCCGGCTGAGAGCATCCTCAATGCTCAGGGCATTCCTTTTACCAAGGAACTGCTGGAAATCAAGCGGGCAGAGATGGGACTGAATGGCAGCTTTATGGAGCAATATCTGGCCTGGCTGGGCAGGATTGTCCATGGTGACTTTGGTGTGACCTATAATTCTGGAGCTTCGGTCTGGGAGCAGCTGGTTTTCTATTTTCCCAATACAGTCTACCTAGCTTTTTATACCCTGCTAGCGACTCTGGGGATTTCCCTGCCGACAGCTCTCTACACATCCTACCATGCTGGAAAGCCTATCGACCGCTTCCTGATGGCAGGTCTGGCCTTCCTGAATGCCATTCCTAGCTTTGTTATGGGAATTATCCTGATTCTGATCTTTTCCGTTCAGTTGCATTGGTTTCCCATTCAGGCAACGGCTAATGAGCTGGGCCTAGTCCTGCCAGTCATGACACTTGCCATGATTATGTCTACTCGCTATATCCCGCAGCTGCGAACTGCTTTGATAGAAGTGCTACATTCGCCAGAAGTCGAAGGTGCGCGAGGTCGGGGGATTCGAGAGGGACATATCCTACTGCATGATGTGATTTACAATGTTCTGCCCTTTCTTCTGACCTTGGTCAGCCTTTCTCTGGGCTCGCTCTTAGGCGGTGTAGCTATTATCGAGCACCTCTTTTCCTGGCCAGGCATCGGTAAGATGCTGATTGGAGTAGTCGCCAAGCGGGATTATCCCCTTATTCAGGGGGCGGTTCTCTTTATCACAGCTGGTGTCTTGACTGTAAATCTAGTCTTTCAACTGCTCATGGTTTGGCTCAATCCTCGCATCCGACTGGCTCAGGAAAATCCCAAACTGCTACCGCGCGTGAAGAAACTAAAAGCAAGCAAGGAGGGTTCGTATGGATAAAAAAATCAATCGAAAACTCCTGATTTTGGGCGGTCTCATCGTCCTGGCCTTGGTCCTCTCCTCCTTGGCTCCTCGTCTCTTGGGTGACAGTTTGACCAAGGTCAATCTGGGACAAGCCCTGCAAGGACCGAGCAGCAGTGAATGGTTCGGAACGGACGCTCTGGGTCGGTCTGTCTTTGCGCGTGCAGTAAGCGGAGGTGCGGAAACAGTCCTACCAGCCCTGATGATTCTAATGCTGATTGCGGCGGTGGGCTCCTTTATCGGGGTGACTAGCGCCTTCATCGGCGGGAAATTCGACCAGTTCATCTTGCTGGTTATCACGGCCTTTCAGGCTTTTCCATCCATCATTCTGGTCATTGCCATCGTCAGTATCTTGGGCATCGGCCTCCAGCAAACCCTCATCGCTATCTGCTTGACAGCCTGGACCAAGTATGCCTACCTGATGCGTTCCATGACCCTGCAGCTGAAAAATGAACCCTATATCCAGTCCTCTAAAATGTATGGCAATAGTTTTTGGACAACTCTGAAAAACTATTATTTTCCCAGTCTTTTTCCGCAGATTCTGACGACCATGAGCTTTGACATCAGCACCATTATCATGGAAATCGCTGGTCTCAGCTTTGTCGGATTGGGAGCTCAGGCACCGTCGCCTGAGTGGGGAGCCATGATCAATGACGGCCGGATTTACATTCAGGAAGCCCCTTGGATTGTGGTCTTTCCTTGTATCTTGCTGATTTTGACCATTCTCCTCTTTACCAAGTTCGGGGATGTTCTCAACAGCAAGTACAATCGCATGAGTTGATCATCAAAAAATCAACAGCTAAAAAAATGCAGCCTCCTGTCTCTTGGGACTGCAAACAAAAAAATATGAATACAAGAAAGTGATTCAATAAAAATGAGAAAAAAATTATTTTTATTAGTTGTCCTCTTGCTGCCTTTATTCTTGGTAGCCTGCCAGCAAAACTCAAACTCTTCCCAACAGGTCAATGAGAAAGACAAACTCACTATGGTCTGGGGCGAAGACTTTGGGGATGTCAATCCTCACCGCTACAATCCAGACCAATTTGTCATTCAGGATATGGTCTATGAAGGCCTTGTCCGCTATGGTGACAATGGGAAAATCGAGCCAGCCTTGGCAGAAAGCTGGGATATTAGTGAAGATGGTAAAACCTATACCTTCAAGCTGAGAAAGGCAAAATTCTCAGACGACTCTGACTTTAATGCAGAGAATGTCAAACGCAATTTCGATACAGTCTTTTCAGAGGAAAATAAGAAAAACCACACTTGGTTTGACTTTACCAACCAACTGGAAAGCTACCGAGTTGTCGATGAGCATACCTTTGAAATCAAGCTCAAACAAGCTTACAGTGCGACTCTCTATGATTTATCAATGATTCGTCCGATCCGCTTCGTAGCTGATGCGGCCTTCCCTGACGGAGATGACACAACTAAGGATAACCTCAAAAAGCCAATCGGAACTGGTCAATGGGTTGTCAAAGACAAGAAGGCAAATGAGTACATCACCTTTGTCCGTAATGAAAATTACTGGGGTGAAAAGCCTAAATTGAAAGAAGTAACGGTCAAGATTATCCCAGATCCACAAACCCGTGCTTTGGAGTTTGAGTCTGGAAATGTAGACTTGCTCTATGGAAATGGCGTTATCGGTTTGGATAACTTTGCCAAGTATGCCAAGGATGACAAGTACACGACAGATGTATCTCAGCCAATGTCCAGCCGCCTCATGCTCTTGAATGCCAAGCAAGAAATCTTCAAAGACAAGACTGTCCGTCAGGCGATGAACCATGCGGTTGATAAGAAGTCTATCGCGAAAGACATTTTCCGCGGAACAGAAACACCAGCTGATACTATCTTCTCTAAGTCTACACCGCACTCTGATGCCAATATCACTCCGTATGAGTATGATATCGAGCTGGCTGAAAAGATGCTGGACCAAGCAGGCTGGAAGAAGGGCTCTGACGGTATCCGTGAAAAAGACGGCAAGAAATTAAGCCTAAATGTTCCTTATATTTCGTCTAAGGCGACAGACAAGGACTTGGTTGAGTACTTCCAAGGCGAATGGAAGAAAATCGGAATTGACGTTCAGCTCAAAGCTATGGAAGAAGATGACTATTGGGAAAATATTAAGACTGGCGACTTTGATTTGATGCTGACCTTCTCTTGGGGAGCACCTTGGGATCCGCATGCTTGGATGACTGCCCTGACTTCACCAGCTGACCATGGTCACCCAGAAAATGTTGCCCTAGAAGCTCTGCCATCTAAGTCAGAAATGGACAGCATTATCAAGGCGACTCTGGTTGAGCCAGACGAAGCAAAAGTTGATGAAGGTTATAAGAAAGTTCTCACTATGCTCCATGATGAAGCTATCTATATCCCAATCACTTACCAATCTGTTGTCTCTGTCTATCGCAAGGGAGAACTTGATGGCATGCGCTTTGCTCCAGAAGAAAATGCCTTCCCACTGCGCTATATTGAGAAAAAATAAAAGCTAACTTCATACATACAAATTTGCATATAAAGGGAGTAGTGCTGCCAAGGTTAAAAACTTAGCAGCCGCCCCTTTTCTTTTAAGAAATATGAAAAAAGATTTATTTAAAACAATAGTTTCTCTCTTTGCTGCCCTCTTGATGATTTCAGTATTGACCTTTCTCTTGGCCAAGCTGTCCTCGGCGGATCAAGCAGAAAACTATTTAAGAATATCTAAGATTCAAGTGACTCCTCAATCCTTGGAAAAAGCCAGAGAATATCTGGGACTCAATCAACCTTGGCCCCAGCAGTATCTAGGCTGGCTGACTAAGGCTCTTCGTGGGGATTTTGGGACATCTTATCTATTAAAGGTTCCTGTCCTGCCCCTGGTGTTGGAGCGTTTCCAGTCCACCCTTTCTCTGGGCTTGACTTCCTTTGCCCTCATTTTGCTTACGTCTATTCCTTTGGGAATTTTTAGTGCAGTCTACAAGGGTTCTCTCTTTGATAAGGTCAATCGCTTTCTATCCTTTTCCAGCGTTTCCATGCCCAGCTTTTGGCTAGGTTACATGCTGATTGTGGTTTTTGCTGTTCAGCTCAGATGGCTGCCAGTTTCGGGCAAGCAGGATTTTAGCAGCTTGATTCTTCCCAGTCTGACCCTTAGTATGTCATTGATTGGCCAATATACCGCCTTGATCCGTAAGGCCGTGATAGAACAGATGAAGAGTGTCCATGTTGAAAATGCCCTCCTGCGCGGAGTCAGCAAGTTCTTCCTGGTCAAGAATCATCTCTTGAGAAATTCCCTGCCAGCCATTGCGACAGGCCTGAGCCTGACCTTGGTCTATCTTCTGACAGGCTCCTTGATTGTCGAAGAAGTCTTCTCTTGGAATGGTGTCGGCTCTCTCTTTGTAGATGCTTTGCAGGCTGTGGATCTACCCATCATCCAGTGCTGTATGCTTTTATTTGGCCTATTATTCTTGGGAAATAATATTCTAACCCAGCAGCTGACGCTCTGGATCGACCCTAGAGTCAGAAAAAGGAGGAGCAATGTCTAAACGATTTATATTTTCAAGTGTCATTTTGCTGGCCCTCTTCATCTGCGCTCTCTTTGCACCCTATCTATCCTCTTTTGATCCTCAGCATGTAGAGATTTCAAATAAACTGATGCCACCTGATGCTGTTCATATATTGGGAACGGATCAGCTGGGCAGAGACATCTTGTCTCGTCTGCTTCATGGAGCCCGATACTCCCTCTTCTTATCCCTGACCATCAGTCTGCTGGAAGTGGTCATCGGTGTGGCAGTCGGCTTGCTGATTGGATGGTACCAAGGAAAGGCTGAAGCGACCTTCTTATGGTTTGCAAATGTCATTTCTGCCTTTCCTAGCTTCCTGCTCTCTCTAGCTACAGTTGGGATATTAGGACAGGGAATGACCAATATGATTTTAGCCATTGTTATCATAGAGTGGGTCTACTATGCAAGGGTGACGGCCAATCTGGTCAAGAGTGCCAAGGAGGAAGCCTATGTCATTTCTGCCCAGACCATGGGACTCTCTCAGATTCATATTCTCAAAACTCATATCCTGCCCTTTATCTACAAGCCTATTTTGATTATCGTGCTCATGAATATCGGGAATATCATTCTCATGATTTCTGGCTTTTCCTTTCTGGGAATCGGTGTCCAGCCCAACATTACCGAGTGGGGTATGATGCTGCATGATGCTAGAAGCCATTTTCAAACGGCAACTTGGATGATGCTGGCGCCCGGACTGGCTATCTTTCTGACTGTGGTCGCCTTTAATCTATTTGCTGAATGCTTTGAAGAGAAAGGCTGGAAACAGATATGGAAAAAATAGCAGTAAAGCAACTGACAGCCCAGATTGAGGGAAAGACCATTCTGCAGGACATCAGCTTTGAAGTGGAGGCGGGTCAGTCTCTGGTCATCATTGGGGGGAGTGGTTCTGGCAAAACCCTCTTAACCAAGATATTGATTGGCCAACTGCCTTCATCCTTGAGCATGCAAGGTGAAGTTCACTATGGCTCTATGTATCTGGAGCGAAATTCTCTCAAAGCTTGGCAGCAGCTACGAGGCAGTCAAGTGGCCTATATGTCTCAAAATCCGATGGCTATGTTCAATCCTTTTCAAACCATTCAAAGCCATTTTTGGGAAACCCTGCGCAGCCATAGCAAGATTTCAAAGAGCGCTTGTCTGACTAAGGCAGTAGCTTCTATGAAGGAGGTCAGACTGGGAGAGCCGGAAGAACTTTTGAAGAAATATCCTTTTGAGCTCAGCGGCGGTATGCTGCAGCGGGTCATGCTGGCTATCTTGCTTTGCCTAGAGCCAGAGACCATCATTTTGGATGAGCCTACTTCGGCGCTGGACATCCACAATCGAGAGCAGATTATCCTTATCTTAAAGGAGCAGCTGGCTAAAGGAAAGACCCTCATCACAGTAACACATGACTATCATTTAGCGCGAGAGCTGGGAGGCAAGATGCTTGTCATGTATCAGGGGGCCATCATGGAGGAAGGGCAAGTGGACAAGCTCCTCGAAAATCCTTCGCAACCCTATAGCCAAGACCTTATCTTAGGAAATCCATACGAACGGTTGGTGAGACAAGATGCTGGAATGTAGACATGTTTTTAAAAAATTCGATGGTAAAATGGTTGTCAAAGACTGTAACTTCTCTGTCCAGAAGGGTGAAATTATCGGCCTGATGGGCGAGAGCGGCAGTGGCAAGAGCACACTGGCGAAATTGCTGCTTGGCCTAGAAAAACCTAGTCAGGGTGAGATCCTGCTGGATGGCCAGCCCTACTCAGTCAAAAAGTCAGGTGTAAGAATCTTGCTGGTTTTTCAGGACTCTCTTCATTCGGTCAATCCGCACTTTACAGTCGAGCAGGTCTTGACAGAGGCTCTGCCAAAGGATGTGGCTAGAGAAGAGATAGAAGCCATTCTAGAAGACGTCGGTCTAGACAAAAGCTTTCTGAGTCAGCTGGCACGCCAGCTCAGTGGCGGCCAGCTCCAACGGATTTGTATCGCTCGCGGTCTGCTCTTGAAGCCAGATATTCTCATCTTTGATGAGGCTCTGAGCGGTCTGGATCCCATTGTTCAAGGCAGGTTGTTACGCCTCCTGTATGATTTGTGGGAGAAATACCAGCTGACCTATGTCTTCATCTCTCATGACTTCAAGCTGAGCTATGCGCTTTGCCACCGGATTTTGGTCATGGCAGACGGGGAAATCGTTGACGAGATAAAGGATTTTGCGCTTCCTATCCAGGCTCGTCACCCTGTGACAAAAAAGTTGATAGGCTAGTAGGAAATTTTAGCTGACAAATAGCTCAGTTAGCTGATTAATCTTAAAATTTAACATAAAGGAACATATATGAAACGTACTTTTGAAACGAGAAAACTTTACTTCGGCTTTCCAGTCTTCTTTTTAGGCTATAAGGACGATGTGCACGGCTATAATATTTCAACCTCAAGCTCGGTTTATTCCTTGGGCAGCATGATGGTTATTGCCATGCGTACCAAGGGAAATGCCATTACAGAGATTACCAAGCACCAGCAATTCACAGTCAATGTCCCAGAGAAGGATTTGACCAGAGAGTCTGAGATTGCTGGCTTCAACAGCCGCAAGGACAAGTTTGCCTTAACTGGTCTTAGCTACACAATCGGCGAGACCGTGGATGCTCCGCTTGTAGACCAGTGCCCTGTGTCCATTGAGTGTCAGGTGCTGGATATGGTCGAATGCGGTGCCTTGACCAATGTCATCGCCCGTGTCACTCGGCGCGTGGTTGATGAAGACTTGATTGATGAGAATGATGCTTTCCGCAGTGACCGTTTTTCTCCTATCAGCTACATGGGAGACGGAGATGGCCGGCTTTACCGCTATTTCAGCGACGAGTCAGTCAAGATGGGCTCCATTATCAAAGAAATCCGCAAACAAGAAGAAAAATAAAGAAACCGCTGAGATTTGAAGAATCTCGGCGGTTTAGTTTTCTATCACAAGCTTTTCTTCTAGGCCAAATTTCTCTAGGAAACGGCCTTGCTCTTCTTGGATTTGCGGAGTTGGATTTTTGATGCCCATGACCAATTCTATCATTTCTGGATGGGCCTCACGCACCAGCTGACCCAGAGCCCAGATAGCCGTAGCGACATGAATCGGATTTTGCCCCTTGTCTATAATTTCCAGCATTTTGGGAATGGCAGAGCGATCATTGGCATTGGCCAGAGCGATGATGGCATTGCGCTGCAGGATGTTTTTCCCCCGCCAGCTGCCGGCTACATGGCCGAATTTCTCCTTAAACTGACCGTTGGAAAGCTCCAAGAAAGGCAGGAGCTCCGGATGAGAAAGGTCGGGGTCAATCTCTGTTGCGAGCGGATTGTCCAAGCCTTTATTATAGGGACAGCAGATTTGGCAGATATCACAGCCATAGATGACAGTCTTAATCTTCTTGCGAAATTCCAGATCCATGACGCCCTTGTCCTGAGTCTGAAAGGACAGACAGCGCTTGGCATTCATGCTGCCGTCACCAATCAGGCAGGAAGTAGGACAGGCTGTCACACAGCGGTTGCAGTCTCCGCAGCCGTAGCCGACAGGCTGATCAGGCTCGATGTCCAGATTGGTGATTAGCTCTCCTAAAAACATATAAGAGCCAAATTCCTTGGAGATGACCAAGCCGTTCTTGCCGATAAAGCCGATTCCTGCTCTTTGGGCTACAGCAGTATCGACCAAGGCACCCGTGTCCACCATACCCTTGTACTCAAAGTCAGCGGTTAGCTCTTCGATTCCCTTGGCCAGCCGATCTAGTTTATCCTGCAGGACATAGTGGTAGTCAAGCCCCCAGCTGTTAGGGGTGAATTTCCCTCGCTTGTAGGCCGTTTTCTGAGGTTGCTGCTTGAGCTTGTGGGGGTAGGCGACGGCGATAGAGATGATGGTCTTGGCCGAGGTCAGACTGAGCTTGGGCTTGATCCGCTCCTCGATATTTTTATGTTCAAATCCTGAATTTCGCCCTTCTTCTACAGCCAAGCGCAGCGATTTCTCCAGATAGTCAAAATCATCCGCTGTCGTAAAGCCAATCTTAGAAATCCCAATGTCTTTTGCTAAGTTAATAATTTCTTCTTTGATCTTCATCCTTACTATTATAGCGGAAAAATGCCAACTTGGCGAATGATTGAGAAAGGTCTATTCCCTCTAAAGATATACCAATATTTTATAAGACTTCCTAATCCTATAGCCTATATGATATAATGAAATGCGGAATTTTTTATAGAAAGTTTCGTAAAGTTTAGGGAATTTTTTTAATAAATGGGAGTATAATATGAAAAAGAGATATTATGAGTTTTTGAATGTCCTTATTACGGATGATAGTCCAATCAAAAATTTGGATTTTTATAAAGCCGGTTTGATTGAGTTAATTTTTATCTCACTGGTATTTATCGTTTCGATTTTCCTACACGGTGAGATTCATGAGCGGAGCATGATGGTCATGCAGTTTACGATTGGGCACATCGCTATCTTGTTGCTAGCCTTCTTATTGTTCCAAAAGTTTTTTGATACCAAAGCCTTGCAGCTCATTCCGACCAGCTCTTACCTATTTCTTCATTTTGAATTACTCTTTTGGGGCTCCATCTTTTTTGGTGAGAACTACTTAGCATTTTTTATGATTTTTATCATACTCAGCTTCTCCTACCAGCTGATTAATTTGCTCTATCAGATGGTGATCGTTTCAAAATTGAGATATTTTGAACAGAAACAAAAGATTAACATTTTGCAGATTCATGCCATCGTCCTGTGCTGCTTGTCAGCAGCAGTAGCAGTCATCACTCGCTTGTTTATGCTGTCAGGACTTTATATGATTATTGCCTTGGTAGGCTTGAGTATCGCATTGACGCCCTTGTATCTATTGGGCTATGCACAAGTTTTCACAGGCTGGAGAAATCAAGTGCCTGAAAAATGGTAGAATTAAAGGGGATTGTCGAAGAAACAATTTCCTTTTTTTTATTAAGAGGGAAGCTGGAGATATGAACGTATCCTTTATAACTGGATTGTTTATCAAGAAAAATGTAGAATGGATAAGAGTAATTAATCCTGAGAAGTTTAGAAGAAACAAAAATATCAGTATAGGAGTTGCTAATTGAAGAAAAAATATTACTATAGTATAATTCTTTTTGTTCAAGAAGGTAGTAATCGCTACAAGAAACTCAAGTTAAGGGAAAATCAACGATAGAAGGAGTTAGCTGATGCAAAGACAAGGAACTGGTGAGCAGCGCTATAAAGCATTGAAGAAAAAAAGTATTTATAAATCTATTTCTGGTATTATTTTCTGGATTTTTGTAGTTTATATATGGCTCAAATTAAAGTCTGACAGCGTATGGTACTGGATAGCTTTTGTTTTTCTTTTAGCCTATTACATCTATGGAGAAATACAATGGGCACTCCGAACCAATAATCTATTTTTAGAGGATATTGATTTGGATGCATATAGATACTTTGTAGGGATTTGCAAACCTGGGAAAACAACGGAAACTATCTATTTTACTACATTTAGAAAATGTAGGATAGAGCTTGCCGAAGGAAGATTTAAGGATGCTCTGAGTATATTAGAAACAACGATTTCAAATCATAGTTTAGAGAAAGTAACAACTTTTAGACAGTTAACGATTTTTAGACAATTGATACTGTGTTCTATTCATTTAGCAGACGAAGAGAAGTATCAATATTGGCTGTCTCGTTTGCAAGGAGTGGCGACCAATAGAAAATCCCTTTTAAAGCTCAAAGATTCTTTGCTAGAAGAAATGCAGGCGATTCATGATTTAGTAATAAATAAACAGCCTAATCCCTTTTTTGAGACTCATACTGCTAAAAATAAGTTTTCTTATTTGTTTAATCTTTACTACAAAGGCATTAATGCGCAGCTCAATCGTGATGAAGAAAAGGCGCTGACATGTTTTGAGGAATTGGCCAAAGAGAATGAACAGTTATTTATTGTTCAACAAGCAAAAGAAGAGTTGAGAAAAGCAATGATCGCTTAAAAACAGTAGGAGGGTGGTTTAGTTAATGGTGAAGGTGAATATGAAAGATAAAGCAAAGATTACTAATATAGAAAGAGAAAGATACCATGGTCCTTTGATCACACATGGTGTCAGTTTAGGTTATATTAAATTATATCCATGGATTGGTTTGGCATTAAGCGGTTTTATGTATTTGGTTGGAAGTTATGAAGATTACCTAGGTATCTTTAAAGGGCTTTCTTTGCTTTGCGGTCTTGTGAATATATTGGGTATTATCATTTCTTTTATTCCCTATTTAATAAATGCATGGAAGGTTTTAACATATTATTTAATAGCCCTCACAGTGTTAAGCTTAGTGATAGGTCTAAATTTTATTGGTTTACTAATGGTTATTTCAGACGGTAGTCCTATAGGAGGCAAGGAGATATATCAATCCCCTCTCACTCTAATTTATGTTATCTTTATATTACTTCTTTTTATCTTTGCATGTGGTCTCTATGCTTGGTACTATCTCCCAAAGAATCAAGGAAAAGTCTGGGCTTTTAATCAAGTGAAAAAGGGAGATAGAAAGAAAACATGGTGGAATAATTTTGCTGTAGCTTTTGCTGGGGCAACAATCATTCCCTCCCTCCTAACAGGCTATATTCAGATTACTTTTGGTGTTTTATTGGGAATTTTGTTGACCTTGACTTTGCCAGCTGTCATGGTAGATGCTGTTTATGCAGCTATTTATATAAAGAAGCATCCGAAAAGTGATGAACTGATTTGAGGTGTTTTTAGTAACTGACAAAAAGTTGAGTGGTGTTCCGAATATCTCCTATGTAGTTAAACAGTCATGGCGTTTATATTCTAAAACTTTGCTAAGGTAGAGAAATAATTTTTCTCTGCCTTTATTTTTTTACAAAATTGAAAGCGCTTCATTGACAAAGTCTGCCAGATAGTTTATAATATAATAACAGTATAGAAAATGGCAAGGAAGCCTGATTTGATCGCAATGAAGCGAGTGTTTCAGAATCAAAGGGGTTTTCTATGCCATTTTTTTGCGCACTATTATTTTTTTATGGAGGATTGTTTCTATGCGGACAAAAGGAATTGTGCTGCTTTGTAGTTTGGCTTTGCTTCTGGGAGCTTGTCAAGCGGGGAATAATAAGACGACGACTGAGTCATCCTCGGCTAAGACGGAGACAACGGATAAGGACAAGGCTAAGACTTTGGATAAGGGCGTTTGGGAAGACAAGCTTTATGCCCGCCTGACTAAGCTCATCAAGGAGAATGGGAACACCAGCTCTAGCTATGATAAAAATAAAAAACCTTATGCCGTCTTTGACTGGGATAATACGACAGTCATTAACGACATTGGCGAAGCGACCTTTACCTATCAAATTGAAAATCTAGCCTTTAAGATGACGCCGGAAGAATTTGACCAAGCAGTACGGACCAATATACCGAGCGACGATTTTGTTGAGGATTACCATAACAAAGATGGTGAGCCAGTGAATATTGACAAGATTGCGGCTGACTTGCTTTCTGACTACACAGCTATTTACAATAGCTATAAGGGAATGAAAGGGGATAAGTCTCTGGAAGAAGTCAAAAAGACTGATGAATACCAAGACTTTGCTGCTAAACTTCGCTATCTTTACGAAGCGATTGGTGACACCTTCAGCTCAGATATTAGCTATCCATGGGTGACTTACCTCTATGCAGGTATGACTTCTGAAGAAGTTCAAGCCCTATCTGAAAAGTCTATTGACCAGGCTCTTGAGGACAAGCTGACTTCTGAAACCTGGGAAAGTCCTGAAAGCCTGAAAGGTGAGTCTGGCCAAGTCAGTGTAACCTTCAAGCGGGGTGTTCGCTCAGTCAAGGAAATGCAAAATCTCTACAAGACTCTGATGGCCAACGGTATTGATGTCTATATCTGCTCAGCATCTTATATCGATGTGATTATCCCTTATGCTAGCAATTCTAAGTATGGCTACAATATTCCTAAGGAAAATGTCACGGCTATGCGCCTGAAAAAGGATGACAAGGGTGTGATTCAGCCAGAATATGATACTAACTATGCTCAGACTCAAGGTGAGGGCAAGACAGAAACCATCAAGAAGCTAATTGCTGTCAATCATGACAATCAAGAACCAATCCTAATTGCCGGTGACAGTAATGGCGACTATGCTATGCTCAAGGACTTCCCTAAACTGCAAATGGGCATCATCTTCAATCTTCTGAGAGATCCTAGCAAGGGAATCGGTCTTTTGCAAACTAAGGCAATTGAAACTTACGGTCAGGACGATGCCCTTTACTATCTGCAAGGCCGCGATGAAAATAAAGGTGTACTGCTCAATGGCAGGGAAACTATCAAACTAGATAGCAAGGAAGCCCAGCTCAGCAAATAGCGGGCAGTCCCCTGTCATAGAGAGGAATGGATGCAAGATATGAAAAAAATCATGTTTGTCGGTCCGGTCGGAGTGGGTAAGACCACTCTGACCCAGCGACTAAAGGGTTTGGAGCTGACCTACTATAAGACTCAGGCGGTTGAGTTTCATGATACCATCATTGATACTCCTGGAGAATTTCTCCAGCATCGTAGGTATTATAATGCCTTGAACGTGACGGGTGCAGATGCCGATGTGATTGGTCTCTTGGTCGCAGCTTCCAATCAGATGCAGACCTTTCCTCAGGGCTTTTCCTCCCTCTTCAATCAAGAAGTGATTGGTATTGTCACCAAGATTGATATGGCTGATAAGGAAGAACAGATTGAAAAAGCACGGCGGCAGCTGAAAGCGGCTGGAGCCAAGGAAATTTTTGAAATATCAGCGACGGAAAATGAAGGAATTGACCGTCTTCAGGCTTATCTGGAGGCAGACTAGGGACGAGAAGTCGAATATGGTATACTAGATTCTAACAAGGAAACGAGGAAGGAATGTCTATTTATGGAAGTAGAGCACGGGGGAAATGCGGCAGCTTTGGCTGAGGAATTGGGTTTTTCTTTAGAAGACTGTCTGGATTTCAGTGCCAATATCAATCCTTTGGGGATTTCTCAAAAGCTGAGGGCTTGTCTGACCGAGTCCATTGATTGGCTGGTTCATTATCCAGACATCAGCTACAACCACTCCAGAGAGCTCTTGGCCCAGCATCATGGGCTGGACAAGGACAATGTCCTGCTGGCAAATGGTGCGGTAGAAGTCTTTTATGAGCTGGCCCGCTTCCTGCGTCCAAAAACAGTCCTGACTCTGAGCCCTACTTTCATGGAATATGAAAAAGCCTTCTTGCAAGTGCAGGCCAAGGTGGAGCGCTTTAGCCTCCCTTCCCCATCCTATGAGTGGAATCTAGCTGACATGTTGCCAGCCTTGGATTCACTGACTGCAGGAGACGCTGTGCTCATCTGCAATCCCAATAATCCGACGGGTAGCTTGATTCGGCGTACTGAGTTAGAAAAGCTAGCTGACTACTTGCAGGAGCGGCAAATCTTTTTGATATTGGACGAGGCTTTTATAGACTTTCTGGACGATGAGGAGGACTATAGCTTCGTCTCACGTCTGGCTGCCTATCCAAATGCAGTAGTGGTGCGGTCTCTGACCAAGTTTTATGCTATTCCTGGTCTGAGACTAGGCTATGCTCTCAGCTGTCATCCAACTTGCTTTGATGAGATAGAGGGGAACCGCGCTCCTTGGTCGGTCAATGCTATGGCGGATCACGCCCTGCCTGTCCTTTTGGAGGATCAGGCCTATCAGGAAGCTACCAAGGAGTGGCTTCGAGTAGAAAGAGATTTCCTTTTTCAAGGAATGACTGCATTTTCACAGATTCGGCCGGTCAAGCCTAGTGTCAACTATATCTTCTTTGAATATTTAGGTCGGCTGGACCTGCGTCAGGAGCTTCGGCGGAGAAAGATTTTTATCCGTTCCTGTCAAAATTATCATGATCTGACAGACCGACATTACCGCATAGCCATCCGCAGCCATCAGGAAAATGAACAGCTTCTGGCTTGTCTGACAGAGGTCTTGGCGAAAGAGGCAGCTTATGACTAAGGGCATCGTTTCCTGTCCAGGTTCCTGCGGTGAGTTATTTCAAGGTATAGTAGGAGAGCAGGAGGTCCTGCTCTCCTATGGGATTGAGAAGCGCAGTCGAGTGAGATTGGACGGGGCTTCGTCTCTCGCAAGGCAAGCCCAAGGTGAAAAGGTAAGGCGAGCTTTAGAGCTCCTGCCTAAGGCCAATGCTTTCTCCTTTGTCCAGGAGTCAGACCTGCCCGTCAGCAAGGGCTATTCCAGCAGTACAGCAGATATGGTTAGCTGCCTGCAAGTATCTGCTCTGGGACAAAAGCAGCTTCTAAAGGCATCAGATTTGACTCATCTCTGTGCCAAGATTGAGCCTACTGACTCGGTGGCTTTTGCGGACTGGACGGTCATTAATCCCCTGACTGGTCAAGTGGTCTGGCAGACAGACTGGCGACCGGAGCTCTATGTCTATATCTTGGAGCCTGTGGAGATGGTGACAACTCTTGACTTGGTTCGGATGAAGGACAGTCCTAGCTATCCGGCTGAGGAGTCCAAGCGTTTGTTTCCTCTCTTTCAGGAGGCTTGTCAGGAGAAGAGTTTGGAAAAGATTGGCCATTTAGCGAGCTATAGTGCTTTGTTGAATAACCAACGGCTGCCCAAACCCTATCTGAAAGAATTACTGAATTTGGTAAAAGAACACCAGTGTTTAGGCCTCAATGTTGCCCATAGTGGTACATTGGTTGGTCTGTTGCTGAACAGGGAACAGCTAGAAATCTTGCCCAAGCTAGAGGCTGAACTAGCTCGCTCAGCCAGTGGGGCTTATTATCAGACTCGGACCTTGAGCAGGATTATTTTTGAAGGGGTGCAGCCGGTCAGGGAGGAGACAGACTAGTTTGAAAGACTTAGAAAAAATTATTGAGCAGATTCTTCCGATAGATAAAGACAAGCTTCAAGAAGGCCAGCGCTACTGTGATCAGCTAGGAAAGCCGCCAGGTTCCTTGGGAAAGCTCGAAACTATCTATGCTCGCTTGCATGCCATGTTTTCTGGTTCGATTGATTTGGAGAAGAAGATTGTTCTCGTCTACGTGGCAGATAATGGCATCGTGGCTGAAGGCGTTTCTGCCAATCCTCAAGAAACGACCTATACTGTTGCTTGCAATATTCTAGCAGGGAAGTCAGGCTTGTGTGCTATTTCCAAGCATGCTGGTTCAGACATCTGCCTGGTAGACATTGGCTGCAAGAAGGATATCTTTGAGGAGAATAGGGACAAGGTCTGTCATGGGACACGCAATATGCTCGAGGAGCAGGCCATGACTCGCGAGCAGGCTATAGCGGCAATTCTAGTCGGCTACAGGAAGACAGAGGCTTTGATCAAAGACGGCTTTCGTCTCTTTGGAACAGGGGAAATGGGGATTGGCAACACCACCACCTCGGCTGCTGTCATTGCGGCAGTTCTCGGTCTCAAAGCAGAAGACGTCACAGGCTATGGAGCTGGTCTGACTCAGGATATGAAGGCTCATAAAACTGCCGTTATCCAGCGGTGTTTGGATTGCCACGCTCCTTATGGAGATATTCTGGATCTGACCGCTAAGCTTGGTGGGCTAGATATGCTGGCTATGGCAGGCACTCATCTTGCCTGCGCCCGCTATCAGCTGCCTTGTGTAGTGGATGGTCTTATCTCTCTGACGGGGCTTCTGATTGCCCATCAGCTGACTCCTCATGTCTTGGATTATACGTTTGCTTCCCATGTTTCGACAGAGCCTGCCTACAGACTGGTCAGTGACTTTTTAGGACTGGAGCCCATGCTTTTGCTGGACATGCGACTGGGTGAAGGCTCGGGCTGTCCTTTGGCTTTCTTTCTGCTGGAAAATGCTGTTTATACCATGGAGCATATGCCAACCTTTGCAGAAGGTAGCTTGAAAGAAGAAGATTATGTTGATATTCGCAAAAATGTGACTTAAAGGAGGAAAAATATGCAACTCTATACAAAAACAGGTGACAAGGGCTTGACTAAGCTAGTTGGCGGCCAAAGTGTCGCCAAGGATGCAGAACGAGTTAATGCTTACGGAACCATTGATGAGCTTAACTCTTGGATTGGTTATACCATTACCAAGCTGGACAAGGATGATAAGCTGAGAGATGAGCTGCTCCAGCTGCAGCATTATCTCTTTGACTGTGGTTCAGACCTCTCTACGCCTCAGGGAGTTTACCCTTATAAGGTCGATCAGCAGCTGATTGACTGGATTGAGGAGAGGATTGATACCTACGCAGAAATTCCACCAGCTTTGGAAAGGTTTATCCTGCCGGGCGGCGACGAGATTGCTTCCATGATCCATGTGGCTCGGACCATTGCAAGACGGGCAGAGCGTCACATCGTAGGGACCATGTGGACTACGGAAATTAACAATAATGTCCTAATTTTTGTCAATCGTCTGTCAGATTACTTCTTTGCCTTGGCTCGAGTAATCAACTTTACCAAACATCAAGAAGATGTGGCCTATGAAAGAGGTGCCAAGGTCTTCCACAATATCACCAAGGCGGATGTTGAGCGTTGGGCAAGCAAGCGCCAGTGATAAAAAGAAACAGAAAAAGTTCTGTCTTTCCAATTCGGACTTTACCGAGTCTTGTAAGGACAGAACTTATTTTAATCTTCGAAAAAGAAAGCAGCCTATACATCATTGTATCTTCATGCTAAGCTTCGTTGATTAGCACTAGCTTTCCAATTATTGACTCTGCTCCTTTGCAGAAAGACAAGAAAAACCTCATCTTTAGAAAATTAACGTACTTAAACGTAGAGTCAATAATGGAAACTAAGCTAAAATGTTTGTTCCAAACTGACATCACTACCTTACATCGAGGCATGAAATCTACTAAAATTTAAGAATAAAGACCTGACTTAAAGCCGAAAAGCTTATCACAGTGGCGGGACCGCGCTGGATTTGCACCAGACTTCCATATCCTTAAAAGTACTAAAATCAATTTCCTAGTAACTAGATTGTAACACCTTTCACAGGTAATTACAAGGAAAACGAATCAAATTTTAATAAAAATTTAATCCTTCAAATAAGCTTGGCTCTGCAAGGAGAAGCGGCACTAAAAACTTCTTATATTAATGACTTTTTTATTGCCATGAAAGCGCTTTTGTGTTATAATTCAATATAGTACAAAGGGGTACTGAAGATAAATAAGCAATGAAGCTATATGAAAATGCTGTGACGTGTGTAGGGGAGCAGTCTTATTTTCATATAGCTTCTTTTTGTTTAAAAACAGATACAACAGAAAGGAGAAAAGATGTATAAGATTTCCTATAAGACTGAATTGCATGTGGGCAAGGGCGCTCTGCAGCAATTAAGCCATTATAAAAACGAGCATATTTTAGTCGTTGCCGATCCTTTTTTGAAGACATCTGGCACGCTGGATGCTATTTTAGCCAACTTTGATGACAGCAATGATATTGTTGTTTTCACGGATATTGTGCCTGATCCGCCAATCGAAACAGTTGTGGCTGGTATCAAGAGTGCAGGAGACAAGCCAATCAGCATTGTGCTTTCTATTGGCGGAGGCTCTGCCATTGATGCTTCCAAGGCTATGTATTATTTTGCCAAGAAGCAGGGTGCCTTCTCAGAGGCCATTCTCATTGCCATTCCGACGACAAGTGGAACTGGATCTGAAGTGACCGACTTTTCTGTTATCACAGATGCAGACAAAGGCACCAAGTATCCTTTGGTGACCAGTGAAATTCTGCCAGATGTTGCTATCTTGGATGCGGATTTGGTAATGTCTCTTCCTAGCAACATCACAGCAGATACAGGAATGGATGTGCTGACTCACGCTATTGAAGCCTATGTATCCACTGAAGCAACCGACTTCTCCGATGCCTTGGCTGAAAAGGCAATTAAGCTAGTCTTTGAATATCTGCCTAAAGCCTACAAAAATGGTCAGGATGTAGAAGCGCGTGAAAAGATGCACGCAGCATCCACTCTGGCAGGTATGGCCTTCAATACAGCTTACTTGGGTATCAACCATAGTCTGGCACATGCGGCAGGTGCCAAATTCCATGTTCCTCATGGTCGTTTAAACAGTATTTTAATGCCCCATGTCATTCAGTATAATGCTGGTATCGATCTCAGTAATCGGGGCCGGCAGGCAGTGGACAAGACTGTAGCCAGCCGCTATCAGGATATTGCCAAACTACTGGGATGCAGTGCTTCAAGCCCTGTTTCAGGAGTAAGGCAGCTGGTTGAAGCTATCAAGAAGCTGCAGAGAAAGCTGGAGATGCCAACTTCTCTGAGAGAATACGGTGTGAAAGCAGATGTCTTTGCTCAGTACAAGGTAGAAATTTCAGAAGCTGCCCTGCATGATGGCTGTACTCCGACTAACCCTCGTGTCCCTACGGCAGAAGAACTGCTTAAAGTATTAGAGAAAGCGTTTTAATCCTCTGAATTGCTGTTATGCCAAAATTATTGTATAATGATTAAGAGCATGCAGTACACTTCTGAACGTTTAAAATCATGAAGAAGGTTTACTAAATTGGAAGAAAAACAAAGAATGATACAGGAATACGTTCCTGGGAAACAAGTGACCTTGGCGCACCTTATCGCCAATCCCGATGAAGTCATTTTTGAGAAGTTGGGATTACAGGCAGAGATTATGGATGCGATTGGAATCTTGACGATCACTCCGAGTGAAGCGGCTATCATTGCGGTTGATATTGCGACCAAGGCTGCGGATGTTCAAGTTGGTTTTGTGGATCGTTTCAGCGGCTCTGTTGTGATGACAGGCGACGTTTCTTCTGTTGAGGCAGCTCTCATTGCCGTTTTACAAGGTCTGGAAGAGATTTTAGGTTTCTCCAGCACGGTCGTAACTCGGACATAAAAATAAAACTGTCGAGGGGAAGTATGAAGGGCAGAATTCTAATTGTTGATGATGATCCAATCGTAAGATTAGATATTCGAAAGATCTTAGAAGCTGGCGATTATGAAGTGGTAGCTGAAGCATCTGATGGCTTTGAGGCTATTGATTTGTGTCAGAAATATCGTTGTGACTTGGTCATGATGGATATCAAACTGCCGCTTTTGGATGGTCTGACAGCAGGCAAGAAGATACTGGAAGATGCCTTGGCTTATAGCGTGATTCTACTGTCAGCCTACAGTGATGAGCACTATATCCAAAAGGCCAAAACCAATGGCATTAGTGCTTATTTGGTTAAACCTTTGGATGCCAAGTCCTTGATTCCGATGGTAGAGGTCTGCATTGAGAAAGGCCGCGAGCTACAACAGATGTCCAATGAAATGGTCAAGCTGTCGAAAAAGATAGACGATCGGATTGTGATTGAAAAGGCCAAAGGCCTACTGATGGCTCGTGATCATTTGTCAGAGCCAGAAGCTTTCAAACGCATTCGGACAATTAGTATGCAAAAGAGAGTGCCGATGATTGAGATTGCTAAATTGCTGGTGCTCCAAGATGATGTGTAATGATGTATAAAGATAAGATAAAGCAGCTTTGTCAGGAACAGACAAATTTGGATGAGGCTGATATCGAGCATCTTGTCCAACAGGCTGACGAATTATTGAAAAACTCAGCTTATGCAAATGAAGATGTCTTCATTGACGTAAAGAATATCTTTTCGGAACATGCCATTGTCATCTTTCATAAAAAGCCGGAAAGCAAGCTCAGCTTGTACGAAAACTCGGTCGTGGGTGCTATGGCCTATCTGGAAAATGAGCCAGGTGTTATCCGGACCTTGGAGACGGGTGCTCCTTCGATAGGGCTTTCGGCCAGATCGCAGGAGGGCTTAGCCATCCATCAGACGGTCTTTCCGATAGTGAGAGAAGAGCGGGTCATTGGAACGCTGATTATCGAAAGAAATGCTCCTCAGACTTTACCGGACCACTTTTCTTTAGATAAAGAGGACGACGATTTTGAGTTACGGAGCAATCCTGAGATTACAGCGCAAGAGCAGTTTGTTTTATTTGATTATATAGATGAAGCTTGTCTGATCTTTGACCGGGAGGGCTATCTCAAGTATTTCAATCAGGCTGCTGCTGATTCTTATCGCTATAAGCTAGGTTATATGGACTCGATTGAGGGAATGCACTATAGCAATCTGGTCTTAGACAGTCTGCCTTTTGAAGAAATCCAGCAACTGGGACCGCAAGCCCCTCAAGAAAAACCTCACCAAGTTGAGGTACATTATGGCACTTATTGCTTTTTGGTCAAGCGCTACCTGCTGGCTGAGAGTGAAAATGTGGTCATGATCTGTAAGGATATTACAGACATCAAGGAAAAGGAAGCGCAGCTCTTAACCCATACAACTACCATTCGTGAAATGAACCATCGGGTAAAGAATCACTTGCAAACCGTTGTTTCCTTGCTGCGACTACAGGCTCAGCAAAGTCCAGGAGCAGACACCAAAAAAGCTCTTAATGACAGTATGAATCGTGTGCTCTCCATAGCGGCGACTCACGAGCTCCTGTCTTCTCAGCAGGATGACAGCATTCAGATTGAGCATCTGCTGAAGAAAGTTATCGAAAATGTTCAGCGCTGTTTTTCTGGGCATAGGGAAATAGCCCTGACCTACAGCTTGGAACCGGAACTCTGTCTTGACAGCAGCCGGGCTACTTCACTGGCGCTAATCGTCAATGAATTACTGCAGAATAGCTATGAACATGCTTTTAAGGACAAAAAAAATCTAGAAAAACCGCAAATCCATTTGCAGGTTGGACTTAAAAATGATATAATAACTTTAAAAGTACTGGATAATGGTAGCGGTTACAATCAAGAGCATTCCTTTGAGAATCATCTGGGTCTGCTCTTGGTGGAGCGCTTTGTCCAAGGAAAATTGTTTGGAACCTTGTCTATCCACTCAGACCATGAGGGGACGATAACGACCATTCGTTTTAAAAAATAAATACTACCAGACTAACAATGATGTCAGTCGAAAAAAGCAATGACGCTTGAAGAATGTAAATGAACTCTGTTTGTTTGCATTGCTTTGAGCGTCTTTTTTTGGAGGTTTTTAGTATGTCAGATAAAATTTTGAGTGTGGGGCTTGATATCGGGACAGCCACTACACAGCTGATCCTTTCAGAGCTTACCATCGAGAATATTGCTTCTGTGTTTACTATTCCTCGTGTCTATATTACAGATAAAAAAGTTCTTTATAAAAGTGAAATTATCTTCACACCAATTTCGGATCAACTCTTGATTGAGGTGGATAAGATCAAAAACTTTGTTCTGAATGAGTATGCGAAAGCAGGCATTCAGAAAAAAGATATTCAGATGGGAGCAGTCATCATTACTGGTGAGACGGCTCGCAAGGAAAATGCCAGTCAGGTGCTCCAAGCACTGAGTGGCTATGCTGGGGACTTTGTCGTTGCGACAGCTGGCCCAGACCTTGAGAGCATCATCGCAGGTAAAGGGGCCTGCAGCCATCAGTACTCTCAAGAGCATCATACATCAGTCGTCAATATTGATATTGGTGGGGGGACTTCCAATCTGGCAGTCTTCCGAGAAGGAGATGTGATTGATACAGGGTGTTTTGATATCGGAGGTCGGCTGATAAAGATGGATCCGCAGACCCAGCGGATTAGCTATATTGCTCCAAAACTGCAGACTATCATTGCAGAGCAGGGGCTTCAGCTGGCAGTTGGTGAAACGGTCCATCGGGCTGATTTGGATCGGCTGATTCAAGAAATGGTCTCCGTATTAGAACAGTCTGTAGGAATTGACAATCACAGTCCTTACTATGAGCTCCTACAGACCAACCACGGTCTCAAGTTGAACTATGATCTCCACTGCGTATCTTTCTCTGGTGGTGTAGCTGATGGAATATACTTGGAAACGACCTCGGCGGATGATTTCCGCTATGGGGATATCGGTATCTTGCTAGGCAGGGCGCTGAGTAAATCCAAGATTTTTGATCAAAAGAAAGTCATCCAGTCAGCTGAGACCATCCGGGCAACCGTTGTTGGAGCGGGCAGCCATACGACCGATGTCAGCGGCAGTACCATTACCTACATCTCCGATATCCTTCCTATTAAGAACATTCCAGTTCTCAAACTGGCTGCTTCTGATGAGCATGAGGATAAGGAGGGACTGCAGCAGATTATCAGGGACAAGGTGGCCTGGTTCACACTGGAAAATGAAGTCCAGCAGGTGGCTTTGGCAATCAATGGAGAAAAAAGCCCAAGCTTCGCCCGGGTTTTGGAATACGCAGAGGCTATTGTCAAGGGAATGAGCGAAAGCATTGAAAAGAAAATTCCGTTGCTAGTGGTTGTCAGAGAAGATATGGCCAAGGTTTTAGGTCAATGTCTCTTTGCTCAGTTGCCTAAGGATTATCCATTTGTTTGCATTGACTCAGTGGATGTTCAAAATGGCGACTATATCGATATTGGTAATCCAGTCATTGAAGGATCGGTCTTACCGATTGTCGTGAAAACATTGGTGTTTAATTAAACTTTTATTTACACAAAGGAGGAAGTAATCCATGATTTTGAAAACAAAATTGTTTGGTCGGCTTTACGAATTTAAATCCGTAAAAGAAGTGCTGGCCAAAGCCAATGAGTACAAATCCGGAGACCAACTAGCCGGAGTAGCAGCAGAATCTGCTGAAGAGCGTGTCGCTGCTAAGGTTGTACTAGCTCAGCTGAAACTGTCTGATTTGTTCAATAATCCGGTAGTGCCTTATGAAGAAGATGAAGTAACACGGATTATCATTGACGACGTCAATCTTCGTACTTACGAAAAGATTAAGAATTGGACAGTAGAAGAATTGCGTGAGTGGATCTTGGATAACAAGACTAAGAACGTAGATATTCAGTGGCTGTCTCGTGGGTTGACTTCTGAAATGGTAGCAGCGGTTGCTAAGTTGATGACCAACTTGGACTTGATTGTAGCTGCCAATAAGATTGTCATTACCAAACATGCTAATACAACAATTGGTATGCCGGGAACATTTTCTTCTCGTCTTCAACCAAACCATACCACAGACGATCCAGACGGGATTATGGCTTCTACTATGGAAGGTTTTGCCTATGGATGTGGGGATGCTCTCTTAGGATTGAACCCAGTAGACGACTCAGTAGAAAGCGTCAAGCGGGTCTTGCATAAGTTTAACGACTTCATCGAAGAGTACAAGATTCCAACTCAGCACTGTGTACTGGCTCACGTTACTACTCAGATTGAAGCCATGAATCAAGGTGCTCCGACAGGATTGGTCTTCCAGTCTATCGCTGGTTCTGAAAAAGGAAATGAAGCCTTTGGTTTTGATGCTAAAATCATTCAGGAAGCTTGGGATACAGCTCTGAAAGTGGGAACAGCTGCTGGACCGAATGTCATGTACTTTGAAACAGGTCAAGGTTCTGAACTTTCATCTGACGCTCACCATGGAGCAGACCAAGTGACTATGGAAGCTCGTTGTTATGGTTTCGCTAAACGCTTCGATCCATTCTTGGTAAATACCGTTGTTGGATTTATCGGACCTGAATATCTCTATGATTCTAAGCAAGTTATCCGTGCTGGTTTGGAAGACCATTTCATGGGCAAACTGACTGGTATCTCAATGGGTTGTGATATCTGTTACACTAACCACATGAAGGCTGACCAAAACGACGCTGAAAATCTCTTGGTTCTTCTCGGAGCAGCTAATGTTAACTACATCATGGCGATTCCTCATGGTGACGATATCATGCTTAACTATCAAACAACTGGTTACCATGAAACAGCAACCATGCGTTCACTTCTCAATAGACGTCCAATCAAGGAATTTGAAGAGTGGATGGAAAAGATGGGCTTGATGGAAGATGGCCACCTGACAGAAATCGGCGGAGACGGCTCCATCTTTATGAGACAAAATTAGCAAGGAGGAAATCATTGTGGATGAATTGCAATTAAAAGAAATGATTCGCTCATTGTTAAATGAGATGGGCGGCGACTCAGCTGCTAAAGAAACAGCAGCGACTGACCAGAATAAAGTTGAAAAATCTGCAGTTTCTCTGCAGGAAGAAGTCAAACAAGACACTTCAGTGATAGAAGATGGCGTCATTCCAGATATAACAGAAGTAGATATCCAGGAACAGTTCTTGATTCCGAATGCCATCAATGAAGAAGCCTACCGGAAGATTAAGAAATTTACTCCGGCACGTCTGGGCTTGTGGCGGGCAGGTGATCGCTACAAGACACAAACTGTTCTGCGTTTCCGAGCAGACCATGCGGCAGCTCAGGATGCGGTCTTCTCCTATGTTTCAGATGACTTTATCAAGGAAATGGGCTTCATTCCTGTACAGACAAAGGCAGTTACTAAGGATGAGTACCTGACACGTCCAGATTTTGGCCGCATCTTCCCAGAAGATCAGCAGGCGATTATCAAGGAAAAATGCAAACCTAATGCCAAAGTTCAGATTGTCGTTGGTGATGGTCTTAGCTCATCAGCTATCGAGGCTAACGTCAAAGACTTCCTCCCAGCTCTGAAGCAAGGTCTGAAAATGTTCGGACTGGACTTTGGCGAAGTACTCTTTATCAAGCATGCTCGGGTTGCAGCTATGGACCAAATCGCAGAACTGACTGGTGCAGAAGTTATCTGTATGCTGGTTGGTGAGCGTCCAGGTCTGGTAACAGCTGAGTCCATGAGTGCTTATCTGGCTTACAAGCCAACAGTTGGTATGCCAGAAGCGAAACGGACCGTTGTTTCCAATATTCATAAAGGCGGAACACCAGCCGTTGAAGCTGGAGCCTATGTAGCAGAAATCATTAAGAAGATTCTTGATAATAAGAAATCAGGAATTGATTTGAAATAATAGGAGGTAGTGGCTTTGAAAAATGATCGATTAGGTGCAAGTGTATTAAGTGCCCTTCTGATTTCGAACGTGGATGCAGGTTTGGCAGCTTCTTTGGAGCTTAAACCACATCACAGAAGCCTGGGAATTATCACTTCTGACTGTGATGATGTCACTTATGTAGCCTTGGATGAAGCAACCAAGGCAGCAGATGTCGAAGTAGTCTATGCTCGCAGTATGTACGCTGGTGCAGGCAACGCTTCAACTAAGCTGGCTGGTGAAGTCATCGGTATCTTGGCTGGTCCAAACCCAGAAGAAGTTCGCAGCGGTCTGGATGTAGCAGTCTATGAAATCGAAAATGGGGCTAGCTTCTACAGTGCCAATGATGATGACAGCATTCCTTATTTTGCTCATTGTATCTCTCGTGCGGGCTCTTACCTGTCAGAGGGAGCTAATGCGGAAGAAGGAACAGCGATTGCTTACTTGATTGCTCCACCGGGTGAAGCTATGGTGGCACTGGATGCGGCTTTGAAAGCGGCGGATGTGCAAGTTGGAGCCTTCTATGGACCACCGAGCGAAACCAACTTTGCCGGCGGACTTCTGGTCGGATCACAGTCAGCCTGCCGAGCTGCCTGCGACGCATTTGCGAATGCAGTCATCGCAGTAGCAAATGATCCTAAAAGTTATTGATTAGGAGTTGATTAAATGGCAGATAGAGCACTAGGTTTAATTGAAGTAAAAGGTTATCTAGGTGCTGTAGTTGCGGCAGATGCGGCTTTGAAGGCTGCCAATGTATCATTGCTTAATATTGAAACGGTCAAAGCTGGTTTAAACACAGTTCAATTGATAGGCGATGTCAGTGCAGTCCGCTCAGCGGTTGATGCGGCAGTTGAGTTGGTACAGGATAAACCTTACTATCTGGCCAGCCATGTAATTTCTAGGTTGGATAACCAGACAGACATTCTCTTTGCACCAAAGAGAAATAGTAAAACAGCTAAAAAGGAGATTGCTTCTACGGCGGAAACAATCCCTTCAGAAAAAATCGAAGAAAAGCCTCAGCCTGTAAAGGAAACTAAGGCTAAACCAGCAGAGAAGCTTGAAGGAGAGACAAGGACCTACACCAGAGAAAAACTGGAAAAACTAAAAGTCGTCGAACTACGAAGCCTTGCCTATCATCAAGAAGGTATCCGTCTCAGCAAGAAAGAAATAAAATTTGCCAACAAGAAACTTCTCGTTGAGACTTTGATGGAAACAATAGGAGAGGAGTAATTGCGGATGTTTTTAGAAGATAAAGATTTGGTATCGATTCAGGAAGTAAGGAATTTGATTCGGGATGCAAAGAAAGCCCAACAAGAACTTGCTAAAATGAGCCAAGAGCAAATTGATACCATTGTAAAAGTAGTAGCGAAAGCTTGTTATGATGAGCGTGAACGCCTAGCAAAAATGGCGGCTCAGGAAACTGGCTTTGGCCGCTGGGAAGACAAGGTATTGAAAAATGCTCTTGCTTCCAAAGGTATTCTTGAAGAAATCAAGGATATGAAAACTGTTGGGGTTCTCCGCGAAGACAAGGAAAAGAAAGTCTTGGAAGTTGGAGTTCCAGTCGGTGTCATTGCTGGCTTGATTCCATCAACCAACCCGACATCAACAGTTATGTATAAGGCTTTGATCGCTTTGAAGGCAGGAAACAGTATCGTCTTCTCACCTCACCCAAATGCTCTTAAGAGTATTGAGGAAACAGTTGAAGTCATCAAGAAAGCTGCTAAATCAGCTGGCTGTCCGGATGGAGCCATCAGTGCGATTCATCGGGTATCCATCGCAGCTACCAATGAGTTGATGCGACACAAGGATACAAATCTCATTTTGGCGACTGGCGGAAATGCCATGGTCAAAGCAGCATACTCATCTGGTACACCAGCAATCGGTGTAGGTCCTGGTAATGGTCCAGCCTTCATCGAAAGAACAGCAGATGTGCCAAAAGCAGTTCGTCAGATTTTGGATTCTAAAACCTTTGACAATGGTGTGATTTGTGCATCTGAGCAATCTATCATCGTCGAAGAAGATATGAAGGAAAAGGTTGTAGCAGAGTTCAAGAAACAAGGTGCTTACTTTGTTCCAGCAGAAGATGCTAAGAAACTGGGTGCTTTCATTATCCAACCGAGTGGTGCGATGAATCCGAAGATGGTTGGTAAAACACCTCAGGTGATTGCTGAATTAGCTGGTATCTCTGTTCCGGCAGACGCTCGTGTTCTGATTGCAGAAGAAACAGGTGTCGGCAAGCAGTATCCATATTCTATGGAAAAACTGGCTCCAGTCTTAGGCTTCTACACTGTCAAGGACTGGTTGGAAGCTTGTGAGCTGAGTATTAAGATCTTGCATCATGAAGGTGCAGGCCACACTCTTGCTATTCACAGTCAAAACGAAGAAATTATTCGTGAATTTGCACTGAAAAAACCAGTATCTCGCCTGCTGATCAATACGCCAGCAGCTCTGGGTGGTGTCGGTGCAACGACTGGTCTCTTCCCAGCCTTTACTTTGGGGTGTGGAGCAGTAGGTGGCAGCGCGACATCTGATAATGTCAGCCCGCTCAATCTCTTCAATATACGTCGTGTAGCTTACGGAACAGCTGAACTGTCAGACCTGCGACAAGCAGAAAATATGGCAGTGGAAGAACCAAAAGCAGTAGCAGTTGACGGATCAAACGAAGAAGAACTGGTAACCTTGTTGGTTCAACGCGTATTGGAAAAACTAAAATAGTCAATATTAAACATTAAAATTGGAGGATACAATCATGGCAATCACAAATGCATTAGGAATGGTAGAAACAAAAGGACTCGTCGGCGCAATCGAAGCAGCTGATGCAATGGTCAAAGCCGCTAACGTAACTTTGATTGGTAAAGAACAAGTCGGCGCTGGATTGGTAACAGTTTTAGTTCGTGGTGATGTAGGCGCAGTCAAAGCAGCGACAGATGCTGGAGCAGCTGCAGCTGAAAACGTTGGTGAATTGATTTCAGTTCATGTAATCCCACGTCCACACGCAGAAGTAGAAGTAATCTTGCCTCATCAAGAATAAGATTACAGACTTTCATATAAATCTAAAAACAAGAAAATAATCGGAGGAAATAAACATGGCAAACGCAAATGCATTAGGAATGGTAGAAACAAAAGGACTCGTCGGCGCAATCGAAGCAGCTGATGCAATGGTCAAAGCCGCTAACGTAACTTTGATTGGTAAAGAACAAGTCGGTGCTGGATTGGTAACTGTAATGGTTCGTGGTGATGTAGGCGCAGTCAAAGCAGCGACAGATGCTGGAGCAGCTGCAGCTGAAAACGTTGGTGAATTGATTTCAGTTCACGTAATTCCACGTCCACATGCTGAAGTGGAAGTTATTCTGCCCAAATAATCTGGGACAGATAAATATTTGCTGAAAGAGCCTGTATTGTAGCGTTTAGGCCTGATACAGGCCCCTGAGGCAAATAGAATACTCAGTGAAAATGAAGCTTATGGGCAGTAGCTCTATACTTAAAAGGAAATATTGGTTTTCGAAGAGTATCAGATTGATTTTCACAGAGTATCAACGGAGTAGAAGGATGTGAATACATGTCAGTTTTTACAGAAGCTAAGATTAGAAAGCTTTATAGAGAATCCGTTCTCGCTGATAACGGTGTCTTTGAATTAAACAAAGATGAAAAACTGACGCCAGCAGCCAGAGGTTTTCTCAATGATCACCATATTCGAATCATTTCTTCAGGTCAGACCAAAGGGAAAACAGACTCAGCTGCTGATGCTATCAGGGTGCCGATTACAAACCTTGAGGACTCTGCTGTGTATCCACGACTATTTAGACTGACTAAACTTTATACTTGCTTTTTGAAGAACCAGAGAGATTTGCATCAGGCTTTTCAGGATGAAAAGTGTGAGCAAGTTGGCCAACTATTGAATATAGTAGAACAAATCGTTGGCCAGCATATTCTGGATGATATTTCTGATTACCAGACAGACCTGCCTAGCAATGCAGAATTGCAGGCCATTCGGGTCAGTCGACAGCTCGATCAAGAAACGGTTATGATGAGTTATCAGGAGCCGACTTGGCAGCTGAATTGCTATGAAACATATATCGAAACGACCCTCCTGCGCAAAGAATTGGAGCAGGCTGCTGATGGTGACAGAGATCAATTTGCTTGTAAGGTTTCTCAATTATTAAAATCAATTGAAGTCTTGCTCTGGTTGATAGCAAGCTAATAACAAGAGAAAGAAGAACAGCAATGACTTTAGAAAATTTGGTAAATAAAGTAATTGATAAAGTTCAGGAAGAATTGCAGGGGTCATTTGAGGTAGAGGCGAGCGGACGTCATGTCCATTTGAGTCAGGAAGATTTGGAAGCCTTGTTTGGTCCCAACTATCAATTAACAAAAGCAAAAGACCTATCACAGCCAGGCCAGTTCGCTAGTCAAGAAAGGCTGACAGTTGTCGGTCCAAAAGGCGCTTTTCACAATGTGGTTATTCTGGGACCTGTTCGCAAACATTCTCAGGTAGAAGTTTCCCTGACCGATTGTTTGCAGCTGGGCACCAAGGCTCCCATTCGCGAAAGTGGTGATATTGAAGGAACACCGGGTGTCATCTTGGCTCATGGGGACAAGGCAGTTTGTCTGGATAAGGGCCTGATTGTAGCTAAGCGTCATGTTCATATGACACCGGAAGATGCCGAACGTCTGAATGTAAAAAATCACGAGATTGTACAAGTCAGAGTAGAAGGTGCTCGTCCGCTGATTTTTGATGATGTGGTCATCCGTGTTAGTCCCAAGTTTGCGACCTATATGCATATTGACTACGATGAAGCCAATGCTTGTGGTTTCAAAAAAGGAACACGCGGACGGATTATTAAAAAATAAGTCCTATGAGCAAATAAAAGGTAGGTAAAGAATGGAAAATCTAGATCATTTAGTAGATTTGATTACAGACCGCCTGATGGAAAAGTTGAAGAAAAAGCCTCAGGAACCCTCAGTATATGTCATTGGAGGCGATAAGATTCCTGACTTATTAGAAGGGGAAGGCTTTCAAGTCGTAAAAGATTCTTGCACAGCAGAGATTGTTGTTGTTGAGACACTTGGCTTTGATGCTTTTCTGAGACTCTCATCCCTTTGCCCTTTAGCGGTAGAGGAAGCAGTCATTTTAAAGAGTCTTTTGAAAGGCAAAAAAGTCCTAGTGTCAGACAGCGCCTTTGCTATTCAGCAGTACAAGCAATCTTCTAAAGTGCACTTGTATCAGGAACTGCAGGGACAGCGCGAAAAGCTGATCCGCTACGGTCTGCAATTTTATAAAGAAGGCCAACTCTTAGCACTCCTAGAAAGCAATCATGCTGAAGAGCCTCGTCCGGCTGAAAAGCGGGCGGTGACAGAAGAAGTCAGCCAGAAGGCTAAGGCTCCGATTAAGACGGTTTTGCTGACAGAGAAAAAGCTGAGAGAAATGGGTTTACCTGAAAATGGAAGCTTTAAAATAGAAAAAGGAATGATTGTGACAGCCTTGGCGAGAGATTATCTAAAACGTCAAAAAATAGAAATCATAGAATAAAGGAGTGGGTAGAGATGTTTGTTGGTAAAGTAAAAGGAAGCCTTTGGGCGACTAGAAAAGACGAAAATTTAAATGGTTTGAAATTTTTAGTGGTCGAACGGCAGCTAAATGAACATCAAAGTGACCCAGCTCTGCTTATTGTGGCCGACTGCATCGGTGCAGGCGAAGGAGACCAAGTAATGGTAACCACTGGCAGTTCTGCCCGTATGAGCCTGAATAAGGTAAATATACCTGTGGATATGGTTGTTGTGGCTATCATTGACAAGGTTGACTATCACAGTGATGAAGAATATTAGAAACTAAGGTAATGTTATGAGTATCAATGAAATTATCATTTATATCATGGTTCTATTCATGCTGATCGGTGCAGTGGATAAATGTATCGGTGGCAAACTAGGACTAAGTGAAAAATTTGAAGAAGGTATCATGGCTATGGGAGCTTTGGCTCTGTCTATGGCTGGGATTATGGTAATCGCTCCCCTCTTGGCGGATGTCTTGAAACCGATTGTCGTGCCTTTGTATGGCTTGGTGGGCGCTGACCCGTCAATCTTTGCGACAACCTTCATTGCCAATGATATGGGAGGAGCTCCTCTGGCTCTCAGTCTGGCTCAGGATCCGGCGGTAGGAAATTTTGCTGCCTTTGTACTGGGCTCTATGATGGGGCCAACCATCGTCTTTACGATTCCAGTTGCCTTGGGTATTATCGAAAAAGATGACCGTCCGCTTTTGGCTCGCGGAATCTTATACGGTTTGGTAACTGTTCCGATTGGCTGTCTTCTCGGAGGAATTTTCGTGCCAGGTCTGCCTTTTGGAACCTTGGTTGTCAATCTTATCCCGATTATCATTGTATCAGCTCTGATTTTCGTAGGATTGCTTTTGGCACCTAATGCCATGATCAAAGGTTTTGAAGTGTTTGGTCAGATCATTGTTATCTTGGCAACGCTTGGTTTGGCCTTTGGTGCAGCTCAGCTCCTGACTGGCAATGAATGGCTCATCAGCATTTATCCAAAAGGTGCTGATACACTGAAGGAAGCCTTTGAAGTTGTAGGAACGATTGCCGTAACCTTGGCTGGGGCCTTTGGTCTGGTAGCTGTCTTTACCAAGGTAGCCAACAAACCGCTTTCTGCTATCGGAAAATCCCTAGGAATGAATGAAGTTGGTGCAGCTGGTTTGGTAGCTTCTCTGGCTAATAACATTGCCATGTTCCAGATGATGAAGGATATGGACAAACGCGGTAAGATTATCAACGTAGCCTTTGCCGTATCTGCTTCCTTTGTTATCGGAGATCACCTAGGCTTCACAGCTGGTCAAAAACCGGAAATGATTGTGCCGATGATGATTGGTAAATTTGTCGGCGGTATCACAGCGGTATTACTGGCTTTCTTCTTAACGAAGAAGGAAGCCTAGACTTGGAGGTATGAAGTATGGCAGATATTAATCGTTCTGACCTAGAAACATTGGTTCGTAAGATTTTATTGGAAGAATTAGCCACTAAAGATGGTGGGAAGAAAGTCAGCAAGGCAGGAGTGGCTTCTATCGCCCTGCCAGGTCTAGATGTTCGTCCAGAAGATCGCTTGGATACAGGTGATGCGAGCCATCAAGTTTATACACGAGACTTGCTGACCTTAGACGAAAGCCCAAGATTGGGCTTGGGTCTGATGACCATGGAAAAGACAACTTTCCCTTGGCATCTGGACTATGATGAAGTGGACTATGTTATTGAAGGGCGTCTTGATATTATCGTTGGTGACGAAGTCATGACAGCTGGCCCTGGCGAAATACTCTTTATCCCTAAAGGTAGCGACATTCAGTTCTCTGTCAGAGATAAGGCCCGCTTTATCTATGTGACCTATCCGGCTGACTGGCAAGGCTAGTTTGTCGGAAGATTGAACTATTGGATTCAATAGTTTGATTCCCCATTAAGGGGAAGTAAAAAACGGATGGTATCCCCATATAAAAACCAGTGCCTCTGTATTGCACTACAAAAGTTAGACACAAAAATCTAACTTTTTAGGGCCAGTACACTTTAGGTGCTGGTTTTCGTTTAAGCAACTGTCAGTCTGTCTAGTTCCGTAAGCTACTAGGCGAATAAATCACGCCATGCAGGTGCGAATTAAAGATTACCCTAAAAAATCCAAATGCTATACAATTATGATGTTGAAGTTTGCTCAAAACTGAGAGGGGAAAAATATAGATTGAAAGGAGCATGGTTTATCATGCACAAATTATCCTCGAATATCCTGCCATCTCCCAGTTCTGTAAGCACAGTCTGATGGAGCTTTTTTGCTTTTTTCATTCTTGAAAGATATAGGAAAACATGCTATAATGAAAAGAACATTCTAAAAATCAGAAAGATTATTATATAGTAAGGAAAAAAATGGCGAATATTTTAAAGACTATCATTGAAAATGATAAAGGTGAATTAAGAAAATTAGAAAAAATGGCTGACAAGGTCTTGGCTTATGAAGACGAAATGGCGGCCTTATCTGATGAAGAACTTCAGGCAAAAACAGAAGAATTCAAGAAACGCTATGCTGATGGTGAAAGTTTAGATCAGCTCTTATTTGAAGCTTTTGCGGTTGTCCGTGAAGGAGCTAAGCGGGTATTGGGCCTTTTCCCTTATAAGGTACAGGTTATGGGGGGGATCGTTCTCCATCATGGTGACGTTCCAGAGATGCGTACTGGTGAAGGAAAAACCTTGACTGCGACGATGCCAGTTTACTTAAATGCCCTTGCAGGCCAAGGAGTGCACGTTGTCACAGTCAATGAATACCTGACTGAGCGTGACGCGACCGAAATGGGTGAACTCTACTCTTGGCTGGGCCTTTCTGTCGGTATCAATCTGGCAGCTAAATCTCCATCTGAGAAGAAAGAAGCATACGCTTGCGACATTACCTATTCAACCAATGCTGAGATCGGCTTTGACTATCTGCGTGATAACATGGTAGTCCGCGCTGAAAACATGGTACAGCGCCCACTCAACTATGCCTTGGTCGATGAGGTGGACTCAATCCTGATTGACGAAGCTCGGACACCATTGATCGTATCCGGACCGGTTTCTTCAGATACCAACCAGCTTTATCATATGGCTGACCACTATGTCAAATCTCTGGATAAGGACGACTACATCATCGATGTTCAGTCTAAGACGATTGGTCTGTCTGACTCAGGTATTGACAAGGCAGAAAGCTACTTCAAGCTGGACAATCTCTACGATATTGAAAATGTTGCCCTGACTCACTTTATCGACAATGCTCTGCGAGCTAACTACATCATGCTCCTTGACATTGACTATGTGGTCAGTGAAGATCAGGAAATTCTGATTGTCGATCAGTTTACTGGTCGGACTATGGAAGGACGCCGTTACTCTGACGGTCTCCACCAAGCGATTGAAGCCAAAGAAGGTGTGCCGATTCAGGAAGAAACAAAGACTTCTGCTTCTATCACTTATCAGAACCTCTTCCGTATGTATAAGAAGCTGTCCGGTATGACAGGTACAGCTAAGACAGAGGAAGAAGAGTTCCGCGAAACTTATAACATCCGTGTTATTCCGATTCCAACCAACCGTCCGGTAGCACGTATTGACCATTCTGACCTGCTCTACCCAAGTATTGATTCTAAGTTCAAGGCAGTTGTTCAGGATGTTAAAGAGCGTCATGAAAAAGGCCAGCCAGTTCTGGTCGGTACTGTTGCGGTTGAGACCAGTGATTATATTTCTAAGAAATTGGTGGAAGCTGGGGTTCCTCACGAAGTTCTTAATGCGAAAAATCACTATAAAGAAGCGCAAATCATCATGAACGCCGGCCAACGTGGGGCGGTTACCATTGCGACCAATATGGCTGGACGGGGAACCGACATCAAGTTGGGTGAAGGTGTTCGCGAACTGGGCGGTCTCTGCGTTATCGGTACAGAGCGCCATGAAAGCCGCCGGATTGACAATCAGCTGCGTGGACGTTCAGGACGTCAGGGCGATCCAGGTGAGTCACAGTTCTACCTGTCACTGGAAGATGAGCTTATGCGCCGCTTTGGTTCAGAGCGGATCAAGGCCCTGCTGGAACGGCTGAACTTTGACGATGAAGATTCTGTTATCAAGTCTGGCATGCTGACCCGTCAGGTAGAGGCAGCTCAGAAGCGTGTCGAAGGAAATAACTACGATACGCGGAAACAAGTCTTGCAGTATGACGATGTGATGCGTGAGCAACGGGAAATTATCTATGCCGAGCGCCACGATGTCATTACTGCTGACCGTGACCTCAGTCCTGAAATCCAGGCTATGATTAAACGGACTATCAACCGTATTGTTGATGGCAGCAGCCGCTCTGATCAGGATGATAAGATTGAAGCGATTTTAAACTTTGCTAAGTATAACTTGGTTTCAGAAGATTCTATTTCAGATAGCGATTTGGAAGGCAAGTCTGACCAAGAAATCAAAGATTATCTGTTTGAACGTGCATTGGAAGTCTACGACAGTCAGATTGCTAAACTGCGAGACGAAGAAGCAGTGCGTGAATTCCAGAAGGTCTTGATTCTGCGCGTAGTGGACAGCAAGTGGACTGATCATATTGATGCCCTTGACCAGCTACGCAATGCTGTTGGATTGCGTGGTTATGCACAAAATAACCCAGTTGTCGAATACCAAGCGGAGAGCTTCCGTATGTTCAACGACATGATTGGATCCATCGAGTTTGATGTGACTCGTCTGATGATGAAAGCGCAGATTCATGAGCAAGAGCGTCCACGGACAGAGCGTGCTATTAGTACGACAGCTACCCGCAATATCTCTGCTAAGGCGCCAAATATACCTAATAATATAGACTTGTCTAACGTAAAGAGAAACGACCCTTGTCCATGTGGTTCTGGCAAGAAGTTCAAGAACTGTCACGGCCGTAAAAAGTAAGCATAAAAGAAGGAGAATAGATGACCTTTAAAGCAACCAGTCAACCCATTGATGTGGCAGAAGTTCGCCAACTTGCTAAGCTAGAAGGCGACATGCTCGCTCGCAAGGAAAAGCGTGACCGAGAGTTGGAAGCAATTCTGCGTGGTCAGGATGACCGCATTCTCTTGGTCATTGGTCCCTGCTCTTCAGATAATGAAGAAGCGGTGCTGGAGTATGCCAAGCGTCTATCTGCTCTCCAAGAAGAAGTAAAAGACCGTATTTTCATGGTCATGCGGGTTTATACTGCCAAGCCTCGGACGAACGGAGATGGCTACAAAGGGCTTATTCATCAGCCTAATGCGACAGCCGCTCCTAGTCTGATTAACGGAATCAAGGCAGTCCGCAATCTACACTATCGGGTTATTTCTGAGACAGGCATGACCACAGCTGATGAGATGCTCTATCCAGAAAATCTGCCTCTGGTAGATGATTTGATTTCTTACATGGCTGTAGGAGCTCGCTCGGTCGAAGACCAGCAACATCGCTTTGTGGCTAGTGGGGCAGATTTGCCAACCGGCTTGAAAAATCCGACTTCTGGCAATCTCAATGTCATGTTTAACGGTATCTATGCAGCTCAGAACAAGCAGAGTTTCCTCTTTTCCGGTAAGGAAGTAGAAACATCTGGTAATCCCTTGGCGCATGCCATCTTGCGCGGTGCCCTCAATGAATACGGTAAGAATATTCCAAACTACTATTATGATAACCTACTGGACACCATTGCTCAATATGAAAAAATGGGCTTAGAAAATCCCTTTATCATCATTGATACCAATCATGATAACTCTGGTAAGCAGTATCTGGAGCAGGTGCGTATCGTTCGCCAGACTCTGATTAATCGGGACTGGAATGAAAAGATTAAGGCTACAGTACGGGGCTTTATGATTGAGTCTTATCTGGAAGACGGTCGTCAGGACGAACCAGAAGTCTTTGGCAAGTCCATTACTGATCCTTGTCTGGGTTGGGCAAATACAGAACAGCTGGTTCGTGAAATTTATGATACATTAGGAAAATAGTATGGCATTTATTGAAAAAGGTCAGAAGATTGACATTGAGCAGATTAAGTCCAGAACCAGACTGACTGGTCAGGCCTTGGCTCATAAAAACAAGCGAGACCAAGAACTAGCTGAGATTCTCAGTGGGGAAGACGAGCGTATTCTCTTGGTGATTGGCCCTTGCTCATCGGACAATGAAGAGGCTGTGCTGGAGTATGCCCGCCGTTTGTCAGAGCTGCAGAAGAAGGTCGCGGACAAGATTTTTATCGTCATGCGGGTCTATACTGCTAAGCCGCGGACCAATGGGGATGGCTATAAGGGCTTGGTTCATCAGCCTGATACTTCTAAAGCACCTAGTCTTATCAATGGTTTGCAGGCAGTTCGTCAGCTGCACTACCGCGTCATTACAGAGACTGGTCTGACGACGGCTGATGAGATGCTCTATCCGTCCAATCTTGTGCTGGTAGACGACTTGGTCAGCTATCATGCTGTGGGGGCACGCTCGGTTGAAGACCAGGAGCACCGCTTTGTGGCATCAGGTATTGACGCTCCAGTCGGCATGAAAAATCCAACTTCTGGCAATCTGGGTGTTATGTTTAACGCTGTCTATGCGGCACAAAATAAGCAGACTTTCCTTTTTCACGGCCAGGAAGTAGAAACCTCTGGGAATCCTTTGGCACACGTTATTCTGCGTGGGGCAACCAATGAATATGGTAAAAATATCCCAAATTTCTACTATGAAAATATGCTGGATGCCATTTCCTACTACGAAAAGATGAGCTTGGAGAATCCTTTCATCGTCATCGATACCAATCACGATAACTCTGGCAAGCAGTATCTGGAACAGATTAGGATTGTGCGTCAGACCTTGCTGAATCGGGATTGGAACGAAAAGATTAAGAGAGCGGTTCGTGGTTTTATGATTGAGTCTTATCTGGAAGATGGTCGGCAAAATGAGCCGGAAGTCTTTGGTAAATCCATTACAGACCCTTGTCTAGGCTGGGACAATACTGTTCAGCTCATTGAAGAAATTTACAACACTTTAGATAAATAAGGAAAATTGAAAGGGACAGTCTTGACCTGTAAAGAGGACTAACTGTCGGGTGAAGACGAACTCAGCTGGCGGTCCAGCTGAGTTTTGTCGCCTTTCCAGATAATGATATGATAAAAGGACACGGAATTGACATAGAAGAACTGGCTGCCATTGAGCGAGCCTATCTGAAAAATGCCCGCTTTGCAAAGAAAGTGCTGACCAAGGCGGAGCTTTCTCGTTTTGAGGAGTTATCTGGTAAGCGGAAAATTGAATTTCTGGCTGGTCGTTGGGCTGCCAAGGAGGCTTTTTCTAAAGCTTGGGGAACCGGTATCGGTAAGCTTAGGTTTCAGGATTTGGAGATTTTAAACGACCGTCAGGGAGCACCTTATTTCAGCCGGTCACCTTTTACTGGCAAGGTTTGGATTTCGCTCAGCCATGCTGCTGGGCTAGTTACGGCCAGCGTTATTTTGGAGGAAAATGATGAAAGCTAGTCTGCATAGACCCAGTAAGGCAGTGATTGATTTAGCTGCCATTGCTTTTAATATTAGACAACTGAGTGCCCATCTGCCTCAGACGACAGAGAAGTGGGCTGTTGTCAAGGCCGATGCTTATGGCCATGGAGCTATTGAGGTTTCTAAGCACATTGAGCCCCTCGTAGATGGATTTTGTGTGTCTAATATCGATGAAGCCTTGGAGCTTCGCTCAGTTGGTATTGGAAAAAAAATTCTGGTGCTAGGAGTGTCAGATTTGGCTGCGCTTCCGCTAGCTAGACAAGGAAGAGTTTCTCTGACTGTGGCTAGTCTGGAATGGCTAGACTTAGCTTTATCCGCTAACGAAGATTTAACTGGATTGAATTTTCATATCAAGATTGACTCTGGTATGGGGCGGATTGGTTTTCGAGATAGTCAGGAAGCTCAGGAGGCAATCCATCGCTTGCAGGCTGCTGGGGCTGTCGCGGAGGGAATTTTTACCCACTTTGCAACGGCAGATGAAGCGGACCACCATAAGTTTGAAGCCCAGCTGGCTCGTTTTCATCAGATCTTATCTGAGCTGGACAGTGTTCCTCCTCTTGTCCATGCTAGTAATTCCGCCACCTCTATCTGGCACAGCGAGACCGTTCTAAATGCCGTTCGGCTAGGGGATATCATCTATGGTCTCAACCCCAGCGGAAGAGTTTTGGAACTTCCTTATGAATTCAAGCCGGCTCTGTCACTGGTCTCAGAATTGGTACATGTCAAGGAAGTAGAGGCTGGAGCAGATGTTGGCTATGGAGCCACCTATACGAGCAAGTCTCAAGAGTGGATTGGCACCATTCCTTTGGGTTATGCGGATGGCTGGACACGCGATATGCAGGGCTTTGATGTCTTGATTGATGGTCAGCGCTGTCCTATTGTCGGCCGGGTTTCCATGGACCAGATTACAGTGCGCCTGCCTCAGGCTTATCCCCTTGGCACTCCAGTTGTGTTGATTGGAAATAGCGGAGCGGAGACCATTACGGCGACAGATGTGGCAGAAAAGCGTGGCACCATTAACTATGAGGTGGTTTGCCTGATTAGTGACCGTGTACCGAGGGTCTATAAAGACTAAGATGATTAATGCAGGGAACCGCTTGAAGTATTTGATAATGTTCTAGCTTGGCCACCTGTCTGTGATGTCAGCACCGCAGCAGTATCAGAACTGAAAGAGGAATTATGAATTTACACCAACCTTTGACGGTTCTGCCTGGTGTGGGACCGAAATCAGCAGAAAAATTTACCAAGCTGGGTCTAGAGACCTTGCAGGATTTGCTGCTTTATTTTCCTTTTCGTTATGAGGATTTTAAGAGTAAGAACGTCCTAGACTTGGAGGATGGAGAAAAGGCAGTTGTTTCTGGTCAGGTCGTGACTCCAGCCAATGTCCAGTATTACGGCTACAAACGCAACCGGCTGCGCTTCACCATCAAGCAGGGGGAAGTCGCTCTGGCAGTTAATTTCTTTAACCAGCCTTATCTGGCAGACAAGATTGAAGTGGGAGCTAATATAGCTGTCTTTGGAAAGTGGGACAAAGCCAAGGCCAGTCTGACTGGCATGAAACTTCTGGCTCAGGTAGAAGAGGACTTGCAGCCTGTCTATCGGCTGGCTCAGGGAATTAGTCAGGCCAGTCTGGTCAAGCTGATTAAGACTGCCTTTGACCAAGGATTGGACTTGCTCTTAGAGGAAAATCTGCCCCAGCCCCTGCTGGAACGCTACCAGCTAGTGAGCAGAGTTGAGGCTGTGCGGGCTATGCATTTTCCAAAGGACTTGGCGGATTACAAGCAGGCTCTTCGGCGGGTTAAATTTGAAGAACTTTTTTATTTCCAAATGCAGCTGCAGGTCTTAAAGAGAGAAACCAAGGCTGTCAGCAATGGATTAAAAATTGATTGGCAGTCGGATGCTGTGGCCGTGAAAAAGAAGAGCTTACCTTTTGAGCTGACTTCAGCTCAGGAGCGCAGTCTGACAGAGATTTTGCAGGATTTGCGGTCTCCTGGGCACATGAATCGCCTGCTGCAGGGGGATGTGGGAAGTGGAAAGACTGTAGTCGCTGGTCTGGCTATGTATGCTGTTTATACAGCAGGCTTTCAGTCAGCTCTGATGGTTCCAACAGAAATTTTGGCTGAGCAGCATTTTGACAGCCTAGCTCAGCTTTTTCCAGAATTGAAGCTGGCCCTACTTACTGGGGGAATGAAAGCAGCTGAACGCCGGGAAACCTTGGTAGCAATTGAAAAGGGTCAGGTGGACATGATTGTCGGAACCCATGCCCTGATTCAGGAAGGAGTCCGTTACCATGCATTGGGCTTGGTCATCATTGACGAGCAGCATCGCTTTGGGGTGGAGCAACGCCGGATTTTACGGGAAAAGGGGGACAATCCTGATGTCCTCATGATGACGGCGACTCCTATTCCCAGAACCCTTGCTATTACAGCTTTTGGTGATATGGATGTGTCCATTATTGACCAGATGCCGGCAGGACGCAAGCCTATCATCACCCGCTGGGTCAAGCATGAGCAGCTGGAAGTAGTCCTCGACTGGCTAAAAAAAGAACTCCACAAGGGTGCTCAGGTCTACTTTATTTCTCCCTTGATTGAGGAATCTGAGGCGTTGGATCTTAAGAATGCCATTGCCTTAGAAGAAGAATTGACAGCCTATTTTGGTCGGCAGGCCCAAGTGGCTCTGCTTCATGGCAAGATGAAGAGCGAGGAAAAAGAGGCGATTATGCAGGACTTCAAGGAAGGACGGACTGATATTCTGGTCTCTACCACGGTCATTGAGGTCGGAGTCAACGTCCCCAATGCTACGGTGATGATCATCATGGACGCAGACCGCTTTGGGCTCAGCCAGCTTCATCAGCTGAGAGGCCGTGTCGGCCGGGGGAACAAGCAGTCTTATGCCGTCCTTGTTGCCAATCCTAAGACGGAGTCGGGCAAGCGCCGCATGAAAATCATGACTGAAACGACCGATGGTTTCCTGCTGGCTGAGGAGGATCTGAAAATGCGAGGTTCCGGAGAAATCTTTGGCACTCGGCAGTCTGGTATTCCTGAGTTTCAAGTGGCAGACATCGTAGAAGATTATCCGATTTTAGAAGAAGCCAGAAAGGTTGCCAGCCAGATTACAGCTGATTCGAACTGGCGGACAGATCCTAGTTGGCACTTGATTGCTCTTCATTTGGACAAGCGAGATTACCTAGATTAAGAGTTCTTTGGATTAAGTTTCCTACAAGATATTTATAAGTAGGCTTTAAGTTTGAGGGATTATACTGTTGTCAAATCAAAGAAAGAGGTAGGACCAATGACAATGTAAACATCCCTTAAAATCCTGTAGCCAAAGCTTGAAGACTAGAAGACCTACGAGGTATAAGTTACTCAAAGAAGCAGAATAAATTAGAATTTTTTCATCAACAATCTCCTAACAAATCACAAGCTTCACCCGATTGGTGAAGTTTTTTGTATGCGACTGAAAAGGCTTGTTCATTTCAAGTAGTAGATAGAGATTGCTGGACTTCTTTGACTATAAGCTTTCCCTAAGAAATCTATAAGAGATTCTTAAGTTTAGGGCTGTATCCTTATATCCAAGTAAGAACAAAAAGATTAGGGACCAAACTTGAAGCTAAACACTCCAAGAGTTTCGTTTTTGTTCTTAAAGAATTAATGATAAGCGAGGTAAAAGCTATGAAAGTTGCAATCAAAGTCCGCTATCCGAAGACATTTAAGCAAGCTCAGAAAATGGAGGTGACCTATGGTAAGTGATTATATTTTTGAAATTCTAGAGTCTCTGTTTGAGATTATCTTCTAAGCACAGCAATTCAATGAGATTTGCCCAGTTTTAGAATATGAAAGAATCAAAAAAGTGCTAAGCAAACTTAGCACTTTTTGATTTAAAGAAAATAAATAGGGACTTTTTCTCTCAGCCTTCCATATAATCTCGGAGTTCTTGACCTTTGAGTCCGGAATTCAGGGCGATGAGCAGTTTGATTCTGGCTTTTTGGGCATTGAGCTCTTTGACGAAGAAGATACCAGCCTGGTGCAGCTGGACGCCGCCTCCTTCATAAGCATAGACTGGCTCAGCGATCCCGTTAAAACAGCGAGAGACCAGAGCGATTGGCAGTCCGGCTGCTATCATATCAGCCAGCTTGTCAGCTACTTCCTTGGGGAGGTTGCCAGCACCGAATGCCTCTATGATGAGGCCGTCTATCTTGTCTAAATCCAGCATGTCCAGAAGTTCTGTCTTCATACCGGCATAAGCTGGAATGATGGGCACCAGACCAGAAATGCTATTCAAGTCAAAGCGGACTCGAGGCTCCGCTGTCTTAAAATAGAGAATCTCCTGCTTCATAATCAAGCCGAGCGGTCCGTGAGTCGGCGTTTGGAAGGTGCTGACATTGGTCGTGTGGGTCTTGGTTACATACTTGGCAGCATGTGCCTCGTCATTCATCACGACAAGCACGCCTTTATCACTGGCTTTTTCATCACTAGCCACCCGCAGGGCTGTCAGGTAGTTATAGACTCCGTCGCTCCCCAGCTCATTGGGACTGCGCATAGCTCCGGTCAGAACGACTGGAATCTTCGGCAGCTGCATAGTATCCAGAAAGTAAGCCGTCTCTTCTAAAGTGTCTGTCCCATGAGTAATGACTACTCCGTCAAATTGGTTAGCACTGGCTTTGATTTTCTGGTAAAGTTTGAGCATGTGTTGGGGCGTGATATGAGGACTGGGAATGTTAAAAAAGTCAATGACTTCCGTCTCAATCCCCTCAAGCGGAACTGTCACATGGTTCATAGGGTTATCAGCATTGGTGACGACAGCCCCAGAGCCGTCAGCCTGCATGGAAATAGTTCCTCCTGTATGCAGGACCAAGATTTTCTTTGTCATAAATTCTTTTTCTCCTTGTAGTCATGATGCAGGTCCGAAAACTAACATTATATTTTCATGGAGTTTTCAATTCCGTTGCATAGATATTACTCCAGCTTTTCTTTTCTGCAATTCATGTGATTGTATGCCATTTTTGTGTTATAATTTATTGTATCATAAAAGGAAAGAATGAGAAAATCAATGGAAGTAAAAGCCGTCTTTTTTGATATTGATGGGACACTGGTCAATGACAGTCGAACGGTTTTGAAATCTACAGAAAAGGCTATTCAGAGTTTAAAGGAGCAAGGAATATTGGTCGGTTTGGCAACAGGCCGTGGTCCTTTCTTTGTCAAACCTTTTATGGAGCAATTGGACTTAGATTTTGCTGTGACCTATAATGGCCAGTACATTTTTTCAAGAGACAGGGTAATTTCTGCCAGTCCCATTGACAAGCAGAGTTTGCGGGATTTAATCGCCTATGCTAAGAAGCATCGGAAAGAAATTTCCTTGGGAACAGCTGAGGCTATGCTGGGCTCCAAGATTATGTCCTTTGGAATGAGCCCTTTCTCCCAGTGGACTAGCCGCTTCATCCCTAAGCGAATGGCGCGAACAGTTAGTCATGGTTTTAATAAAGTCATCAGCAAGGCCTTGCCCCAGCATGAAAAGGATCTCCTGCAGCTGATTCAGGAGCCGATTTACCAAGCTTTGATTTTGGCCAGTCCAGAAGAAAGCCGTAAGATTGAAGCGGACTTTCCAGATTTGAAATTTACCCGCAGTAGCCCCTATGCGGTCGATATTATCAATAAAGACACGTCTAAGCTAGAGGGGATTCGCCGAGTTGGCAAGGAATACGGTTTTGACATTCATCAGGTCATGGCCTTCGGTGACTCTGACAATGACTTGGAAATGCTATCGGGAGTTGGCCTCTCCATTGCTATGGGAAATGGAACCAGCTCGGTCAAGGAAGTGGCCAAGCATACAACCAGCAGCAATAGTCAGGATGGGATTCATAAGGCTTTGGAGCATTTTGGCATCCTAGCGAGAGAAAAGGTCTTTACCAGCAGCGACCATCACTTTAATAAGGTAAAAGAGTTCCATAGTGTTATGGATGAAAGCACTCAGGAAGAGCCGATTGCTTGGTCGCCTCAGGACGCTCGCTATCGGGCAGGCTTTAAGCTGGAAGAGCTGGTCGAGTTTCTGCGAGCAGCTAGTGACTCAGAGGAAGACTTTGACAGTTCTGTAGCCTACCTCCATCAAGCGCTTGACAAGGCTGCTGATAAGGTTCGCTCCAAGAGTCAGGCTGAGGTTTCTCTAGTCGGTCAGGTAGATGCCTTGATTGATACTCTATACTTCACTTATGGCAGCTTTGTCCTGATGGGAGTAGATCCAGAGCAACTATTCGATATTGTCCATCGGGCTAATATGGGCAAGATTTTCCCAGACGGGAAGGCTCACTTTGACCCCGTCACTCATAAAATCCTAAAACCAGATGATTGGGAAGAAAAATACGCTCCCGAAGGAGCTATCAAAGAAGAACTGGAACGACAGATTCAGGCCTACCAACGTACCATAGAGCAGAAAGAAGAAAGCAAAGAATAAATGTTTGAAGAGCAGAAATTTTTTGCTCTTTTTTTATTTTATGGTACAATAAGAAAAAAATGTAGAGGAGAGGACGGATGGATCAATACCAAGTTAAGAGCGACCTATCAACAGCAGCCCGTCATGCAACAGCAATCGGGGATGCAAATTTCCTGCAGATGATAGCTATTACTCGAGATTCGCAGACAACTGTTGCTGGAAATTCTAATGCAAATGCAGGGATTTCACATGTTGAAAGCTTACAAGGGCAGCTCGGGGCACACATTACAAGTATTATTCAGAATGTTCATAGTGTAGAAGCAGAGTTTGAGGATAAGGATGCTATGATTCGTCAAAGTCTGACTACTAACTATTTACCGCCTAAAAAGGAACCGACAGTCACTAAAAAAGATTTAGGTCTGAATACCTTGACTACTTTGGAGGAATAATCAATGCAGGAAGATAAGCGGTGGACTGCCTTGTTGGCCAAGGAGCGGAGGCTTGCTGATCATGAATGGGAACTCTATCAAAAGTTGGGACAGGCAAAAGCTCAAGAAGAAGATGTATTATGTCAGTTGGATTCTATGGGGACGTGGTTTCATGATCTGTCTTATGATTTCGAAGGAAGCCGATATTACAGTAAGATAGCAGACTGTCAGCTAGATTTTTCTCATCGAACCAGACAGTTAAAACTTGATATAGAGGAACAGATACACAAACTGCGGAAAGAACATCAAAATGCAGAAAATCAGCTAGAGGAAGTATACCAAGAGAAGCGTGCCTTAGCTGTCGAGGAGTAAAGATGAGTATTGATATGTATTTAGAAGCTGCTCGAACGCAGGCAGAAAGCCTTGGGCGAGCGGTTGAACAATGTTTGGGGCAGAATCTCAAATTAATAAGCGTTTTATCAGCTTTTCATAATGAGGATGAACTAACAGGTAAAGCCTATGATTCTGCCAAAAATCATATTGTTGGAACTGTCATCCCGATTGTTCAGGGAGTCATTCTCTATCAGGAAGCGATAGCCTTAGCTTGTCAAAATTTTGTTAGTAACTACACGGCAGAAGTAGACGGTAAGAGCTAGCGCCAATCAGAACTGGAAGAGAAAATTCGTTTTGCGGAACAGCAACTGGCTGAGTTGGAACGCAAATCGCAACTCTATTCAAATAATAAGGGTATGTCTATTGTTGATTTCAGCGCTTCCATCGCTGTTGCAGAAAGTGCTAGGCAAGTTTTCCAAGAGATTCTGGATAATTTGCTTGCTTTTAATGAGAGTTCGCCAACTATCTTCGCGGAGGCTGAGTCTTACTTGGCAGCCGCATCTACGGGTCTATCTCAGGCAGGTCAGAGCTGGGATGCGTCGACTCAGACTTATCTCCCTCCGCGCCGAGATGCTGATCTCAGCTGGAAAGCTACCATCAATTCTGGATGGACTAAGCGGCAGGAGATGATTGAGGAAGTGAAGAGGCAAAATGCCAAGAAGACAGAGTTTGATAGAATTGCTGAGATGGATTACGATGATTTACATCATAATTATTCTGAAATTATTTTAGCAAAAGAGAGTGGCGATTTAAACAGTCCATTCTATAAGCAAAGCAAGACTGAATATAGGATTAAACTTGAAAAAGCCGTTGTTAAGAGGTACGAAGAAGTAAAAGATTTACCTCGGGAAACCAATATTAGTAAGTATACTTTGCAGAAGGTGGATCCATTTTTCAAAGCAAAGATTGACCGAATGAACCATAAGGAGCTGGAAGAATATTATCCTGGATTAAAATTTAGTCCTATAGCTCCGATTCTAGATCATAACTATTATTCATCCGAAATAGATGAGGCGAATGATATATATCTGGCTGCTCGCTATCAAGAATTGGATAGCCAAAATCCTATCAGTAAACATGATCCCAACTTTGAGCAAAAACGTTTTGACTATATCGCTGAAACGGGCCTTGATCCAGTCACAGGCAAAGAGGCTGATAAGGAGCTCCTGAATTATGCCACAAACTATACTAATTACGCACCTGGTATAAAAGCGGGTTATGACTTCCTCATGGTAGGAACAGCAGCTTGGAGTACTCGGGCTTATAATAAGGATATACAAACACAAAGGGCTGATGCCCAGATTAATGAGTATTATCAGATTAAGGATGCGGTGAGAAATTCGAGTGTGGGGAGTAAGCCGGTGGTTGAGATTAAAACCTACAGTATGGATGATTTAGTGAATCTTAAACACACAGATAACTTTACTGAGAAGTCTAAGATTCACATTTTTGAAGGTGATATAAATAAAAAAGGTCGAGCAGGAGGCTATCATTATGATATGGTAGAAGGGACTTCTGGAAATATTATCGAAGGTACGAAAGGGCCGACCTTAAGTGATGCTGGGATTTATGAGGCAAAAGTTGAAGTAAATGGAACTTTTAAGAAAGCTAATGGAGGGAAATCAACCTTCTTCCCTGACCATATGAGCCCGCAGGAGGTTGTAGATGCCATTAATGAGGCATATAGTAATAAGATTTATCAAGAAGGTTCAAGAGGTGTTTATGTCGGCAATAGTAAGGAAGGAATTAAAATTAGAATGGTTCTTACTGATGATGGAAAAATTATTACAGCTTATCCAACTGTTTCAGAGTAGAAAGGTTTATAGATGTTAAGAAGAGAATATAAATTATTTAAAAGTGTTGAGAACAGAAATGCACTTACGGTATTGTATAATAGAGAAGATTATAAAATTATAACAACCTTTATGATTACAGAAGTCACGGATTTTTATCTGGATGTTCGAGAAGCTTTGGAGAGTGTAATTTCTGGGAGTATGGAAGAATATGCTTTTGATGGTAATCTTTTAGGGATTGAAATTGGCAACGAAATAACGGAAGTATACTTCCAATTTGAGGAAGAAATATTAGGTGGTCCATGCTTTATTCCTACAAATGAGCTTAATAAATTGGTTTTAGAGTGGAAAGAAATGGAAGAAAAAATGCACAGAGGGGAAGATATTTTTCCTGTGATTTTAGAAGATTGATATAGTATAAAGAATTTAGGGTAGGATGCTTTCCTTGCCCTTTTCGTATCATAGATTTGTTAAGCAAACACGATCCTAACTTTGAGCAAAAACGTTTTGAATATATCTCTAGAACTGGCATTGATCCAGTCACAGGCAAAGAGGCTGATGAGGAACTCCTGAATTATGCTACAAACTATACCAAGTACGCACCGAGTATAAAAGCGGGTTATGACTTCCTAATGGTAGGGGCAGCAGCTTGGAGTACTCGGGCTTATAATAAGGATATACAAACACAAAGGGCCGATGCCCAGATTAATGAGTATTATCAGATTAAGGATGCGGTAAGGACTCAGAGCGTGGGGAGTCAGCCGGTGATGCCGAATGCTGAAATGAATACTGGAATTCCTAAATTAAATTACTCTAGTTTACCTGATAATGCACAAAATTCTTACAATGAGTATACAAAGGTAGGTTGGGAAGGTAATTTTAAAGGTCAGACAGAAGGAACTGCAGCAGGGAAAAAATTCAGAAATGCTGATAATGTTTTGCCAGCTACTGATCAGCACAATACTCCAATCACTTATAAAGAATTTGATGTCAATAATAAACTCCCGTCCCAAGGAAGAGATGGCGAGAGGTTTGTAAGGGGAAGTGATGGCAGTGTCTACTACACAGAAGACCATTATAAAACATTTAAAAAAATAGAATAGAGGTTTGAAATCGTGAAAAACAAAATTCATTACATTACAAAGCTTGAATTGCAAGACCTATTGCCTTTCAGCGGCTTTGTAGAAATTTTTGATGGGAATCAGATCCAAAACAAAGAAGAGCTATTCCGTTTTCTTGAAAAACATGTCGGCCTTCCTGATGCGAATAATTGGTCATCTATTACGGATTGGCTGACAGACTTATCATGGTTAAAAGCTGAAGAATACACTTTTATTTTTGAAAATTATGATGGTTTCTTAAAAGATGACTTATCTTCTAAAGACTTATTTTTAGAAATTTTGGAAGAAGACGTCCTTCCTTGGTGGGAAAGTGATGTTCAAAAACATGTTGTTGGCGGTAAGGTCAAGAGTTTTCAAGTTTACATAGTGTAAAATTAAAAAATGGAAAACATTTTTATGGAGTTGCCTTAAGGTAAAAAATTTGATGATTCATATAGCGGTATATTCATATCAGAGACTGAGAGTGCTAATCACAGCTATGCAATTGACCGTTACTTCCTGACGGACAGTCAGAAAATACTTAGCTGGCGTGACCCGAATTACATGGCGAAGTTCAATCATTACATTCTTGAAGAAGGTATCAATCCGAATACACTTGAGCCAGCAACAGCGGAAGAAATTCAAACAGCTGAATGGTATAACCGCTTCTATCCTATCACCGAAAAACTTAGCTGGGGAGCTGCCTTGTATTCTGCTTATGTGGGGTATAACCAGTATTATAATAAACCTTATACAACAATCCCCGAAGCCATCGGCAAAGGAAAAGACTGGATTAAAGGGGAAATTCCGAGTGTGGGGAGTCAGCCGGTGCTTGGTCCTCAACTCCCATATGGTTCCTATAGTGGTCGGTCTGCAATTGATAAAGTCTATAAAATAAAGATTCCTAAAGGAACTACTATCTATGACGGTCCTGTAGGGAGTCAAGGAGGAATTTATCAAGGTGGGCTCAATAAAGAGCAAATTTTCATTGATTCACCATGGAATTTAGATGGTGTGGAGGTCATAGATTCATGGCCAATAATTCATTGAGGAGGAAGATAGTATGTTAGAAACAGTTTTAAAAGCAATTGATAATTTGTTATCAATAATTGAGCAATATAAAATTAAAAACGTTCATCCGCAAGTAGAGGATTTAAAGTATTTAAAAAAATCTTTGAATACCAATGACGAGCTAAGTACAAGGGAAAAATTTACTCTTTATCAAGAACTTTTTCCACCACGCGGTGGTTTATCAGATATTCACTATTGGCATAACGACTTTGAAGCAAGAAAAACAGTTAATGAAGTCATATCAGATTTGACGAATACAATTGCTGATTATTTACTGGAACGGTAAAAAATAATATAATGGTGAATATTCTTAATGTAAACGAAGTCTTCAGAAATGGAATAAAGATTAAGATGGACAAAATTACATATCAAGAAATAATTAAAACGATTGACAGAGGAGAAGAATTTGAAATATTTTATCAATCGCATAAGCTTTGGATTAGTCAAACGAAAGAAAATGTAATATTAACTCCAGACGGAAAGCCGGAGGAAAGCCAATATTTTAAAAATTTGAGTGAATTTGAAGAAAAAGCTAATAGAGTGAAAAGATATCTAGCATAAACAAGAAAACTAGAGCAGTCATCTGCTCTAGTTTTTATAAAGTCTTGTCTGGGTCTCTGACCACCAGCAAGTCAACCTTGGCGTGGCGCAGGATATATTCGGAGGAAGAACCGACTAGCAGCCGTTCAAAGGCATTGAGACCGGTAGCACCAACCATGATCAGATCTACCTTGTGCTCTTCTGGGATATCTGTAGCCAAGAGAGTCTTGGGATTGCCCATCTCAATGACAATGTCAACATACTTGATACCGGATTTTTGAGCTTTTTCTTTCAACTCAGCTGTCAGCTTTTTGGCATCTTCCTGCAAGTCCTCGTAAACATCTGCATCAAAGGTTGAGACACTTTGCAAAGCCCGGGTGTCAATGACATGGGCGATAGTGAGACGAGAGCCGTTTCGGAGAGCCACGTTTACACCTTTTTCAAAAGCTAGTTCGGATTCGTGAGAACCATCTACAGCAACCATAATATTTTCATATTTCTGAGTCATAGAGCTACCTCCTCTAAAATGGTCGGCAAAGGACGTCGTATCATTCACAGAATGATTGGGCTGACTAAAAATCAATCAGTCCATAACGTCCGAGTGATTTGCAACTATTTTCTTGTTTCTATTGTAACCCTTTTCAGAAAAAAAGTAAAGATAAAATGGAAATGCTGTCAGAAAATTGCAAGCAGAAAAAGATTCCTTTACTTTGAGGGGTTAGAAAAGGAATAGTGCTCTTTATCTTATAAATCGCTTCATAATCGCGTGAAAAGTGAGCTTATTTTTTTTTGTTGTCAATCGCTTTTTCTGGTGGTATAATGATAACATTCTGATGAATAGAGGAAAAATAAGAATGAAAGAATTTGACAAGTCCAGCAAGTTGGAACATGTTGCCTATGATATTCGCGGTCCAGTTTTGGATGAAGCTATGCGCATGCGGGCCAATGGTGAAAAGATTCTCCGCCTCAATACTGGGAATCCGGCTGAATTTGGTTTTACCGCTCCAGATGAGGTCATTCATGATTTGATTATGAATGCACGTGACAGTGAAGGCTACTCTGATTCCAAGGGAATTTTTTCAGCCCGTAAGGCTATCATGCAGTATTGCCAGCTTAAGAATTTTCCTAATGTAGATATTGATGACATTTATCTGGGAAATGGCGTCAGCGAGCTGATTGTCATGTCCATGCAGGGACTTCTGGATGACGGGGATGAGGTGCTGGTGCCAATGCCAGACTACCCACTCTGGACGGCTGCAGTCAGTCTGGCTGGTGGGAATGCTGTTCACTATGTCTGTGATGAGCAGGCAGAATGGTATCCAGATATTGACGATATCAAGTCAAAAATCACATCTAATACCAAGGCTATCATTATCATCAACCCTAACAATCCAACGGGAGCGCTTTATCCTAAGGAACTGCTGCTGGAAATTGTGGAAATTGCTCGCCAAAATAATCTCATTATCTTTGCGGATGAAATCTATGACCGCATGGTGATGGATGGTAATGTCCACACCCCTGTGGCCAGTCTGGCTCCTGATATCTTCTGTGTCAGCATGAATGGTCTTTCCAAGTCGCACCGTATTGCAGGCTTCCGGGTTGGCTGGATGGTGCTATCTGGGCCTAAGCATCATGTTAAAGGTTATATTGAAGGATTAAATATGCTCTCCAACATGCGCCTGTGCTCCAATGTCTTGGCTCAACAGGTCGTCCAAACCTCACTTGGCGGTCACCAATCTGTGGATGAACTGCTTTTGCCAGGTGGCCGTATCTATGAGCAGCGTAATTTCATCTATCAGGCTATTCAGGATATCCCGGGGCTATCAGCTGTAAAACCTAAAGCCGGACTCTATATTTTCCCGAAAATTGACCGTAACATGTATCGCATCGACGATGATGAGCAGTTTGTGCTCAATTTCCTCAAGCAGGAAAAAGTCCTTCTCGTCCATGGACGAGGCTTTAACTGGAAAGACCCAGATCATTTCCGAATCGTTTATCTGCCTCGAGTAGATGAGCTAGCTCAAATCCAAGAAAAAATGACGCGCTTCTTGCGCCAATATCGCCGTTAATAAGTGGATGTTATAAAAAGGCTGGAAATTATTCCGGTCTTTTTCTTATCTATCTTACATATTTTTTAGTTTAATGGCTGTCTTTGAATTGCAAAAATAAAAAAATTAAGATGCTCTGAAAACCGAATTTGAGGTCTATTGGTAAAAATTATAGGTAGATTTACCGACATTTTTTAGGATTTTGTCCAACATTTTTTATGTATCTGTCCAAAAATGCTTAAAAAAATGTGTTAGCGTCTTCCTTCCAGAAGACAAACATGGTAGAATGTGTTTGTCAATGTTTTTAACAATGATGAAAAAGTGGAGGAGATTATATTGACAATGAAAAAGACACTTAGTGCTTTTTCTGTCAGTGCAGCGGCATTGTCTTTGGTGCTCGCAGAAGGAGTTCAGGCTGATCAATTAGTTGATAATCAGTCTTATTCTGATGCGCCCGTTAGTCAAAGCCAACCACAGGCAGAAAACACACAGAAGGATGAATCTGTTTCGAAAGAACAGGTAGACGCTGCTCAGGCTCTTGTACAAGAAGCCGACAGCAATGTTGCACAAGGGAAAGCTGATTTGGCTCAAGCTCAGGCAAATACTGCTGCGGCTCAAAGTCAGGTCGAGCAAGCACAAGCTGAAGCTAACCGGGCACAGGAGGCAGCTGATAAAGCTGGTCCGGAAGCTATTGAAACAGCTAAGCAAGAAGAGAGCAATCAAAAAGCTCAAGTGGACAGCAATAAGTCAGAACTGGCTAAAGCTGACCAAGCAACTAAGATGGCTGAAGCTGAGCGCGATGCTCAGGCAGCCAAGACTAAAGAAGCTCAAGAGCAAGCGAAAACTCAAGAAGGACGCCTTGCTAAAGCTCAAAATGACGTGAAGGAAGCTCAGGCCAACCTAAGCGGTGAAGCTACAGCTAAGGCAGAAAAGAATGTGAAAGCAGCCCAAGATAAGGTGGCAGCTGATCAGTCTGCTGTTGAAACAGCTCAAGCAAAAGTAGCTACAGCTCGTCAGACTGACAGTCAGAAGCAGGCTGAGGTTGCAAAAGCTCAGACCAACCAGACTCAGGCTAAGACGGCTCGTGATGCTTCTCAGAAGAACTTGCAGGACAAAACTGCTGCAGCTGAGAAGACTCAGTCAGACTTGAACCAAGCTCAACAGGCTTTGAAAAAGGCTCAAGCTGGAACAATTACTACTGAAGCTTCTAGCAATAAAAACCGTGTGTCTATGACTCCGGAATACATTGCAACCTTGAGAGAGCTAATTGCACCGAATTTATCAGAGCAAAAAACTAAAGAGATTGAAAATAGACTGGCTGCACTTAATGCCAATGCTAAGGCTCTCAATCGTTATGTAGCAGATCCTACAGATAGCAAAGCTTTGATTGATACCAATAATATTCCACAGAATGTTCGTCAGGAACTTTCACAGTTTGCTTCAGAACTCATCAACCAGCTGCGTGCTCAGATGGGAACAGGTGAAGTAGTTGTGACACCATCTTCAATTGATTTCGCTGATAAGGTGGCAACAGAATACCGTAAAGACAACTGGAACTGGGATTTGATGGAGAAATACCATCACGACGCTCGAGGAATTAATCGCGTAGCGCGTGAATATGGTTTGATGACCACAAGTGCTGACCAGGAAAGCAAAGGTCTCCAGTACTATGAAAACGCTTATATCTGGCGAGAAAATGCTAGTCAAATGAGTGTAGCTGAAATGAAGAGACGAATCTACGATTCTGTTGTTGAATTCATGTTTAATGGCTATGAATGGCTGCATGCTACCTCTATCTCTGGTCTCAATACTGGTCGCCAGAAAAACTATCTGGGAGTTGATTTCTCAATGGAAGGCGACATCACTATGGCTCATTTCACCATGGTGTCAGAAGATCAAGTCAAATATGCTAGCAAAAAGAACTTCAATGCCAGCCCTATTACAGGAAAAGCTCCAACAGCAAAAGTAGATCCGCAGGAAGTAGCTAAGGCACAAACCGCTTATGACGCTGCCTTCAAGGCTAATCAACTGGCTCTGGCATCTAAGGGAGTTGCCCAGTCTACTTATAATCGGAGAGTTGCAGCTTTAGAGCAAGCCAACCAGCAACTGGCTCAGGCGCAAGCTCAAGCAGGTGAGTCAGCAACTGCTCAGGCTCAAGCAGCTCTTGCCGCAGCCCAAGAGAGGTTGGCAGCTGATCAAGCAGCTTTGGCAGCAGCACAAGCGGCCCTGCAAAACTCAAACTTGGATGACAAGACTAAAGCGGACAAATTAACTCAGGCTCAAGAAGCTCTGACTGCTGTTCAAGCAACAGTTGCCGCAGCTCAAGAAGCTCTAAAAACTGAATCAGAGAAGTTGGATCAGCTAGAAGCGGCTTTGAATGCAGCAAAAGAAAGACAGACTAAACTTGAAAATGCTCTTACAGCAGCTGAAGCAGCCTTGCAAACAGCTAAAGAGTCATTGTCAAATCTTGAAAATGCAGAAGAAAACTTGGAACAAGCTAAAAGCAAGCTAGCCGTAGCTCAGGCAGCTTACCAAGCAGCTCTTACAGCTCAAACAGATCAAGAAGCAAAAGTAGCAGTTTTAACTGCGGTTCAAGCACAAGCTAAGGCGACATACGACTTGCTAGCTCAAACTTATGCTGAGCAAAACAAGGAAGAAGATATTCGCTATTACCAATCTGTTTTGGCTCACACAGAGGAGCGCTTAGTTCAATCTCAGCCAGCTGGACAAGCAAGAGCTCCTCAACATACGACTGTTTCAACTACTGGAACTGGAATTACTGAAAGTGGAACTGTTGGAACTGGAACTGCTGGAAGTGCTAGCCCTGTAAACCATAAACAGGCAGTTGCCTCAGGTCATGTCTTACCTAAGACAGGAGAAAACTCTTCTTGGCTTCTTCTGGCAGGCCAAATGCTTTTGATCATGGCTATGAAATTGTTCTACAAGAAACGTTCTCTTGATTAGAAAGAACAAAATCAATCAAAAACAGTCAAAAATTTGACTGTTTTTTTGTTTAATATGACTTGATATATCAAGTCATATACTTGAAAAATTCTTTATTTTATCGAATTGTATGTAATTGTTTTTCAATAAAAAATTTTCAGATAATTATTGAAATTTTACTGCTTTTATGTTACAATGAAGCCAATAAATACGAGGTAAAAACATGGCCAATTTACTAGAAAAAACACGAAAAATTACGTCTATTTTGAAGCGCTCAGAGGAGCAGATGCAGGAAGAACTGCCCTACAATGCTATTACGCGTCAGTTGGCTGATATTATCCACTGTAATGCCTGCATTATCAACAGCAAGGGCCGTCTTTTAGGCTATTTCATGCGCTACAAGACCAATAATGACCGTGTGGAAGCTTTTTTCCAGGATAAGAATTTCCCAGAGGAATACGTTCACGAAGCTAATCTGATCTATGAAACAGAGGCTAATCTGCCGGTTGCACATGATTTGACGATTTTCCCAGTGGAGACCAAGGATGAGTTTCCAGACGGGCTGACAACCATTGCTCCTATTCATGTGTCAGGAATTCGTCTAGGCTCACTGATTATCTGGCGCAATGACAAGGAATTTGCGGACGATGATCTGATTTTGATTGAGATTGCTAGCACAGTGGTTGGTATCCAGCTGCTTAACTTCCAGCGGGAAGAGGATGAGAAAAATATCCGCCGCCGGACAGCAGTGACTATGGCAGTCAATACCCTGTCCTACTCAGAACTGAGAGCTGTTTCAGCTATTCTGGGCGAGCTGACTGGCAATGAAGGCCAGCTGACAGCATCTGTCATTGCTGACCGTATTGGGATTACCCGCTCAGTGATTGTCAATGCCTTGCGTAAGCTGGAAAGTGCTGGGATTATTGAAAGCCGTTCGCTGGGGATGAAAGGAACTTATCTAAAAGTCCTGATTCCAGATGTCTTTGATGAAATTAAAAAGAGGGACTACTAATGCCAAAAGCACTGATTTCCATTGATTATACAGTTGATTTTGTCGCAGATGAGGGCAAGCTGACAGCAGGAGCGCCCGCTCAGGCGATTTCTGAAGCCATTGCTCAAGTGACGGAGGCAGCTTTTGACCGAGGCGATTATATCTTCTTTGCTATTGATGCCCATGATGAGAATGATGTCTTTCACCCTGAGAGTAAGTTGTTCCCGCCTCACAATATCAAAGGGACTAGCGGGCGCAATCTTTATGGTCCTTTGGCTGATTTTTATGACAAGCATCAAGCAGATTCGCGGGTCTTTTGGATGGATAAGCGCCATTATTCTGCCTTTTCCGGTACGGATTTAGATATTCGCTTGCGGGAAAGAAAGGTAGATACGGTCATTTTGACTGGGGTCTTGACGGATATTTGCGTCTTGCATACAGCGATTGATGCCTATAATCTTGGTTATCAGATTCAGGTGGTAGAGCCGGCAGTGGCTTCTCTGTCAGAGGAAAATCACAAATTTGCCTTAAACCACTTGCAAAATGTCCTGGGTTCGACTATAATAGATACAATTTAAGAGTAAAAGAGAAGCAGAGTAGGCTTGCTGACTTGTACAGAGAGTGCTGATAGCTGAGAGCAGCACCAAGAAAGCAAAAACCGAAGAACATGTTTCGTAATCTTTTGTGTGATTAAGCACAAACGTCGCTCACGTTACGAGCTCAGAGGCTGCCTTTTAGGGCAGCGAATAACAGTGGTACCACGGCTTTCGTCTGTTTTAGAGACGAAAGCTTTTTATTTTGCAGTAGGTCAAGTGAAGACGATAGAAGAATGCTTCAAATATCTTTAACAGCAAAACGGAGCTACTAATTGATTTGAGAGGGAAAGAACATGAAAGAAATTTTTATCGGAAACTATGGTTTAGAGCAGGTCGGACAGACCATGACCGCAACTGGCTGGGTGGCCAATATCCGTAATCACGGCAAGCTAGCCTTTATTGAATTGCGGGACCGCGAGGGCTTGCTTCAGGTCTTCGTTGGCGGTGAGATTGAAGACTTTGCTAAGCTGGAAGACATTGGCAAAGAGGATGTCATAGCAGTGACGGGGCAAGTAGTTCAGCGGGAAGAACGCTTTGTCAACAAGGCCATCAAGTCTGGTAAGGTTGAGCTGAGGGCAGAGAAGATTGAGGTTATTGCTAGCAGCAAGGCCCTGCCTTTTGAGCTGGCTCAACATGCCTATACAGGGGAAGACCTGCGTCAAAAATACCGCTACCTGGACTTGCGGCGCGAGAAGATGACACACAACCTCAAACTACGCCACCAGGTCGCCTCAACCATTCGGGAATATTTGAATGGTTTGGACTTTTTGGAAGTGGAGACGCCTTATCTGACCAAGTCAACACCTGAAGGGGCTAGGGATTTCTTGGTGCCTAGCCGGGTCTTTAAAAATCAGTTCTACGCCTTGCCACAGAGCCCGCAGATGCTCAAGCAGTTGCTGATGGGAGCTGGCCTCGAGCGCTATTATCAGATTGTTCGATGCTTCCGTGACGAAGACTTGCGGGGCGATCGTCAGCCAGAGTTTACCCAGGTGGATTTGGAGCTGAGTTTTGCCAGTGAGGAAGAAATCCGAGCTTTGGTTGAAGCTATGCTCAAGGCTGTTGTTAAGAAAACTCATGGTTTAGAGTTGACAGAAGATTTTCCGACTATCAGCTATGAAGAGGCTATGAGCCGCTTTGGTTCTGATAAGCCAGATACACGCTTTGGTCTGGAGCTAAAGAGTTTGACGGATTTGTGTCAGTCCAATGACTCGCTTCTCATCAAGAAAGCCTTGGATAACCAAGAGGAAGTGATGGGAATCTGTGTGCCAGATGCGGCTAGTGCTTTTAGCAAGAAACAGCTGAGTCACTACTATCAGGAAATGAAGGAATTTGGCTGCAGTCGTTTTGCCAGTCTCAAGATTGAAAATGGCCAGTTAGTTGGTGATTTGGCTAGTACCTTTGAAGCTGAAAGTCAGGAGTTGCTGGCACGTTTTGAGGCCAAGGAGGGAGACCTCATCCTGCTAGTCATGGCTAAGAAGCGTCGGGCTCAGGAAGCTTTGGGACATCTGCGCATAGAAGTCGCAAAAGCTTTGGATTTGATTGACCCGAGTTTGCTTCATTTTCTCTGGGTTGTGGATTGGCCGCTGCTGGAGTGGAATGAAGACCAAAACCGCTATCAAGCCATGCACCATCCTTTCACACAGGGAATCTTTGAAGATGGACAGGAGCCAGACCAATTCCGCAGTCACGCTTACGACATCGTCTTGAACGGCTATGAAATTGGTGGGGGGAGTCTGCGGGTTCATGATCGGAAGGCTCAGGAGGCTATGTTTGAGCTATTGGGCATGAGCCGAGAAGACTATGAACGGGACTTTGGTTTCTTCCTAGAAGCTTTGGAGTACGGCTTCCCGCCACACGGCGGTTTGGCTCTGGGCTTAGATCGCTTGGTTATGATTTTGGCTGGGGAAGAAAATATCCGCCAAGTCATCGCTTTTCCAAAAAATGGTACTGGCTTTGATCCTATGCTGGAAAGCCCAAGTTTGGTTGATCAAAGACAACTCAAAGAACTGCATTTGGAATTGAAGAATTAGCCTGAAATATGGTAAAATGAAATGATGCGAATTCCTGAAGAATGGCAGGAAGAAGCTGAAGAAAAGAGCTAGCGGATGGCAAATAAATGAGCGTCCCTGGCTTGTCAAAGTAAAGGTGAGCTGAAGCTTGGAAATAAAGATATCATCTAGAAATTGTTATTTTCAGTCGCTAAAGCTCACATATCTTATGAAAGGAATCAGAGATGAAGATTACTCAAGAAGAAGTAAGTCACGTTGCTAAGCTGTCAAAACTGGCTTTTTCACCAGAAGAAACGGCTGAGTTTGCGACGACCTTAACCAAGATTGTCGACATGGTCGAATTGCTTAATGAAGTGGACACAGAGGGTGTGCCTTTCACTTCCAATGTAGCTGCCAATATCAACTACATGCGAGAAGATGTGGCTCAACCAGGCTGGAATCGGGAAGAGCTTTTCCAAAATGTACCTGAAAAAGAGCGGGGCTACATCAAAGTGCCTGCCATCCTAGATGACGGAGGAGATGCCTAATGACTTTTAATCACAAGACCATTGAAGAGCTGCATAATTTGCTGGTCAAGAAAGAAATTTCTGCGGTAGAGCTAACTCAGGCAACTCAGGCGGACATCAAAGAACGCGAAGCAGCTGTGGATAGTTTCATTACTGTCAGCGAAGAGGAAGCTTTGGCTCAGGCTGCGGCTCTAGACGCCAAGGGCATTGACGCCGAGAATCTCATGAGTGGGATTCCGCTGGCAGTTAAGGACAATATCTCAACCAAAGGAATGTTGACGACGGCTGCCTCCAAGATACTCTACAATTACAAGCCAATTTTTGATGCGACCAGCGTGGAGAAACTCTACGGTAAGGACATGATTATCGTCGGAAAGACCAACATGGACGAGTTCGCCATGGGTGGATCCAGCGAAAACTCTCACTTTAAGACGACTAAGAATGCTTGGGACAGCAGCAAGGTTCCTGGTGGATCATCTGGTGGTTCAGCGACTGCGGTTGCTTCTGGTCAGGTCCGTCTGTCACTGGGTTCAGATACGGGTGGTTCCATTCGTCAGCCGGCTTCCTTTAACGGTGTAGTAGGCCTCAAGCCAACCTACGGACGGGTTTCTCGTTTTGGTCTCATTGCTTTTGGTTCTTCTTTAGACCAGATTGGGCCTTTCTCTCAGACAGTTAAGGAAAATGCCCAGCTCTTGAATGTTATTTCTGGTAATGATCCTAAGGACTCTACATCATCACAAGAGGCAGTGCCAGACTTTACCAGCAAGATTGGCCAAGACATCAAGGGTATGAAGATTGCCCTGCCTAAGGAATACATGGGTGAGGGAATTGACAGCAAGGTCAAGGAAACGATTCTGGCAGCGGCGAAGCACTTGGAAAGCCTAGGTGCAATCGTTGAAGAAGTGAGCCTGCCCCACAGCAAGTACGGCGTGGCAGTCTACTATATTATTGCTTCCTCTGAGGCCAGCTCTAACCTGCAGCGTTTTGACGGTATTCGCTATGGCTACCGCGCAGAAGGAATTGAAAATCTAGAAGATGTCTATGTCAAATCTCGCAGCGAAGGCTTTGGTGACGAGGTGAAACGCCGCATCATGCTGGGAACGTTCAGTTTGTCATCTGGTTACTACGATGCCTACTTCAAGAAAGCTGGTCAGGTTCGGACCTTGATTATGCAGGATTTTGCCAAGGTTTTTGAAAAATATGACTTGATCTTAGGTCCAACTGCACCAAATGTAGCTTATGACTTGGGCAGTCAAAACCAAGATCCAGTGGCCATGTATCTGGCTGACCTTTTGACCATTCCAGTCAATCTGGCCGGCCTGCCTGGCATTTCAATCCCGGCTGGCTTTGCGGATGGTCTTCCAGTCGGTTTGCAGTTGATTGGGAACCACTTCGATGAAGCGACCATCTATCAGGCAGCCGCAGCATTTGAAGCGACGACTGACTATCACAAACAGCAGCCAGTTATCTTTGGAGGTGAAAAATAATGAACTTTGAAACAGTTATCGGACTGGAAGTCCATGTTGAATTGAAGACCAATTCAAAAATTTTCTCACCGGCTCCAGCTCACTTCGGTGAGGATCCCAATGCCAACACCAATATCATTGACTGGTCCTTCCCAGGTGTCCTGCCTGTTATGAACAAGGGTGTCATTGACTATGGTATCAAGGCTGCTCTGGCCTTGAACATGGATATTCACCAGAAGATGCACTTTGACCGCAAGAACTACTTCTATCCGGACAATCCAAAAGCCTATCAAATTTCTCAGTTTGATGAGCCGATTGGCTACAATGGCTGGATTGAGATTGAGCTAGAAGATGGCACGACCAAGAAAATCCGTATCGAGCGGGCCCACTTGGAAGAAGATGCTGGAAAGAATACCCACGGCAGCGATGGCTACTCTTATGTGGACCTCAACCGCCAAGGTGTGCCGCTGATTGAGATTGTATCGGAAGCAGATATGCGCAGTCCAGAAGAAGCTTATGCCTATCTGACTGCCCTCAAGGAAATCATCCAGTACACGGGTATTTCGGATGTCAAGATGGAAGAGGGCTCCATGCGGGTTGATGCCAATATTTCTATCCGTCCTTACGGCCAGAAAGAGTTTGGTACCAAGACTGAGCTGAAAAATCTTAATTCCTTCAACTTTGTCCGTAAGGGTCTGGCATTTGAGGAAAAACGCCAAGCAGAAATCCTACGCAGTGGCGGTCAAATTCGTCAGGAAACCCGTCGTTACGACGAAGCAACTGGCGAAACCCTGCTCATGCGAGTTAAGGAAGGTTCAGCGGACTACCGTTACTTCCCAGAGCCTGATCTACCGATCTTTGAGATTGAGGATGCTTGGATTGAGCAAGTACGTAGCAGCTTGCCAGCCTTTCCAAAAGAACGACGTGCCAAATATGTGGGTGACTACGGTCTGTCTGACTACGATGCCAAGCAGCTGACAGCGACGAAGGCTGTGTCAGACTTCTTTGAAGCAGCTGTTGCCGCAGGTGGTGACGCTAAGGCTGTCTCTAACTGGCTCCAAGGAGAAGTGGCTCAATACCTCAATGCCGAAGGCAAGACTATCTCTGAGATTGAGCTGACACCTGAGAATCTGACTGAGATGATTGCTCTGATTGCAGACGGAACGATTTCCTCTAAGATTGCTAAGAAGGTCTTTGTTCATCTAGCCAAAAATGGCGGCTCTGCTAAAGAGTATGTGCAGAAAGCAGGCCTGATTCAAATCTCAGATCCTGCCCAGCTTCTTCCAATCATCCAAGAAGTATTTGCCAACAATGAAAAAGCTATCAATGACTATAAAGGCGGCAATAAGAATGCTGCTAAATCCCTGATCGGTCAGCTCATGAAGGCCACCAAGGGTCAAGCTAACCCACAAGTAGCACAAAAACTGCTCAATGAAGAGTTGGAGAAATTGTAGAAATAAGTAGAAAACCAGTCAAGAGGCTGGTTTTTGTTGTGGAGAATAAATATGATAAAATAGAAAAAAACATAGGAGCTATAGATATGAAACAAGTCTCAAAAATAATTATTCTCCTACTAGCTGGAATATTGATAATGATAGGATTAAGTGCATGTGGAGAGAAAATACCAGAAAATCGCACAAAAGAACAGTACGAATTAGAGAAGGAGTTTCAGCCACTTTTTGACTTTTTAGCAGAAGAAAAGAAGGATTTCTCAAATGTAAAATTATATAGCAGTAAAATTTTTATGATAGATGAAAATGCTAATAGTAAAATATCAAGGATTGTTTATTTAAAACCTGATAATACGGGAGAATATGCAATTGAGCAAGGGGGACAAATTACGGAGTTTCTTGTTCATTATCATAACAGAGAATTACAATATAATAAGGAGGTTCCCCAAGAGTATGATTTAGATGTTTTAAATCTGAAATTAGAACCTCAATTTTTTAAAAAGCTATCTATTTTTGATTATATGGCCAAACATCCTGGTACAGGTATGAAAAGGATTGATTATGATACTGTAGATACTAGTAAATACTTTAATAATTTAAAAGAAAAGTATGGTTTTAAAAAAGATTGTTCAACTAATGTAGATGTGATGATTAATAGCAAAGGCCATTTTGAGCTGATATTAGAATTCTCTGACAAAAAACGATTACTTGTCATTACGAATTCAATCATGGTAGATCTGGAGTGATTAGTGAATAAAAAAGTAATTGTAGACAGGTGTGAGAATGTTTCAGCAAATATTCCTTATTATGTTTATATATTTGAAAATAGTAAAAGTCATATATCAAGCAGTCAAATTAAGAGATAAGGAATAGAGGCGACCATATGTTTCTTATGTTATAGACAACTAATAGCTTAGTTTTTTTAATATAACAGCCTTTTATTTAGCCATTAGTTATGTTAAAATAATAGAAAAAACAAAGGAGTTTTTATGTCAGAAATTAAAATTAAACGCGAGACAGGTTTTGTTGGGATTATTGGGAAATTTCCAATCTTTATTAATGGCCAGAAAGTTGGCGTAATCAAAAACGGAGAAGAGGCTGTTTTTCCAATTGCAGCTAATGAAGCAGAAGTCCGTGCGGGATCTGCTCCTATGAAAACCAAGCCAGTGACAGTTAAAGCAGGCCAAACCTTGCTGATTGAAACTAATTTTACTAACTTTTCTGTTTATTTGGGAACTTTAGTGGTGGCTCTTCTATTTGGCGGATGGCTCCGTGTGATTCTCTTGATTCTGTGTATTAGCTTCCTCTTCCTTCTGCCTTTTTATACGGCTAGAATTGCAGAATAAGTCTATGACCAGCTGATGCTGGTTTTTTGTATGTTATTTTTTGAAAATGTAGCTAATCTTTTGACAAGATTTCTGAAAGGGTTTACAATTAAACTAACAAATTATAAAGCGAGGTATGTTTATGGCAAAAATGAATGCTGCGCGTTGGTATGGCGCTAAAGATGTCCGTATTGAAGAAGTGGATGTACCGGAAGTCCAACCGCATCAGGTCAAAATTGCGGTCAAGTATACAGGAATCTGTGGAACTGACTTGCATGAATATCTGGACGGACCGATTTTTATTCCGACAGAAACAGAGCATGTCTACTCTGGTCAGAAAGCGCCTGTAACCTTAGGACATGAGTTTGCTGGGGAGATTGTTGAGGTCGGCAGTGCTGTGACACGGGTCAAAGTTGGCGACCGGGTGACAGTTGAGCCCATTTTGGCTAAGCATAATCTTGTCGGTGATTACAATCTGGACCCTAATCTAAACTTTGTCGGTTTGGCGGCAGACGGTGGTTTTGCCAAATACTGTGTTTTGGACGGAGACATTGTTCACAAAGTTCCAGACAGCCTTAGCTATGAGCAGGCAGCCTTGACAGAACCTGCTGCTGTGGCTGTTTACGCAGTCCGTCAGTCAGCTCTTAAGACGGGCGATACAGCGGTGGTCTTCGGTTTGGGGCCAATCGGTCTCTTGATAGTTGAGGCTTTGCGGGCAGCCGGTGCCTCTAAGATTTATGGTGTCGAGTTATCTCCAGAACGCCAAGCCAAGGCTGAGGAGCTTGGGGCCATCATTGTGCGTCCAGAAGAAGGCGAAGACGTGGTAGCTGCTATTCATCGTTTAACTGGTGGCGGGGCAGATGTGTCTTATGAAGTGACTGGGGTGCCGGTTGTGCTGGGACAAGCTTTAGCTGCTGTCCACAAGGCCGGAGAATGTATGGTGGTTTCTATCTGGGAACGAGAAGCTAGCATCAACCCTAATGAATTTGCCATTCAAGAAAAATCGCTTAAGGGTATTATCGCCTATCGGCATATTTTCCCTAAGGTGCTGGAACTGATGGAGCAGGGTTATTTCTCTGCTGACAAGCTTGTGACCAAGAAGATTAAGCTGGAGGATATTGTGCAAGAAGGCTTTATTGAGCTGACTCAGGACAAGGCGCAGATCAAGATTTTGGTATCGCCAGAATAAAATCTTTGCTTAATCATGAGACGAAAATCAGTCAAAACTGGCTGATTTTTCTTTATGGTTTGTGTTGTAATAAGCAAAGATATATAAAGAGGTTTGGGATGTCAAAAGTTTTGAAAGGAATCATCTTTTCCTACACGGTCTTTCTTAAGTGTACTTCCCTGATAGGTCCTGTCAAATCCAGTCTTCTAGCTTCCATTGAGCCTATTTCAGCGGTTTTCTTTGCCTTTTTTCTGATGAAGGAGAGCTTTTATGTCGTTGACCTGGTAGGGATTGCTATGATTTTAATAGCTGTCTCGCTCATTTCCCTTAAAGATTTATGGCTGCAAAAAAAGAAAAAGTCCTGCAGCCTCTCCTAGTTGAATCATTATATATAAGAAACAAAAAAAGGATAAATAAAAAAGGAGTTGAACTTCATTCAACTTCTTTTTATTTGGAGACCATTTTCCAGAAAAAATCAATGATATAAGTTAGTCCGTAGGTATAGATGATGAGAGTGACGGGCTTGCAGAGAAGGATAATCAGCATGTACTTTTTGAAAGTCATCTTGGTCAGAGCAGCCAACATGCAGAGAAAGTCGGCTGGACTGATGGGCCAAATCATCATGAAGATAAAGAAGCGCTCAAAGCGATTACTCTTATCCAGCCAGCCGATGTATTTATCATAGGTGCGCTTGCTGACGACGGATTGGACAAAGGCTGGACCATAGGTGCGCGCTAGATAAAATATCAAGGCGCAGCCAATGACAATGCCGATATAGTTATAAATGGTGCCGACGATATGGCCGTAGATGAAAACGCCAGCGACAGAGGTTAGGGCGCCAGGAATAATGGGTACGACCGTCTGTAGAATCTGCAGGAAGATAAAGAGAGGTGGACCCCAGACGCCTGCCTGCTGGATGAAGGCTGAGAGAGTTTCCTTGGACTGGAGAATGCCTGCGAAATATGCCCAAAGACAAAAGGCCACCGTTCCTAGAGCGCCAATGGCGGACGACCAGTTGATAATCTTTTGCAAAAGAGGGGAAACAGCCTGCATCTGTCTGTTTTTTTCTGCCATACAAACCTCCAGAACATTTATACTATCACCACTATAATATCATCTTTTGTCCTTTTTGTAACCCTTGAGGCTGAAGGTGTCAAAAAGCTTGAAAGATGATATAATGATGTAATTAGTAAACCATAAGTTTTCAAATAATTGTTCAAAATCAAAGAAAAATGCGTAAGAGGAGAGCCTATAGTGGAAGAATATCTAAATTTATATCATCAAAAATTGTGGGAAATTGCATATGATAATCTCATAAGAGTATTTTCCCACCCTCATACAATTATTCTCTTTGTATTATTTTTAATTATTTGTTCCTTAATTTGTTTCTTATTTTTCGGAAAAACACGTACTTTACTATTTGTAGTTAGTTATTTCTTCTTGTTCCTTTTGGGAGGAGTCGCAGAGTATGTGAATAGCTATAGCAAAATTATGAATCCATCTTCTCCATACAACAATTCTTTAAGCATTGCTTCATTAAAACATGAAACCGTTCTTCCGATGCTTGAGCGTGTAGATGAGATTCCCCTAGCTAGTGTCGATGGAGAGCTCAAGAGAGAAGATATTATATTGTTTGCAGTGTCGAATCCTACCTACTACGACGGTCTTTTTAATGATATAGCAATGTTATTAACCGGTGAGTATAAAATAGGAACAGATTTTCTAGTTGCTTTAGTAGGCTACGAAGAGAAAGATGGTGAATGGCAATCTGTCGATATTCGTATCGCCCCAGGTGTTGAGGAGAAGGATTTTCAGAAATTTTCTAAGGTTCTTCACATTAAAAAAGATGAAGCAGAGGGTGCTACCGGTATTATTCTCGATCTTCAAGAATTTTATGAATTAAAATTACGTAAAGAAAAAGATGGCCACTGGCCTAGACTATGAGCATGAATTTTGCCCATTTTAAAATAAAGCTTCCCGCTTGGGGAGCTGTTTTCATTTGCTTGGAAAATAGAAAAGGGCACATCACCTAGCCACTCTAGAAGAAATAGGACCAAGAGTGCCAAAAAGCCCATTTTATGCTATAATAATGAGAATACGAATTTTTGGAGAGAGATGTGGCGATTGAAGATTATATGCCGGACTTTGCGGTCGAGGCAGTTTACGATTTGACAGTAGAGAGTTTGAAAAGACAGGGGATCAAAGCGGTTTTGGTGGATTTGGATAACACCTTGATTGCTTGGAATAATCCTGACGGGACCCCAGAGATGAAGAAGTGGCTCCATGATTTGCGGGACGCGGGCATTCGGATTATCGTGGTGTCCAATAATAACCAAAAACGGGTCAAGCGGGCTGTTGAAAAGTTTGAAATTGACTATGTCTACTGGGCCATGAAACCCTTCACTTGGGGAATTGACCGAGTGCTCAAGCTTTTTCATTTTGAAAAAAATGAAGTGGTCATGGTGGGCGACCAGCTCATGACGGATATTCGGGCAGCACATCGAGCCAGGATTCGTTCGATTTTGGTTAAACCACTGGTCGAGCATGACTCTATCAAGACTCAGATCAATCGGGCGCGTGAACGCCGTGTGCTCAAGAAAATCACTGAAAAATACGGCCCAATTCAATACAAAAAAGGAATTTAAGCATGGAAGAACTTCTCTGTATCGGCTGCGGAGCCACTATTCAGACAGAAGATAAGGGCAAGCTAGGCTATACGCCCCAGTCGGCTCTAGAAAAAGGTTTGGAGACAGGTGAACTCTATTGTCAGCGCTGTTTCCGCCTGCGCCATTACAATGAAATCAGCGATGTTCAGCTGACGGATGATGACTTTCTACGGCTTCTGCATGAGGTTGGAGATAGCGACGCTTTGGTCGTCAATGTTGTCGATATTTTTGACTTTAATGGATCAGTTATTCCTGGTCTGCCTCGCTTTGTTGCTGGAAACGATGTTCTCTTGGTTGGGAATAAAAAGGACGTTCTGCCTAAGTCGGTCAAGGATAGCAAGGTGACCCAGTGGCTGACGGAGCGGGCTCACGAAGAAGGCCTGCGTCCAGTCGATGTGGTATTGACTTCTGCTCAGAACAAGCTGGCCATCAAGGACTTGATTGACAAGATTGAGTATTGCCGCAAGGGACGTGACGTATATGTCGTCGGCGTGACCAATGTAGGCAAGTCTACTTTGATTAATGCCATCATTCAGGAAATTACGGGCGATAAGGATATTATTACGACTTCGCGTTTCCCGGGTACAACTCTGGACAAAATCGAGATTCCTTTGGCAGACGGCAGTCATATCTATGATACACCGGGCATTATCCATCGTCACCAGATGGCTCACTATCTTTCTGCTAAGAATCTCAAATACATTAGTCCCAAAAAGGAAATCAAGCCCAAAACCTATCAGCTCAATCCTGAGCAAACCCTATTTTTGGGTGGCCTAGGCCGCTTTGACTTTGTGGCAGGCGACAAGCAAGGCTTCACGGCTTATTTTGACAATGAGCTCAAGCTCCACCGGACCAAGTTGGAAGGTGCCAGCGGCTTTTATGACAAGCATGTCGGCAGTCTCTTGGTGCCGCCAGTTGGCAAGGAAAAGGAAGACTTTCCGGCCTTGGTCAAGCATGAATTTACCATCAAGGACAAGACGGATATTGTCTTCTCTGGTCTGGGCTGGATTCGCGTCAGTGGTCCTGCCCGAGTAGCCGGCTGGGCGCCAGAGGGTGTGGCAGTTGTCACTCGGAAAGCTATTATATAATACTCAAGACACCAAGGGGAAGAAATTCCCTTAAAAAAGGAAGGAAAAGGCTATGAACAGTGGGGGAAAAGCAGGTCCCAACTGTCTCAAGCCTTATAGAAGAACATGACACTAACATCAAAACAACGGGCCTTTCTCAACAGTCAGGCACATAGTCTCAAACCTATCATTCAGATTGGGAAAAATGGACTCAACGACCAAATCAAAACCAGCGTTCGTCAGGCACTGGATGCACGAGAGCTGATCAAGGTTACGCTCTTGCAGAATACAGATGAGAATATCCATGAGGTCGCGGAGATTCTGGAAGAAGAGATCGGAGTAGATACTGTGCAGAAGATTGGCCGGATCCTGATTCTCTATAAGCAGTCCAGCAAGAAGGAAAATCGCAAACTCTCTGTCAAAGTCAAGCAAATTTAAGGAAAAATTTCTGTGGAGATGTCAGCCTATGGCTATTGAATTACTGACCCCCTTTACCAAGGTGGAATTAGAACCAGAAGTTAAAGATAAAAAACGCAAGCAGATTGGCATACTAGGTGGGAATTTCAACCCTGTCCACAATGCTCATTTGGTCGTGGCGGATCAGGTCCGCCAACAGTTGGGCTTGGATCAGGTCCTGCTCATGCCAGAGTACGAACCGCCGCATGTGGATAAGAAAGAGACCATTGATGAGCAGCATCGGCTGAAAATGCTGGAGCTGGCTATTGAGGGCATCGAAGGCCTAGGAATTGAAACCATTGAGTTGGAACGGAAGGGAATTTCTTACAGCTACGACACCATGAAGCTCCTGACAGAGCATCATTCAGATACGGACTATTACTTTATCATCGGTGCGGATATGGTGGACTATCTTCCCAAGTGGTACCGGATTGATGAGCTGGTTGAGCTGGTTCAGTTTGTCGGTGTTCAGCGGCCGCGCTACAAGGCGGGGACTTCTTACCCTGTCATCTGGGTGGATGTGCCGCTTATGGATATTTCCTCCAGTATGGTGCGGGATTTTCTGGCTCAGGGACGGACTCCAAATTTCCTGCTGCCTCAGTCAGTCTTAGACTATATCGAGAAAGAAGGGCTATACCTATGACCTATGAAAGCTATATCAGTATGGGCCGTGAGGCCTTGCTGGCTAAGATGGAAACAGTCATGTCTGAGAAACGCTTGCGGCATTGTCTAGGTGTGGAAAAGGCTGCCCGTGAATTAGCGGAGCGCTTCAGTCTTGATGTCGAAAAAGCTGGTCTGGCAGGACTCCTGCACGACTATGCCAAAAAGGTCTCGGATGAGGATTTTCTATCCTTGATTGACAAATATCAGCTGGACCCTGACCTGAAAAACTGGGGCAATAATGTCTGGCATGGCATGGTGGGCATCTATAAAATTCAGGAAGATTTAGGCATCAAAGATGCTGAGATTCTAAGAGCCATCGAAGTTCATACAGTGGGCAGTGGCACCATGTCTGAGTTGGACAAGGCCGTCTATGTTGCCGACTACATTGAGTACAACCGCGACTTTCCGGGAGTGGAAAAGGCAAGAGAGCTGGCCCAGCGGTCACTCAATCTAGCTGTGGCCTATGAAACAGCAAGGACTGTGGAGCATTTGGCTCACAAAGGGATGCCCATCTATCCGCAGACCTTGGAGACCTACAATGCCTTTATAGGATATTTGAAGGAAATAGAAGAAAATTAAAGAGGAACTATGAAAGAACAAGAATTATTGGAACTGGTCGTGAAGGCGGCTGATGAAAAGCGTGCAGAAGATATTGTGGTTTTGGACTTGCAAGGTCTGACTACTGTGACAGATTACTTTGTCATCGTCAGCTCTATGAACAGTCGTCAGCTGGATGCAGTCGCTGAAAATATCCGTGAGAAAGCTGCGGCGGCGGGTGTTTCTGCTGATCATGTTGAGGGAGACGCAGCTGGCGGCTGGGTGCTCTTAGACTTGGGCGGCATCGTTGTCCATGTCTTTTCTGAGGAAATGCGGGCGCATTACAATCTGGAAAAACTCTGGCACGAAGCGACTGGTGTGGATGTTGCAGCCTTATTGGAAGAAAAAAACAAGTGATTTTTTGCCCTTAGGCAGAAAGCAGAATTTAGCTCAGTCAGCCTGCTGGCTGGGCTATTTTTGAAAGGAAAAGTATGGCAACTTATGAAACCTTCGCGTCGGTTTACGATGCGATTATGGATGATTCTTTGTATGAGAAGTGGACAGATTTCAGCCTGCGTCATTTTCCCAAGGATAAGAAAAAGCTGCTGGAGTTGGCCTGTGGTACGGGCATCCAGTCTATTTATTTTAAGCAGGCTGGTTTTGATGTAACGGGGTTGGACCTTAGTCAGGAAATGCTGGATTTGGCGGAGAAACGTAGCAGAGAGGCCGGTTTGGATATTCCCTTTATCCAGGGCAATATGCTGGATTTGAGTGGCGTCGGTCAGTTTGATTTGGTGACTTGTTATTCGGACTCGATTTGCTATATGGAAGACGAAGTCGATGTCGGTCAGGTTTTCATTCAAGTCTACCAGCATCTAAATGAGGGCGGTCGTTTTATCTTTGACGTGCACTCGATTTACCAGATTGACGAGGTTTTTCCTGGCTATTCCTATCACGAAAATGCTGAAACCTTTGCTATGGTCTGGGATTCTTATGCGGACGAACCGCCTCATTCCATCGTACATGAGTTGACCTTCTTTGTCCAAGATGAGGATGGTCGCTTCACGCGCCATGATGAGGTGCATGAGGAGCGGACCTATGAGATTCTGACCTATGATATCTTGCTGGAGCAGGCTGGTTTTAAGAATGTCAAGGTTTACGCGGACTTTGAGGACAAGGAGCCAACTGACAAGAGCGCTCGCTGGTTCTTTGTGGCGGAGAAATGAGATGACAGTTACTGGTATTATCGCAGAGTTTAATCCTTTTCATAATGGGCACAAATATCTGCTGGAGCAGGCTTCTGGTCTGAAAATTATCGCTATGAGTGGCAATTTTGTTCAGCGAGGGGAGCCGGCTATCGTGGACAAGTGGACTCGGGCACAGATGGCTTTAGAAGCGGGAGCGGATTTGGTTCTTGAACTGCCTTTCTTGGTCAGCGTTCAGGCGGCAGATTTTTTCGCTAAGGGAGCAGTGGACATCTTAGAGAGACTGGGCATTGATCATCTAATGTTTGGAACTGAGGAAGTGTTGGATTATGAAAGTATCTCTAGGGTCTATGGTGAAAAGGCAGAGCAGATGGATGCTTATCTGGCTAGCCTACCTGATTCCCTATCCTATCCCCAGAAGACTCAGGCCATGTGGCAGGAATTTGCAGGGCTCAATTTCTCAGGCTCTACTCCCAATCATATCTTGGGCTTGGCTTATGCCAAGGCTGTGGCGGGAAGAGATATAAAACTGTGCCCGATTCAACGTCAGGGAGCTGGCTACCATTCCTTATCAGCTAATCAAGAATTTGCCTCTGCAACTGCCCTTCGTCAGAATCTGGATCAGCCAGACTTTCTCAAGAAATTCACTCCAGCCTACCACTTGCTTGAAATGGCACCCAAGGTGACCTGGTCGGACCTCTTTCCTTATCTTCGATACCAGATAGTGACCTGTCCGGATTTGACGGACTTTTATCAGGTCAATCAGGAGTTTGCCGTTAGGATTAGAGAGGCCTTGAAAAACAGTGAGACTATAGAAGAGTTGGTTGAGCAGGTGGCGACCAAGCGCTATACCAAGGCTCGGGTCCGGCGTCTGCTGACCTATATCCTGGTCGGAGCTAGGCAAGAAGAGATTCCGTCAGCTATTCATATCTTAGGCTTTTCCGAGCAGGGGCGCCAGCATTTGTCCCAGCTTAAGGGAAAAGTTGAATTGGTCAGCCGTATCGGCAAGGAGCCATGGGATAGTTTGACCCAGCAGGCCGACAAGGTCTATCAGCTAGGCAATCCTGCACTTAAGGAACAGAACTTTGGACGAGTTCCGATTATGAAAGACAAGTAAGGCTGAATGTTCAGCCTTTTTGCTTTGTTTGCGAAGGTAAATAAAAAATGGTATAATAAACAAATAAACTTGTTTTCACTAAGGAGCATGATTTGCTTTTTAGTGGTTTGACTGTAGGTATGAAAGCTAGCATTCGGTCAATAAAACATTGCTGTGCTGATTGAATGCTTATCTTTCCTATCCATGTCTCAAAGGAGGAAGATTCATGAAATTCAAAAAGATTACCTTTATGGCCCTTACAGCTTTGCTGACGCTTAGTTTAGGTGCTTGTGGCTTGATTGGGCAGAAGCATTCTCAAAAGAATCAGGGTGGGACTGAGAATAGCTCCCGTGAGATCCAAAAGAATACTTCTTCTGACGATATTGAAGAACTCTTGGAGAAAGCAGAAACTGCGAATGAAGATCTAACTTCAATGAAAATGAAGGTAAAACTATCCATCACTGTAGATGGTTCCAATAAAACTCAAACGATGAGCGGAGACCTTCTGTATGACAAAAGCACAGATGAGCTGGCCAAGGGGCATTTAGTAATAGATGGAAAAGAGAGCGGTCAAGAGAGCTATCAAGAAGCGATTATGCCAGGCGGACAGGATAAACTTTTGTATACTCGTTCTTCTAAAAATGGAACATGGTCTAAGAAAGAAATGGGAAGTGGGGCAGATTATTATGTTCAGCCCGATTATTTCAAACTTATGGATGGCTTTTATCAAATGGCTGATGATGTCACTGTAAAAGAAAGCGGTGATGAATATGTTTTTAAATTAAGCAGTAAAAATGCTGACTTGCTGGGGCTCTTTGGTGAAGAATTCAAACTAGAGCTGACAGGTGTTACTCAGGCTGATATGGATAAAACGTTAGAAGTACGCTTGGATAAAAAGACCTTATTCTTAAAAGACTTTAAGTTAGGTTTATCTTATAAAGGTGAAGAAGGCAGTTTGGATGTTCAAACAGATACTCAATATTCTGACTGGAATAAGGTAGAGGAAGATGAATTTAAGGCGCCTCAGTAAAGCATAAGCAAAACTATTAGCTGAGAAAGGAAAAGTCATGCCTTTATTGTTTGCATTTCGCTACCGTAGAGGACTCTATTTGACCATAGTCATCTTGGCATCTGTCTTTTGGTCTCTGGCATCATTTTTGGCGTTTTAGCTTGCTTGCTCTTGTTTTCAATTGATAAAGCCATGCCTGGATCAGGAATTTTTTCATTCGGTTTGCCTTCTTTCCTTACCTTTCTTTTAGCCAGTCTACTTGAAATTTTTATAATAATCCATGCAGGACGCAAGCTGAGTAAAAAGTGCTTTGTTCTTGCGGGAACAGAATGGGGCCTAACCGTGCGAGGTGCTTTCTTGAAAAAGCATAGCTTTGCTTGGAATCAGCTGGAAAGTGTCCTTTACCGGCCGGCTTGGGGCAGAACTTCTGATGGGCAGCCTTCTTTTCGACTGGGGGTCAGGCGCTATCGGAGAGACTACCTATATGTCAAGCCTTATCATGGCAAGTCCGTTCGAGTAGATGTCACTTTTTTAGATGGCAGAATAGAGGATGTTTTTGACTGTTTAAGCAGGTGCAAACCGGATTTATCTATTGTGAAAAATGATCAGTGATATTTTTGATGGATTTCGGTAAAGGTCCGTTATGACAGACCTGCCGGTTTCGGGAAATAGAATGTACCGTCCAGTTGCTCTTTTAGCGACTGGATTTTTTATGGAATAGAAATAGGTGTAAAGTTAAAGAAACCAAGCTGGTTCTTCTAAAAGCTATCATTTTTTCTTAGTGATTTTTCTGATTCCCTGTGTTATAATAAGAAAGATTAAAAATGTAATTTATCAAAAGGAGAATCTCCAATGGGACGTAAATGGGCCAATATTGTGGCAAAGAAAACGGCCAAAGACGGCGCAAACTCAAAAGTGTATGCTAAGTTTGGTGTAGAAATCTATGTAGCGGCTAAAAAAGGTGATCCAGATCCAGAGTCTAACACAGCTTTGAAATTTGTTATTGACCGAGCTAAGCAGGCTCAGGTGCCGAAGCATGTCATTGACAAGGCCATCGATAAGGCAAAAGGAAACACTGACGAAACCTTTACTGAAGGCCGCTATGAAGGATTTGGGCCAAACGGCTCTATGCTGATTGTTGATACTCTGACTTCAAATGTCAATCGGACTGCAGCTAATGTCCGTGCTGCTTTTGGTAAAAATGGCGGTAATATGGGAGCTAGCGGCTCTGTATCTTATCTTTTTGATAATAAAGGCGTGATTGTCTTTGCTGGGGACGACGCTGACAGTGTCTTTGAACAGCTGCTGGAAGCGGATGTGGATGTTGATGATGTTGAAGCAGAAGAAGGAAGCATCACTGTTTATACAGCGCCAACTGACCTTCACAAGGCTATCGTGGCTCTGCGTGAATCTGGCATTCAAGAATTCCAAGTAACCGAGCTTGAAATGATTCCTCAGTCTGAAGTAGAGTTGACCGGTGAAGACCTCGAAACCTTTGAAAAACTCTATAGCGTTTTAGAAGACGACGAAGATGTCCAAAAAATCTATACGAATGTAGATGGATTCTGATTACAGTATAATTATAAGAAGCTGAGTTTATATCGGCTTTTTTAGTTTGAGAAAAAATATTGATGAGATGTTACAAATATATCTTTTGTATTAGCGTTTTGTAAACAAAGTGTAAAAAAAGGGTTTACACTAATAGGCAAATATGGTAAAATAAATTTTAAATTATAATGTTTTTAATTAGAGATGCTTAACTTTCTTAACAGACTATCTTTATAGTTTTGGTAACTAATGGTTATCTTTTCAATACAAATAAGATATAATTAGCAGCTCTTTTTGATGTTATATTTTATATTATAAAAAGGAGAAAATCATGCAAAAGGTTTTTCGATATTTATTTCTTTCAGTCTTGGTTGTTTTTCTTACTGGTTGTAGCTTTACTAAAAAAGCAATTGAGAATGGAGTTTCCGGTAATAACGATGTAGATGTTAAAATAAAAGGCGGTACTTATGTCTTACCAAATGATGAGTCTTCAGATTCAAAATATCTTGCTTTAAATGTTGAAATTAAGAATAAGAGCGATAAGAAACTCCGTCTTTCTGAGGGAGATATTACACTATATAATTCTGATGATGAAAAAATTAAGCCACTTAATGTTTATGATTCAAATGATAAATTTAAAACAATGTCATTTGAACAAGTTTCTAAAAACAAGAGTATCAGTGGCTATGTTGTTTTTGAAGTAGATCCGAAAGAAAAGTACGAACTTCATTATTCTCCTCTCTATACTGATATAGATGCGAAAGAAAAAGAAGATGTCACTATTAAAGTTGATGCTGCTAAATATCCTGATAATGTTGAAAAAATTGAAGAGCTTGCTAAACAATATGTTGATCAAGTTTTCTTAAACGGAGCTGACTCAGCTAATGCGGGAAATGTTAGCAACAACAACCCCAATTCTGCGACCCTTACCCCATTAGCAGATAAAAAAGATGATAAGAAGAAAAATAAAGATGCCGATAAGGGAGATGAATTTATTCTAGGTGGAGATTTAGCTAAGGCCAAGAGTGATTTTACAAAAGCTTTCACAACACAATTTGGAGAAGAATTCACTTACTACAAACCTTCTGAAGCAGAGTTGCGTACATTTGTAGATGCCTATACTAAGGCGAATGCAAAACGTGCTAAGATTAGCTATCAAGTGAAGAGTTTCTTCCCTGAAAGCGCAATTGTCTATGTTCGTCCTGAGACAATTGGCTTGGAAAATATTCGAACTTATGATCTAGTTTCAAAATTTGCAGATGAACATAAGGCTGATTACTCTAACTATAATGATGCATACTCTGCTGCTGAAAAATACATCTTAGAACAAGCCCCAAGTCAATTTGACAGCATTCCGTTAGTGACAAGTAAGTACATGGAAAATGAAGGCTATGAACTTAAATTAGTCAAGAAAAATGGCAAGTGGGTAGTTGATACGTCTGATAGTATTGGCTACAAATCGCTTGTTCGAGCATTTAGTGGAAATTCTTATTAAAAGAAAAAATGATTCTTTAATCATATAAAGAGTCATTAATAGAAAGAAACGAACAGATTTATCGAAGCAGATTCTTGCTGATAAATTTGTTCGTTTTACGTTACAAAAACTTCCTATTATAGAAATATCTTATTCTAATTTTCAATAACTGGTACTTATTTTGAGTTTATTTTAGAAGGAGTCTGCCATGAAAAAATTTTATGATAAACTGATGCAAACGCGGCATTATCTTCATCAGCATCCAGAGCTGTCTGGGCAGGAATTTGAGACGACGGCTTTCCTAAAAGGCTATTTGGAAGATTTGGAGATTAGGATTTTAGATTCTGGTCTGAAAACGGGTTTGATTGCTGAGATTGGTTCTGGCAAGCCAGTCATTGCTCTGAGGGCAGATATTGATGCGCTGCCCATTTTGGAGCGGACTGGTCTGCCTTACGCCAGTCAGAATCCAGGTGTCATGCATGCTTGCGGCCACGATTTTCACCAGACCAGCCTTTTAGGCGCAGCAGAGTTACTCAAGGCCATGGAAGGAGATTTAAGAGGGACGATTCGTCTGATCTTTCAGCCTGCTGAGGAAATTGCACAGGGAGCTAGTCAGGTCCTTGCGACCGGTCTGCTGGACGATGTAGCTGCTATTATCGGCTTTCACAATATGCCACAGCTTAAGGCGGGGCAGCTGGCACTCAAGGCTGGAGCCATGATGGCTGGTGTTGAGAAATTTAAGGTTGAGGTAGAAGGAGTCAGCAGTCATGCGGCTAGACCAGATCTGGGTGTTGACACGGTACTGACCTTGACCAGCATGATTCAAAACTTACAGGCTCTGGTGGCTCGAACTGTGTCTCCTTTTGAAGCGACTGTCTTGTCAGTGACCCATATCGAAGCAGGAGCGACCTGGAATGTGCTGCCGCAGTCGGGCTTTTTCGAAGGGACCATTCGCAGCTTTAATCCAACCTTGCAGCAGCGCATCAGGGAAGACTTTATTCGAATTGTAGAGAATACAGCAGAAAATTTTGGGGCTCAAGTCAGGATTTCTTGGGCGCCTACATCGCCAGTCACCTATAATGACCCCGAATTGGCTGAGCTGCTCTATGAACACTCACAGAATCTGGCAGAGGTCCTACCTGCCAATCCATCCTCGGCTGGAGAAGATTTTGCCTTTTATCAGGAGGAGCTTCCAGGCGTCTTTGCCTTTATCGGCTCAAATGGTGCGGAAAATGCTCCTGATCTCCATCACGACAGCATGGTCATTGACGACGAAGCCTTCAAAGTTTCCGTTCCTTACTATGTAGAAAGTGCACTCTTTCTCTTGCAGCACTACAGGCAGAAAGTTTAGTGAATGGCTGCCTCAAGGCTGATAAAGAAAAGCTATCACCTCCATAAAAAATATATAATGGTCAAGTTTCTCCTTATTTGATATGATAAAGAAAGACTTTTTAGGAGGAATTCGAAATATGAACCTGAAGAAAACCTTGAAATACTTCTCTCTGGCAGCCGTCAGTGTCTTGGCCATTGGTGCCTTGGTGGCTTGCTCATCATCAAGTGAGAAGAAAACAGAGAAAACAAAGGTAGAAGTCGGAACAGTGGGAACGACCAAACCATTTTCATACGAGGATAAAGACGGTAAACTGACTGGCTACGATATCGAAGTCCTTCGTGCTATCTTTAAGGATTCAGACAAGTATGAAGTCAATTTCAATAAGACCAAGTGGGCTTCTATTTTCTCAGGTCTAGACAGTGACCGCTACCAGATCGGTGCCAATAATATCAGCTATTCTGAAGAACGGGCTAACAAATATCTCTATGCTAGTCCATATGCGAAAAATCCAACAGTTTTAGTTGTCCGTAAGGGTGAGGGAATCAAATCGCTGGATGACATTGGCGGCAAGTCTACTGAGGTTGTTCAGGGGACTTCGACAGCTCAGCAACTAGAGGACTACAACAAGGAGCATAGCGACAAACCGACAAAAATCAATTATACGGATGGAACCATTCAGCAAATCTTGGCCAATCTCAATGATGGCCGTACGGACTATAAGATTTTTGAGCGCATAACGGTAGAGTCTATTATCAAAGACCAAGGCTTGGATAATGTAGAAGTGATTGAACTTCCAAGCGACCAGCAGCCTTATGTCTATCCGATTATTGCAAGCGGTCAGGAAGACCTGCAAAAATTTGTCAACAAGCGAATCAAGGAACTCTATGAGGACGGTACGCTTGAAAAACTTTCACAAGAATTCTTTGGCGGTTCTTACCTGCCAGATGCAAAAGATATCAAGTAAGAAATCCCATCAAGTTCGGTCTGCATTTGGCTGACTAGACTTTGATACAAGAAATACGATAAGGGCGGGGAAGCTTATTTCCCCAGCCCTTTATCTGCTGTTAATAGGAGTAACGCATGCCTTTCTCAACTGAGACTGAACTAATCAAGAAATTTGAAAACGACGAGGTAGCCCAGCACTATTTTGAAGTGCTGCGGACCTTGATCTCTAAAAAATCAATCTTTGCCCAGCAGGTTGGCTTGCAGGAAGTAGCCAACTATTTGGGAGAGATTTTTACAGCTGCAGGTGCCAAGGTCATGATTGACGATAGCTATACTGCTCCATTTGTTTTGGCGGAGTTTCTTTCTTCAAATCCTGCTGCTAAGACCATTATTTTCTACAACCACTACGATACAGTGCCGGCAGATGATGACCAGCCTTGGACCAATGATCCCTTTACACTGTCGGTTCATTACGGGGTTATGTATGGGCGAGGAGTGGATGATGACAAGGGGCACATTACTGCTCGCCTGACGGCTGTTCGCAAGTATATTCGAGAGCACGGTGATTTGCCGGTCAATATCATTTTTATGATGGAAGGGGCAGAAGAGTCTGCTTCGACAGACTTGGATAAATATTTGTCCAAGCATCGCAAACGCCTGCGGGGAGCAGATTTGCTGGTCTGGGAGCAAGGCAGCCGCAACAATCTAGGTCAGCTGGAAATCTCGGGCGGTAACAAGGGGATTGTTACCTTCGATATGACGGTCAAAAGTGCAGATGTAGATATCCATTCCAGCTTCGGCGGGGTTATCAATTCCGCTTCTTGGTATTTGCTCAATGCTTTATCCAGCTTACGCAGTCCAGACGGCCGCATCCTGGTTGAGGGCATATATGAGCAGGTTCAAGAGCCAAATGAACGAGAGCTGGCCTTGATTGAGGAATATGCCCTGCGGACTCCTGAAGAGTTGAGTCAAGTCTATGGCTTGAAATTGCCAGTTCTATTGGACGAACGTAAGGAATTTCTCCGTCGATTTTACTTTGAGCCTTCGCTGAATATTGAAGGCTTCGGATCAGGCTATCAAGGCCAAGGGGTTAAAACCATTTTGCCTTCAGATGCCCATGCCAAGATGGAGGTTCGTCTGGTGCCAGGTCTGGAGCCTGAGGATGTGTTAGACAAGATTCATCAGCAGCTGGATAACAATGGCTATCCAGCGGTTAAGCTGACCTATACCTTGGGAGAGATGAGCTATCGCAGCGACATGAGTGCGCCTTCCATTCTCAATCTTATCGAATTAGCCAAAGATTACTACCAAGAGGGCATTTCTGTTCTGCCGACCTCAGCTGGAACTGGTCCGATGCACACGGTATATGAAGCCTTGGAGGTTCCTATGGCAGCTTTTGGACTTGGCAATGCTAATAGTCGAGACCATGGCGGAGATGAGAATGTGAAAATTGCTGATTATTATACACATATAGAGCTCATTCAGGAGCTGATCGGCAGTTACAGTAAAGCTGACTAGCGGGAAAGGAAGACTTATGCTATACTCTATAAGAAAAGACAAACTGAAGCAGGCTGGCTTCTTTTACCTCTTTTATTTCCTAGCCATGATTTTAGGCGTCTTGGTTGGGCTTCTATTTGACCGCTCAGGCAATATGTTTTACGCTCCGGCTTTTACAGCTTTCTTTGGCGGAGTTCTGTTCATCTTCTACACTGAGAAAATAAAGACCTTCGGTCTAATCAGCGGCCTAGGCTGTCTGCTAGGTCTCTTCTTTCTGCTTAGCCGACATGGCTTTGGAGCCTTTCTACCAGGTTTGATTTGCGGTGTTTTAGCGGATCTGATAGCTCGGTCAGGCGGTTATCAAAAGACTGTTAGAAGCTTGCTGTCTTTTATGGTTTTCAGCTTTAGCACAGCGGGTCCTATTTTCCTAATGTGGCTGGCGCCCAAGCAGTATGAAGCTAGTCTTCTTGCCAGAGGAAAGACTCAGGCTTATATCGAGCAAGTCATGCTTAAGCCGGAACCCAGCTTAGTCCTTTGGTTTGTAGCCAGCATTTTACTGGGTGCTTTACTTGGAGCCCTGTTAGGAAGGAAGATCCTCAAAGCAAGACTTTCAAAGTCAGCTTCGGCCTAAATACCATTGAAAATATAACTAAGGAGAAAACATGAACAATATACTCGTACTCCAGTCGGACTTTGGTCTGGTGGATGGAGCTGTGTCAGCCATGATCGGAGTGGCGCTAGAAGAGTCGCCCACTCTGAAAATTCATCATCTGACTCACGATATCACCCCTTACAATATCTTTGAGGGAAGCTATCGTCTCTTTCAGACAGTTAATTATTGGCCTGCAGGAACGACCTTTGTGTCAGTAGTGGATCCGGGTGTGGGCTCCAAGCGTAAGAGTGTGGTAGCCAAGACTAAAAAAGGTCAGTACATCGTTACGCCTGATAACGGCACCCTGTCTTTCATCAAGAAGCATGTCGGCATTGAGGCCATTCGGGAGATTTCTGAGGTGGAAAATCGCCGTAAGAATACGGAACATTCCTATACTTTCCACGGTCGTGATGTCTATGCCTATACGGGTGCTAAGCTAGCCAGCGGCCATATCAGCTTTGAAGAGGTTGGACCGGAGCTTAAAGTTGAAGACATCGTCGAAATTCAGGTAGTAGAGACTACGCTTGCGGAGAATTATGTCAGCGGAGCTATTGATATCCTGGATGTCCGTTTCGGCTCTCTCTGGACCTCTATCACCCGCGAGGAATTCTGCATCTTGAAACCGGAATTTGGCGACCGCTTCGAGGTTACCATCTACAACAATGACATGCTGGTTTATCAAAACCAAGTAACCTATGGCAAGTCCTTTGCGGATGTCCGCATCGGCCAGCCTATCCTTTATATCAACTCCCTCTATCGGGTCGGCTTAGCGATTAACCAAGGTTCCTTTGCTAAGGCCTACAATGTTGGTGTCGGTGCCCAATGGCATATTGAAATCAAAAGAATTGAAAATTAAGGAAGAAGAAAATGAAAAATAATACAATCAGAAACGTAGTCGCAACAGGAATTGGAGCAGCCCTATTCGTGGTTATCGGAATGATCAATATTCCAACGCCTGTACCAAATACCAGCATCCAGCTCCAATACCCTCTGCAAGCTCTTTTTAGCGTCATCTTTGGACCAATCGTTGGTTTCCTGATGGGCTTCATTGGCCATGCCATTAAAGACGCTATGAGTGGTGGCGGACTTTGGTGGTTCTGGATTGCTGGCAGCGGGGTCTTTGGTCTATTGGTTGGCTTCTTTAGAAAATTCTTCCAAGTGGAAGAAGGAAAATTTGAAGTCAAGGATATTATTCGCTTTAACTTGATTCAGTTTGGAGCCAATGCAATCGCTTGGCTAATCGGCCCGATTGGTGACGTGATTGTGTCTGGTGAGCCGGTCAATAAGGTTATTGCTCAAAGTATTGTAGCGATTCTGGTGAATTCTGCGACGGTTGCAGTCATCGGAACTGTCCTGCTGACTGCTTACGCTCGCACCCGCACCCGCGCAGGAAGTCTCAAAAAAGATTAATCATAGTAGTTTCTATCAAAGAATAGCTGCCTATACGACTAGGCGGCTTTTTTTGCTAGTGGTGAATCATACAGTTGTCCACTGGGAACTGGAAAATTTAAGCAATTCATGACTTCCTAAATCTACTTACAATATAAGACGGTATATTTAGACGAGCTAAAAGACAAGAGCAAATGTTAGAACAGCTCTTGCGAATCTGAATTTTGTAGATTTTTCTAGTCTTTTTTTGAAAACGCTTTAAATTTGTACTATAATAGGAAATAGGAGTCGGTAAGTTCGTTGCCAACGAATCAAGATCAACCAAAGATGTGAATGGTTTAAAGTGTCTTTGGTTCTTATGTGACTCAGCCAGTTCCAACGTGTTATTGATGATTGTGCCTATAGCGCAAAATCAGCTGCCCTGACGGCTGGATGTCTGGACCTCTAAGATATAGATATGATTTGGGTAGAAAAGGTTTCAGTTGAGTTGGTTGTGACTTGCAATTTTTGCACTTCTTGATTCGTAAAAGATAGCCCTTTTAATCTTTAGGCTCAAGGATTATCGAATTCCAATGTGTATTTTAGGTAAAATTGGTCAGTTTGGCTGGATGGCCTTTATGATGACCATTGTTGTATTTGTTCTACTTGTTGTGATGACAAGTGCTATTTGTAATAAAGGCTTAAATGAAGAAGCCTAGGAGGACATGTGGTATGAAATTTTTCTTAGATACAGCTGATGTGGCGGCTATCAAAGAGATTAATGAATTAGGTGTTGTGGATGGCGTAACAACTAACCCAACAATTATTTCCCGTGAAGGCCGCGATTTTAAAACGGTTATTCAAGAAATCTGTGAGATTGTAAGTGGTCCTGTTAGTGCAGAGGTTACTGGTTTGACGGCAGCTGAAATGATTGCAGAAGCACGGGATATTGCTAAATGGGCTGATAACGTTGTTGTCAAAATTCCAATGACAACGGAAGGCTTAAAAGCAGTCTCTGTCCTTTCAAAAGAGGGAATTAAAACGAATGTTACCTTGATTTTTACAGTTTCTCAAGGACTCATGGCTATGAAAGCTGGAGCTACCTTCATCAGTCCTTTTGTTGGACGTTTGGAAGATATCGGAACAGATGCCTATCAACTGATTGCAGATTTGCGCACGATTATTGATATTTATGATTTTGAAGCTGAAATCATCGCAGCCAGTATTCGTAATTCAGCACAGGTTGAAGCTGTTGCAAAACTTGGTGCTCACATTGCGACCATTCCGGATAATTTATTTGAAAAAATGACGCAGCATCCACTGACTACTAATGGAATAGCCCAATTTATGAAGGATTGGGAAGCATTTAAAAAATAAGTTTTGGGCCAGGTATGGGAAATAACGGTCTCTGCCTCTGACTATATTTTAAGCAGGCCATAGCGACTGAGAAGACTTTGGCTCTTTGTCAACAGAGCTAGGTTGCGGATAAGCTAAGATTTGGAGAAGACCAAACTGGCCTTCTCTTTTTGATGTTTAGATTTGTGGAAATTGCTTCTGAAATTCTGTAAGATAATAGAAGAAAAAAAGCGCTTTGAAAAGTATTTGGATCAATTGGAAGAAGAGTGATAAGTTGTCTTTCTCGCTTAAACTTTCCAGCTCTGCTATTTTTCAAACAAATATTTTGCCCAGCTTTTCTTCTCGCGTTATAATAAATACATGAATTAAAAAATTCAGAAAATTTTATAGAGAAAAGAGAGTTGAAATCTTATGGCAAAAGATATTCGCGTCCTACTTTACTACAAATATGTTCCGATTGAGAATGCTGAGAAATTTGCAGCTGATCATCTGGCTTTCTGTAAATCTATCGGTCTTAAAGGCCGTATCCTGGTAGCAGATGAGGGAATCAACGGAACGGTTTCTGGTGACTATGAAACCACTCAAAAATACATGGATTATGTGCATTCCCTGCCAGGCATGGAAGATCTTTGGTTCAAGATTGACGAAGAAAACGAGCAAGCCTTCAAGAAAATGTTTGTTCGCTACAAGAAAGAAATCGTGCACTTGGGCTTGGAAGACAATGATTTTGATAATGACATCAACCCGCTGGAGACGACAGGAGCTTACTTGTCACCTAAGGAATTTAAGGAAGCTCTCTTGGACGAAGACACTGTTGTCCTAGACACTCGTAACGACTATGAGTATGATCTGGGTCACTTCCGCGGTGCCATCCGTCCAGACATCCGCAACTTCCGCGAATTGCCACAATGGGTTCGTGATAACAAAGAGAAGTTCATGGACAAGCGCGTGGTTGTTTACTGTACCGGTGGTGTTCGCTGTGAGAAATTCTCAGGCTGGATGGTACGGGAAGGCTACAAGGATGTCGGTCAGCTTCATGGCGGTATCGCGACTTACGGTAAGGATCCAGAAGTTCAAGGTGAGCTTTGGGACGGTAAGATGTATGTCTTTGATGAGCGTATCTCGGTTGATATCAACCATGTTGATCCAGTTGTGATCGGGAAAGACTGGTTTGACGGTACTCCTTGCGAGCGCTATGTCAACTGTGGCAATCCAGAGTGTAACCGCCGCATCTTGACTTCAGAAGAAAATGAAGACAAGTACCTCCGTGGCTGTTCTCATGAATGCCGTGTTCACCCTCGCAATCGCTATGTTGCTGAAAACGGCCTGAGCCAGGCAGAAGTGATGGAGCGTTTGGCTGCGATTGGAGAAAGCTTGGAAACACTGGTGGCTCAGTAATAAGGAGAAATCCTAATGGAAAAATTTTGCGTTTATGGGAAATTAATGGCCCAAGAAGGAAAGGTGCAGGAACTTACTGCTTACATGCAAGAAGTTGTCAAAGAAATGCAAAATCTTGACACTTGTTTCTGCTATATCTTAGGTGAGAAGGCAGATGAACCCAACAGCATCTATATTTACGAAGTTTGGGAGAGCGAGCAGGCTCACAATGATAGTCTGACCTTGGAAGTTTTTCAAAACCTCATTGCAAAAGCTAGACCCATTATTGCAGACATGGAAAATTTGCATAAGCTGACTATTTTTGATGGTAAGGCAAGTTTCTAAATTCCTAAGAAAAACTAAAAACTTTAGACGCTTGAATCGTCTAAAGTTTTTTATCATTTATTTACATGTAAAAGACTTGTTGGAAAGGGATTTGGGAAAGAAGACTATTTCCTCATGTTCTTGGGACATCTTGCGGAGCATCACTTGATTTCTGATTTTCTTTCCACAGTTCTGATTTTTTGTCCTTTCTTTATGATGTGATATAATGAGCTTAAATAAATGGGAAAGGAGCAAGTCTATGTCTAAAGCTATCATGGAAGAAGTGGCAGCCTATCTGCGTCAGCATGCAGATGAAGAGCTGAGTCTGACCGATTTGGCTCAGCATTTCTATTATAGTTCTTCCCATCTATCCAGAACTTTCAAGAAAAAGATGGGCTTTTCTATCAAGCAATATATGGAAGCTCTTAAGATGGAAAAAGGAATTCAGGAGATTGTGGAAGGTCGGCAAAATGTGACCGAGACCTCTATGGAAGCTGGTTATGATAGTATAGGCAGTTTTTCCAATACTTTTAAGCGGCATACTGGACTTTCGCCTAAAAAATATTATCAGGAATCAACCAAAGCTTATGATTTTATGGTAAAACAGCTGGATGAGAAGGGAGCTTTGTTGCATCAGGATCCCGACTGTAAAAGTGGCAATCGGTTGACTGTGGCGCTATCTTATCCTGAGGGGTATGAACCACGCATTAGCTGTGTCGGGCTTTTTAAAACCCGCATACCCAAAGAAGAGCCAGTTATTGGAGTAGCACTGAGTCAGGAGAGACGGTTTACTTTTGAAAATGTACCCGATGGTCGCTACTATCTTTTGGCCTGTGAATTGCTGGAGGATTTACGCCTAACTAAAAACTATGTCTTGAAGCATAACTTTCGCTGGGGCAGCGATGAGCCTCTCACTTTTTCAGGCGATAGCATCTATCAAGAGGAAATCAGCATGCGCAGGCCCTTGCCCAGCGATCCCCCTATTACAGTTAATCTTCCAGTTTTAATCATGCGTTCCCTAGCCAAACAAGCGCAATTGAGAATAAGAAAATTTTTATCCTAATTGATAAACTGATACTAGAGATCTATTCTCAGATATAAAAAATTGGAGGAACAATAATGAAATTAGACGTGTTTTTAAGTTTTAATGGTCAGGCCGAAGAAGCTTTTCGTTTTTATGCAGATCTTTTTCAGATAGAGATAAAGGGACTTGCCCGAGCCAGTGAGATGCTGGATCCAGCTGACCTTCCTGCAGAAAAACGAGATAAGGTTGCCTGGATTGCCTTGGATACTGAAAATCTAACCCTGCATGGTGAGGATGTTGGTGTCTTCAATGATCTTTCCATCCCTAGCAATCATCAGCCCAATCAATGGTTAGTTCTGAGCCCAGACAGTAGAGAAGAAGCCGATGAGCTTTTTGCCAAGCTTGCTGAAGGTGGGCAAATTCTCTATCCTTTAGAGGAACAAGCTTTCGCAGAGTTTTATGGCCGCTTGATTGACCGCTTTGGTATCGGCTGGGATGTGATGAAATGAGGTGAAAGGATGGCTTATAGTGAATCCTTAGCCCAGCAAGTCCGTGCCATTTTAGCTACTGAACTTCCTCCTCATGTTTTTGAAGAAGAGGTAGAAGAGAAGAAGATGTTTGGTGGTTTGGCTTTTATGGTCCGTGGTAAGATGACCGTTACTGTGAGTTCGAGAAGTCAAGAGCTTGTCATGGTACGTATCGGTAAGGAACTGGAAAAGCAGGTCCTGCCTAAAAATGGTGCCAGTGTCACAGTGATGAAAGGCAGGCTTTATCATGGCTATATTGATTTAGATGGCGAAGGACAAAAAGAACTGTCTTACTGGATCAAGCTAGCCTTGGCCTATAATCAGGAGCTGACGCAGCAGGATAAAAAGTAAGAAGTACTCAGAATGAGTTTTGTTCTCTTAGAAGTTTATTCATTACCTTTTTATAAAATTCAAATATATTCTTAGAATCTGTATTGATGAAGCTTTCAATTTCCGGAAAGCCTCTTCATGGATACAGGTTTTTTCGTCTTTTTCTTCCGAAAATGTTATACTAATACCAGAGTCCGTTTTAAGAATGGAGTTTATCCTTAAAAGTCTTTGAGAAAAGCTAGTTTGTACCTGTATTGAGTTTTGATTTTGCATTTTCTCGCTTTCTGAAAGGCTTTTGTCGTTAGAAAGGAGCATGGTATGAGTATTTCTTTTTACATTCAGAACCGAAAGGGCTTGTTTAGCTATAAGGCGGTCGAGACACCCTTGTCTCTGGTTTCCTTAGTAGAAGGCCTTGAGGTCGTAGGCCTCGAGGGCGATAAGGCTTATCAATCCTTGGATCAGGTCGGAACTTTTCTGGCTGTCTATTGGGAAGGGGCAGGCCGCGGGTTTGAAGTTTATTACCTGCCAGACCGGGAAACCTACCAGGTCCGCGTCTTGACACCATCAACGGTGGGCGACTGGAAAGGGGCTATTCTCTTCATGAGTCGTTTGGCTCAGAAGATGAAGCAGGATATTGTTGATGAATACGGTACCACTTACACGGCTGATGGGATTTTTAATATTGATTTTGAAGCGGATATTCTCTACGGCCTGAACGATGCCAGAGTTGCAGCTGCGCCTATGCATGTTTTTGAGGGCTATGTTCATGATTTGTACATGTCGCAGGAAAAGCTTCTGGAACTTTTCAAGTCTGAAGATCCTGTGGAGGAGTTTGGCAGGCAGATGGCCGAGATGCAGCAGGTTCAGAGTCAATTTTCTACTCCGAAGTATTATAAGGATCAGGGTGGGAAATACCTGGGTTCCTATGTTCTGGCAGAAGGAGTGGAGACAGTCCTTCCGACTCAGCCCATGCCCAAGGGCTACCTGATTAAAGAGATGATTGAGAGCGGTGATAGTCAAGACATGGAATGGCATCTTCATATCCTGATAGAGGATGCTAGCAGTCCCCAGGGCTATAAATATCTGACAACAAAGGATTTAAAAGCTTTTTTGGAGAAAATTCCAGACACTCACCGCACCTATCTGGATTCCAGTCAGATCCGGATTCAGCCACTCAATCGGCTGGAACTGGAAGCCATTTTGGATCAACTTCCCGAAGGAGAACCGAAGTTTTAGCGCTAGGAAAATTTACTTTTTGAATCTTAACAGAGCTGCCAAAAGGCGGCTTTTTTAGGTCTGTAAGCAGTTCTCACAATTTTGTGACTCTTTTCGTTTTGATAACATTATTGAAAATATCTTGAAAATTTCAAAAAGAAGCTATAGAATAGAGGTCAGTTTTATAAAAAGGAGAACGAAATGAAAGAAAAACACATGTTAATCTTGGGCTGGGTGGCTACTTTTATGTCTGTTATGATGTATGTTTCCTATATCCCACAGATTATGAATAATCTAGCTGGCAATAAGGGTGACTTTATTCAGCCTTCAGTAGCTGCTCTAAACTGTACTCTCTGGGTCATTTATGGTCTATTTAAAGAGAAGCGGGACATTCCTTTGGCAGCGGCTAATATGCCGGGCATTGTATTTGGCTTGATTACTGCTGCAACGGCCCTTATGTAAGATGAGATTGGGAGTTATGCCCAGTCTTTTTTTGTTGGAAAATCATTGGACAAAGTGCTCACTTCACTTGAGCTATAGAGCCTGCCTATGGCTTTGGCTATGTAGAAAATATGCAGGCAGCGTTCAGCAGACCGCCTTTTTATGATACAATGGTAAGATGAAGTCAGCAGAGTTCTGCTGGTTCTTTCATCAGGAAGAAAGGGATAAGAGAGCAAGCCTATGATACTTGAAGAATTTGACCAAAGTCGCAAGGCCATCATCAATCCAGAGGACTTGAATGAATCCATAGAAGTCTTTCCGGAGACGGCTGTTTCCTGCTTTGCCAGAGAGACTTTTGCGCGGATGTTGGCGGATTTTGAGCATGAGCTGATTACGACGACCAGCATGGCAAATATTGAAATTCCTATCTATCGTGTTTTCGTGGATGGACGGGAACTGGCTCTCTTCAATGCCCCGGTTGGAGCTTCGGCTTGTGTAGCTATTCTGGAAGACTTGATTGCTTTTGGCATGAAGAAGCTGGTTCTTTTCGGTACTTGCGGCATCTTGGATGAGGAGATTAAGGAAACGTCCGTCATTATCCCGACGGAGGCCCTGCGTGATGAGGGGACTAGTTATCACTACCAGCCAGCTAGCCGTGAGCAGGAAGTCAATCTTGGCTTGAAAGATTTTTTGACGGCTTTTCTGGATGAGCGTGGTATTTCCCACAGCAAGGGCAAGGTCTGGACGACAGACGGCATTTACCGTGAGACGCCAGCTAAACTTCGCCTGAGAAAGGCTGAGGGAGCTATCTGTGTGGATATGGAATGCTCAGCTGTAGCGGCTTTGGCAGCCTTTCGAGAGATATCCGTCTGCCAGTTCTTTTATGCAGCCGACCACTTGTCTGAGGAAGCTTGGGATATGCGCAATCTGGCCAATCATGCAGACTTAGACGAAAAAGATAAGATTGCCAATCTAGCGATTCAAATCGCTCTGACACTATAGAGAAATAAGATGAAAAAACCAATTATCCAATTTGAAGACTTTAGCTTTCAATATCAGGCCCAGTCTGAGCCGACCCTCAAGCAGATCAATCTGACTATTTACGAGGGAGAGAAGGTTCTGATTGTTGGGCCATCTGGCTCTGGTAAATCAACGCTGGGCCAGTGTCTCAATGGGATTATCCCCAACATTTATAAAGGAGAGGCCAGCGGTCAGCTCTTGATTAAGGGGCAGCCAGCCTTTGAATCCAGCATTTATGATAAGTCCAATCTAGTCAGCACGGTCTTGCAGGACACGGATGGCCAGTTTATTGGGCTTAGTGTAGCAGAAGATCTGGCCTTTGCGCTGGAAAATGACGTGATGGAGCTGTCACTCATGCGCGAAAAAGTCCGAACCTGGTCAGAGAAGCTGGATTTATCAGAGCTTTTAAAGCATCGGCCTCAGGATCTATCAGGAGGTCAAAAGCAGCGCGTCAGTCTGGCTGGAGTTTTGATTGATGAGAGTCCTATTCTGCTCTTTGACGAGCCCTTGGCCAATCTGGATCCCAAGTCGGGTCAGGATACCATTGATTTGATTGACCAACTTCATCGGGAGACGGAAACGACGACTCTGATTATCGAGCACCGCTTGGAAGATGTCCTCTATCGGCCAGTAGACCGACTAGTGCTTGTCAATGATGGGTTCATCCTCTTTGATGGACAGCCGGATGACCTGCTCAGAACCCAACTGCTAGCTGAAAATGGCATCCGCGAACCGCTCTACATTACCACCTTGCGCCAGCTAGGGGTTGATGTAGAAAAAGCGGAGGGATTGTCCCACTTGGATCAGCTGCAGTTGACAGATGTGACCTTTGAGGGCAGGGACTGGTCTGACTCTGATAAAGAGTCTCAGGATCCCTTGCTAGAATTGGAACATGTTTCCTTTGCTTACCAGAGCGGCGGCAAGCCTATTTTGCAAGATATCAGCCTGAAGATTTTCGAGGGTGAGCGGATATCCATCGTTGGTAAAAATGGAGCTGGTAAGTCAACCCTGGCCAAGGCTCTCTGTCAGTTTATCGAGACTGAGGGGAGCTATAGCTGGCAGGGGCAGGATATCAAAGGAGACTCTATCAAGGAGCGAGCAGAGCGGATTGGCTATGTCCTGCAGAATCCCAATCAGATGATTTCGGCAGCCATGATTTTTGATGAAGTGGCTCTAGGCTTGCGCTTGCGCGGACTGGCAGAAGCGGAAATCGAAGAGCGGGTCCATGCAGCTCTCAAGACCTGTGGACTCTATGAATTCCGTAGTTGGCCGATTTCTGCCCTGTCTTTCGGCCAGAAGAAGCGGGTGACTATTGCGTCTATCTTGGTGCTGAATCCGGAGATTATCCTCTTGGATGAGCCGACAGCTGGTCAGGACCAGCGCCATTATACAGAGATGATGGACTTTCTAGACGAGCTCAATCAGCAGGGACATACCATTATCATGATTACGCACGATATGCAGCTGATGCTGGATTACTCAGATCGGGCAGTGGTTGTGGTGGATGGACAGATTTTAGCCGATAAGGCGCCTGCGCAGGTGCTGACAGATCAAGAGTTGATTACGGCGGCTTATCTAAAGGAAACGTCAATCTTTGCTCTGGCTGAGAAGATTGGAACGGACCCTCTGGCTTTGACCGAGTTTTATATGCGAAAAAAGGAGGACAAGCATGCTTAATCAGCGAAAATTAATCGGCTACCATGCAGGCGAGACGTTTATTCATGCTCTGTCCGGTGCCAGCAAGATGCTCTTCTTCGTTCTGGTATCAGTGGCAGCCATGATCAGCTATGATACCCGATTTTTGCTGGGGCTAGCCCTGCTGTCCCTCTGCCTCTTTCGGCTGTCTCACATCCGCATCCGAGACATTTCATTTGTTTTAGTCTTTGCGGCATCCTTTGCTGCTCTTAACTTAGTGATGGTCTATCTTTTCGCGCCTCAGTATGGTGTTGATATCTATGGAGCCAAAGATGTCCTCTGGACCGGGTGGGGAGCTTATAATCTAACAGCTCAGGAGCTGTTCTACCTCTTTAATCTCCTGCTCAAGTATGTTTCTACTATACCTCTGGCAGTGATTTTCCTCATGACAACCCATCCCAGTCAGTTTGCTTCCAGCCTACATCAGCTTGGTATTTCCTATAAAATTGCTTACGCGGTCAGTCTGACGCTCCGCTATATTCCAGATTTGCAGGAAGAATTCTTCCTCATCAGGATGTCTCAGGAAGCGCGGGGGCAGGAATTATCCAAGAAAGCTAAACTGGCTCAGCGCGTGAAAGGAAATCTGCAGATTATCATTCCGCTGATTTTCAGCTCGCTAGAGCGCATCAATACTATTGCCACAGCCATGGAGCTGCGCCGTTTCGGGAAAAATAAAAAACGGACCTGGTATACCTATCAGGCTCTAAGCAAACGAGATATGCTGGTACTGACACTGGCAGTCGCCTTTCTATTGCTCTGCTTTGTCCTTTTCGCAGTCAATCACGGCCGCTTTTATAACCCGTGGAGGTAGGATGGAGGAAAGTAAAATATGGATATTTACGCTTATCAAAGACCTTTGGGCAAAATAGAGGACGCGCCAGACCTGAAGAAAGCCTTTATTAAAGTTTATGAAGAAAAAACACATCAAGAAGTAGTGCGATTTTGCCAGGTGTATGCTGCTTATCTTTCGGAACTAACTAATTTTGTATTTACAAAAGAGATGAAACAGGCTCTTATCGCTATGGATAACTGGTTAGCTGGGGAGACTTCTTATCATGCCGCTAGAAATCTGAGCTTTGAGATTTCACGTTTAGCAAAAAAGGAAGAAGATGTAGTTAAAGTGAGATTCTACCGAACTATGGCTCAGCTTGTAGCTAGTCCCCATGTTAAATATCATGGTCTTTGGGCAGCAGATTTTGCTATTACCGTGATAAACAAGATGTATCCAGGTAATTTTGAAGCTGTTAAAAAAGAACGGCTGAAGCAAATTGAATTATTGAAGATGACATAAAAAATCAGGCAATCCTTGCCTGATTCTTTTCTTATAAGGGCCTTTTATTTGGCATGCCGGCTTTGCGGGGGTATTTATTGGGGGTCTCTTTCTTCTTTTCCACCACTGTGATAAAGCGGGGGTCCCCGTTTGGTAGGGCATAGCTGAGATTGTCTTGGACCTTGCTAAAGAGTAAATTGAGGGCATTTTTTGCTTCTTCCAGTTCTTCTGGAGCATTAGAAGCCTTGAGCGCTAGGAGCTTGCCACCCACTTTTAGATAGGGAATGGTCAGCTCAGATAGGACCTGCATCCGAGCGACTGCACGGGCGGTGACTAGGTCAAATTGTGCCCGAAAGGCCTTGTCCTGAGCAAAGTCTTCTGCACGACCGTGGTAGAAGTGAACCTTGTCCAACTCCAGCTCCTCTGCCAGCAGTTTGAGGAAGTTGATGCGTTTGTTGAGCGAGTCAATGATAGTCACATCCAGCTGGGGGCAGATGATTTTCATAGGGAGACTGGGAAAGCCAGCCCCGGCTCCGATATCCAGCAGTTTAAGCTCTTGATTATCAATCAGGCCTTGCAAAACGGGCGCTATTGAATCATAGAAATGCTTGAGGTAGACTTCATTTTTCTCTGTGATAGCTGTCAGATTGATTTTTTCATTCCATTCGACCAGAAGTTCAAAATAACGCTCAAACTGGTCTTTCTGGCGGTCGGTCAGCTCGATTCCCTGCTGGGCTAAGAGCTGGTAAAATTCTTGCGGTGTCATAGTTTCATCCTTGTTTGTCAGTATTCATCCTATTATATCACAAAAAGAAGTCCTCGGCATTCTGCCAAAGGGCCTCTTTTCTTATATGCCAATCTGATTGAGCTCCGCCAAGAGCAGCTGGCGCCGCTCATCCTGATTAGTGGTTTGGTCAAAGAGAACTTCTTTTTTTATCTTGCCATCTAAAATAAGCAGCACCTTGTCGGCATAGGTCGCCACACTGGCATCGTGCGTCACTAGGAGAATGCTTGCGCCCTGCTGGTGGAAGTGCTGCATGAGCTCCATAGCTTGACGGCCAGCCTGAGAGTTGAGCGCTCCTGTCGGCTCGTCAGCAAAAATGATTCGAGGCTGGTTCATGAGAGCTCGGCAGATGCCGGCTCGCTGGAGCTGGCCACCCGATACCTGATGGATAGAGCGGTGAGCAATGTCCTTAATGCCGGTCAGAGCCATTAACTCCTTGGCTCGCTCATAGGCTGCCTTTCGCTCGCTGCTTTTCTTACCAATAATACTCGGTAGGCAGATATTGTCTAGGATATTGAGATTTTTCAGGAAGGTTGCCTGCTGGAAGACAAAGCCGAAAGCCTCTCTGCGAAGGCGGTCTAAGTCCTTGTCTTTCATAGCTAGCAGGTCCTGTCCCTGGTAAAGAATCTGGCCTTGGTCAGGTCTGTCAATGGTAGACAGAAGATTGAGAAGAGTGGATTTCCCGCAGCCAGACGGCCCCATGATGGCGATGAATTGGCCGCTTTCAATCTCCAGCGACAAATCACGAAGAATGGGCTCCTGATTTTCCTGATAGCTTTTGCTGAGGTTGTGTGCTTCTAATAACATAGGCTTCTCCTCGGATGTAAAATAAATACTAAGTGCTCGAAAGCTATCTGCTTAAGGTCAATGTTCCTTGAGATAACGTCCAATTTCCAGATTGTTCAGCGCTCGGAGACTGATGTGTGCTGCTGCGAGTCCGCTAAGAAGCAGAGCCAGCGGTATCCATAGAAAAGTAAGGGACTTATTGATGATGAGCTGGAGTTTGCTGATACCGAAGCTGCTGAGCAGCAGACTGCAGACTTCTTGCCCCAGACTAAGGAGCAGCAGATCGGCTATTGCCAGAGCCAGCATCAAGATGAAGCAGACGGCGAGCAGGTAGTGGCTCCTGAGTCGTTCACTGCCAAATCCCAGCATCCGATAAAGTGCCAAGTCAGCTTGGTCCTTGGTGAAAATCATATAGACAAAGAGAGTCATTAGGATGAAGACAATGCCGAGCCCTGTCCAGAAAACGCTGGTCTGAATCAGGCGGAGCATGGCTAGAGTGTCATCAAAAGTCTGATGGAAAAAGTCTTCTACGTCGGTTAATTTATAATTGGAATAGCGTTTTTTCCATTCGTTGATTTTTTGAGTTTTGTTGCTAGCATCTTTAAGGTGGATGGTCGTCAGACTATTGAGTGTTTGCGCTTGCTTTGTCACAAAGACAGCCTTGGCGGTCTTGCCGCCGTAGGTCAGGTCTGAGTAGATACCAACCACTTTTAGTTTTCTGGCTTGACCGTCTACCGTCAAGGTCAGGCTGTCTCCTACTTTTAGCTTGAGCTCTTCTGCCTTAAGCTTGGAGAGGGCAATTTCATGCTCGTTTTTAGGATAGCGGCCTTGGCTGTATTTGACTGGAAATCCTGCATGTTTTCCCAGAGTTACCCGCAACTGCTGAGTCTGACCTTGCTGGTCTTGATAGGAGAAATTCTGGCTCTGGTACTGATTGATTTCTGCGATATCCTTGTCTGCCTGCAGTTCTTTCAGAAGCTGGGCAGCCTTGGTATCGATTTCTTCAGTCTGAGAAATATCAACCAACACATCTGCCTGACCAGTTCCCATATACTGGATGAAATTCTTATCCATCACAGTGCTATAGAGACTGGCTGGCAGCAGGATAAGCAGGCTAATCAGACTGACAATGAACAAGATAGTCAAATAGAGTTTTTTATGACTGAGAATTATTTTCAGAGCGAAATAGGGTCTGTCTAAGAAGGGGATAGGCGGTAATCCCATTTTCGGAGTAGAACGAGTCTCGGTCAGACTGTTGGAAGAAGCTAATCTTAAAGCTTGGACGGGAGTCAGTTTCTTAAAAGAGCTGAGAGGCCGGGCAGTCAGCCAGAAGACTAAGAGACAGAGCAACAGAGCCACTAGCATTTCCAAAAGATAGCTATAGAATGGCGTCGGACTTTGCCCCATAGACAGTGACATCTGCTTTTTAAAAGGACTACTCAGAAGAAAGGACAGTCCCCAGCCTACGATGGTTGCTAGAGCCAGACAGAAATAATACTTGGTCAGGTAGACCCTGCTGATAAAGCTTTGGGGCAACCCCATTACCTTCATAACGGCAATCTGCTGCAGGTCTTCTTGAATCTTGGTCAAGAGGGCAAAGCGCATGCAGAGAAAGGTGATGCCAATGATGGTCACAATCAGCAGCCCCATGACTAGGATGACTAGAGCATCATTGAAGCCGTTAATCATCTTGATCGTCGGATAGGTAATCATGGGCGGCCCATTGGACTCAAGCTCTGCATTTTTATAGGCTTGCTCGATAGCTGAGATCTGACTAAGCTTATGCACTCGAAAGGCAATCAGGTTCTCATTAGATGTAAATGCTTCTTTTTTCAGAGTTTGCAAATCAGTCTGTGAGATGAGGAAGCGCTTGGAGGAGACTAGGCCAGCATTCATCTGGGCATCTCGGATAAAGCCCTGGACAGTTAGCCGTAGCTTGCCGACCCTTATTTGGTCGCCGATTTTGATTTTTCCGCTATTGTAATAATAAAGGGGGATATAAACTTGCCCTGGCTGAGGCTGGGCAGGCTGGTTATTCTGATCCAGCAGAAAGTCAAAGTTTTGGTTCTGACTGGAAAAGCCATTATCCTGGGAGCTGTCCTGAAGTGAGTTTTTCTCATTGATGCGGATGGCTGATCCTTCCACATTGACAAAGTCTGTCAGCTGCCAAGAGGCAATTTCTGGATGCTGCTGGACGAAGTTTTGCAGGCGTTCTTGGTCAACGCTTCCGCTGTGCATCTGTAGCAGGTGAGGACTTTTAGCTGTTTCTACAAAGCGCTCAATCGAGCTAGTCAGACTGACGGTCAGGCGTGTAGCTGCAAAGCTTAGGGTCAGAGTCAGAAGAAGGAAAAGCCCGATGACTAGCATGCTGACTTTGTTTTCTTTTAAATCATTTTTTATCAAGCGTTGAAACATATTCCAGCTCCTTTACTGAACGTGCTCGGGAGAGCAGATAAGCACCGATGCTGATAGAGATACCGGATAGGATAAAGAGCAAACCATAGCCTCTGCCTCCTCCAACACCGATGATTTTTCCGACAGAATTTGCCAGCCAGCCAAAGTAAGTCAGTGATGGCTTGAAAAGAGTGTCCGCTACCCAACCCATGCCGGCATAAGCTAGAACATAACCCAGCTGAGAAATAATCCCAATGGTCCCCCAAGTCTTGCCTTGATCGGCTTTGTTAATATTAATGCGGACCAGATAGTCAATGGCTGTATTGGCGAAAGGCAGGGCAGCAAAGAGGAGGAAGCCAAAGCTGCAAATCCAGATGAAGTTTTCTTTCATTCCCAGCCCAACCATGAAGAGTCCCAGTAGAAATAGAGATAGCCAGAGCATACGATGGAAGTGTTTTTTTATAGCAAATATCCCCAGAACCAAGCCTCCTATCAGCATCCCGCTGCTGGAGATGGTCATGACCAAGCCGGCTGTTTTGGCGTCTGCGAAAGCTAGCACCAAGGGAGAAAGCAGGATTTGGACTGTTCCCAAAAAGAAGGAAAAGCCTGTTCCAGCTAGGACTAAAATCCAGATTCCTTTTTTTCTATAGACGATTTGAAAACCTTTAAGGAAATCCGCCCAGAAACGACTATCACTGCTATAAACTTGTGTGTGAATGGCCCTACGAGCGAGCAAGGTGCAGGCTACTGTCACGAAAATGGTTGAAAAATCCAGCAACAGAATCGTGCTGATATGTCCACTCGCCAAAATCATTCCAGCCAAGGCTGGTGAAATCAGATAGCGAGCAATGCCATTAATCTGGGACAAACCAGTTGCTTTTGATAACTGATCCTCCGGCAGCAAGTCGGAAATCGTAGCTCGAAAGGCCGGATTGACCAAGGCTGAAAAGAGCGAACTAATGGCAGCTCCGATACAGATAAAAATCAAAGCAGGATTCTTCAGACTAAAGTAAATCCAGAGAACGCCTAAGCCTGACAGGCCATCTCCCAGGGCCATCAGCGATCTTCGGTCATAGCGATCTGCCAGAATTCCAGCCAGAGGAGTAACCAAAAGACCAGGCAGAAATGCACAAAGCGTAACAAAAGAAGAAACAGAAACCAAACCGGTCAGCTGGAAGATATAAACTCCTAAAGCGAAAGAAGTCATACCAGAGCCGATTTCCGAGATGAGACTTCCAATCCAAATCAATAAAAAGAGTCTAAAACCTGATTGTTTCATAGTTGCCTCCTTATGTTTGCAATGTCAAGTAATTGTAAATAGTGAATCTAGTGCTTAGCTGTCTAGCTGCTTTGAGTCTGAATCAAAGATAGAAAGGGATTGAAGTAGCCTTGCCGGCTGTGGAAAAGAGTTTCTAAAAGATAGAGAAAAGCCTGAAGTTTTTGCTGCTGTTTTTCTGGAGGTAGAGCCTGAAAACTGCTGCCAAAAGCTTGCAGCGAATAAGTAAGAATCATTTCCAGGCTTTCGTAGGGATAGTCGGTCCTCATATCTCCAGCAGTGATACCGTCTTGGATGATGGGAAGTAAAATCTGGGGTGCTCGTTCAAGAAGAATTTGATTGGTCTTTTCGTGCAGGAGCGCATTTTGTGGCTGATTGAGATGCAGCAGTACTCCCTCTCCCTCTTGGTGATTGAGATTCAGAGCAGCCATACTGCCAACCAAGCGCTCTATGATAGTCAGTCCACGATTATCAGCAAAGGCTTGGGAAGCTGTAAATGCTCTTTCAATGGTTCGCTCAATGATGGCATCCATTATCTCTTCCTTAGAAGAAAAGTAATAGTAGAGAGTACCGCGGGCGATTTGAGTCGCTTCTAAAATCTGGGAGATAGAGGTCTGGTCAAAGCCTTGCTCCATAAAAAGCTTCTGAGCAGTATCTAAGATAAAGTCTTTTTTATTGGCCATGTTTGCATCCTTTTTGGTAGTAAAACTTTATTCGACTGACAGTCGGTTTATTCTTTACTTTATCGTACATCTTTTCTAAATCAATGTCAAGAATAAAGACACTTCTACTATTTTTTGATATAATAAGTCTAATCAAAATTGGAGGAGTATATCATGACTTTTATTATTGTTCTTATTATTGTCGCGGTTTTAGCATTCTTCGTTGTTGGTGCGTACAATACCTTGGTTAAAAGCCGCATGCAAACTCAGGAAGCTTGGAGTCAGATCGATGTGCAGCTCAAACGCCGTAATGACCTGATTCCTAACCTCTTGGAAACGGTCAAAGGCTATGGCAAGTACGAGCAGGCAACCTTGGAAAAGGTAACCCAACTGCGCAACCAGGTAGCTTCAGCTGCTTCACCAGCCGAAGCCATGCAAGCCAGCGACGCCCTTTCTCGTCAGATTTCTGGAATCTTTGCAGTAGCTGAAAGCTATCCAGATCTGAAAGCAAATACCAACTACTTGAAGTTGCAGGAAGAGCTGACCAATACTGAAAATAAAATTGCTTATTCTCGTCAGCTTTATAATTCAGTTACTAGCAACTACAATGTCAAGCTGGAAACTTTCCCAAGCAATATTGTTGCAGGAATCTTTGGCTTTAAAGCTGCGGACTTCCTCAAGACACCAGAAGAAGAAAAGGCTGTGCCAAAAGTTGACTTTGGCAGCACTGGACTAGGTGACTAAGATGCTATTTGATCAAATTGCCAGCAATAAAAGGAGGACTTGGCTCCTCTTTATCGCTTTTTTCGGACTCTTGGCTCTCCTTGGAGCAGCTATTGGCTATCTCTGGCTGCGCTCTGCTGTTGGTGGTGTCTTGCTAGCCTTGATTATTGGAGCGATTTATGCCGGAGTGATGATTTTTCAGTCTACAGAGGTTGTCATGGCGATGAACGGAGCTCGTGAGGTCTCTGAGCAGGAAGCACCTGAGCTCTATCATATTGTTCAGGATATGGCCATGGTCGCTCAGATTCCTATGCCACGTGTCTATATCGTAGAGGATTCCTCTCCCAATGCTTTTGCGACCGGTTCTAAGCCTGAAAATGCGGCTGTCGCAGCAACGACAGGTATCTTGCAAATCATGAATCGTGAGGAGATTGAGGGAGTGATTGGCCATGAAGTCAGTCATATTCGCAATTATGATATTCGAATTTCAACGATTGCTGTGGCTTTGGCCAGTGCTATTACCATGTTGTCTAGCCTAGCTGGTCGTATGATGTGGTTTGGTGGCGGACGGCGCAGTAGTAATGATCGAGATAACGATAGTGGTTTGGGAATTATTCTCCTTATCGTATCGCTAATTGCCATCATTCTGGCACCTTTGGCAGCTACCTTAGTGCAGTTGGCCATTTCTCGTCAGCGGGAGTTTCTGGCTGATGCTTCCAGTGTAGAGCTGACCCGCAATCCGCAAGGGATGATTAATGCCCTACTTAAGCTGGATCGCAGCGAGCCTATGGAGCATCATGTTGATGATGCCAGCGCAGCTCTCTATATCAGCGACCCTAAGAAAGAAGGCGGACTGAAGAAACTCTTCTATACGCACCCTCCTATCTCAGAACGGGTGGAGCGCTTGAGGCATATGTAAAAGCTGGGAGAAATCTCAGTTTTTTTATTGTTTGTGCTATAATGATAGGCGAATAATATAGTAAGTAGGAAATATAATGAAAAAACTAAAAGCCTCTAAAGATTTATTTGCAATTTTTTATATTGTTAATTGGATTTTGTCTATAATAATAGCCCCTTTGGGTGGCTATGCAGTTATAGTTCTAATGCTATCTACTATAGAATTTCTGAGTTCAGGCAAGACAAGCATATTAATGCAGTTTATGATGTTTAGTATGATTTTTAAGTTTGTTGTTCTAATCTATCTGTTTATTTATCTGATTTTGAGCCTTCGTTCGCTGATTCAGAGTATAAAGACAAGCAAGGACTCGCTTCATCTGGCTCCAATCAGTTTAATTCTGACTCTGTTGCTTCAGCTATTTCCATTCATCTCTGCTTTGAAAGATACGCGAACCATAGAACCTTATCGCTGGTTGATAGGGGTTGTGCCACTATGCTCGATTTTGTCTTTACTCAGCTATCTTTACGCTCGGTATGGACTCAAAGGACAAAGAAAGAAGGCACTGCTCTGGGCAGGGCATATGGTTAATGGCATGCTAATTTTGCTCATGATTGTAGCTTTTTTTCAGCCTATCATTCCCCAACTAACACGAACCAGCCGAGTTCTCAGCAGCTTGGAGCAGGAGTACAAAAAGCGGGGTATGGATGCTAAGGTAGAGACTGTACCAAGTGGATACGGGGAAGAAGATTCGAATAATCCAGACTTTAATGATATATACCCAATCGGGAAATTTAAAGTAACTATTGGCAAGCATTCTTTTTATGAAGAAGTTCGAGTCAATAAGGCAGGAGGCATTGAAGAAGCTGCGTTTATTGATCCGAAAACAACACCTTCTCCCATCCTGCGAGTTATTCTCCAAAAGGAAAATAGTCGAGAAAATCTAATCAAAACGAAAGAAAATGTAGAAAAAAGTCTAGATAATATAGATGAGAGTGTTAATATCATTCCTCATTATGGGAATACAGAGGTTTCTGTAGAGTACATAACTAATCCTAAGCGCTCAAAACCCAAGAGCTTTGAGGAAAAAGATTTCAAGTTAAATTCTCTCTTTGATATTACTGATGAGAAATTGCTAGAAAAAGAAGATGTTTGGATCAGTATTAGAATTGAGCTGAATCTGAAGCAAAGACTCTTTGCTTCAGATTCAGGAGAAAAATTCTTGCATGATATGGACTATTCCCTCTTTCAGACAGGAAACTATGTCTTTGAGATAGAGGAGACAGACAAGGATAATGTTACTAGCAAAAAGCAATTTTTTGCTAAAATTAAGGACGGAAAGTTAGTCCAGTTAAACAAGAACGACAGTGACCAAGACTTGACTGAAGGGTCAGTATCATTGCTAGAATACTCTTATCGTGGTAGTATAGGCTATTCCATAGACGAAGGGTATGACCACATGGTTGATTGGCCTGATTGATACGGAAAGGAATAGAAGAGGGGGATTTTATGATTCTATTCCCTCTTTTTTTTAGTCAAATCTATTTTAGTTCATTAGGTGGATTCATTTTACTTCCTTTCATTCATGTCTAAAAAATATTCGTTTAGATTTTGTTACAGTTTTATTTCAGTTATCTATAAACCTTAGATCATCCAAGTTTATTTTTGTATAAGTAAGGAGGCTAGTTTTGAAAAAGCCAGTGTTTTCAAGTTGTCAGGTTGAACCCTTCTGAAATTCTTATAAAATCAATATTTTCTTGAAAACCATATAACTTTCAGAAAAAATCACTATATTGAGTATTCCTATCTTTCAAATTAATCTATTTGTATTATTTGGAAATATAAAGTAATTTTTTTGTAACATATTTGAAATATATTACTAGTATATTAAATTTAGTAAAAAATTTTATTGCATATATGAAACCGGGGGTTCGGTATGTTGAAAACATTTGGAAAAATTTTCAAAGTCATTAGAGAATCAAAAAACATGTCTCTTAAAGAGGCGGCAGCCGGAGATATTTCAGTGGCTCAATTGTCCCGTTTTGAGCGGGGAGTCAGCGGTATCACGCTTGATTCTTTCTATTGCTGCTTGAAGAATATGGCTGTTTCTCTAGACGAGTTCCAGTATGTTTACCATAACTACATTGAGGCAGATGATGCGCTCTTCTCGAAAAAAGTAGCTGATGCTTATCAGGAAAACAATGTTGTCAAGCTCCAAAGTATTTTGGCTAGCTCAGAAGCTTTGGCTGAAAAATTCCCTGAGAAGAAGAACTATAGGCTCAATACAATTGTTGTTAGAGCAGTATTGTCTTCCTGCAGTCCAGATTTTCAGATTAGCAAGAAAGATATAGAATTTCTGACCGATTATCTCTTTTCCGTTGAGGAGTGGGGGCGTTATGAGCTCTGGCTCTTCACTAATAGTGTGGATCTATTGACCTTGGAAACACTGGAAACCTTTGCTAGTGAGATGATTAATCGCACCCAATTTTATAATAATCTACCGGAGAATCGCCGGCGTATTATCAAGATGCTGCTTAATGTTATCAGCGTCTGCATAGAGAGTAATCATTTGCTAGTTGCTATGAGATTCCTCAATTATCTTGACCATTCTAAAATCCCTGAGACAGATCTTTATGATCGGATGCTGATTAAGTATCATAGGGCTCTTTATTCCTACAAGGTTGGGAATAGCTATGCTCTGAGTGATATTGAGGAATGCTTATCTTTCTTGGAATTTTTAGATTCCTTCGGTGTTGCCCAGAAGCTCAAAGCTCAGTTTGAAAGAATTTGCCGTTCTCAGTTGCAGATGTGCAAATAAAATAGACTCATTTCTAAAAATATACTAGAATAAGAGTATAACTTTATACCAAATTCAGAAGGAGGTTTTATGATGGAGAAAAAAATTCATTATAAGATGCATAAAGTTAAGAAGAACTGGGTAGCCATCGGTGTGACTACCTTAGCACTTATCGTAGCACCAAAAGTACTTGGTCTCGAAGCAGGTCTTGTCCACGCTGATGATGTTAAGCAGGTGGCAGTTCAAGAACCAGCTTCAGCTCAGGATAGCAGTTCTGGGCAGCCGGTTCAAGTACAAGCCAACTCAGCTTCTCCGCTGGAAGCAGAAAAAGCAACTTCTGCAGACAAGGTGACTGATGCTGCTGTAGCCAGTGAAAAAACTGTTGAAACTGCATCCAATACGGAAGCAGCGGCTCAAACAGATGCTCAAGAGCCAGCTAAGCCGGCAGTAGCAGAAGCAGCAACTACAGAAAAGGCAGCCGTTGCTGAAGAAGCAAAAGCAGCTAATGCAACATCAGAAACTGCTAAACCAGAAGCAGCTGATCAGGATAGACAAGCAAGTCCAGCAACTGCTGACAAACAAGCAAAGAAGACTGTTACAGACAAGATTGTTGCAAATCCAAAGGTTGCAAAGAAAGATCGCTTGCCAGAACCTGCTCAAAGACAGGGAGCGATAGCTGAAAGAATGGTGGCTGCTCAAGCCCAAGCGGCGCCTGTTAATACTGAGCATGATGATGATGTCTTATCTCACATCAAGACGATTGATGGCAAGAAATACTATGTTCAGGACGACGGTACAGTTAAAAAGAATTTCGCTGTTGAGCTCAATGGAAAAGTTCTTTATTTCGATGCAGAGACTGGAGCATTGATTGATTCAGCTGAGTATCAATTCCAGCAAGGTACTAGCAGTCTCAATAATGAATTCACTCAAAAGAATGCCTTCCATGGCACTACGGAAAAGGATATTGAAACAGTTGACGGCTACCTGACAGCAGATAGCTGGTATCGTCCAAAGTTCATCTTGAAAGACGGAAAAACATGGACAGCATCGACAGAAACAGACCTACGTCCGCTTTTGATGGCTTGGTGGCCTGATAAGCAAACGCAGGTTAGCTATCTCAACTATATGAACCAGCAAGGTCTGGGAGCAGGAGCTTTTGAAAACAAAGTGGAACAAGCTATCCTGACAGGTGCTTCTCAGCAGGTTCAGCGCAAAATCGAAGAAAGAATCGGTAAAGAAGGCGATACTAAATGGCTGAGAACACTGATGGGCGCATTTGTCAAAACTCAGCCAAACTGGAACATTAAGACAGAGTCTGAAACAACTGGTACGAATAAGGACCACTTGCAAGGCGGAGCTCTGCTTTATACCAATAGTGATAAGACTTCTCATGCTAATTCTAAGTACCGCATCCTGAACCGCACACCTACCAACCAAACTGGTACACCTAAGTACTTCATTGACAAGTCAACTGGCGGTTATGAGTTCCTGCTAGCTAACGACTTTGACAACTCTAATCCAGCTGTTCAGGCTGAGCAACTCAACTGGCTGCACTTTATGATGAACTTCGGAAGCATCGTAGCCAATGATCCGACTGCTAACTTTGACGGAGTCCGTGTCGATGCGGTGGATAATGTCAATGCGGACTTGCTCCAAATTGCCTCTGACTACTTCAAGTCTCGCTACAAGGTTGGAGAAAGTGAAGAAGAAGCCATCAAGCATTTGTCTATCTTGGAAGCTTGGTCTGACAACGACCCTGACTACAACAAAGACACCAAGGGTGCACAATTACCAATTGATAATAAGCTTCGCCTGTCCTTGCTTTATTCGTTCATGCGTAAGCTTTCTATCCGTAGTGGTGTAGAGCCAACGATTACGAATAGTCTGAATGACCGTTCTACTGAAAAGAAAAATGGCGAACGGATGGCCAACTATATCTTTGTTCGGGCTCATGATAGTGAAGTGCAGACCGTTATTGCCGATATTATCCGGGAAAATATCAATCCAAATACGGATGGTTTGACCTTTACCATGGATGAGCTCAAGCAAGCCTTCAAGATCTACAACGAAGATATGCGTAAGGCGGACAAGAAGTATACGCAGTTCAATATTCCAACTGCTCATGCTCTTATGCTCTCCAACAAAGACTCCATCACTCGGGTCTACTATGGTGATCTCTATACAGATGACGGTCAATACATGGAGAAAAAATCTCCTTACCACGACGCTATTGATGCCCTGTTGCGTGCTCGGATTAAGTATGTAGCTGGCGGACAGGACATGAAAGTCACCTATATGGGTGTGCCTCGTGAGGCTGATAAATGGTCTTACAATGGAATTTTGACTTCTGTTCGTTACGGTACTGGTGCTAACGAAGCAACAGATGAAGGAACAGCAGAAACTCGCACCCAAGGGATGGCAGTTATTGCATCTAATAATCCGAATCTCAAGCTGAATGAGTGGGATAAACTGCAAGTCAATATGGGAGCAGCCCATAAGAATCAATACTACCGTCCTGTGCTCCTGACGACTAAAGATGGTATTTCCCGCTATTTAACTGACGAAGAAGTGCCTCAATCCCTCTGGAAGAAGACAGATGCCAATGGTATTTTGACCTTTGATATGAACGATATCGCTGGCTACAGCAATGTCCAAGTTTCTGGTTATCTGGCTGTTTGGGTACCAGTTGGTGCTAAAGCGGATCAGGATGCTCGTGTAACAGCCAGCAAGAAGAAAAATGCCAGCGGTCAGGTTTACGAATCTAGCCCTGCTCTTGATTCTCAGCTGATTTACGAAGGCTTCTCTAACTTCCAAGACTTTGCAACTCGTGATGACCAATATACCAATAAAGTCATTGCCAAAAATGTCAACCTCTTCAAGGAATGGGGAGTAACATCATTTGAACTGCCACCTCAGTATGTATCTAGCCAAGACGGTACTTTCCTAGATTCTATCATCCAGAATGGTTATGCATTTGAAGACCGCTATGATATGGCTATGAGCAAAAACAATAAATATGGTTCTTTAGATGACCTGCTCAATGCTCTTCGTGCTCTCCACAGTGTCAATATCCAAGCCATTGCGGACTGGGTGCCAGACCAAATCTACAACCTGCCAGGCAAGGAAGTGGTAACAGCAACTCGTGTCAACAACTACGGAACCTACCGTGAAGGCGCAGAAATCAAGGAAAATCTTTACGTTGCCAATACTAAAACGAATGGTACAGACTATCAAGGCAAGTATGGTGGAGTCTTCTTGGATGAACTCAAAGCTAAATATCCAGAAATCTTTGAACGAGTACAGATTTCCAACGGTCAAAAGATGACGACTGATGAGAAGATTACCAAGTGGTCAGCTAAACACTTCAACGGTACCAATATCTTAGGACGCGGAGCTTACTATGTTCTTAAAGACTGGGCTAGCAACGAATATCTCAACAACAAGAATGGTGAGATGGTACTGCCTAAGCAATTAGTTAATAAGAATGCTTACACAGGATTTGTCAAAGATACTACTGGATTCAAGTACTATTCAACTAGTGGCTATCAAGCTAGAAATTCCTTTATCCAAGATGAAAATGGAAATTGGTATTACTTCGATAAACGAGGTTATTTAGCAACAGGTGCTCATGAAATTGATGGCAAGCAAGTTTATTTCCTCAAGAATGGTATTCAGCTGCGTGACTCTCTCCGTGAAGATGAAAACGGCAATCAGTACTACTACGATAAGACTGGTGCCCAAGTTCTCAACCGTTACTATACTACTGACGGCCAAAACTGGCGTTACTTTGATGCCAAGGGTGTCATGGCTAGAGGCCTGGTAACCATGGGCGGCAATCAGCAATTCTTTGACCAAAATGGCTACCAAGTCAAGGGCAAGATTGCGCGTGCCAAAGATGGTAAACTTCGTTACTTTGATAAGGATTCAGGTAATGCTGCTGCTAACCGCTTTGCCCAAGGTGATAATCCAAGTGACTGGTACTATTTCGGAGCAGATGGTGTTGCAGTAACAGGTCTTCAAAAACTTGGCCAGCAAACACTTTACTTCGACCAAGATGGCAAGCAAGTCAAGGGTAAAATCGTGACACTTGCAGACAAGAGTATCCGTTACTTCGATGCCAACTCAGGAGAAATGGCAGCCAACAAGTTTGTTGAAGGTACCAAGAACGAATGGTACTACTTCGATCAGTCTGGTAAAGCAGTGACAGGTTTGCAGCAGATTGGCCAACAAACCCTTTACTTCGACCAAAATGGCAAACAAGTCAAAGGTAAGATTGTCTATGTCAATGGTGCTAACCGTTACTTTGATGCCAATTCAGGCGAAATGGCACGCAATAAATGGATTCAGCTGGAAGATGGAAGTTGGATGTACTTTGACCGCAATGGTAGAGGCAGACGCTTCGGCTGGAACTAATAGCAATAGAAATAGCTGAAACTTAATCTTTAGCTTTCTAATAGACAAAAACGATAACTTCTTATTTGAAAGTTATCGTTTTTGCTGTCTTTTAGGAGGACAAATATAGAAACAAGATTGAATCTATCATCTTTCTTTAACACCTTTCTTTTTTTCAATAGATAGGAGCAGAGCAATTACACCGATAATGCTGAAGATGAGCCAGCTAGCGTTCATATTCCAGATGGCCAGGCTGCTGAAGACCATAGTACCAAAGGGGACAGAGAAAGAAAAGAGCAGACTCAGAAAGCTGGAAGTCTGAGCGAGAACATCAGAAGGCAATTTGCTCAGTAAGAGGGTGTTGATTTTGGGATTGATCTTACCGGAGATATAAGCTAGTAAAAATCCAAAAGCAATGCCGACGAAAACAGGCAGGTGTAAGAAATTGCTGACAGCAAGCAGAATCATTGTAAGAGCAGCCCAGAGGGTTAGTTGATTTAGAGAGAGACGGCTAAAGTAATCGTTGGGAGTCAGACTGGCTGCGATCATGGCTAGGACAAGAGTGGTCTGAAGAACCAAAAGAGACTGGCTAAAGGATAGCTGGAAGATGGGGTTGTCCAGCAAGTAGAGATTATAAAGAGCTATAAGAGAACCTGCCATAGCGTTGACAATCAGGATTTGAGCCAGCAGTTTGAGAAAATTGTTAGAACCTTCCTGCTCAAAGATGAGCTTGGACGATGTGTACATTTTCTTCAACTCTTCTTTCAGAGGAGCTTTTCTCTCAGAAATTGCCACAGGGTCATGGGTCAATCTGTGGCGGACTAGGTAGAGGATGGTGGAGGATAGGAGAAAGGTCAAGGCGTTAACCAAAGCAACTAAGAAAAAGTCTTGCTGGCTGACGGTTAGGAGCCAAACTCCCAAAGCTTGTCCGGCCAGGCTACAAAGAAAGCTGATAAGTTGGGTAAAAGAGAAGGCTTCCATAAGGTCTTTCTCTGGAACATTCTTTTTTAAAATCGGCATTTGTAGGCCACTGCGGTAATCGCTGATGATATCTGAAAGAATATTCATCAAGCAGACGGCTGAAAAGTCTAGATAAGAGCTGGAGCGAGTCATGAAGGCAACAAGGACAAAGAGCAGGGCTTGAAGATAGCCGAAATAAATCAACCAGCGAGCCTTATGGACGGTCTTGTCGGCTTTGATACCAGCAAAGATAGTAAAGAATGTCGGAACCAGAACGATAAAATTAGCCACAGCAATAGCAAACTTGGGATTGGGCATGCTGGACGCAAATACCACAAAAACAATATTGAAAATAGAAGCTCCCAAGGTGTTGAAGATCCGGGAGAGGCTGAGTGAGGCATAGACCCCATTTTTAAAGAATAATTTCATTGTAGGCTCCTTTTCTAAACTGCAAGATTGTATAAACGCTGATTGGGCACATCTGTAATCTAGCTTTTTTTCTCTTTCTGATGACCATTATAGACCGTTTAAAGCTAAAAACAAGAGCTTTTCTGCAACTGGTCAGGTCTCATAAGTAAGTGGTAAAATTCTGAAAGTGACTTGCAATAGCTCTTTCTGCTTTTAGTATAAAATAGAAAATCTAATCTGAAGGAAATATTGCATATATTCAACGATTTTTGAGTGCAATTGTTAAAATGAGTAAGTTGGAGTGTATTTTGCATTAAAAAACTCCACTTCCCAACTCAAAATCGCTGAGTTTAAAAGTGGAGATTTGCATTATTTGCTATATTTTTGAAAAGCAGTATCAAGAGCTTCTTGATAATAGTCAGCGCTATGCTGACAGTTCAAGATTCGGAAAATGTCGACAGCTTGCTTCATTTGAGTGAGTCCCTCTTCTTTTTGCCCTTTCAAACAAGCTAACTCTCCCTGAGCAAAGAGATAGACAATTCGGAAGTAAGTCTCATTTTCTTCATAGAAGTGTCGCTCAATGACTTGTTGGAAATAGCCTGCCTGTGTGATGTTTTCCTGACTAATGGCCAGCAAATATCCATTAAGAAAAGTAGTGTGCAGGGTGTTGCGATTGTTGGCAAACAAGGCGGCAAAATCCTTTCTTGAGAGGATTTCTTTGGTGTATTGGGAAAACAAGTCTAGAGATAAAACCGGAGTGCATACAGAGAAGAGATTGAGCTCGTAGCGGCCCCAAATATCAACTGAAAAGAGGTAATCATGCAGGAAATCCAGCTCGCCTGGGCAGGCCTTTTCAGACTCCTTGAGGGCACAGAGATAGGCCTTTACAATCAGACGTTCAACCCAATCGCTAGCGCTCTTACTTTTTCGCGTGATTTTTTCTTTTTCCAGATAAAGTTCTTCTAAGAGATTAAGCTGATTGGCTTGCAACAGGTCTTGGATTTGGCTTAAGAGTTCCTTGTGAGAGTGATGGTTCTGGATGCCGGCTGCAATGGTAAATTCTTCCGTTTCCGTGTGGATGGCGCTGAGCGCGCTAAAAAGTTTCTGTGCCGATAGTTCGCTCTGCCCATTTTCAAAGCGAGAGAGCATAGATTTTGAAAATTCTCCGCCAGTCGCCTCGGATAAAGAGATATGCCTAGCCTCGCGAAAAAATCTAAAAACTTGTCCTAGATATTCCATTGTATTCCCTCCTTGCATTTTATTATAACAAAATAATTTTCAATAACAGCGGAGCACTCAAACATGATATAATATAAAGAAAAAAGCAAAGAGGAACTTATGTTGCATATTCAAGAAATTCGGAAGAATCCAGATGGACTAGCCTTTGAGAAAAAGCTGGACTTGGCAGAGGAGTTAAAAGAGCGCAATCCTGAGATTTTAGATGTTCAGGATATTTTAGCCAAAGGAAAGGTTCAATATGAAGACGGCCTCTATTTTCTGGATTATGACTTGTCTTATACCATCACTCTGACGTCCAGTCGCAGTATGGAGCCAGTGGAACTCCAGGAGTCTTATCTAGTCAACGAAATTTTCATGGAAGAAGGACAGGCCACATCGCAGGATGTGATTGATCAGGACTTGGTGCTTCCGATTGAAAATGGCGAGATTAATGTAGCCGAGAGTGTAGCTGATAATATCCTGCTGAATATTCCACTGAAAATCCTAACAGCTGAGGAAGAAGCCGGTCAAGGCTTTCTGTCTGGTCAGGACTGGCAGGTTATGACGGAAGAGGAATTTGCCGCTGCTCAAGAAGCTCAAAAAGAGAAGAACAATCCTTTCGCCGGTTTGCAAGGACTTTTTGATGAATAATTCTTGTAAAAATCTTGAAACGGTTAAAAAAGATAAATCGATTTGACTTTCACTCCAAAAGTTAGACAGAAAATCTAACTTTTGGGGTTTTTTAATATGAAATTAGGTTATACACATAAACTAGGTATATAACCTAAAAAGAATGGCGTTTCTTGGGTTCGAATATAGCGGGCTCAAATCTTTAATGTTATTTGCCTGACTTAAAGCAATAAATAATTGAGAAGATTCTAGTAGATGATCAGTTCCATACAATAAGCTTCCAGACTTAGTTTGGGAGCTCATTGCTTTATATCTTCTGTTTGGCCTTGATAGTGGTAAATGCAGAGTCGGTTTGCTTGGTCTGGGCGACTGACGGTAAAGTGGAAGTAATGGTCCTTCTTGTCCAAACTTTTGGTCTTGGATAGCTTGAAATAAGTGAGCTGGCGACTGGCCATGTGGAGTAGGATGTCATCTTCCATGACCATCAGAGGCTGGGGAAGATTGGAAAATTGATAAAAATCCTCTTGAAATTGATAGTAATTCTGGGAAAAATAGTCAAATTGAAGTTCCTCATGTACATTTTGAGTGGTCATCTGCGCCTCCTGAAGCTTGTATCGAAAGAATCTGATGGATAGCAAGGCCTTTGTAATGGTCACCTTCCTGCAGGAGGACCTGCTTGCAGTCCAGATGAAAGACGGTAGCAGTAATGTCGGTCAGCTTTCCCTGATTAAGAAAGGTGATTCTGATGGGAACTTGATGACTGTAGGCTTGGTTGAGTAACTGGAATTTCTCCTGTCTGTCAAGCTGGGCCAGGCGACTGATATCTAGTTCTTTTTTGGCCAAAGCAGTGCTATGCTCAGAGAGGAAAAAGCCAGCCCATTTAGCCATGCCCCGATCCTGAAAGTCACGAGCAGACTGATAGGGGAGATAAGAGCGGTCAGTCATGATAAGCCCTCCAAACCTCCAGCAGAATGGCCACCAGTTAACTTGCTTCTAGCAATAGCACGGGAGGAGTCCAGCAAGGCGGCTCCCTTAAGCAAAGAGGTAAAGCCGAAGCAATCTCTGATGCGGTCAATCGTCTGTTGGAGCTCCTCTTCTTTTTGAATTTGCAGAGGATCGTCAAAGAGAGAAATCAGACCATAACCTTGATCGACAAAGTCACTGTAAAAAACGCCAATCTGTCGGATAGCCCCGCCCAGGTATTTGGAACGAAAAAGCTGAACGATGATTTGAGCCAATCGATTGCTGTTGTTAGTGGGCTCAATTTTTTTTTGTGTATGAATGGAAGGCAGGCGCTCCTGCTTGGAATAGCGGGCATAGATGGAGACTCGCTGGCATTTCTTACCAGAACGTCTGAGCCGAATGGCGACCTGCTCAGCCATTTCTCGGAAAACAAGCTCGATCTCTGCCTGCTGTCTGTAATCTCGGGGGAGAATTTGCGAATTTCCCAGGCCATGTGATTTGACCTGATAAGGCTTGTGAACATTGCTTTCATCAATGCCGTGAGCATGAAACCAAAGCTGCAGGCCCAGGACTCCCATTTCTTTTTTGAGAATATCGGGATTAAAGTGAGCCAAATCATAAATGGAGTGGATGCCTAGCTTCTTAAGACGGGTGGCCGTTCGGTGACCGATGCCCCAAAAATCAGTCATGTTTGGAATAGTCCAGACCTTACTGGGAACATCCTCATAGGACCAGTTGACCCGCATCTTTTTTGTATGTTTGGCTTCAATGTCCAAGGCTAGCTTGGCGAGAAGAGGATTGGAGTTGCTCAGGCCTATAGATGCATAAATCCCAGTCTTCTTCCAGATAGCCTGTTGAATGCGGGCAGCCAGCAGGTCCAGTTTGGTCCTGCGGTCCAGCGTCTGATCGGAAATGAAGTAGTTGATAGAGCTTGTCAAATCTAGGAAGCCTTCATCAATTGAGTAGGGGAAAATATCATCGGGAGCTGCGAAATCCTGGAAAATTTTTTGAATTTCCATGTTTTTCTGGATGTAGTAGTTCATCCGAGGTGGGACCAATAAGGTCTTTTGAGCAGCATCTTCAATAAAGCGCACATAATCTGCTGTAATTGGTAGTCCCTGCTTGTGGGCAGCAGCATAGTTGAACTTGCGGGTGTGGACATCAAAAGGAAGATTATAGCTTCGGCTGACATTCTGGCTGCCGAAATTCTTTTTAAAGAGAGGAGTGGCAGCTAATATCAGTCCAGCAGAATTTTCAATTCGGCTCATGACACAGAGCGAGGTTTTTAAAGGGTCAAGGCCGAGGGAAATGCATTCGCAAGAGGCATAAAAACTTTTCATATCCACAAAAGCGATGTCTGAACGAGGCTCGCGTGAATAATCAAATAGGACCATAGTTTTATACCTCAATCGGCAGAAAATGTCCAACTACGATACCAACAATGCTAGGCTGGTCTTCGTAGGGAGCAAAGAGATCCTCGTAGTCAGGATTGATAGACTCTAAACGTAGACCTTCAGCTTCGCGGTAGACTTTTTTGATATAGGTCTTGCCATTCCACATGAGAGCATAGACTGCCCCATCGTAGTCGAATCCTGTCTGTTTCATAAGGGCAACAGAGCCATTGGGATATTTGGGCTCCATAGAATCCCCAGAGACCCAGGATGCAAAGTCGTGCTGGATATCTTGATCAAAGTAGACAGTTTCGTAGTCTGTTTCATTGTCATAGTAACTATGACCTAGCCCTGCAGCCAGCTCAACGGACAGAACCTTATAGGCTGTAAGAGAGCCAACCTTGCGCTGTCTCTCTAGGAGATGACTAGCGAGCTGATCTACTTCCTTTTTATGCGGTGGGGTTAGTAAAGGGTAGGTGTAGAGCGCACTGGTTTCATCCACAAAGTAGTTCTCCTGGACCTTGAGACAGGTGGCCAACCTCCTGAGATTTTTTGCGTGGGGTTCTGCTAGACCATTTTCCCAAGCAGAGTAAGTTTTTCTGGAAATTCCAAGCTCTTGGTAAATGGAAGATTGTGTCAAATTAAGCTCCAAACGGCGTTTTTTTAATTTTTCATGCGAAAACATATCACACCTCCTATGTAACGTTTTAAAAGTTACATATAGTATAACAAATGAAATCGAGAAAAGCAAGTTCTTTATTGAGCATTTTCATTCTTAGCAAGAATGTGATAAACTGTAGGGAGGAATATAACTTGTAGGTAGAGAGATGTTTCCAATGACAGCAAAAACGATCATGACAGAAGAAGCTTACCGCCGTTTCGCTTGGACCAATTTCTGGTATAAAAAGAATGGCATCTTCTCACTGATTCTCCCTGAGATAGTGGTGCTGATATGCAGTGTAATCTGTTTTTTTATTGGGGAACCTTTGCCAGGTGTAGCTTTTCTTGTTACTGTGGCTGTCCTTCCTTTTCTTTACTATCTGTCCATGAATCGACATATTAAAAAGTTTTATAGAGGCAACCCCCTCTGGCATGATATAGAGCAGGAGTTTAGCTTCTATGAGACAGACTTTCGTGTCGTTAATCGTAATAACAATGCCAGATTTGACTATCAAGATATTGTGGCGATTATAGACAAGCCAGAAACTTTTTATATTATGGTTGGCCGGTCAATAGGGCTGATCTTGGATAAGGCAGACTGTCAGCCTGAATTAATTGATTTTTTACTAAAACTAAAAGAAAACAGAAGTCTCTAATTTTGGGGGACTTCTGTTTTTTATCTGTCAAGTTTTCAAAAAATTGGCCTCTTGTGCGATGTGTGTTATAATGTTTTTTATGAGAGTTGTGGCAGGTAAATACGGGGGCAGACCCCTCAAGACATTGGATGGCAAGACGACTAGACCTACGACCGATAAGGTCAAGGGAGCAATTTTTAATATGATTGGTCCCTATTTTGATGGCGGACGAGTGTTAGATCTTTATGCTGGGAGCGGGAGTTTGGCCATTGAAGCTATTTCGCGAGGTATGGAGACAGCTATCTTAGTCGAAAAGGATCGCAGAGCTCAGGCTATCATTTCAGAGAATATTCAGATGACTAAGGAGCCGGAACGTTTTGATTTGCTCAAGATGGAGTCTGGCCGAGCCTTGGAAATATTGACGGGAGCTTTTGACTTGGTTCTCTTAGATCCACCTTATGCTAAGGAGCAGATTGTGTCAGACCTTGAGAAACTGGAGGAAGGCCAGCTCTTGAGTCAAGATGTTCTAGTAGTCTGTGAGACAGAAAAGGAAGTTGAATTACCTGAGGAAATTGCAGGGCTGGGCATTTGGAAGCAGAAGATATATGGAATTTCAAAGGTAACGGTGTATGTCAGATAAAATAGGATTATTCACAGGGTCTTTTGACCCGATGACCAAGGGCCATGTGGACCTGATTGAGCGGGCCAGCAGGCTCTTTGATAAGCTCTATGTAGGGATTTTCTATAACCGAGAAAAGTCTGGTTTTTTCACAATTGAGGCCAGAGAGCGCATGGTCAAAGAAGCTCTGCAGCATTTGGATAATGTCGAGGTAATCACTTCTCAGAATGAGCTAGCAGTGACAGTGGCCAGAAGACTGGGAGCCAAGGCCTTTGTGCGTGGGCTTCGTAACAGCCAAGATCTAGACTATGAAGCCAATATGAACTTTTTCAATCAGGAATTGGCAGGAGAGCTGGAGACGATTTTCTTGCTCAGCAAGCCAGTCTATCAGCATATCAGTTCATCACGTATTCGTGAGCTGATTGCTTTTCAACAGGATATCGCGGCCTATGTGCCCCAAAGTGTAATCAAAGAATTAGAAAGAATCAACCATGAAAAGAATTAAGAAGTTTATATTGCCGACGGTCATTGGCGTCACGATTGCCTTTTTTATAGCAGCATTTTGGGTTCGTCTGCCTTATTATATAGAAGTTCCTGGTGGTGCCGAGGATGTTCGGCAGGTCTTGCTGGTTGATAATAAGGCTGACAAGGAAGCGGGTTCCTACAACTTTGTGACGGTCGGAGTAGAGCAGGCAACCTTTGCTCATCTGGTCTATGCTTGGCTGACCCCTTTTACAGATATTTATTCTGCCAAGGATATGACGGGTGGCTCCACGGACGATGAGTTCAATCGGATCAACCAATTTTACATGGAAACATCGCAAAATATGGCCAAATATCAGGGGTTGACGACAGCTGGTAAAGAGATCAAAATGGACTATTTGGGGGTTTATGTCCTGCAGGTAGCTGATAACTCAACCTTCAAAGGAGTTCTCAATATTGCTGATACGGTAACCGGTGTCAATGATAAGACATTTGAAAGCTCTGAAGAGCTGGTTAAGTATGTCAACTCGCAGAAGCTTGGGGACAAGGTCAAGGTGACTTTCCAAGAAGATGGTCAGGAGAAATCGGCAACCGGAAAGATTATCAAGTTGGAGAACGGTAAGAACGGGATTGGGATTAGTCTGATAGACCGGACGGAAGTCAGCAGTAATATTCCGATTACATTTTCAACTGAAGGTATCGGCGGTCCTAGTGCTGGGCTTATGTTCAGCTTAGCCATTTATACACAATTGGCTGATCCGACCCTTCGTGATGGCCGTGATATTGCAGGGACCGGCAGTATCAGCCGGGAAGGTGAAGTTGGCGAAATCGGCGGAATTGATAAGAAAGTCGTTTCAGCAGCCCAAAGTGGAGCAGATGTTTTCTTTGCACCTAACAATGAACTTACAGAGGAAGAGAAGAAGCTTTCTCCGAATGGGAAAAATAACTACCAAACGGCTCTAGAGACAGCCAAGAAGATTAAAACAGATATGAAAATTGTTCCAGTTAAAACGCTGCAGGACGCCATTGACTATCTGAAAAAGAACAAGTAAGATCTTAGCTTTTGCTAAGATTTTTCTTGTGAAACAGACAAAATCATCTGGTCTTCTCTGCTTTAAATCGTCTGACTTTTTTCAGAAAGATATTTTTGATGAAAAGTCCGCGAAATACTGGCTGATTTATGATAGAATAAATTGTTGTAGATAAACTATCCAAGATTGTTAAAGGAAGAGTATGCGTAAAGATATTTCACCTGAATTGTATAATTATAATAAATTCCCAGGACCGGAGTTTAAACAGATTGACAGCAAGATTGTTGCAGAAAAATTCGAGTTTGAATTGATTGAGAACTATAAGGAAGGCTTTGACCTAACGGCCTTTCATCAGCGTTTTTCAGAAATTCTCACCAAGTTTGACTATATTGTCGGTGACTGGGGCAATGAGCAGCTGCGCCTGCGTGGTTTTTACAAGGACGAGCGGGCTAATGAGAGCGATGAGAAGATCAGCCGCTTAGAAGACTATTTGCTAGAGTACTGCAGTTATGGCTGTGCTTATTTTGTCTTGGAAAATCCAAATCCCCAGCGCGCTTCCTTTGATAAGAAATCGCATGGCAAGAAAGAGACAGAGGGGCGGTCAAAACGTTCTCGCAACAGCCGTTCAGGCGGCAATCGCAATCGCAGGAGCGAGCGAGACCGAGACAGTCGTTCTAAAAGGGATAATAAGCGCTCCCGCAACAATTCCCAGCAAGACAGGCAGAAAAAGCAAAAAGACAGCAATCGCCATTTTGTGATTCGCCAGAATAAAGGAGAAAAATGAAACCATCTATTTATAGCTTAACGCGTCAGGAAATGATTGAATGGGCGGAAGCTCAGGGAGAAAAGAAATTCCGTGCTGCCCAGATTTGGGAGTGGCTCTATCGCAAGCGGGTCCAGTCTTTTGAAGAGATGACCAATCTATCTAAAGACTTGATTGCTAAGCTAGACGATCAGTTTGTCGTCAATCCGCTTAAGCAGCGCATTGTTCAGGAGTCAGCTGACGGTACGGTCAAGTACCTCTTTGAGCTGCCGGATGGTATGCTGATTGAGACGGTGCTCATGCGCCAGCATTATGGACTTTCTGTCTGTGTGACCACCCAAGTAGGTTGTAATATCGGCTGTACCTTCTGTGCTTCCGGCTTGATTAAAAAGCAACGCGACCTCAATAACGGTGAGATTGTAGCTCAGATTATGCTGGTTCAGAAGTATTTTGATGAGCGTGGTCAGGATGAGCGGGTCAGTCACATCGTGGTTATGGGAATCGGCGAGCCGTTTGACAACTATGACAATGTGCTCAAGTTTGTCCGGACGGTCAATGATGACAAAGGTTTGGCTATCGGTGCCCGCCATATCACGGTTTCGACATCAGGGCTGGCTCATAAGATTCGTGACTTTGCCAATGAAGGTGTGCAGGTCAATCTAGCTGTATCCCTTCATGCCCCGAATAATGATCTGCGGACCAGCATCATGCGGATTAACCGGTCCTTCCCTATCGAAAAGCTTTTTGCAGCTATCGAATACTATATTGAGACGACCAACCGCCGGGTGACCTTTGAGTACATCATGCTCAATGAAGTCAATGACGGGGTAGAGCAAGCCAAGGAACTGGCTGAGCTGCTCAAGAATATCAAGAAACTGTCTTATGTCAATCTCATTCCTTATAACCCAGTTAGCGAACACGACCAATACAGCCGCAGTCCCAAAGAGCGCGTGATGGCCTTCTACGATACCCTCAAGAAAAACGGAGTCAACTGCGTAGTTCGTCAGGAACATGGAACGGATATTGACGCAGCCTGCGGCCAGCTGCGTTCCAATACTATGAAGCGTGATCGCGAGAAAGCATTGGTAGAAAATGTTCAGCCTTAAGAACTATCTGACTTCAGACGGTGAGCTGACTGCTAGGGGACGGAGATTGCTGATAGGAGGAAGCTGGCTCTATTTCTTGATGCTTTGCATTTTGTGCTTTATTCCTCAAGTTCCAGAGCCGGGAATGGAGACGCCGGGAATCCAGTATTTTGGCCGAATAGTGGTTTTGTTAATCCCTTTTAATTCCTTTGTTAACATTGGCGAGATTACTTCTTGGATTCAGCTAGTCAAGGTCTTTATCCAAAATTTAGCCAATATCTTTCTGCTGTCGCCTTTAATCTTTCAATTGCTTTGCCTCTTTCCAACATTGCGGAAGACCAAGAAGATTGTATGGCTGAGCTTTGGGATGAGTCTGTCTATTGAAGCGACTCAGATTCTGCTGGACCTTCTTATCAACGCCAATCGGGTTTTTGAGATTGATGATCTCTGGACCAATACTTTGGGTGGTTATCTGGCTTGGCGGGCATTTCAGCTTGGTCAAAAAATCTGGAAAAATCGTCAAGACGACGCTTTCAAAAGAGATTAGCGAGAGAAAGGTTCGGATTTAGGAGAAAAAATTAAATTTTTTCTTGACAAGAAAAAGGGAAAGGCCTATAATAAAATAAATCATCAGAAAAGTAATAATTTTTTCTACTTTCAGGGAGCCTGTGGTTGGTGGAAACAGGCAGTAGAAGATTATGAAGTGGGCTGATGGAAAAAATGAATTTGAAGCAATAAAAATTCGGTGAGCACACCTTACAGTGCAGCTTGTTGTTAGACAAGACAGAGATATGGAGGCAGTCTATACTTTGCTCCATAATTGAGGTGGTACCGCGATTTTACGCCCTCACACAGAGTTTTTTCTGTGTGTGGGCTTTTGTTTTGTTTGAAAATAAAGAAAAGAGGCAATTAAGATGACAGAAACTAAAGGATATTTTGGACAATTCGGTGGCTCCTTTGTACCGGAGCCTATCCAGGCCTTGCTAGATGAATTGGAAGCGACTTTTGAGAAGTATAAGGATGACCCAGAATTTTTAAATGAATACCGGCATTATTTGGCGGATTATTCAGGCCGGGAAACTCCGCTCTACTTTGCAGAAAGTCTGACCCAGCACCTGGGCGGAGCTAAGATTTATCTGAAGCGGGAAGATCTCAATCATCTGGGCTCTCATAAGCTCAATAATGTTTTGGGGCAGATTCTTCTAGCTAAGCGCATGGGCAAGACCCGGGTCATTGCTGAAACTGGAGCTGGCCAGCATGGTGTGGCAACTGCGGCAGCAGCAGCTAAGTTTGGTATGAAGTGCGATGTTTACATGGGTGCAGAGGATGTAGAGCGCCAGCGCCTAAATGTTTTCCGTATGGAAATGATGGGAGCGACTGTTCACGCTGTGGAAACAGGAACCAAAACCCTCAAGGATGCTGTGGATGCAGCCTTTGGAGCTTGGATGAGTGATTTGGAAGCCTTCTATGTTTTGGGTTCCGCTGTCGGTCCTCACCCTTATCCGACGATTGTCCATGAGTTCCAAAAGGTGATCAGTGAAGAATCTCGTCGGCAGATTTTGGATAAGGAAGGCCGCTTGCCAGACTATGTCATTGCCTGTGTAGGTGGCGGCTCCAATGCTATCGGCGCCTTCTCTCAGTATGTGGCAGATAAAGAAGTTAAGCTGGTTGGTGTTGAAGCGGCTGGGCGGGGCCTTGATACAGACCAGCATGCGGCGACCATGACCAAGGGAAGTGTCGGAGTAGTGGATGGTATGAAGACTTACGCTGTCTTTGCTGAAGATGGTCAGGTCGCACCAGTTTACTCCATTTCGGCAGGCTTGGACTATCCTGGAGTTGGTCCTGAACATGCTTTCTTTAAAGATTCTGGTCGAGTAGAATACGTGGCAGCGACAGATGATGAAGCTGTGGATGCCTTGCTCCTCTTGACGCAAAAGGAAGGAATTTTGCCAGCAATTGAAAGCTCTCATGCTATTGCTGAAGCTATCAAGCGAGCTCCGCAATTGTCATCTGACCAAATCATCGTTATCAACGTATCTGGTCGTGGAGACAAGGATGTGGCAGCCATTGCCGACTATCTAGAAAAACGAAAATAAAATCCCAGCAGAAGAGTAGTAACATCGCTCCTTTCAGAGAGTCTGTGGTTGCTGTAAACAGGCAGGAGAAGTTATGAAATGGGCTGCTGGAGTCAACATTTTGTCCTTTAGTTGATCTTTTATCATTTTGTTAGCATACTTTGCCATGACTCGGTGTGCTGCCTTCTACTAAAAGGAATCTAAATGACTGTAAATAGGTAAATGAGATGTGGAGCCTGAAAACTCCATAACTGAGGTGGCACCGCGATGATACGCCCTCACAGGATGAACTGTGCGGGCGTTTTTCTGTAGTTCTGGAGCAAGTTATGACAGTGAACAGGTGCTATCTGTTCTTGTGAAATGCGGTCATGGCTAGCAAATTACTCCTCCTTAAACGCTTCTGATTAATATAGAAAGAAACATTATGCAAAAGATTTTACCAGCTGATATTTTATCGCCGATTCTGGCTTATATGCGGATTCAGGGCGACCACAAGGTGATTTTGGAAAGTATTCCGAGAGATAGCGAGACAGCTCGCTTTTCTATCCTTGCCTATAATCCAGTTTTTGAAGTTCGCTATGAAAATGGCCAGTTAACAAAGAACGGGCAAGTAATCGAGGCAGATCCAATGGACTATCTGCATGAGTTAGCAGTAAAGAAAGATCATCATTCAGACCTGCCTTTTGGTGGTGGAGCCATCGGATTTGTCGGCTATGATATGATTTCCCTCTATGAGAAGATTGGCCAGATTCCAGCTGATGTGATTGGGACGCCAGATATGCACTTTTTCGTCTATGAGAGTTACATGGTTTTTGACCATAAAAAAGATAAGGTCTATATCCTTGAGGAGGCGCTCTACAGTAATAGAAGCGAAGCTGATATGGCTCATAGTCTGGAGCGTATCATGGCTGAGCTGGCGCAGCCTGCGGCAGATGAATTTTCACCACTGGAACTGTCCAGTTTGAACTTCCAGAGCCATATCGAGCAGGCATCTTTTGAAAAAATGGTGGAAGAAGCGCGTAGCTTGATTCGGCAGGGAGACATGTTCCAATGTGTTCTCAGTCAACGCTTTTCAGCAGAATATTCTGGTAAACCACTAGATTACTATCGCAATCTGCGTGTGACCAATCCTTCCAACTATCTCTATTTTTATGATTTCGGGGATTATCAGATTATCGGAGCCAGCCCGGAAAGTCTGGTGTCTGTCAAGCAAGGTCAGGTTACGACCAATCCTATTGCTGGGACCAGACCGCGTGGGAAGGATGAGAGAGAGGATAAAGCCTTGGCGAAGGAGCTGTTGGCTGACGAGAAGGAAGTGGCGGAACACCGTATGTTAGTTGATTTGGGGCGTAATGATATCGGTAAAATTGCCCAGAATAAGAGCGTGGAGATCACGAAGTACATGGAGGTAGAGTATTTCCGCTATGTCATGCATCTGACCAGTGTAGTCCGTGGTCAGCTTTTGCCTCAACTGACAGCCATGGATGCGCTCAAGTCCACCCTGCCGGCTGGTACTGTCTCTGGAGCACCTAAGATTCGAGCTATGAAGCGAATTTATGAGCTGGAGCAGGAAAAACGTGGCATTTATGCGGGGGCTATCGGCTATCTGTCTGCGACTGGAGATATGGATGTTGCCATTGCTATCCGGACCATGATTTTGAAAAATGGCAGAGCTTATGTTCAAGCTGGAGCGGGTATTGTTTATGACTCGATCCCTACTAATGAATACCAAGAAACCATCAACAAAGCCAAATCAATGACCAAGATAGGAGAGATGCAATGATTTTATTGATTGATAATTATGATTCTTTTACTTACAATCTAGCCCAGTATATTGGAAATTTCGCAGAAGTTAAGGTCTTGCGAAATGATGATGCAGGTCTTTATCAAGCGGCAGAAGAAGCTGATGCTTTGGTTCTGTCTCCGGGTCCAGGCTGGCCAGCAGATGCAGGACGGATGGAAGAACTTATCCGTGATTTTGCTGGTAAAAAGCCGATTTTAGGGATTTGCTTGGGGCATCAAGCCATTGCAGAAGTATTTGGAGGAAAGCTAGGATTGGCTCCCAAAGTCATGCACGGCAAGCAAAGTATTCTGCGCTTTGAGGGAAACTCTCCTATTTATCAAGGGATAGAGGATGGGCAGCCGGTCATGCGATATCATTCGATTTTGATTGAGGAGATGCCAGAGGACTTTGAAGTGACAGCTCGAGCGGTTGATGACAACTCAATCATGGCTATCCAGCACAAGAGCCTGCCTATCTATGGTTTTCAGTATCATCCAGAAAGTATTGGCACGCCGGACGGCTTGTCGTCTATCAAGAACTTCATCGACTTAGTAAAGTAAAGGAGGATGTATGAAAGAGATTATTGCAAAACTAGCTGATTTTAAGGATTTAAGCAGCGCTGAGATGACAGATGTGATTGAGCGAATTGTCACCGGACGGGTGACAGAGTCTCAAATTGTAGCGTTCTTGCTGGGGCTCAAGATGAAGGGGGAGACGATTGAGGAACGAACGGCTTTGGCTCAGGTTATGCGAGGCCATGCTAAGCAGATTCCGACCACTATTCGCACTGCCATGGACAATTGCGGTACGGGCGGGGACAAGTCTTTTAGCTTCAATGTTTCGACTACCGCAGCTTTTGTACTAGCAGGTGGCGGGATTAAGATGGCCAAGCACGGCAATCGCTCCATTTCTTCTAAGTCAGGCTCAGCTGATGTGTTAGAAGCTCTGGGAATTAATCTGGACTTAGACGCTGCTAGCTTGGGCAAGGTTTTTGAGCAGACAGGTATCGTCTTTCTCTTCGCAAAGAATATGCACCCAGCCATGAAATACATCATGCCAGCTCGTCTTAGCCTCGGCATTCCTACTATTATGAATCTAACTGGTCCTCTCATCCATCCCATGACTCTGGAAACTCAGCTTTTGGGGACCAGCCGACCGGATATGTTAGAGAGTACGGCAGAAGTCTTGAAAAATATGGGACGCAAGCGTGCAGTAGTCGTGTCGGGTCCAGATGGTCTAGATGAGGCCGGTCTTCATGGCCGTACCCAGTATGCTCTGCTGGAAAATGGGCAAATCAGCCTGCACAGCTTTCTGCCGTCAGATGTTGATATGGAAGAAATACCTCTTGAAGCGATCCGTGGGGGTAATGCCAAGGAAAATGCAGAAATTCTGCTATCTGTCCTGCAAAATCAAGCCGGCCCCTATCTAGAAACGACAGTTTTGAATGCGGGATTGGGCTTCTATGCTAATGGGAAATCAGACAGCATAGAAGAAGGAATAGCTTTGGCCCGCCAAGTGATCGCTAGTGGCGCAGCTTATGAAAAACTCAAGCAACTACAGGAGTATCAGAAATGAGCAAAGAATTTCTCCCGACCATTCTAAATCAAAAAGAGCAGGAAGTGGTGGCTATGTCCTATGAAGAGCTGCAACCTCTGCGCTCGACCTATTCCCTCTATAACTATCTCAAAAGCCATCCTCAAGAGCTGCAGCTGATTGCTGAGGTTAAAAAAGCCAGCCCCAGTCTGGGAGATATTAATCTCGGTGTGGATATTGTGGAGCAGGCTCGCACCTATGAACGATGCGGTGCAGCTATGATTTCGGTCCTGACAGATGAAATTTTCTTTAAAGGACATCTGGATTACCTGAGAGAGATTTCCAGTCAAGTGACCATTCCAACCCTCAATAAAGACTTTATCATTGATGAAAAACAGATTGTTCGCGCCCGCAATGCCGGAGCGACAGTTATTCTTCTGATTGTAGCTGCCTTGCCTGAAAAGCGGCTGCAAGAACTTTATGATTTTGCGACGGGTCTAGGCTTGGAAGTTCTGGTCGAAACCCATAATCTGGCGGAGCTGGAAATTGCCCATAGAATAGGAGCTAGGATTATCGGTGTTAATAACCGCAATCTAGTCACTTTTGAGACAGATATCAATACAAGTCTCCAGCTGTCTGCCCATTTCAAAGATGGCAGGGTTTACGTATCTGAGTCCGCTATTTTCAGCAAGAAAGATTCTGAGCTAGTAGCTCCTTATTTCCATGCGGTTTTAGTCGGAACAGCCCTGATGCAGGCTGAAGATGTGGCAAAAAAAATCAAGGAGCTAAAAATTGACAAAGGTTAAAATTTGCGGCTTATCAACGGCCGGCGCTGTGGAAACTGCATGTCAGGCTGGTGCAGATTACATTGGATTTGTCTTTGCTGAGAGCCGTCGGAGGGTCAGTTTGGAGCAAGCTCAGAAGCTAGCTGCCTTGGTGCCGCCTGCTGTCCGAAAGGTAGGAGTTTTCGTCTCTCCGAGCTTGGCAGAGCTGCAGGAAGCTATTTCAGTGGCAAATCTGGATTTGGTGCAGATTCATGGTGATTTTGAACAAGAGCTTCTGACTCAGATTGGCCGTCCGGTTATTCGAGCTTATCAGGTCAAGGGAGTGTTAAAAGATGTCAGCCAACAGTCGGACTATCTGCTATTTGATGCACCTCTTGCTGGTAGTGGCCAGACCTTTGATTGGCAAGCTTTTGATAAGAGTCAAATCCACCAGCCCTTCTTTATCGCCGGTGGTTTGAATGCAGGAAATGTTCGAGAAGCTATTCAGCACTTCGCTCCTTACGCAGTTGATGTCTCAAGCGGGGTCGAAACTGACGGCCAGAAGGACTTAGAAAAGATAACAGAATTTATAGAAAGAGTGAAAGATGGCATATAATCAACCCAATCAAGAAGGATTTTACGGTGAGTTTGGTGGGCGCTTTGTTCCCGAAACGCTGATGACAGCAGTTTTGGAGCTGGCTAAAGCCTACCATGAGAGTAAAAAAGACCCAAACTTTCAGGCAGAGCTGGATGAGTTGCTGAAGCAGTATGTAGGGCGGGAGAATCCTCTCTATTTTGCTAAAAATCTGACAGCCTATGCTGGCGGTGCTAAGATTTATCTGAAGCGGGAAGACCTCAACCATACCGGGGCCCATAAAATCAATAATGCCCTAGGCCAGGTTCTATTAGCCAAGCAGATGGGCAAGAAAAAAATTATTGCCGAGACTGGTGCAGGTCAGCACGGAGTAGCCACAGCCACAGCTGCAGCTCTTTTCAATATGGACTGTACTATCTATATGGGCGAAGAGGATGTCAAGCGCCAAGCCCTCAATGTCTTTCGGATGGAACTTCTTGGAGCCAAGGTGGAGTCTGTGACCGATGGCTCTCGAGTCCTCAAAGATGCGGTCAATGCAGCTTTACGAGCTTGGGTGGCTCAGGTCGATGATACTCACTATATTATGGGCTCAGCCTTGGGGCCCCATCCCTTCCCAGAGATTGTCCGCGACTATCAGAGTGTGATTGGGCGTGAGACCAAGCGCCAGTTTGCTGAGCAAAATGAAGGTGCCCTGCCAGATGCTTTAGTCGCCTGCGTTGGCGGTGGCTCCAATGCTATTGGCCTCTTTTATCCCTTTGTTGACGATGGCTCAGTTGCCATGTATGGAACAGAAGCAGCTGGGCGAGGCGTGGATACTGATGAACACGCTGCGACCTTAACCAAAGGCCGCCCGGGTATTTTACATGGTGCCTTGATGGATGTCTTGCAGGATGAGCAAGGCCAGATTCTAGAAGCTTTCTCTATCTCTGCTGGGCTAGACTATCCAGGTATCGGTCCTGAACATTCTCATTTTAATGCTATCCAGCGTGCCACTTATGTGCCAGTCACAGATGAAGAAGCCTTGGAAGCCTTCCAGCTCCTGTCTCGTATCGAAGGGATTATCCCTGCTCTAGAGTCTAGCCACGCTATTGCTTACGCAGTTAAGCTGGCTAAGGAGTTGGGACCAAATAAATCAATGATTGTCTGCCTATCCGGCCGTGGTGACAAAGATGTCGTTCAGGTAAAGGAATGCTTGGAAAAAGAACCGGCTCAAAAAGGAGGTGCCCATGACTAAAACACTCACTCAGCATTTAGAAACCATCAAAAAAGCAGGCAAGGGAATTTTCCTTCCTTATATCATGGCTGGTGATCACGAGAAAGGTTTAGCAGGATTAGCAGAAACTATCTTATTTTTGGAAAACTTGGGTGTGTCAGCCATTGAAATCGGTCTGCCTTTTTCAGACCCTGTTGCAGACGGACCAGTTATTGAAGAAGCCGGTCTGAGAAGTCTGGGTCACCACACTTCAACCAAGTCTTTAGTCGCAAGCTTGCAGAATCTGGACACTCAGCTGCCTCTCATTATCATGACCTACTTCAATCCTATCTTCCAGTACGGGCTCAAAGATTTTATCAAGGATTTGGCTACGACACCGGTTAAAGGATTGATTATTCCGGATCTTCCCTACGAGCACAGGAATTTTATTCTGCCCCTGCTGGAAGATTCAGATATAGCTCTAGTTCCTTTAGTGAGCCTGACGACTGGTCTAGAACGTCAGCAGGAGCTGATCAAGGAAGCTGAAGGTTTTATCTACGCTGTAGCCATCAATGGTGTGACGGGTAAGAGCGGAAGCTACCGCGATGATTTGGACCAGCATTTGAGTAAACTCCATGATATTGCAGAGATTCCAGTACTGACGGGCTTTGGCGTTTCGACTTTAGAGGATGTTGACCGCTTCAATCAAGTCTCAGATGGAGTCATTGTCGGATCTAAGATTGTTAAAGCTCTTCATGAAAAGTATGCCAGTATAGCAGACTTTATCCAAGAAGCAGCAGCTTATAAGAAATAGCCACTACCACACCAAACAAAAGACAAGGCACAAATGCTAGCCTGTCTTTTTTCTTTTTAAAGCAAAAACAGGCGAGACCGGAGAAGCTAGCGATTTGGATAAGAATGAGAATCTGTTCCATGTTCTTAAATTTTATCATCAAAAAAAAGTAACTTTCGTCTAATTCATTTTTTAAGAAACGTTTGATTTTTTATGTTGATTGAATATTAGTTTGGATATTGCTTATGAATGGTATCTATATAGCTGGTGAAATGTTTCAAGAAATGCTTAGGAGATATAACAGTGATGTATTTTCCAAAAGCAAGCAAGGTATTGTATCCCCAATCATTGTCGTTTAATGGATAAGTAATCTCGTAAATATCGCTATTAATAGGTTTTATGGCATTATAGCCTAAGAGTTCCACAAACCGGTCAAGGACAATTTTCTGGACATGCAGGATGACAGGTACTTTGTTTTCATTCATCCATGTACCACCATCATAGGGAAGTGGTGTAAAATGTCTTTTTGAAAAAGTATCGGAGAGAGTAAGTTCACTAATTCTAGAAACTTTAAAAACAGAAAAATGCGCTTTTTCAGTATCGTAGGCATCCATATACCAACTCCGGTCCTTATAGACGATACGGTAAGGCTCACAATTTTTTTGGCTTACCAGTCCTTGTGAATTAATATAGGAAAATTTTATTTTTACTCTACCTCTAATAGCTTCCAATAACTTAAAAATCAAAGTGCGTATTTCCAAGTTCCCTTGAGATAGAGACAAATCAATTTCGAAATCAGAGTATGTATTGGTAGCATTTAATTTCAATATAGCGTTGAAAGTAGAGGCGTCTTCCAAAACTTGATAGCGACTTTTTAAACCGGATTCTATTGAAAGTCGTTCGGATTGGGTCAGGGGAGGTTTATCAGTTTGGAAGTCTTCCATAAGAAAAATGCCTCCGTTTTTTCCTTTCATTACATAGAGAGGAATTCCTGCAAGAGATAAATCATCAATATCTCTCATAATAGTTCGGGTGCTGACTTTAAAAAGTTCTGATAGTTCTTTAGCTGTTGTTTTTCGTTGATTTACTAAATGAGAAATGATTCCCATTTGACGGTCAATTTTCATGATTTTCTCCTTGAATATGACAGATAGATGTCATATTACTTTTGTTATGATTATACCATAAAGAAAGGAGTTCATATAATGAAACATCAAACCAAACCATCGTTTACCCTGATTGGCAGGAGTATTTTGATAGAAGGAACTACGGTTCATGAACAGCACTATTCTAAAGAGAAGACGGCGTTCTATGCTCAGTTATTTAAAGAAGGAATGCTCGGGAAATTGATGCCCCATTCTCTAGACAAAAAAGGCTATGCTTTGATTGTTCCTCATAAAGATGGTATTCAATACTATGCAGGAGTTGCGGCAAAGAATGCTGTGGCAGGCTACGAAAGCATTCTCGTCCCAGAGAAAGATTATTTAGTAAGTTCAGCCAGTGGTGAAAAATCAAGACTCCTGTTTGACCAATTGGAGGATAACTTTTTTGAGGAAGAAAGCAGTTCCCTTTACCAAGATGGAATTATCTTAGAAATACTTTTAAACGGGAATCCTATGGATGCAGAAGTTGAGCTTTGGGTTCCAGTTCAGTAAAAGAGTAGGGATTTATAAGAAATAATCACCACCACACCAAACAAAAGACAGGGTACAAATGCTAGCCTGTCTTTTTTCTTTTTAAAGCAAAAACAGGCGAGACCGGAGAAGCTAGCGATTTGGATAAGAATGAGAATTTCCGTCAGACTGAAAATGGCTGAGCAGGACGCCAGAAAGAGAAAGTCGCCAGCTCCAATACGAAGATTATAAAAGAAGGCTAGAAGTCCTAGGGCTAAAAAGAAGAGCATGAGAAGATTGATGCCTGCTGTCACCATCAGCATGAGCTGAAAAATCAGCCAGACCATCAGGGGATATTGCTGCTCTCTTTGATCGTAGATGGCCAGGGTTAAGCCCATGGTGAGTAGTAGGAGTTGACTGATGGAAATCGTGCCAAGTGAGGTTGCCAGAAAAAGACCGCCCAAGATACATTCAAAAAATAAATAGCGTAAGGGAATCTTGTCTCCACAGAAGCGGCAACGAAGAAGATTTAAGATTTGAGAAAAAATAGGAATCAAATCACGCGGTGCCAATCTTTTTCCACAGGCATTGCAATAGCTAGCAGGAGTGATGATAGACTGCTCTGGGAAGCGGTCGATGACCAAGCCTAGGAATGAGGCGAAGACAGTGCCAAGGAGAAAAAAGTATAGATGAATCATACTTATTTATTCGTAATTTTAAACAGAAAAATTCTGAAATTTTGCAACTTTTCTAATAAAGTCTTTTTTTGAATCTTTTGTCTTGACTTTCTTATTTAGAAGCATTATAATTAAACCATAATCTAAAAAGATTAGAATCATTATAAATAAAAACGAGGTAAATACAATGACACAAGTAAAAAATGGTGCAGCAACTGACGTAGCAACTTTCAGCAATCAAAAGGCTTTGCCAAAGACTAAGGCTATTCTTAATCAAGTAGTGGCAGACCTTTATACAGCTCATATCGCTCTTCACCAAGTTCACTGGTATATGCGTGGCGCAGGTTTCATGGTTTGGCATCCAAAAATGGATGAATATATGGAAACTTTGGATGTAACCTTGGATGAAGTTAGTGAACGTTTGATTACATTGGGTGGTAAACCATACTCTACTTTGACAGAATTTATCCAACATAGTAAGATCGAAGAAAAAGCTGGTGAATTTAGCAAAAACGTAGAAGAAAGTTTAGCGCGTGTGATTGAGATTTTCCGTTATCTGACAGGTCTTTACCAAGAAGCTTTGGATGTAACTGATGAAGAAGGGGACGATGTAACCAATGATATCTTTGTCGGTGCCAAGGCTGACCTTGAAAAGACTATCTGGATGCTGACAGCTGAAATCGGTCAAGCACCAGGTTTGTAAAAAGTTATCCATGCCAAGCAGAAAGGAAATAGGCTTTCCTTTCTGCTTTTTTTCGTCTTGAAAAGTGCTGGAAAATCTGATAAAATATAGCTCATGAAAACCCTGTATGATGTTCAGCAATTTCTTAAAAGTTTTGGAATCATTATCTATATGGGCAAACGCCTTTACGATATTGAAATGATGAAAATCGAGCTGAAGAGAATTTACGACGCCGGTCTAATGGATAAGCTAGCTTATTTTGAGGCGGAGGCTGTCTTGCGCCGAGAACATCGCTTAGAGTTAGAATATTTAGAAAAGAAAAAGGAGACTTGAGATGACAATTTGGATTTTGTGGGCGGTACTTTTGGGAATACTTGGCTGGATGGGCTTTAATTATCTGCGCCTTCGTCAGGCAGCAAAAATCGTGGATAACGGGGAATTTGAAGACTTGATTCGGCAAGGGCAGTTGGTTGATTTGCGGGATCCAGCTGATTTCCATCGGAAGCATATCTTAGGTGCTCGCAATATTCCATCTCAGCAGCTGAAGGATAGTGTCGGTGCACTTCGCAAGGACAAGGCTGTTCTCCTCTATGAAAATAGTCGTGGCCAGCGCGTAACCAATGCGGCTCTGTATCTGAAAAAACAAGGATTTAAAGAAATCTATATTCTTTCTTATGGGTTGGATTCTTGGAATGGCAAGGTGAAAGCTAGTTAACATAAATCAAAAATTTGTCGCATAATATATACAAAGCTGGTTTCTTATGTTATAATAATTGATATTAATTTTAAGGAGTTTTTGAAACATGCAAGAAAAGAAAAAATCCTCTCTTGTTTTAGGTATCCTATCTATCGTCTTTGGTTTTTTGTTGCCATTGGTAGGTCTTATTTTGGGTATCATTGGTTTGGTGTTAGCTAATTCACATCAAAAAGAGTCTAAATTAGACTATAAAACAGAAAAAATTCTGGGTATCGTAGGGATTGTAATTTCTGTAATCGTTTGGATTTTAGGCTTCATGGTGCTTATGAACGGAGCAGGCTACTAACAAAAAAGCTTTATTTTTTAAATGCTTTTCAGATTGAAGAAAAAGTCCATTTTGGACAATTTTCTTCAATCTTTTTCTTTTACTAGAGAAAATAAAAAAATCATTAGATCAGCATTCCTAAGAGTTTTTACTATTTGACAACTAACCTCTATAAGGGCATTTTTTTAATTACCGATAGAGTTTGTCTACGTTCTGAAAAGCTTTTTTGTTTTACCAACTTTTCTCTAAATATTTTTTAATAATTCCTAATTCTTCTTGGTTTAAAGGACGACAATCACCTGTTGCTAGGTCTGGGTCTAATGTAAAATCTCCAAACTGAATCCGCTTGAGATAAGTAACCTTGACGCCAACTGCCAGAAACATCTTTTTGATCTGGTGGAATTTTCCCTCGGAAATCTTGACGGTAGCACGGCTTAGAATGGAGCTGCTAGAGAGGATAGAGAGCTGGGCGGGCTGACAGACGGTGCCGTCTATAAAGCGAATGCCATCTTTAAAGGAAGATTTGTCCTTAGAAGTTAAAGGTCCATTGACTTCTACATAGTAAGTTTTTTCGACATGATATTGAGGGTGCAGCAGCTGAAATCCCAGAGGGCCATTATCGGTAATCAGAAGAAGCCCCTCAGTATCTCTATCCAGCCGTCCGATAGAGTAAAGATTTTCTTTCTCTACCTCCTTGTCCAGCAAATCCAGAACAGTCAATTTTTCAGCGTCGCGATTGGCAGTGACTGCACCTGCGGGTTTATTCAGCATGTAGTAACGGTGGGCAGGACCGCTGACCTGTTTTCCTTGAAAAGTAATCTGCTGCAGGCCGGTATCAACGTTTTGGCTTAGTTTGCAGGCGGGCTTACCATCCACTAAAATCTGTTTTTGTAAAAGGCTTTGTTTCATCTTTTTTCGGCTGATATGATTGGTAGCCAGCAGTTGGTCGAGGCGCATCTGTTTTCCTTGTTTTTTTCTAAATCATATCATAAATTTTCAGGATGGGGAATGCAAATCCTCATGGCGCTCCCATATTTTTTAATGAAAACATTTACACTTATCAAAGCTGTGTTTTTTGCCTGCGTCTGTGGTATAATTGTTCAGTTAGAAATAAAATTTAAAAATTCAGAGGAAATCATGACAAAATTAAGAGAAGATATTCGCAATATCGCCATTATCGCTCACGTTGACCACGGGAAAACAACCTTGGTTGATGAGTTGCTGAAGCAATCTCATACACTAGATGAGCGTAAAGAGCTGCAAGAGCGGGCAATGGACTCAAACGATATTGAAAAGGAGCGCGGTATTACCATCTTGGCTAAAAATACAGCCGTGGCTTACGAAGGTACTCGTATCAATATCATGGATACACCAGGGCACGCGGACTTCGGTGGTGAAGTAGAGCGGATTATGAAGATGGTGGACGGGGTTGTTCTGGTTGTGGACGCCTACGAAGGAACTATGCCTCAGACCCGCTTTGTATTGAAAAAAGCCTTGGAGCAAGACCTTGTTCCTATCGTAGTGGTGAATAAAATCGACAAGCCGTCTGCTCGTCCGGCAGAAGTAGTGGATGAAGTATTGGAACTCTTTATTGAGCTTGGAGCGGATGATGACCAGCTGGACTTCCCAGTAGTCTATGCTTCAGCTATCAATGGAACCTCATCTATGTCTGATGATCCAGCTGATCAAGAGCACACCATGGCACCGATTTTTGATACCATCATTGACCATATCCCAGCACCAGTGGATAATTCTGACGAACCTTTCCAATTCCAAGTGTCACTCTTGGACTACAATGACTTCGTTGGCCGTATCGGTATCGGCCGTGTCTTCCGTGGTACCGTTAAAGTTGGGGACCAAGTAACCCTTTCTAAGCTTGATGGTACAACTAAAAACTTCCGTGTCACAAAACTCTTTGGTTTCTTTGGCTTGGAGCGTCGTGAAATCCAAGAAGCAAAAGCAGGTGACTTGATTGCCGTTTCAGGTATGGAAGATATCTTTGTCGGAGAGACAATCACGCCTACGGATGCTGTCGAAGCTTTGCCAATTCTGCATATTGATGAACCAACTCTGCAGATGACCTTCTTGGTTAACAACTCACCATTTGCTGGTCGCGAAGGGAAATGGGTAACTTCTCGTAAGGTTGAAGAACGCCTGCAGGCTGAACTGCAAACAGATGTATCTCTACGTGTTGAACCAACTGATTCACCAGACAAGTGGATCGTTTCAGGTCGTGGTGAATTGCACTTGTCAATCCTGATTGAAACAATGCGTCGTGAAGGTTATGAGTTGCAAGTATCTCGTCCAGAAGTTATCGTGAAAGAAATCGACGGTGTTAAATGTGAGCCATTTGAGCGTGTCCAAATTGATACACCCGAAGAATACCAAGGGTCTGTTATTCAAAGCCTTTCAGAACGTAAGGGCGAAATGTTGGATATGATTTCAACTGGTAATGGTCAAACTCGTTTGGTCTTCTTGGTTCCAGCCCGTGGTTTGATTGGGTACTCAACTGAGTTCTTATCCATGACTCGTGGTTACGGTATAATGAACCATACCTTTGATCAATACCTACCACTTATTCCAGGTGAAATCGGTGGCCGTCACCGCGGTGCCTTGGTATCTATCGATGCTGGTAAGGCAACGACCTACTCTATTATGTCTATCGAAGAGCGCGGTACTATCTTTGTCAACCCAGGTACTGAGGTTTACGAAGGAATGATCATCGGTGAAAATTCTCGTGAAAACGACTTGACTGTTAATATCACCAAGGCTAAGCAAATGACCAATGTACGTTCTGCAACCAAGGACCAGACAGCGGTTATCAAGACACCTCGGATCTTGACCTTGGAAGAATCTTTGGAATTCTTGAATGACGATGAGTACATGGAAGTAACGCCAGAATCCATTCGTCTGCGCAAGCAAATTTTGAACAAACAAGAACGCGAAAAAGCCAATAAAAAGAAAAAAACAGCTGCAGCTGAATAAGCAAAAAGGAAAGGAGCAGCAAGATGGTTTACCTTATCATTGGAATTTTAATCCTCTTTTTCTACATTTTTGCTGTTCCGTCCAGTATTAAAGGCACTGTTAATGCTGTGACCATGGTTTTACTGATTGTGACCTTGATTATCTTATTTGGCTTAGGCATTTTTCAGATTTTCCAATTGCCAGCTGAATATTTTGTAGGATTTGGCCTATCCGTAGTGACCGTCTTGGCTTTGCGGGATATTAATCGTCTCAAGCCGCCTAAGAAATCAAAAAAGAATTTTGATGAAGAATAATAAATGAGCAAGAGCTTAGAAAGTCGGATAGACGTTTTGAGTTTTTGCTCTTTTTCTTTACAAAAACAATAGGCTTATGTTACAAAATATTTCAAATAGATGAAAACATATCATTTTTTTCAAAACTTGCTTACAGTCGAAAATAAAAGACTCCTATGACTTTTTTATTTCCACAAAAAAAGGTAAAATAGAATGAAGTATGAATGGAAGAGGTTGCTTATGAAAAATATAGCAAATTTTGCCAATAAAAAGGTCTTGGTTCTGGGATTGGCCAAGTCGGGTGAGTCAGCTGCTCGCCTTTTAGATAAATTAGGAGCTATCGTGACAGTTAACGATGGGAAGGCTTTCGAGGAAAATCCTGCTGCCCAATCCTTGCTAGAAGAAGGTATAAAAGTGGTGACAGGAGGTCATCCCTTGGAGTTGCTGGACGAAGATTTTGAACTGATGGTGAAAAATCCAGGTATTCCTTATGACAATGCCATGGTCGTTCGAGCTCTGGAGAAGAAGATTCCAGTCATTACTGAAGTCGAGTTGGCTTATCTGATTTCTGAAGCACCGATTATTGGTATTACGGGTTCAAATGGTAAGACGACGACCACAACCATGATTGCGCAAGTCTTGACAGCTGGCGGTCAAAATGGTCTCTTGTCTGGTAATATCGGCTTTCCTTCCAGTCAAGTAGCTCAAACAGCCAGCAGCAAGGATACACTGGTCATGGAACTGTCTTCCTTCCAGTTGATGGGAATTGAAGCTTTTCATCCGCAAATCGCTGTTATTACTAATCTCATGCCGACTCATTTGGATTATCACGGCTCTGTTGAGGAATATGCAGCTGCCAAGTGGAATATCCAGAAAAACATGACAGCTGATGATTATCTGGTTTTGAATTTCAATCAAGACTGGGCCAAGGAAATGGCTAGCCAGGCTCAGGCTACTGTTGTGCCTTTTTCAACGACTGAAAAGGTGGATGGTGCCTATCTAGAGGGTGATGTCTTGACCTTCCGCGGAGAGGCGATTATGCAAGCGGCTGAAATCGGCGTTCCTGGCAGTCACAATATTGAAAACGCTCTGGCTACGATTGCAGTAGCCAAGCTGCGTGGTATTGACAATCAGACGATCAAAGAAGTCTTGTCAGCTTTTGGGGGTGTTAAGCACCGCCTCCAGTATGTGGGGCAGGTGAATGAGGTTGCCTTTTACAATGACAGCAAGTCTACCAATATATTAGCAACGCAGAAAGCCCTATCTGGTTTTGACAATAGCAAGGTGATTCTGATTGCTGGCGGCTTGGATCGTGGCAATGAATTTGACGAGTTAGTGCCTGACCTCAAAGGACTCAAGAAGATGGTAATCTTAGGCCAATCAGCTCCGCGTGTAAAGAGAGCGGCTGATCAGGCTGGCGTTTCTTATCTAGATGCGACTGATGTCCGGGATGCAGCTCATAAGGCCTTTTCTCAAGCGAAGCCAGGAGACATCGTCTTGCTTAGTCCTGCCAATGCCAGCTGGGATATGTATAGTAATTTTGAAGTCCGTGGCGATGAGTTTCTCGCTGCATTTGAAGAATTAAAAGGTTAAAATGAAAAAGATTGTATTTACAGGCGGAGGAACAGTTGGGCATGTAACCCTCAACCTTCTCCTGATTCCGAAATTTATCAAAGAAGGCTGGCAGGTCCACTATATTGGCGATAAGCATGGTATTGAGTATCAGGAAATCCAAAAGTCAGGACTGGACGTGACCTTCCATTCGGTAGCTACGGGCAAGCTTCGTCGCTATTTTTCATGGCAGAATCTGTTGGATGGCTTTAAGGTTATTTGGGGCATTTTCCAGTCGCTGGGCATCATGCTCAAGGTACGGCCGCAGGCCCTCTTTTCTAAGGGAGGCTTTGTATCCGTTCCGCCTGTGATTGCAGCCCGGCTGTCAGGAGTTCCCGTCTATGTTCATGAGTCGGATCTATCCATTGGTTTGGCCAATAAAATCGCTTATAAGTGTGCGACCAAGATGTATGCGACCTTTGAGCAAAGTTCTAGTCTGACCAAGATTGAGCATATTGGAGCTGTGACTAAGGTCGGCAACCAAGAGTCAGTCGCACCGCAGAAGTTAGAAGAAATCCGTCAGTATTTTGATAAAGAGCTGCCTACTCTGCTTTTTATCGGAGGTTCTGCTGGTGCTAAGGTCTTTAATGACTTTGTCAGCCAGAATCAAGCTGCGCTGACCGAACGCTACAACGTTATCAATCTGACAGGTGATGCAAGTTTGGATGTTTTGTCTGACCGTCTCTTTCGCAGAGCCTATGTGACCGACATCTACCAGCCTTTGATGGACTTGGCAGATGTAGTGGTGACACGCGGCGGTTCCAATACAATCTTTGAGCTCTTGGCTATGGCTAAGCTGCATATTATCGTTCCTCTGGGACGCGAAGCCAGCCGCGGTGATCAGATTGAAAATGCTGATTATTTTGTAAAAAAGGGATATGCCAAGCAATTGGCAGAGGAAGAGCTGGATATGAGCAATTTACAGACAGCCCTTGATGACCTTTTGGCTAATCAAGCTTCTTATCATCAAGCTATGCAAAATTCTCAGGAAATCAAGTCTGTAGATGAATTTTATGCTTTATTGAAAGCGGATATTGACAAAGGAAAGAAATGAGCAAGAAAAACCACGATGAGCCAAAGGAAGAGGTAAGTGAGCCTCTCTCTGAATGGCAGAAACGAAACAAAGAATATCTTGAAAAGAAGGCTCAGGAAGAGGCCAGCAAACAAAAGGAGCTGGAAGAAGAGGAAGCAAAAGAAGCTGAAGACTCAATCGAAGGCGGAGAAATAGCTGAAGAGACGGAAGAAGATGACTCATTTTATGAAGAGGAAGAAACAGAATATTTGGAAGATGACTCATCTAAACCTGAGCTAGAGACCGAATTGAGCGAGAAAGAACGCAAAAAACTGGAGAAACTTCAGAAAAAGGCAGAAAAAGAAGCTGCTAAGGTGCATATCTCGAGGATTCATATTTATCGAGCGCTGCCGGTTTTGCTTGGCAGTGGCTTGATTTTTCTCCTGTCAGTCTATTTTTTGACACCACTGGCGACCATAAAGACAATCAAATTTTCAGGGAACCAAATGGTCAGTCAGGAAGACCTGCTCAAAAGCAGTAAGATTGATGAGAAGGACTATACTTTAACAACCTTTATCAATGGCGGCAATCATATCCGCAATATGAAAGCATCTAGTCCTTGGATTAACAATCTGGAGATGGCTTATCAGTTTCCGATTACTTTTCAGGTAAAGGTCAAGGAGTACGGAGTTCTGGCCTATCTGCATGAGGGTGGTCAGTATTATCCTATTCTGACAAATGGGCAGGTTATTTCGGACCCGACTGCTGCAGATTCTTTGCCAGAAACCCATATTTCGATAGAGTTTTCAGATAAAAAATTGATTAAGGAATTTGCCCTTCAAATTGAAAAGGTACCGGCTTCGGTTAAGAAAAATATTAAGACAGTTCAGCTGACTCCAAGCAAGGTGACACCGGACTTGGTTACGCTGACCATGCATGATGGCAACAAAGTCTTGGTACCAATTTCGCATATTGCTAAGAAACTGCCATATTACAAGGGAATCCAATCACAGCTGGAAGAGGATGTACCTAGTGTTGTAGATATGGAAGCAGGGATTTTTAGTTATGTTGAAGGAGCTCAAAACGAGTCGTCTTCTTCTGACGAAGAAAAGCAGAAAACAGAAGAGGAGCCGACGGGACAGCAAACAGAGCAAGCGGCTGAGCAGGTGACAGAAAGTCAGGAAGAAGAACCTGCAGAGCCGCAAAATTCGACAGAAAACCCGGTAAATAACGAAAATCGCTAAATTATATGTAGAAAAACTGCGCATTTTCATTTTCTTTATGTTATAATAAAGCTTGGATAACTCTAATTTTTAGCGTTATTAGTATAGACCGGAAACATGGAAGATAGAGAGGACTGGTGTAATGGCTAGAGACGGCTTTTTTACTGGATTAGATATAGGAACTAGCTCAATTAAAGTGTTGGTGGCAGAGCACATCAACGATGAAATGAATGTTATTGGGGTCAGCAACGCAAAAAGTGCTGGCGTTAAAGATGGAATTATTGTTGATATTGAGGCTGCTGCTGCTGCCATTAAGACAGCTATTTCTCAAGCAGAAGAAAAGGCAGGCATTTCAATTGGTTTAGTTAACGTCGGACTTCCGGCTAATCTCTTACAGATTGAGCCTACTCAGGGTATGATTCCTGTGACTAGTGATTCTAAGGAAATCACAGATACAGATGTAGAGAATGTTGTTAGATCTGCTCTGACTAAGAGTATGACTCCTGACCGCGAAGTGATTACTTTCATCCCAGAAGAGTTTGTAGTGGATGGTTTCCAAGGGATTCGTGATCCGCGTGGTATGATGGGGATTCGCTTAGAAATGCGGGGACTTCTCTACACTGGACCACGGACTATTCTCCACAACCTCCGCAAGACAGTGGAGCGTGCGGGAGTTCAGCTTGAGAACGTTATTATCTCCCCATTGGCTATGACTAAATCAATCTTGAACGAAGGGGAACGTGAGTTTGGTGCAACTGTTATTGATATGGGCGGCGGCCAAACTACAGTGGCTTCTGTTAGAGGTCAAGAGCTTCAATATACGAATATATACCAAGAAGGCGGCGACTACGTAACCAAGGATATCTCCAAGGTTTTGAAGACTTCACAAAAGTTGGCTGAAAGTCTCAAGTTTAACTATGGATCTGCTTATGTTCCAGAAGCTGGCACAGAGTCCTTCCAAGTAGAAGTGATTGGCGAGATTGAGCCGGTTGAAGTAACTGAAAAGTATCTGGCTGAGATTATTTCTGCTCGTATCCAACACATTTTTGAGCAAATCAAACGTGATTTGGATAGAAGGCATCTTCTCGAGTTGCCAGGCGGCATTGTGATTATTGGTGGAGCAGCTATTCTTCCAGGAGTGGTTGAGCTGGCTCAGGAAGTATTTGGCGTGAATGTCAAGCTTTATGTGCCAAATCAAATCGGCATTCGCAATCCAGCCTTTGCACATGTTATCAGCTTGTCAGAGTATGCCGGAAACTTAACAGATGTGGATATGCTGGCTCAGGTTGCTGTTCATGGTGATGAGCAACTGCGCCATCGACCTGTATCCTTTGACCGTCCTGCTCAGTCAGTACCACGCTTTGAACCTCAACCAGCTGATGAGATCCCTGAGGAGCCGGTCCAAGAAGTTCCAGTTGCCAGTACTGATGTGCCAAACCAAGAACCAAAAACCGGTATTACAGATCGGATGCGCAACCTAATTGGCAAAATGTTTGATTAAGGAGAATACAGAGAATATGACATTTTCATTTGACGCTGCTGCTGCACAAGGCGCAGTAATTAAAGTTATTGGTGTCGGTGGAGGTGGCGGTAATGCCATCAACCGAATGATTGATGAAGGTGTTGCTGGTGTTGAATTCATCGCAGCAAATACAGATGTTCAAGCTCTTAGCAGTGCCAAAGCTGAAACAGTTATTCAGCTCGGTCCTAAGCTGACTCGCGGACTCGGTGCCGGAGGTCAGCCTGAAGTTGGCCGCAAGGCTGCTGAAGAAAGCGAAGAAGTCCTGACTGAAGCTCTGCAAGGAGCAGATATGGTCTTCATCACTGCTGGTATGGGTGGTGGATCTGGGACAGGTGCTGCTCCAGTAATCGCTCGTATCGCAAAGAATGTTGGTGCTCTGACTGTTGCTGTAGTTACACGTCCTTTCGGTTTTGAAGGAAGCAAGCGTGGAACATTTGCAGTAGAAGGAATCAACGAACTTCGAGAGCATGTAGACACACTCTTGATTATCTCAAATAACAACCTGCTTGAGATTGTAGACAAGAAGACTCCGCTTCTTGAAGCACTCAGTGAAGCAGATAATGTTCTTCGCCAAGGTGTTCAAGGGATTACTGACTTAATTACCAGCCCAGGACTGATTAACCTTGACTTTGCCGACGTGAAAACAGTTATGGCAGACAAGGGTAATGCTTTGATGGGAATTGGTGTTGGTAGCGGTGAAGAACGCGTTATCGAAGCTGCTCGCAAAGCTATTTACTCACCTCTTTTGGAAACAACTATTGATGGTGCAGAGGACGTAATTGTCAACGTTACTGGTGGCCTAGATATGACCTTGATTGAAGCTGAAGAAGCTTCAGAAATTGTCAACCAAGCAGCAGGTCATGGTGTGAACATCTGGCTCGGTACTGCGATTGATGAGTCTATGAAGGATGAAATCCGCGTGACTGTTGTGGCTACTGGTGTCCGTCAGGACAAGGTTGAAAAGGTCAGCGGTATTCGTCATACCCAGCAGCCTACTGGCCCAAGCCGTCCGCAGCAAGTTGAGCCAAATCGCGAAGTTCGCTCAGGACAGTTTGAACGAAACTTTGATATGACCGAAACAGTTGATATTCCTGCTCCAAGCCGTCAAAGAACGGATACACCTAAAGGTTCAGCCTTTGGTGATTGGGATCTTCGCCGCGAAGCGATTGTTCGTCAGGCAGAACCAAGTTCCTCAGCCCGCGTGGAGCGCTATGCAGAAACTAATGAAGATGATGATGAATTGGAAACACCTCCGTTCTTCAGAAATCGTTAATCTAGATCATGAATTTGCAGAATAATAAAGAGTTGGTCTTTCAATCCGTCGCTCATGCGGCGGAGCAAGCCCAGCGTTTGAAAGATTCGGTAAATATCATTGCAGTCACTAAATACGTTGACTGCGAAACAACTCAGGAGCTTGCCCTTACAGGTATTCAGCATATCGGAGAAAATCGGGTAGATAAATTTCTAGAAAAATACCATGCTCTGAAAGATGAGAATCTGACCTGGCACCTGATTGGTAGTTTGCAGAGGAGAAAAGTCAAGGATGTGATTAACTATGTTGATTACTTTCATGCTTTAGATTCTGTAAAATTGGCCAAGGAGATTGACAAACGAGCCCAACATGTGATTAAATGTTTCCTGCAGGTGAATATTTCTAAAGAAGAAAGCAAGCATGGCTTTTTAGTTGAAGATTTAGAAATTGTCCTGCCTGAGCTTGAAAAATTAGAAAACATTCAAATTGTGGGATTGATGACAATGGCTCCGTTTGAAGCTAGTCATGAGGAGCTGAACCAAATTTTTGAAAAGGCTCATCAACTACAAAAAGAATTAAAAAAGAAACAGTTAAATAATATGCCCTTTTCTGAATTAAGCATGGGAATGAGCCGTGATTATCCAGAAGCAATTGCCCATGGCTCGACCTATGTCAGAATCGGTACAGCATTTTTTAAATAGGAAAGAAATATGTCATTAAAAGATAGATTTGATAAATTTATAGATTATTTTACAGAAGATGGAGATGAGACTGAGGTTCAGGAGCAAACTGTCAGCAGACCTGCAGCGCCTGTTAAGCAGAAGCCTGAATTGGTTCAGCCTAAGCCAGTCAGAGAGAGCAAGCCAGCTCCTCGTCCGGTTGCTGCAGCCAAGCCACAGCCTAAACCACAGCCACAACAGAAATCTTCGACAGAGAATATTACCAGACTGCATGCACGTCAGCAGGAATTGGCTCAGCACCGTGCAAATGCGGATGAAAAGATTACGATTGATGTTCGTTATCCGAGGAGATATGAGGAAGCGACTGAAATTGTTGACCTGCTTTTGGCCAATGAAAGCATCCTGATTGACTTCCAGTATATGACTGAGGTGCAGGCTCGTCGCTGTTTAGACTACTTAGACGGTGCGCGTTATGTCTTGGCTGGAAATTTGAAAAAAGTTGCAAGCACTATGTATTTGCTGACTCCGATTAATGTAGTGGTAAATGTGGAAGATATCCGCCTGCCAAACGATGTTGAAATCAGCGAATTCGACTTTGATATGAAGCGCAGTAGATAAGAGATATGTTATATTTTGTAATTCGTGCCATCTCTAATCTTTTCGATCTTTATAGCATTGCCTTGATTGTCTATGCACTTCTATCTTGGTTTCCAGGAGCCTATCAAACCAAATTCGGAGAGTTTCTAACACGAATTGTAGAACCGTATTTAAAACTTTTCCGCCGTCTTCCCTTGCAGTTTGCAGGGCTGGACTTTACCGTTTGGGTTGCAATTCTGGCTTTAAACCTTTTAAATCGTGTGGTCTTTTATTTAATAAGCGTCTTACTAATGTTATTATGATGAAAGATTTATATCAACACTTTTCGCATGAGGATCGAGAGTTTATTGATAGGAGTATAGAGCTGCTTCAGCGGGTTCAAGATACCTATGCGTTTGAAACAACGCCTTTTCTGAATCCCCATCAGGTCTCAATCCTGAAGAATATTGGCAAGCAATATGATGTGCAAGTCTTTGCTAGTTCGGATTATTTTCCAAGTGAACTGGCAAGAGTTCTTGTGGCGCCTTCTTATTATCAACTGAATATGGATGATTTTGAATTGAGCTTGCTGGAAATTTCCTATGCAAGCAAATTTTATAAAATCAGTCATTCGCAGATTATGGGCACTCTTCTCAATCAATTAGGGATTGAAAGACGGACCTTTGGCGATATTCTTGTGGTTGGAGACCGTGCTCAGTTCTTTGTAGATAAAAGACTGGCCCAGTATTTTATAGATCATGTCACTAAAATAGCAAAGATGCCTGTTAGACTAAAGGAAGTTTCCTTTGCAGAGCAGTTGAAAGAGCAGAGGCAAGCTGTTACCAGAGATATTTTGGCCTCTAGTCTTCGCTTGGATAAGTTGGTAGCCAGCACTTTTAAGTTATCAAGGAGCCAGGCTGTTCAGCTGATTTCTGGCAAGCATGTGAAAATGAACTATGCTGTTAATGACAATCCCAGCCAGCAGGTCGGGCTTGAAGACTTGATTAGCGTTAGACGATTTGGAAGATTTAAGGTTTTAAGAGAAAATGGCCTTTCCAAGAATGGAAAACATAAGTTAACCGTTGAATTATTAGCTAGTAAATGAGGAGGAACTATGACACTTACAGCATTAGAAATTAAAGATAAATCCTTTGGAACCAAATTTAGAGGCTATGATGTTGAAGAGGTAGATGAATTCCTTGACATCGTTGTCCGCGATTATGAGGACTTGGTTCGTGAAAACCACGAAAAAGAAGCAAAAATTCGCAATCTGGAAGAGCGTCTGACATATTTTGATGAGATGAAAGACTCTCTCAGCCAGTCTGTTTTGATTGCTCAAGATACGGCTGAGCGCGTTAAGGTTGCTGCCAATGAGCGATCTACAAATATTGTTCGTCAGGCAGAGCAGGATGCACAGCATTTGTTGGATGGAGCTAAGTATAAGGCTGATGAAATTTTGCGTCAGGCAGCGGACAATGCTAAGAAAGTAGCCATTGAAACAGAAGAACTGAAAAACAAAACACGTGTCTTCCATCAACGTTTGAAATCAACCATTGAGAGCCAACTCAGCATTGTGGATTCGTCTGAATGGGAAGAAATCCTTCGTCCGACAGCTACTTATCTGCAAACCAGCGATGAAGCTTTCAAGGAAGTTGTATCTGAGGTTCTGGGAGAAGAAGCAGTTGTTCGTGAGGAAGAAGTGGATGTTACTCGTCAATTTTCTCCAGAGGAAATGGCTGAGTTGCAAGAGCGCATTGAAGCTGCTAACCGTGAATTAGCTGAGACCCAAGCTTTTTCTCCGCTCAGTGATGAAGATATAGAAGCTCACGCAGCTGAGGAAAACTCAGAAGCTGACCATCACGATGATGATACAAATGGGGAACAAAAAGTTCCAGTAAATATTTTATAATTTTTAAAGAAGCTAAGATTGTAAAAACACAGACCAAGCAAAATACTTTCAGCGAGCAGATGATGGTGAGAGATCTGCAGTCCATCTTGCTTGGGCTATCATTTTACAGAACTTTCGTCTGAAATCAGTAGGATGAGACGGCAGTCCACGTTACGGACAAAGAGGGGCAAGAGGAGCATTATGCTATTGTCTTGCCTAAACAAAGGTGGTACCGCGAATTTTCGTCCTTTTTGGAGAAGTTTGCGGTTTTTAATTTGTAATTTTAAAAATAAAGAGGAATAGAATGAAACTGAAAGAAACACTCAATCTTGGGAAAACTGCTTTCCCTATGCGGGCCGGTCTTCCAAATAAGGAGCCAATCTGGCAAAAGGAATGGGAACAAGCTAAGCTGTATCAACGCCGTCAGGAATTGAATGAAGGCAAGCCACATTTTGTCCTACATGATGGCCCTCCTTATGCTAACGGGAATATTCACGTTGGCCACGCCATGAACCATATTTCTAAAGATATTATCATTCGTTCAAAATCCATGACTGGTTTTTATGCACCGTATATTCCAGGTTGGGATACACATGGTTTGCCAATCGAGCAAGTCTTGGCAAAGCAAGGTGTCAAACGTAAAGAAATGGACTTGGTTGAGTACTTGAAACTTTGCCATGAATACGCTCTTTCTCAAGTGTACAAACAACGTGATGATTTCAAGCGCTTAGGTATGTCAGGTGATTGGGAAAATCTATATGTGACCTTAACTCCCGATTATGAAGCCGCTCAGATCCGCGTCTTTGGCGAAATGGCTAAAAAAGGTTATATCTATCGTGGCGCTAAGCCCGTTTACTGGTCTTGGTCTTCTGAGTCAGCTTTGGCTGAAGCGGAAATTGAATACCATGATTTGGTTTCCACATCTCTTTACTATGCCAACCGAGTTAAAGACGGAAAAGGGGTACTGGACACAGATACTTACATCGTCGTATGGACAACAACTCCATTTACCATTACAGCTTCCCGTGGTTTGACAGTTGGAGCAGATATTGACTATGTTTTGGTCCAGCCTGCGGGTGAAAGTCGCAAGTTTATTGTAGCGTCTGAATTGTTGAATAGCCTATCTGAGAAATTTAGCTGGGCCGATGTTCAAGTTTTAGCTACCTACCGTGGTCAAGAATTGAACCAGATCGTGACGGCTCACCCATGGGATACTGCTGTAGATGAGTTGGTCATTTTGGGTGACCACGTTACGACAGACTCTGGTACTGGTATCGTTCATACAGCGCCTGGTTTTGGTGAGGATGACTACCATGTCGGTGTAGCCAATGGACTGGAAGTTGCTGTAACCGTCAACGAGCGTGGTATCATGATGGAAAATGCCGGTCCTGACTTTGAAGGCCAGTTCTATGATAAGGTTGTGCCAACGGTTATTGAAAAGCTTGGTGATTTGCTCCTTGCTCAGGAAGAAATTTCTCACTCTTATCCATTTGACTGGCGTACTAAGAAGCCAATCATCTGGCGGGCAGTACCACAGTGGTTTGCATCTGTTTCTAAATTCCGTCAAGAAATTTTAGATGAAATTGAAAAGGTTAAATTCCATTCTGAATGGGGGAAAGTACGCCTCTACAATATGATTCGTGACCGTGGTGACTGGGTTATCTCTCGTCAGCGAGCTTGGGGAGTGCCATTGCCAATCTTCTATGCCGAAGACGGAACGCCAATCATGACGGCAGAAACCATCGAACACGTGGCTCAGCTCTTTGAGGAGCACGGCTCTATCGTCTGGTGGAAGCGTGAAGCCAAGGACTTACTTCCAACTGGCTTTACTCATCCAGGTTCTCCAAACGGCGAGTTTACTAAGGAAACGGATATCATGGACGTTTGGTTTGACTCAGGTTCATCATGGAATGGGGTTTTGGTTAACCGTCCAGAATTGACTTATCCGGCTGATCTTTACCTAGAAGGCTCTGACCAATACCGTGGTTGGTTTAACTCATCTCTTATCACATCAGTTGCTAACCATGGCGTGGCTCCTTACAAACAAATCTTGTCACAAGGATTTGCCCTAGATGGTAAGGGTGAAAAGATGTCTAAATCCCTTGGAAATACAATTGCTCCAAGTGATGTGGAAAAACAATTTGGTGCGGAAATCTTGCGTCTCTGGGTAACCAGTGTAGACTCTAGCAACGACGTTCGTATCTCTATGGATATCTTGAGCCAAGTTTCTGAAACCTACCGTAAGATTCGGAATACCTTGCGTTTCTTGATTGCTAATACCTCTGACTTTAATCCAGTTGAGGATGCTGTAGCTTACCAAGAGCTTCGTTCTGTTGATAAATACATGACTATCCGCTTCAATCAATTAGTAGACACTATTCGCAAGGCTTACGCAGACTTTGAGTTTCTGACAATTTATAAAGCGATTGTCAACTTTGTGACCGTTGATTTGTCCGCTTTCTATCTGGACTTTGCCAAAGATGTCGTCTATATCGAAGCAGCTAAATCATTGGAACGTCGTCAGATGCAGACTGTCTTCTATGATATTTTGGTCAAGATTACTAAGCTGTTGACACCAATTCTGCCGCACACAGCAGAAGAAATCTGGTCTTACCTAGAGCACGAAAAGGAAGAATTTGTTCAGTTATCCGAATTGCCAGAAGCTCAGACTTTCCCAAATCAAGAAGAAATCTTGGACACTTGGGCCGCCTTTATGGATTTCCGCAGTCAGGCTCAGAAAGCCTTGGAAGAAGCCCGCAATGAGAAGTTTATCGGGAAATCATTGGAAGCACACCTGACTGTCTATCCGAATGAAGTCATCAAGACCTTGCTGGAAGCGGTCAACAGCGATGTGGCTCAGCTTCTTATCGTTTCTCAATTAACGATTGCTGAAGGACCTGCTCCAGAAGGCGCTCTAGTCTTTGAAGATGTGGCTTTTGTCGTAGAGCATGCGCAGGGGCAAGTCTGTGAACGTTGCCGTCGCAATGACACAACAGTTAAAGAGCGCAGTTATCAAGCCCTTGTCTGTGACCACTGTGCAGAAATTTTAGAAGAAAATTTTGCTCAAACTGTCTCAGAAGGCTTTGAGAGCAAGTAAGTTTCCAAAATAAAAAATGGCTTTGCCCTTTAGTGGTAAGCCATTTTTTAGATAGATTTGAGGATGTTTTGGTTTGGAGCTAGATTAGAAGAAAGAAACAGTTGCATTTACAACTGTTTCTTGTTATACTAGTTATACCTTAGGAGTGTCTATTTTAGCTAGAATGTTTTGGAGCTGAAAGAGCTCAGAGGAAGTCAGTTGCTGCAGCGCCTGACTGGCGTAGGTATTTTCAAAGCCAATCAGCTGGTCATAGAGTTTGAGAGCCTGATTGCTAGGATAGAGCTCTTTGAACTTCTTATTTTGAGCTTTGGTCTTTTTGGTAATCAAGCCCCTATCTTCCAGCTTTCCTAGGGATCGACTGAGCGTGGTCTTGTCAATCTGCACCATCTCTGCCAGTTGTGATTGGCTGAGACCTTCATTTTCGACGATGCGAATGAGCAGTAGAAACAAATTATTGTCTAGGCCATAGTTACCGGCTTTCTGATTCATTTTCATCATGGCCTGTCTGGAAATAAAGCCCATTTGACGGAAAAGTTGACGGTAATCCATAGGAACTCCTTGATAGTTGCATTTACACTTATTATACATTAAAAAGATAGAGGAAACAAGTATGTGGTCTAGGAAAAAATTAACTGAGCTGAACCCGATAGAATTTTATCAAATCTTAAAATTGCGCATTGACACCTTTGTGGTGGAGCAGGAGCGCCTCTATCATGAACTGGATGAGAAAGACCTAGAAGCAGTGCATGTTTACCATGCTAATGGAAAAGGGGAAATTGATGCTTATGCTCGGGTCTTTGAAGAGGGAGTGCATTTAGTCTTTGGTCGAGTGGTTACAGCTCGGTCTGTACGAGGACAGGGCTTGGGGGACAGCTTATCAGAGAGATTTTACAATTATGTGCTGAAAAATGGCCAAGAAAGGAAATTGAAATAGAGGCTCAGGAGCAGGTGGCTGCTCTCTATGAAAAGTATGGCTTCAAGTCAGTTGGCCAACCCTTTATTTTTGAATCCACACCTCACATTACCATGATCTATAAACAATAAAAAAACTAAGGCCAGGCCTTAGTTTTTACTGTTTAACAGGGATGGAAATTTCGATTAGATTATTAGCGTAAATCGTTCGGATAGCAGCTTTATCAATAGCATTTGCATCAATTTTTCTCTTCAAGAAAAATTCTCTAATTTTTTCGATTTCCTGTTCGCGTACAGCACGGTGCATGTTTGAAATCAAAATTTCATAGTGAAGAGGAGCTTGTGTAAAAACAACATCGCTGTTTCCAGCAGAATAAACTTCGACTAATATCGCATCGGTGCTTTCCAATTGGCTTTTGACAAGGTCAGCATGACTGTTTGTTGTATTAATAAGCTTCATACGATTTCCTCCTGCTTTATACCTGCTATTATTATAACATGTTTGCTATAAATTGTGAATGATTTCTTTAAGCTTTAAGCGCATTTTTCCAAGCTTGGATACCCCATTTATGGCTGCCGCGTTTGAGTGTTTCAATAGCTTCTTCGACTGGGAACCAGGCAAGCTGATTGAAATCTTCCAGCGGTTTTTGGACTTCTTGGAAAGAGGTGACCTCATACAGGTAGGCTGGGTTGTAAAAATAGGTGTCGCGATGGCGGGAGTAAAAATATTCATCAGCTTGTCCAAGATAGCGTCCAAGCTGGGCTGTGAACCCAAGTTCTTCCATCAGCTCGCGTTCAAGGGCAGTCTGATGGTTTTCCCCATCTTCAATCTCTCCACCGGGCAGAAACCAAGCCCCGTTAGGCGCCTGGACCAAAATAATCTTTTCTTTCTTTTCGTCTGGGATAACGGCATAAACTCCGTAGCGGGTCACATATTCTACATTTGCTTCCTTTTCACCAAAGGTTGGATTTGTCATTCTAATATCCTCAATCTCTAGTCAGTTTACTATCTATCATAATGGACTAAGGACCAGCTGTCAAGAATTTACTCAGTTTATTGGACAGAAAAAGAATGATAGTCTTTGAAAGAAATCTCTTTCAAATGATAAATTCCTTCCTCCGACCGTTTAAAAAAACTCCTCTTTATAGGAATGGTAAAACATTTATAGAAGAAATTGTTATAATAGTAGCGAGGTGGTTTTATGACAGAAAGCAGACTTTTTAAAATCTTATATCTTCTTTTAGAGCAAGGCAGCACAACAGCTCCCGAATTGGCCTCACTATTTGAAGTATCTATTCGGACCATCTATCGAGATGTAGACAAGCTGAGTTTGGTAGGAATCCCCATATACTGCAGCCCAGGCAAGGGCGGGGGCATTTTTCTGATGAAGGATTTTGTCTTAGACAAAGCCTTGTTTTCAGAGTCTGAGAGGGATGAGCTATTAGCTGCTCTTCAAGGCTTCCAGATTCTAACAGATGGCGAGCAAGTAGAGACCTTGTCTAAGCTGCAGTCCTTGTTTCAAGTTCAGGCAACTTTCTGGCTGGAGGTGGATTTCACTGACTGGCGCAAGAAAGCAGATCAGAAAGAACTGTTTGATATGATTAAGCAGGCGATCTTGCAAAGAAGAGTCTTGTCGTTTTTTTACTTGAATGGGCGGGGAGAAAGAGAGCAGCGCAAGATAGAGGCACTGAAGTTAGTATTTAAAAGTCAAGATTGGTATGTTGCTGGCTTTTGTCGTTTAAGACAAGCTCCGCGATTTTTTAAACTCAACAGAATGAGAGACTGTCAGATGTTAGAGGAACGATTTAAGCAGAGAGTCTTGGATGAGAAATTTAGTCCTGAAGAGCGGCTAGGAGGCACTGTAAAAGTCCTCTTGAAATTTGACCGGAAGCATGCCTTTAGAGTGTACGAGGAGTTTTCAGAAGCAGAGATAGAGGAGACTGATGGGAGCCTTTCTGTCCAAACGCATTTACCGAGTCACGATAGTCTTTATACCTACTTGCTATCCTTTTTGGATGGAGTTGAAATCATGGAGCCGCCTCGGTTACGGGAAGAATTCAAAGAAAAGTTAAAAGCTATTGCCGATATTTATAAAAGCTGACAGAGGTTGTCAGCTTTTCTTTGCTATACTGTTTGTAGTAAAGAAAGGAGGGCTCTCTCATGAAATATGAATGGAGAAAAACCAATCGAGAAATCTATCAAATCAAGTCTGTACCTTGTCTCATAAATCTTCCTGCCCAGTCTTTTATCATGATTGACGGCAAGGGCAATCCTAATGCTGCTGACTTTTCGGAACGAGTTGGTGCTCTGTACAGCTTAGCCTATGCTATCAAGATGAACTACAAAAAGACAGCGTCTGAGCAAGAATTTACTGATTTTACAGTTTATCCCTTGGAAGGACTTTGGCAGCAAGAGCAAGCAGGAGAACTCATTAAAGAAGAATTGATTTATACTATTATGATTGGGCAGCCGGACTTTATCACTGGAGAGATGGTGAAAAAGGCCCTAGAACAAGTTCGTGTCAAAAAGCCTAATCCTCTCTATGATGAGATTCGTTTTGAAGAAATGACGGAAGGAGTGTGTGTCGCCATGCTGCACCTAGGACCTTTTGACGAAGAACCTCAATCCTTCGCTAAAATGGATGCCTTTTGCCAGAATCACCAGCTGACACGGATTTCAAACACTCATAGGGAAATCTATCTCAATAATCTGAATCGGACAGAACCTAGCAAGCTGAAAACAATTCTGCGCTACAAGGTTCAGAAGGATAAATAAAGAAATAGAGCAGAAAACAGTTAGTTTTCTGCTCTATTTTGTCGAAATTCATTTTTCTTCTTGAGATGAATGAACGGACTCTGTGCTTTCAGTTTTCTTGGCTGACTTGATGAGAATCTTGCCATTGCTGGTCATGATAGCTTTGAGCTCTTTTTCGCTTGGATTTTCCAGATAAAAGTCAGTAATAGCATCTTCGATATGGTCCTGAATGGTACGGCGCAGTGGGCGAGCGCCCATTTTTGGATCGTAGCCCAGGTCAACCAATTTTTCCTTGACCTTCTCCGTAACATCCAGATGAATGTCATTGGTTGCCAAACGTTGATTAACATCGTCCAGCATAAGGTTGACGATTTGCAGCAGGTTGTCCTTGCTGAGCGCCTGGAATTCGATAATACCGTCAAAGCGGTTCATAAACTCAGGACTGAAGAAGTTGCCCAATTCACCTAAGACGGAGTTGGTGCGGCCTTCACGCGCTGCTCCAAAGCCAACGCTAGCTTCAGCTTTGCCAGTTCCGGCATTGGATGTCATGATGATAATGGTGTCTTTGAAGCTGACAGTCCGGCCTTGACCATCGGTCAGGCGGCCATCATCGAGAACCTGCAGGAACATGTGCATAACATCGGGATGGGCCTTTTCCACCTCATCCAGCAGAATGAGCGAGTAGGGATTACGACGGACGCGCTCAGTCAATTGACCAGCTTCATCATAGCCAACATAGCCCGGAGGGGCGCCAACCAGCTTGGCCACGCTGTGTTTTTCCATATATTCACTCATATCAAAGCGAATCATGCTGTTAGCCGAGCCAAATAGCTCAATGGCTAGTTGCTTAGACAGCTCGGTCTTACCGACACCAGTTGGTCCGACAAAGAGGAAGCTGCCGATTGGGCGATTAGGACTTCCTAGTCCGACCCGGTTGCGGCGGATAGCCTTGGCAATCTTATCTACGGCATCGTCTTGACCGATGACATGAGCCTTTAAGTCACTGGCAAGATTGACTAGTTGAGACTGTTCCTTTTCTTTGAGGTCGCCAACTGGGATATTGGTCTTTTGCTCTACGATGTGCTCAATCGTTTTCTCGCTGATAATCGGAGTGTCCTTGTCTAGCACACTTGTCTGCTGGAGTTCCTTGTACTTGGCAATCTGGTCGCGGAAGTAAGCCGCTTTCTCGAAATCTTCGTCACGAGTCGCCTGAGCCTTGAGGTTTTCGGCCTCAATCAGACGTTGGTCAATGATCTTGGGATCGACAAAGTTGAGGGTCAGATTCATCTTAGAACCAGCCTCATCCAAGAGGTCAATAGCCTTGTCTGGCAAGAAGCGATCTTGGATGTAGCGATTGGAGAGAAGCGCAGCAGCTTCGATGGCCGCATCTGTGTACTTGACGTGATGGTAGTCTTCGTATTTTTTCTGAATTCCTTTGAGTATGGTAATCGTTTCCTCTACCGTTGGCTCATCTACCTTAACGGGCTGCATGCGGCGCTCCAGTGCAGCATCCTTCTCGATGATACGATATTCGTTTAGGGTGGTCGCTCCGACCATCTGGAGTTCTCCGCGAGCCAGAGCTGGTTTGAGAATGTTCCCAGCGTCCATATTGCCATCGCCAGCAGAGCCTGCTCCGACAATTTCATGGATTTCATCAATAAAGAGAATGACATCCTGACGAGAACGAATTTCATCAATGAGCTTCTGCATCCTCTCCTCAAATTGGCCACGGATACCAGTTCCCTGTACTAAGCTGACAACGTCTAGGCGGATAACTTCTTTGCCTTGGAGTTTATGAGGCACATCACCATCAACAATCTTCTGGGCCAGGCCTTCCACCACGGCTGTTTTTCCGACTCCTGGCTCTCCTATGAGAACAGGATTGTTTTTGGTGCGGCGGTTGAGGATTTTAATGACACGGACGATTTCTTCATCACGGCCAATAACAGGGTCAATCTCGCCTCGGCGAGCCAATTCAGTCACGTTGATACCAAACTCTTCCAGCAGGCCTTTTGGCTTTTGAGGACTTGACTGAGGCTGACCACCCTTGCTAGGATTGGAGCCGTAGCCGCCACCGCCCCCATAGGCTCCGCCAGATTGGGTAGGAGGAGTAGTTGGTTCCTGAGGCTGTTGGAAATTGCTGAGACTGTTGAAGAAGTCATCGATAGGATCTGTTCCGTGATTGTTGGCATTAGCAATTCCACCGAACAAGGAATGTTCGGGGTCTGTTTTCATGATTTGGTAGCAGTTTTGGCACAAATCCACCTGCTGTTTATGGCCATTTACGTTGGTATAAAGGTGAATCGTGGATTCATTGATTTTACAATTTTGGCAAAGCATGCAGATACCTCTTTTCTTTTAGTTTGCAAGCTATTTATAGAAATAATTAAAGGTCAAAAATAGTCAAAGTTTTATAGTTTCATTATATCAGTATTCTCGAACTTTGCAAGAATTTACTACAAAATCCTCCCTTAGACCGAGCAGAATGAAAACAAATTCTTGAAAAATTACAAAAAATTGGCTTTTAGTGGTATTTCAGTCGCTATTTATGGTAAAATAAGAGGGAACTAAGTAAATAGGAGAAACAAAATGGAATCACATTTAGTTAGAATTATCAACCGCTTAGAAGCTATGACTAAGGATGGCGGAAATTTAAAACGTAATTTTGAGCGTGAAGGAGTGGTTGTAGCAGAAGTAGCTTACAGTTACGACGAAGAAAACGGCTCTGTCTTCACCTTGCGTGACGTTGCAGCGCGTGAGACCTATACTTTCGACAGCATCGATTTGATTGCAATGGAAATTTATGAATTACTCTACTAAAAAGCACTTAGCTGCTTTTTATTTTTACCCTTTTTATCTTATTTTGAAAAAGATTTAGTAGGTCTGAAAATTATACCACTAGCTGCCAATGAATCCTCGTCTTATAACCTTGTATAAGAAAAAGTTATAGGCTGGGCACAGATTTTTTTGGTATAATGAAAAAGATAATGAAAAAGAAATGAGAATGACATGGCGCAGATTATTGATGGTAGAGGTTTGGCAGAGAAGCTTCAGAAAACATTAGCCGAAAAAACGGCTCGCCTCAAAGAAAAGACAGGTCAGGTACCAGGCTTGGTAGTGATTGTGGTGGGAAATAATCCAGCCAGTCAAATCTACGTGCGTAATAAAGAGCGCTCAGCCTTGGCCGCTGGCTTTCGGAGTAAGGTAGAACGTCTGCCAGAAGAAACCAGCCAAGAAGAGCTCTTGAGCTTGATTGAAACTTATAATCAAAATCCTGACTGGCATGGCATTTTAGTCCAGCTGCCCTTGCCAGATCATATCGATGATGAAGCTGTGCTGTTGGCTATTGATCCAGACAAGGATGTTGATGGCTTTCATCCCCTTAATATGGGCAAGCTATGGAGCGGCCATCCTGTTATGATTCCGGCTACTCCTGCAGGCATTATGGCAATGTTCCATGAATATGGCGTTGAACTGGAAGGTAAGCGAGCAGTCGTCATCGGGCGGAGTAATATTGTCGGTAAGCCCATGGCTCAGCTCCTTTTAGCTAAGAATGCGACGGTAACTCTGACACATTCGCGGACTCACAATCTAGCCAAGACTGCTAAGCGGGCAGATATTTTGGTGGTGGCTATCGGTCGTGGACATTTTGTGACCAAGGACTTTGTCAAGGAGGGGGCTGTGGTCATTGATGTCGGTATGAACCGAGATGAAAATGGCAAGCTGATTGGCGATGTTAAGTTTGATGAAGTGTCTGAACTTGCCAGCCTGATTACACCTGTACCTGGAGGTGTTGGCCCTATGACCATTACTATGCTGATGGAGCAGACTTACCAAGCCTTTAAACGGAGTCTTGAATCATGAAATTTGTTTTTGATTTGGATGGGACCTTGTCCTTTGATTATATGACGATTGATGAGGAGATTAAGCAGGTTCTGCTGACGGCTCCTCAGTTTGGGCATGAAGTTCTGTTTGCTTCGGCGCGTTCCTATCGAGATTGTCTGGGACTATTAGGCCCGGAATTGAGCCAGCAGATAGTGATTGGCCTGAACGGCGGAGTAGCTTATCAGAAGGGACAGCTGATGTTTGAGCGTCAGCTGCATCAGTCAAGTTATCAAGCCATTCTAGACACTTGTTTGACCTATAATTTGCCTTTTTTCGTTGATAATACTTTTGATTACAGCGGCCAGATTTTAGAAAAAATCCCTTTCATTGCCAGTGTAGATCCTCTCAAGCGGGCAAGACGGCTGGAATTGACTGAACTCCAGCATCCTATTAAGCTTGTTATTTACATGGGGAATCATGAGCAGCTCTTAGATGATGTACAGGCTCGTTTTGCAAGCTTGCCTAACTTGAGTCTAGACTATCATGAACATGAGAAATGTTTTTATGTCAATCCGGCTGAAACCAATAAAGCTTCAACTGTAAAGGAACTCTGCGGTTCGGATTATGTGGCTTTTGGTAATGATCAAAATGATATCCAGCTCTTTAAGAATTCTCTCTACGCTGTGCAGGTTGGGGATTTCCCAGGCTTGAGCGATTATGCGGATGAGCAGGTTGCCTTTCAGGAAAATTTACCCAAGGCAGTCGCAGCAAGAATCTTACAAAAATTTGCAGATTTCCGAAGAAAATAACTTTCTTGCGATACGAGGCACCTGTTTAGGTGCCTTTTGGTGTATAATGAAGATAGGTTTGGTCATCTTGAGACAAGTGCAGGATGGAGTTAATCTAGGAGAATATCATGTCAAAAAATGCTGAAAATATTTTAAAAAGAGTCATTAGGGAACGTCCCTTGGATAGCCACAAGGGCGACTACGGCCGTCTCTTATTGATTGGGGGGACCTATCCTTATGGGGGTGCCATTATCATGGCAGCTTTGGCAGCAGTCAATAGTGGGGCCGGTCTGGTGACTGTTGCTACAGATAGAGAAAATATCGCCCCTCTGCACAGCCATTTACCGGAGGCCATGGCCTTTGACCTAGAGGAGCAAGTTCGATTGACAGAGCAGCTGACCAAATCAGATGTTGTCTTGATTGGTCCTGGCTTGGCGGAGAATCAACTAGGCCTAGATATCCTACAAAAGGTAATCCAGACTGTGGCAGAACAGCAGATACTTATCATGGATGGCGGCGCCATTTCACTTTTTAGCAAAGGAGCTTTGCCATTTCCAAAAGCCCAAACAGTTTTTACCCCTCACCAGAAGGAGTGGGAAGGCTTATCGGGTTTGAGCTTGTCAGATCAGACAGCGGCAGCCAATCAGGCGGCGGTCAATCAACTGCCTCTGGGCAGTATTGTCGTACAGAAAAAGCATGGGACGACCATCTATCAAAGTGGGCAAGAGCAGGTCTTTGAGCTGACAGTAGGCGGACCTTATCAGGCAACTGGTGGAATGGGGGATACGCTGGCCGGTATGATTGCTGCTTTTGCGGGTCAGTTTAAATCAAGCAGCCTCTTTGAGCGAGTGGCGGCTGCAACCCTTCTTCACTCCCTTATCGCAGATGAATTAAGTCGGGAAGCTTATGTCGTCCTGCCAACGGCAATCAGTAGGGCCATTCCAAGGTGGATGAAGGAGATGAGTCAGTAGACTTTTTCTTGGGTTTTAAGTCAGCTGGGGTTCTTTTGATGAAGCCCAGTTTTTTTTCTTGCTTTTCAGGGAATTTTTAGACTTTGTAATCGGTTTTTTATGCAGTTTTTTGTTATAATAAAAGTTACGGAAAAACTAGAAATGAAAGGAAAAGGACATGCCAGAGTATTTGTCGGTTTCGACCTTGACCAAGTATCTGAAGATGAAGTTTGAACGGGATCCTTATTTGGAGCGGGTCTATCTGACTGGCCAGGTGTCCAATTTCCGCCGGCGCCCCAACCATCAGTATTTCTCATTGAAAGATGAAAAGGCTGTCATTCAGGTTACGATTTGGTCTGGTGTCTACCAGAAGCTAGGTTTTGAGCTGGAAGAAGGCATGAAAATCAATGTCATTGGCCGGGTGCAGCTCTATGAGCCGAGCGGTTCCTATTCTATTATCATTGAAAAGGCAGAACCGGATGGTATCGGAGCCTTGGCTATCCAGTTTGAACAGCTCAAGAAAAAACTGGGAGAAGAAGGGCTTTTTCAAGAGAAATTCAAGCAAGCCTTACCCCAATTTCCTAAGAAAATTGGGGTTGTAACCAGTCTTAGCGGAGCGGTCATCCGAGACATTATCACGACGGTCAGCCGTCGCTTTCCGGGAGTGGAGATTGTCCTTTATCCGACCAAGGTACAGGGAGATGGGGCTGCAGCTCAGGTTGCTGACCACATCAGACTGGCCAATGAGAGGTCGGATTTGGATGTACTGATTATTGGTCGAGGTGGCGGTTCTATCGAAGATCTCTGGGCTTTCAACGAAGAGGAAACAGTTCGGGCTATTTTTGAGTCTAGGATTCCTGTTATTTCTAGTGTCGGCCATGAGACAGATACGACTTTAGCCGACTTTGTGGCAGATCGCAGGGCTGCGACTCCGACGGCTGCGGCTGAACTAGCAACACCGGTCACCAAGCTAGACCTGCTGGGACATTTGCAGCAGCAGGAAAATCGCATGTCACGCGCGATTTCTAATCGTCTGAGCTTTTATCGGGAGCGACTGAATAAACTGACCCAGTCGGTTATCTTCCGACAGCCAGAGCGGCTTTACGATGGTCATCTGCAGAAGTTGGATCAGCTCAACCTGCGACTCAAGCAAAAAATTCGCGAATATTATAGTGAAGAGCTGCAGCGAGTTAGAATCTTACAGCATCGTTTGGAAGCATTGAATCCGATCAGTCGCGTTCAGCGTTTTCAAGAGCAGACTGCCCAGCTGGAGCGTTTGCTGCGCAGCAACATGGCGGTCATTTATGATAACAAGGTGGCTCAAGTCAGGAGATTATCCGAGGCCTTGCTTATGCTGGATACCAGTCGAATCGTGGCGCGTGGCTATGCTATTGTCCAAAAGAATCAAAAGGTTGTCGAGTCAAGCGCAGGCATTGAAGAAAAAGATGAGCTGACCCTGCTTATGCGGGATGGGCAGCTGGAAGTAGAGGTAAAACATGTCCAAAGAAAAGAAATTTGAAGAAAATTTAGCAGACTTGGAAGCCATTGTCCAAAAGCTGGAAAATGGTGATGTAGCGCTGGAAGAGGCGATTGCGGAATTCCAAAAGGGGATGAAACTTTCAAAGGAACTCCAGGCTAGTCTGGATAAGGCAGAAAAGACCTTAGTTAAGGTCATGCAGGCAGACGGCACAGAAACGGAAATGGAATGACAAGAAACGAGAAACTGGAAAAAATTGGTCTGACGATTGAGGATTTTTATAGGTCTCAGCAAGTTTCGTCGGATTTATCAGAAGTTATTTTGTACTCGGTCCAGGCTGGCGGCAAGCGGATTCGTCCCTTACTGCTATTGGAATTGATTCAAGCTTTTGGCCTAGAGCTAGCTGAGGCCCACTATCAGGTTGCGGCGGCTCTTGAGATGATTCACACTGGCAGCCTTATCCATGATGATTTGCCGGCTATGGATGATGACGACTATCGCCGAGGCCGCTTGACTAGCCATAAGAAGTTTGGAGAGGATATGGCTATTTTGGCAGGTGATTCTCTCTTTTTGGACCCCTATGGACTATTGGCAAGGGCCGAGCTGCCTAGTCAGGTCAAGGTGGACTTGATTTCTGAGTTGTCTCTGGCAGCAGGGAGCTTTGGTATGGTCGCAGGACAAGTTCTGGACATGCAAGGCGAAGGACAAGCAATTAGTCTAGAAGATTTAAAAACTATCCATGCCAATAAGACTGGAAAACTTCTAACGTTTCCTTTTGTTGCAGCTAGTTTGATTGCTCAGGCTGAGCAGTCTGTTCAAGACAAGCTTCGTAGGATTGGAGAGCTCTTGGGCTTGGCCTTTCAAGTGCGGGATGATATTTTGGATGTGACAGCCAGCTTTGAAGAGCTGGGTAAAACCCCGCAGAAAGATTTAGCTGCAGCCAAGTCGACTTATCCAGCTTTTCTAGGACTGGATGGAGCTAAGAACTTTTTCAATCAGACCCTTGATGAAGCTGTGGACATTCTGAAAGACTTGGAAGAAAAGACAGAGTTTTCAGGCGAAGAAATTCAAAAGATAATAGAAAGTTTGAGAATGAATGGCTAAGGAAAGAGTAGATGTGCTGGCCTACAGACAAGGGCTCTTTGAGACCAGAGAGCAGGCTAAGCGTGGTGTAATGGCTGGATTGGTTATTGCTGCGGCCAATGGCCAGCGTTTTGACAAGCCAGGTGAAAAGATTGACACAATCACAGAGCTGCGCTTAAAAGGCGAGAAACTCAGATATGTCAGCCGAGGTGGCCTCAAGCTAGAAAAGGCTTTGCAAGTCTTTGATATTTCGGTCACTGATCGAGTGACCTTGGATATCGGAGCTTCGACCGGCGGTTTTACAGATGTCATGCTACAGCACGGAGCTAAGCTGGTCTATGCAGTAGATGTCGGTACTAATCAGCTGGCTTGGAAGCTCAGACAGGATGAGCGGGTTGTCAGCATGGAGCAGTTTAATTTTCGCTATGCCCAAAGGACTGACTTTGAGCAGGAGCCTAGTTTTGCTAGTATTGATGTTAGCTTTATATCGCTGAGCTTGATTTTGCCAGTTCTGCATGAGATTTTGGCTCGGGATGGCCAAGTGGTTGCCTTGATCAAGCCTCAGTTTGAAGCAGGCCGCGAGCAGATTGGGAAAAAAGGGATTGTCAAGGATAAAAAGGTCCATTTGGCAGTTCTGGAAAAGGTCACAGCATTTATGATGGAGGCTGGCTTTTCTGTCAGGGGACTGGATTTTTCGCCTATTCAGGGCGGTCAGGGCAATGTAGAATTTCTGGCCTATTTAGAAAAGAGCACAGAGCCGCAGCCTCTTGATTCAGCTATGATGACAGCTGTCGTAGAGGCAGCACACAAGGAATTTAAGGATGAATAAGAAGGATAGATTAGAAAAGATTAGACGCTTTGTCAGTGATTATGATATTGGCACTCAGGAGGAAATTGTAGAGCATCTCAGGGAGTCTGGGATTACCGCGACACAGGCTACCGTTTCTAGGGATATCAAGGAACTGGGCATTGTCAAGATACCGCTCAAGGACAACACCTATATCTACGAGCTACCTAAGACCATGACCAGCAGTCTGGGCTTGGCTGAAAATAATATCCTGTCCTATCAGGTTTTGGGAAATATGATCAATCTCAGTCTGGTACCGGGGAGCACAGCACTGGTCAAGCGTCATCTTAGAAATGAATTTGCTGAGGATATTTTCAGTATCTTGGCAGACAACGATAGTATTTTGATGGTTATGATGACAGAGGAAGCAGCTGCAAGGGTTGCAAGCATCATTCACCATTGGTAGGAAAGCCTATGTTATTAGAAATTTCGATTAAAAATTTTGCCATTATTGAGGAGATTTCCCTTAATTTTGAGCAAGGTATGACGGTTTTAACCGGGGAAACCGGAGCCGGCAAGTCTATTATTATTGATGCGATGAACATGATGCTAGGCAGCCGCGCGACAACGGATGTTATTCGTCATGGGGCACCCAAAGCTGAGATAGAGGGGCTTTTTTCGCTGGAAAATAGCAGAGCTTTGCGAGAGATTTTTGAGGAGCAGGGCTGGGAGCTGACCGACGAGCTGATTATCCGTCGGGAAATTCTGCAAAACGGCCGCAGTGTCAGCCGTATCAATGGCCAGATGGTTAATCTGTCTGTTCTAAAGGCTGTCGGCCAGCACTTGGTGGATATCCATGGTCAGCATGATCAGGAAGAGCTGATGAGACCCCAGCTTCATATTGCCATGCTAGATGAGTTTGGATCAGCAGACTTTTTGCATCTCAAAGGCCGCTATCAGGAAACCTTTGACCGCTATCGAAGCCTGCGTAAGCAAGTCCTGACTTTGCAGAAAAATCAGCAGGAGCATAAGGCCAGGATTGAGATGCTGGAGTTTCAGATGGCGGAGATTGAAAGCGCGGCCCTCAAAAGCGGTGAAGATACTGCCCTGCATCAGGAACGAGATCGTTTGCTCAACCACAAGCTCATTGCCGATACGCTGACGAATGCCTATACCATGCTGGATAATGAAGATTTTTCCAGTCTGACCAATGTCCGCTCAGCTATGAATGACCTTGAGTCTATCGAGGATTACGATCCAGCCTACAAGGAGCTTTCCGGCAGCTTGTCGGAGACTTATTATGTCTTGGAAGATGTCAGCAAGCGTTTAGAGGACATTTTAGATGGACTGGACTTTGACGGAGATCGGCTGCTGCAGGTGGAGAGTCGCTTAGACTTGATTAACAGCATCACACGTAAATACGGAGGCCAAGTAGATGATGTGCTGGATTACTTTGCTCAAATTTCCAAAGAATACAGCCTTTTAACTGGAAGTAACTTGTCCTCAGAGGATATGGACCGAGAGCTGAAGGCCTTGGAGAGAGAGCTGGTAGAGCTGGCCCAGGAGTTGAGTCAGGCTCGTCACGGCCTAGCAGCCCAGCTGGAAGCGGAAATCAAGCAAGAGCTGCAGGACCTCTATATGGAAAAGGCGCGCTTTAAAGTGCAGTTCAGTAAGGGCAAGTTTAACCGTGAAGGCAATGAACAAGTAGAATTCTACATCTCAGCCAATCCGGGTGAGGATTTCAAACCTCTGGTGAAGGTTGCGTCTGGCGGGGAGCTCTCCCGTCTCATGCTAGCTATCAAGTCTGCCTTTTCTCGTAAGGAAGGTAAGACCAGCATTGTCTTTGACGAAGTGGATACGGGTGTTTCTGGCCGAGTGGCCCAGGCTATTGCTCAGAAGATTCACAAGATTGGCTCCAACGGCCAAGTCTTGGCTATTTCCCATCTGCCGCAGGTCATTGCGATTGCCGATTATCAGTTCTTTATTGAGAAGATTTCGGATGAGAATTCAACCGTCTCAACGGTTCGCCTGCTGACGGCTGACGAGCGTGTTCAGGAAGTTGCTAAGATGCTGGCTGGCGAAGATGTAACGGATGCTGCCTTGACCCAAGCCAGAGAATTATTAAAGAAATAAAGAAGCGAGGCTGAGACACTAGTGTTTCGGTCTCCTTTAGGAGGGGCGCATATGACAGAATATTTTGCAATTGGTGATGTCCATGGTAAGGCTAGTATGCTAGATAAGCTGCTCCAGCACTGGGACGGTCGTAGCCAACTGGTCTTTCTAGGCGACTTGATAGATCGTGGTGAGGACAGCCGAGCAGTTTTGGAGCGGGTCAAGGACCTAGTGGACCAAGAAGGAGCTGTTTGTCTGTCTGGCAATCATGAGTATATGTTTCTGACCTGGCTGGACAATCCTGAAAAATCTTATGACCACTACCGACGCAATGGCGGAGATACGACGATTAATTCGCTTTTAGGCCGGCCTCTCAATGCTTCTGTAGATGGAGTAGCAGACGCGGAACGTGTCAAGACGGAGGCGGCCGATTTAGTAGATTTTATTCGTCAGATGCCTTTCCTATTGGAGACAGAGCGGTACATTTTTGTCCATGCCGGCCTAGATTTGGAGCTGAAAGACTGGCGAGAAACCAGTGATTATCAAAAAGTTTGGATTCGCGCGCCTTTTCACGAAGGCAGTAATCAGACTGGCAAAACGATTGTCTTTGGTCATACACCAACATTTTACCTCTTGCATAAAGCACCGGGAACTGATCAGCTATGGATGACTGAGGATGACAAGATTGGTATGGATGGCGGAGCTGTCTATGGAGGAGTCCTCCACGGAGTTGTCTTTGGTCATAATTGCATCGTAGAGCGGTATGCTATAAAAAATGATGGTTTGGTAGCTGAAGACTGAAAAAAGATTGGGAAAATCCAATCTTTTTTTGCTGAGATTCTCTTTGAAAACCAGCTTTTTCCTAAAATTTTCCCCAATAAAGCTAAAAAAGCTGCATGTAAACACTTTTTCATCTAATTTTAAAGAAGCGCAAAAAGATTAAAAAACAAAAACAAGCAGATTAAATTTAGGAAACGCTTGGACTGGGCTATGATTTTAGCGAATATTCCCCCACAAAACCATAAAAATTTGGTATAATGTAGTGTAATAATAAGTTAAAATTTAGATACAGAGTAGGAAATCTATGACAAAAATAAAAATCGTAACAGATTCATCTGTAACCATTGAACCAGAGGTTGCTAAGGAATTAGACATTACAATTGTGCCTCTCTCTGTTATGGTGGACGGGGTGATCTATTCGGATGCAGACCTAGAGGAAGGTGAGTTTCTTCGTCTCATGCAGTCTAGTCGCAATCTTCCTAAAACCAGTCAGCCGCCTGTCGGAGTCTTTGCTGATGTTTTTGAGCGCTTGGCAGAGAATGGAGCGCAGATTATCTCCATTCACATGTCTCACGCCTTATCAGGAACTGTCGAAGCCGCCCGTCAGGGAGCGACTTTGGCTAATGCTGATGTGACGGTTGTTGACAGCTCTTTTACTGATCAGGCTATGAAGTTCCAAGTCACAGAAGCAGCTAAGCTGGCCAAGGAAGGAGTTAGCCTAGAGGAGATTCTGACTAAAATCGAGGAAGTGAAGGAAAAGACAGAGCTCTACATCGGTCTCTCTACCTTAGAAAATCTGGTTAAAGGAGGCCGTATAGGCCGAGTTTCTGGCCTGATTAGCTCCTTGCTCAATATCCGGGTCATCATGCAAATGAAGGACCATCAGCTGGAGCCTATTGTCAAGGGTAGGGGCGCTAAGACCTTTAAAAAATGGTTGGATGATTTGACAGCAAGTCTGCAAAACAAGCAAGTGGCTGAGATTGGAATTTCCTATGCTGGCGGTCCAGAATTGGCACTAGAAATGAAGGAAAGTTTACAGCCGTATGTCAAGAATCCTATTTCAGTGCTGGAAACAGGGTCCATTATTCAGACGCATACAGGGGAAAATGCTTGGGCTGTGCTGATTCGTTACGAATAAAACCATAATAATTTAGAAAATAGCGGCTTAGTACTTGACCTGAAAGCTATTTTTAGATATGATAATATTTGTTAGGGTTATCAACCCAGAAAAAATTTGGAGGATTTGTTAAATGGCTAACAAACAAGATTTGATCGCAAAAGTAGCAGAAGCTACAGAATTGACTAAAAAAGATTCAGCAGCAGCAGTTGACGCTGTATTCGCAGCTGTAACTGAGTACCTTTCAAAAGGTGAAAAAGTTCAACTTATCGGTTTTGGTAACTTTGAAGTTCGTGAGCGTGCAGCACGTAAAGGTCGCAACCCACAAACTGGTAAAGAAATCAAAATCGCAGCTTCTAAAGTACCAGCTTTCAAAGCAGGTAAAGCTCTTAAAGACGCTGTAAAATAATTTTGGTTAATAAAACCTGACACACTTGCCTTTGGTGAGTATGTCAGGTTTTTCTTTTTGATTTCAGTTCTTGAGCTTAGCAAAGAAAATTAATTTATGAACTTCCTTGGAGTTTTTATTTTTCAAAGAAGTGAAGGAAATTGTCTCTAATCAAAAGAGAATGAGAAAGGACAAACATTTTCAAAGACGTAAAATAAAAAGTTGAAAATTTTAGCAAAAGCACTTTTAAATCATAGGTCTTTATGATAAAATGAAGGGAACATTTCTTTTTGCGTAATGATTGCGAGATCATTAAAAAAGTTTAGGAGGTAAGAAATGAAATGGAAACCACTTCAGGACTCACTGCGTCCTGTTAATCCTTTTGGCAGCAAATTTCGCTTGCTGATGGGATTATTTGTTGTGCTTTTTTCAATCTTTCTGCTCCCCATTCAGACATTGTCTGCCTTGGAGGAGATTAAGAATGCAACGGATATTTCTACTCTGGATATCCATAAGTTCAATTTGAATATCAATAATGTCAGTGTCTTATCTAAGTCATCGGCTGTTGATCAATTTCATTTGTCCAATCCGCATTATGAATATCTGAGTGGCGGAGCTTACCCTGGAGAGATGGAGAATTTCACTCTCAAAGTGGATAAAAGCAAGAAGCAGGATCAAGTATTTGATAATCCTCTGTCTTTAAAATTTACCAATGTTGGAACTGTTCATGGTAAGCAAGTGGATGCCTATCTGAATTTCAATAAGGTAACCTTACGCTACCTCAATACTGCTCAGGCAGAATCAGAGATGAATAGTGCTCAAAAGCAAACGGTAGAATTTTTCTCTATTTCGGAATTGTGGGAAAATAATGCTTTTGAAATTGGGAATGTTCCCTATGTAGATGCAGCTCATGACTACATTATGAATAAGGCTTTTTGGCTTGATGCGGATGTAACAGCAGAGTTGCGTTATGCAGATGGTTCCGAGACAGATTTGAAGTTGGTTATGAAGCCAACAGACATCGATGCAATTGATGCCAACAACTTGAAGGAAACCTTCTATGTTAAAGACTATCAAAATGATGTTAATCTTCGTTTGATGAATAATGCCAATGTCTTAAGACAGGAAGACCAAGGAGGACAAACTGCTTGGGTAGCAACTCAGATTACAAGCGGTAGTTATTCTGAGAACAATATTTCTGGTTTAGCGCTTCGGTCAAATAGTAATAAGATGAATTTTGGTTATTCATCAACAGAGGTTTGCTCGGCAGTCTTTGGTCTTTATATTGAAAAAGTTGATCCCAAGCCAGTCTTAGAAGTGGATCCAGTTAAGATTCCAGCTAAGGAAGGTCAAGAGGTGACTTATAAGGGAACCTTCAAGATTCCAGTTCCTGGTAAGGATATTTTGGCTACCCCGACTACTATTGAGATGACTGAAACCTTTGATGAGCGTCTGGATTACAAGGAGCTCAAGGTTGAGGCTGGCGGCAATGTCTTGCAGGAAGGTCGTGATTACACGATTGAAAAGAAAGGCCAGACCGTTACGGTCAAGATGACACCGGAGTATGTTAAAGCAAATTCTTCTCAGGATATAGTCATTACCTACAAGACTGCAACCAATCAAAAGGTAGCAGAAAAGGGTGCTGCAACGATTGAAAATACAGTGACCTTAAAAGTAGATAATCTTTCAGCACCATCTAATCAAGTTACTACTGACTTGCTCTATGAAAAGAAACATGAATTTGTCAGTGGTACTGCTGGTAAGGAACTCCCGCAGGAAATCAAAGACCTAACACCAGAAACAGAAAAGAATCTGGAGAATGGCACTAAGGCCACTCCAACCCAGCCATCTAAGACGGAAGTGAAAACAACTGACGGTGCTTGGACCTTTAAGTCATACGATAAGAACGAAGAGACCATCAATGGAGCGGATGTGAAGTTTGTCGGCACTTGGGACTTTACTCCAGCGCCAACCTATAAGGCTACTCACGAGTTCGTTAGTGGTACATCAGGTAAGGAACTGCCACAAGCAGTGAAGGATTTACTTCCAGCTGACAAGCCTAACTTGGCGGATGGCACTAAGACCACTCCAACACAGCCAACAAAGACAGAAGTGAAGACCACTGATGGCACTTGGACCTTCAAGTCTTACGACAAGAACGAAGAGACCATTAATGGTGCAGACGCTAAATTTGTTGGAACTTGGACTTTTGTTGCAAAATCTAGTCCGGCACCAACTTACAAGGCGACCCACGAGTTCGTTAGTGGAACAGCAGGTAAGGAATTGCCACAAGCAGTGAAGGATTTGCTTCCGGCCGACAAGCCTGATTTGGCGGATGGCACTAAGGCCACTCCAACCCAGCCATCTAAGATGGAAGTGAAGACCTCTGATGGCACTTGGAATTTCCAGTCATACGATAAGAACGAAGAGACTATCAACGGAGCGGATGCACACTTTGTTGGTACATGGGATTTTACCCCAGCGCCAACTTATAAAGCAACACATGAATTTGTCAGCGGCACAGCAGGTAAGGAATTGCCACAAGCAGTGAAAGCTTTGCTTCCGGCCGACAAGCCTGATTTGGCGGATGGCACTAAGGCCACTCCAACCCAGCCAGTGAAGACAGAAGTGAATACCGTAGATGGTACCTGGACCTTTAAGTCTTACGACAAGACAGAAGAGACTATCAATGGAGCGGATGCGCACTTTGTTGGTACATGGGAATTCACAGCAACTCCGTCATCAACTTATAAAGCTGTGCATGAGTTCATTAGCGGCACAGCAGGTAAGGAACTTCCACAAGAAGTGAAAGCTTTGCTTCCAACTGATAAATCTGATTTGGCAGACGGCACTAAGACCACTCCAACGCAACCAGTCAAGACAGAAGTTGAAACATCTGATGGCAGCTGGAGCTTCCAGTCATATGACAAGAACGAAGCAACTATTAATGGTGCAGATGCTAAATTTGTTGGAACTTGGACGTTTGTGGCGAAGCCTAGTCCGGCACCAACTTATAAGGCTACACATGAATTTGTCAGTGGCACAGCAGGTAAGGAATTACCACAAGAAGTGAAATCCTTGCTTCCAGCGGATCAAACTAACTTATCAGATGGTACCAAGACCACTCCAACGCAGCCAGTGAAGACAGAAGTTGAAACATCTGATGGCGGCTGGAGCTTCCAATCATATGATAAGAACGAAGCAACTATTAATGGTGCAGATGCTAAATTTGTTGGAACTTGGACGTTTGTGGCGAAGCCTAACCCAGTACCAACTTACAAAACTACACATGAATTTGTCAGCGGTACAGCAGGTAAGGAATTACCACAAGAAGTGAAATCCTTCCTTCCAAGCGACCAAGCAAACTTGTCAGATGGCACTAAAGCTACTCCAACACAGCCAGTCAAGACGGAAGTGAAGACAGCCAATGGCATCTGGAGCTTCCAGTCATATGACAAGAACGAAGCAACTATTAATGGTGCAGATGTTCACTTTGTCGGTACTTGGACTTTCGCAGCTGACTCAACTACGCTTACTGGCACTGTGATCTGGATTGACAATGATAACGCTGCAGGTCGCCGACCACAGAGTGTCCTTGTTCACTTACTTGCAGATGGACAGGATACAGGCATCAGCGTAAGTGTTGATGAGGCGATGGGCTGGAAATACAGCTTTGAAAACCTGCCTCGCTTCAAGGATGGAAAAGAAATCGTCTATAGTGTCCGCGAGGACGAAGTGGAAGGCTACGGCAATCAAGCTGAAGGGATGAATGTAACCAATCGCTTGCTTGTAGATGCTCAAGTTAAAGAGATTGGCAAGAAACGAATTCTGCCTAAGACCGGGCAAGACACATCTATCTGGATGCTGATTCTTGGATTCCTAGCTCTTGGAGGAGCAGTTAGCTTGACCAAACGTCAGCGTGACTAAGATTAAGCTTCAGTAAAAAGCTTTGAAAATCTAGAATATATGAAAAGTCTGTTATCTCAACTTTAGTTGGGAATAGCAGGCTTTTTATTTTTAGATGGAAAATCAAAACGTTGATAGAATTAAAAATTTTTACTGAGAAAACGGTGAAGAACTTTTATAAAAATTTCACTCCTTATTTACAATCATTCTTAATAGCCAAGTAGGCTTAGTCATGGTATAATGGTAATGACTTAGATGAGAGGCTATAACGGAGTAAATAATGAAACAAGAACATCAGCATGACTTTGACCAAGTAATTGGCCATTTGCGCGCCAAGGGTGTGCGCATTACAGAAACGCGGAAGGCGGTAATTGACTATATTATCCAAAGTCATGACCATCCTAGCGCTGAAATGATATATCAGGACTTGAAGTCCAATTTTCCTAATATGAGTCTGGCAACAGTCTATAATAATCTCAAGGTTCTGATTGATGAGGGTTTTGTCGCTGAGCTCAAGGTTCGCAATGATACGACGACCTACTTTGACTTTATGGGCCATCAGCACCTCAATGTCATCTGTGAAAAATGCGGTCGTATCGCTGATATGGAGCTGGAACTTCCGGATGTGAAGCATGAGGCTGAAGTGCAGACTGGCTACCACATCACCCAAAGCCAAACGACTGTCTATGGTCTATGCCCCCAATGCCAGCAGGAGGCGGTGTGACTGCGAGGATGATTAGCAGCTTTTTGGAGTCTAAAGACGAACAAAGTTGTGACTTGAGCTGCAGCTTCTATCTGCAAGCTCAAAGCAGTACTTTGAGTGATCGGCTACTGCGTTAAGATTCTATTTCTAATAAAAAGCAAGGCTAAAACTTATGTCTCTTAGCCTTTTTCTATGTGTTTTAGCAAGGCATGATTGCAGGACAAGTATAACACTTAGCAAGATCAGATATTTTAAGCACAACCCCTTATATACTTATGCTATTATTTTACAGGTAAATTCTCTTTTGATATAATGAAAGCAGAATAAAGTCTTGTACAAACAGATTCAAAGAGTTTTGAAGGATTTACAATGTAGGTAAATTCGTCATAAGTTTGTAGTATCGAAATCTTTAAGGGTTATTACTTTGTGGGGAGATTAGATTTTTAGGAGGTCTTATGTTCTGGTGGAGAAAGAAATGGCTGGATGAGTTGTCAGACAGTGATGAATCGCCTTTTTTGGAATGTCGTCATCTTCTCTTTGAAGAGGAAGTCGGCTATCCCATTTGCCCCTCTTGCGGTGGACTCATAAAAGAGAATTTTCCTAAGAAAAGCGCGGACAAAGCACGTTTGCACCTGATACGGGAGAAGATGCAGCGAGTATGGAGTGTAAGATTTGGAAGGGAATTTTCAGCAGCTCTGTTTGTGCTACCAGCTATTTTTCTTCCAGAATTTTTAAGCCATTGGATTTTAACCACTGGAGATTACGGCTTTTCTAGCTTTTTCATTGCTAGCCGTCATACGCCTACAATGATTAGCTTCACTTATGAAGGCTATATTCCTTTATTCATCTTTTTTATGGGCAAAGAACGCTTTAAACGTTTCTCTACTTTTTCTTTAGGATTTGAGGGTTTTCATAAAATCCTTTATTCTTGGCCTGTTCGGCTTGTTACTTTTATCGCTGTTATTTGCTTCATTAATATTATTATGCCAAAGATTTATGGGGTCGAAGGAGATGTCTTTATAGGTAAACATAGCCAGCTAACTCCCGCCCAGCATGCTAAAGGGGTAGAACTTTTCATCTTTGTCAATATGCTCTCTATCTGGATTGTGTCTGGCTTACTGCTTATTTATCAGTTGATAGATAGGCGGCGGACTTGGTGGCTTAAGGAAGCCAACGAGGTTTATCTATCTGGTGGGTGTTAGGGCAAAGGTTTCTGCTCGGAAATACAAAAGCGCTTTCTTGTTGAAAAAGGTCTGATTTGACGAAATAGGCTAGCTTTTTAGGCGAAAATTTTGTAAAATAGAATAGATAAACGGGGGTTTCCTCGGAAAATAAAAGGAGAATCCATCTAATGGTAAAATTAGTTTTTGCTCGCCACGGTGAGTCTGAATGGAACAAAGCGAACCTTTTCACTGGTTGGGCTGATGTTGACTTGTCTGAAAAAGGTACTCAGCAAGCAATCGACGCTGGTAAACTGATTAAGGAAGCTGGTATCGAGTTTGACCAAGCTTACACTTCAGTTTTGAAGCGTGCGATTAAGACAACTAACCTTGCTTTGGAAGCGGCTGATCAGCTTTGGGTACCAGTTGAAAAATCATGGCGCTTGAACGAGCGTCACTATGGCGGACTGACTGGTAAAAACAAGGCAGAAGCAGCTGAGCAATTTGGTGATGAGCAAGTGCATATCTGGCGTCGTTCATACGATGTATTGCCTCCAGCAATGCCACGTGATGATGAGTACTCAGCACACACTGACCGTCGTTACGCTTCACTTGACGATTCAGTTATTCCAGATGCTGAAAACTTGAAAGTTACGCTGGAGCGTGCCCTTCCATTCTGGGAAGACAAGATTGCTCCAGCTTTGAAAGATGGCAAAAATGTCTTTGTAGGTGCACACGGTAACTCAATCCGTGCCCTTGTAAAGCACATCAAACAATTGTCTGACGATGAAATCATGGACGTGGAAATTCCAAACTTCCCACCATTGGTATTCGAATTTGACGAAAAATTGAATGTAGTAAAAGAATACTACCTTGGAAAATAAGCTTAAAGGAATCTGAGATTATTCTCAGGTTCTTTGCTTTTCCAGAGAGGAAGGACAAGGATTGTTAGAAGCCTAGCCGGCATGTCTTTTAGGTTCCGTGGTTTGATGGAATTCCTCTTAACTCGTCCACATTTTCAGATTTTCTATCAGTTTTGAAACATTCATCGAGCTGGATTTATGGTAAAATAAAGGTCAGAACTTTTACTAGAATGAGAGAGAAGATGGCAAGGAAGAAGAGAAAATTTGACAGTCATTCCATCACCAGAAGACTTTATCTGCTGTTTGGGATCGTGATGTTTTTGTTTTTAGCCTTGATTGCCCGTCTGGGCTATATGCAGGTGGTCAATCAGGACTTTTATACGGATAAGTTGGCCAAGGCCAGCAAGACCAAGATTACCACTAGCTCAGTGCGTGGGCAGATTTATGATGCTACCGGCAAGCCCTTGGTGGAAAATACGACCAAGCAGGTGGTGACCTATACACGGGATAACCGGCTGACGGCTGGAGAGATTCGAGCGACAGCTCAAAAGCTCCTGACCTATGTCAGTGTCAGCGATACAGAGGTGACAGACCGCCAAGAGGTGGACTATTATTTGGCGGACAGCGCAGTCTATCAGGAAGTAGTGGAAAAGCTACCCAAGGACAAGAAATTTGATACAGATGGTAACCGCCTGCCTGAGTCCAAAATCTATAAAGCGGCAGCTGAGAGCATTGACCCTAAGCAGCTGGGCTATACAGATGAGGAAAAGAAGGCCATCGTTCTCTTTAGTCAGATGAATGCCATTTCCAACTTTGCAACGGGGACCATCCAGACAGATGCACTGACAACAGAGCAGGTGGCTGTATTGGCTTCCAGCAGCAAAGAGCTGCCAGGTATCAGTGTCTCAACGGGCTGGGACCGCAAGGTCTTGGATACCTCGCTGGCTTCTATCGTGGGTAATATCTCGACAGAAAAGACTGGACTTCCGGCTGAGGAAGTGGATGATTACCTGAAAAAAGGCTACTCCCTCAATGACCGGGTGGGAACCTCCTATCTGGAAAAGCAGTATGAGTCAGTCCTGCAAGGCAAGCGAGCTGAGAAGGAGATTCATCTGGACAAAAATGGTAATATGGAGAGTGTGGAAAATATCTCTGACGGCAGTAAGGGAGACAATCTCAAGCTGACGGTGGACTTGAACTTCCAGCAGGGAGTGGAGGACATTCTCAAAAATGCCTTTAATGCAGAGTTGGCTAGTGGCAATGCGACTTACTCTGAGGGTGTCTACGCCGTAGCTATGGATCCAAATACCGGCGCCGTTTTAGCTATGGCAGGCATCCGGCACGATCTGGAAACGGGAGAAAGCTCGGTCGATGCTCTGGGGACCATGACTAATGTCTTTGTTCCGGGATCTGTTGTCAAGGCTGCAACTCTGACTTCGGGCTGGGAGAATAATGCCATTAGCGGCAACCAAGTCCTGACAGACCAGCCGATTAGCTTTGGCGGTACGGACAGTATCACTTCTTGGTTTACCCAGTATGGTTCACGTGCTATCACAGCCCAAGAGGCCTTGGAATACTCTTCCAATACCTATATGGTGCAGGTAGCGCTGAAGATGATGGGGACGCCTTACTCAGCGGATATGAAGCTGGATTTTGATGAGCTGGATCCGTCCATGAAAAAGCTGCGGTCGACTTTTGCGGAGTATGGTCTGGGCACTTCGACAGGGATTGATTTGCCAAATGAGTCCACAGGTTATCTTCCAGATAAGTTTACCTTTGCCAACTATCTGACCAATTCTTTCGGCCAGTTTGACAACTATACGACACTTCAGCTGGCCCAGTATGCCTCGACAGTAGCTAATAACGGCAAGCGTGTGGCTCCGCATATCGTTGAAGGCATTTACGGCAACAGTGATCAAGGAGGACTAGGTGATTTGGTGCAGAAAATTGACACCAAGGAGCTGAACCAGGTCAATATCTCTGGCGAGGATATGAGCATTATCAAGCAAGGCTTCTATCAAGTGGTTCATGGCAGCAGTGGCTTTACGACTGGCCGGACTATTTCTCAGGGAGAGAGCGTGCCAATCAGTGCCAAGACTGGTACGGCTGAGACCTTTGTGGACAAGGGTAAGAGAGAAGCCATCAATACCAATGTCGTGTCCTATGCACCGAGTGAGAAGCCGCAGATTGCGGTGGCGGTAGTGTTCCCTCACAATACGGACCTATCTTCTACTGTCAGCCACAGTGTTACCCGAGACATTATCAATCTTTATCAACAACTACACCCTATGAATTAGAAAGGATACTATGTTATATCCAACTCCTATCGCCAAGCTGATTGACAGTTTTTCAAAGCTGCCCGGCATTGGCATCAAAACAGCCACTCGACTGGCTTTTTACACTATTGGTATGAGCGATGACGATGTCAATGAATTTGCCAAGAATCTACTGGCTGCTAAGCGTGAGCTGAGCTACTGCTCTGTCTGCGGCAACCTGACGGACGAAGACCCTTGTGCTATCTGTCAAGACCAGTCGCGCGATCAATCAACTATTTTGATAGTTGAGGACAGCCGGGATGTGTCGGCTATGGAAAATATCCAGGAATATCATGGACTTTATCATGTCCTGCACGGTTTGATTTCACCTATGAATGGCGTTGGACCGGACGACATCAATCTCAAGAGTCTAATCACTCGTCTGATGGATAGTGAGGTAACGGAAGTCATCGTCGCGACCAATGCGACTGCGGATGGCGAAGCGACCTCCATGTACATCTCACGGGTTCTGAAGCCCGCTGGGATTAAGGTGACTCGCCTAGCGCGTGGTTTGGCGGTTGGCTCCGACATTGAATATGCGGACGAGGTTACGCTAATTCGCGCTATCGAAAATCGGACGGAATTATAAACATAAAGGATTTTTCTGGCTCTAGCTGGCTGGAAGAGTCCTTTTTTCTGTTCAAAAATGCTGGGAATTGTGATATACTAAAACGGACTGATACAGAAGCTCCTGCTTAGAAGAGTCGACTAGCTAGGTAGGTGTAAAACCAAACTTTTTAGGTTGTTTTATTTCGAGCTGGCAGCTTTTGTAAATCGTACTATTTTTAGAAAATGATAGGAAAAATCATGGCAAAACAAAGATTGATTTTATTGTATGGCGGACGCAGTGCAGAGCGGGAAGTTTCGGTTTTATCAGCTGAGAGCGTCATGCGGGCTGTCAATTATGATAGATTCTCAGTGAAGACTTACTTCATCACCAAGGATGGAGATTTTATCCAAACTCAGGAATTTGAAGTAAAGCCAACGGCTGATGAGAAGCTGATGACCAATGCCACAGTGGATATGTCTCGGAAGATCAAGCCCAGCGATATTTACGAAGATGGAGCAGTAGTTTTTCCAGTCCTGCATGGTCCCATGGGCGAAGATGGCTCTATCCAAGGTTTCCTAGAAGTGCTTAAAATGCCTTATGTCGGCTGTAATATTTTATCTTCTAGCTTAGCCATGGATAAAATCACGACCAAGCGAGTGCTGGAATCAGCAGGAATAGCCCAAGTGCCTTATGTGGCGCTGGTCGATGGCGAGGATCTAGAGCAAAAAATCCAAGAAATCGAAGAACAATTGACCTATCCAGTCTTTACCAAACCTTCCAATATGGGCTCCAGTGTCGGCATTTCTAAATCGGAGAACCAAGCAGAACTGCGTGCTTCTCTGAACCTGGCTTTCAAATACGACAGCCGGGTACTGGTCGAGCAAGGAGTGACAGCTCGCGAGATTGAGGTTGGACTTCTGGGCAATGTTGACGTCAAGAGTACCCTGCCTGGAGAAGTGGTCAAGGACGTGGCTTTCTACGACTATGAAGCCAAATACATTGATAATAAAATTACCATGGATATTCCGGCCAAGATTCCAGAAGAGGTGGTGAGCCTGATGCGTCAAAATGCAGAGGCTGCTTTCCGAGCTCTGGGCGGTATGGGACTGTCCCGCTGTGACTTCTTCTATACAGAAGATGGTCAGGTCTTCCTTAATGAACTCAATACCATGCCAGGTTTTACCCAGTGGTCTATGTATCCACTACTCTGGGAAAATATGGGACTGGCCTATCCTGACTTGATTGAGAAACTAGTTGGCCTAGCTGAAGAGGCATTTGTCAAGAGAGAGGCGCATCTTCTCTAAAATATGATATAATAGAGGGGCTGAAAATTTTCGGTCCTTTCTTTTTGCGAGCAAACCGAAAAACGAGGAAGAAGTATGAAATTAGATTTATATGAAATAGCAGAAGTCCTATCTGCGAAAAATGATGTGACCCAGTTTGAAAATGTGACCATAAGCAATGCTGAGTTTGACAGCCGTCTGATTGAGCCTGGTGACCTCTTTGTGCCGCTCAAGGGAGCGCGTGATGGTCACGATTTTATCCCAACAGCCTTTGCCCAGGGAGCTGCTGCCACCCTATCTGAGCGTCCAGTGGCAGAGGGGGCTTATATCTTGGTCGATGATGTCCTGACGGCCTTTCAGCGCTTGGCCCAGTATTATCTGGAAAAGATGCAGGTGGATGTGCTGGCGGTGACAGGTTCCAACGGTAAAACGACAACCAAGGATATGCTGGCTCAGCTACTGGCAACCACTTACAAGACCTATAAGACACAAGGTAATTACAACAACGAAATCGGTCTGCCCTACACGGTTCTGCACATGCCTGAGGACACAGAGAAACTTGTCTTAGAAATGGGGCAGGACCACTTGGGCGATATTCATCTCCTGTCTGAGCTTGCCAAACCTAAGACGGGTATTGTAACTCTAGTCGGAGAAGCTCATCTGGAATTTTTCGGCAGCCGAACTGAGATTGCTCAAGGCAAGATGCAGATTGCGGACGGCTTGAGAAAAGACGGTCTCTTGATCGTTCCGGCGGATAAGATTGTCAATGAATTTTTGCCAGCAGATTGCAAACTGGTTCGCTTTGGTCCTGATGCGGATATCTTCCTGATGCGTCTGGAAGAGCGCAAGGACAGCTTGAGCTTTGAATGCAACTTTTTAGAGCAAAAGATTGACCTGCCTGTGACCGGTAAGTACAATGCGACCAACGCCATGATTGCGGCCTATGCAGCTTTGCAGGAGGGTGTATCTGAGACGGCTATTGCTCAAGCCTTTTCTGAGCTGGAGCTGACCCGCAATCGAACGGAGTGGAAGAAAGCTGGCAATGGCGCAGATATCCTATCGGATGTCTATAATGCCAATCCAACAGCTATGCGCTTGATTCTGGAGACTTTCTCGACCATTCCGGCCAATCCAAGCGGAAGAAAATTGGCAGTGCTGGCGGATATGAAAGAGCTGGGAGCAGACTCTAAGTCTATGCATGGCTCGATGATTACCAGTCTCAATCCAGAAATTGTGACCGACCTTTTCCTTTATGGACAGGACATGGAAGCCCTCTATGACTATGCCAAGGAGATTTACCCGCTAGGCAAGGTCCATTACTTTATCAAAAATGACGAGAAAGACCAGTTTGAACAGCTGACCAAAGCTGTCAGAGAGAAGCTGACTCCTGCCGACCAAATCCTTCTCAAAGGCAGCAATTCCATGAATCTGGCTAAGCTGGTAGAGGACTTGGAGGGGGAATTATAAGCAACAACAGGCAAACTCACCTTTGTTCAAACCTTATATTAGAATGGGAGCCTAGGAGATGGGAATAAGAGATATGTTTACAACCTATAAAACCGAACCGCCTCAACTGGGACTTTGGTATTTTGTTCTTTTGGGGCTGGTCTTTGCGATTAGCTGGCTTTCCTATCGCTACTACAATCGGAAAGCTTACCAGCAGCTATTTGTCGGGATGCAAGCTTGCCAGCTGATAGGCCTCTACTCTTGGTATATGCTGACTGCTGCCCCTTTGTCTGAGAGTCTGCCTTTTTATCATTGCAGAATGGCTATGTTTGCCTTGATGTTTCTGCCTAATCGCTCAATGTATAAATTTTATTTTGCACTTTTGGGGACTTTTGGCTCGATTGTAGCTTTCATTTATCCGATTTACGATCCCTACCCTTTTCCCCATATCACTATTTTGTCCTTTATCATCGGTCATCTAGCGCTCTTGGGAAATTGTTTGATTTATCTTTTCAGATATTATCATACTTTCTCTATGAGCTGGCAGCGAGTGGTGTGGACGACCTTTCTGATGAATGCTTTTTTGCTTGTTATCAATATGTTGACAAAGGGTTCTTATGGATTTCTCACAGATCCGCCGCTTGTTGGCGATCACGGACTCCTGCTCAATTATCTGCTTGTCTCAATCGTCTTAAGTGCAGCAGTTTGCTTGGTTTCTGAAATTTTTAAGCGCGTGGAGCAGACTAAAGAAGTTAAACTGACTTAAAAAGTAAATAGGAATATGAAATATTAAGAATCTACTTTTTATAAAACTGATAAAAAATTGGAAAACTTTTAAAAATTTTGATACTATTTAGATATACTTATAATATTTGAGGTGATAAGATGTCTTCTTTTCCTTTTTTTAGCAAACGTATTTCTGATAGCTCTCAAGACAGTCAAACTAATTTATTTTTAAGTCACAATTCTAAAGATAAAAAATATGGGGATATATTACGAGAATTGTTGATTGGAATAGGTTTAAGAAATGATAAGTTAATCTATACTTCGAATGAAAATAATGGTGTTCCGTTTGGTAAAAATATCTATAATTACCTACAAGAACGCCTTAATGATAAAACAATTGTACTATTTTTACTCTCATCAGAATACTTTTCTAGTGTAGTTTGCTTGAATGAGTTGGGGGCAACGTGGGTAAAAAAACATGAATACTATAATTTTTATATCCCGGGTTTTAATTTAAAAGATAATAATTTTTTAAACAGTTGTATAGATAATAATTCCATAGGTATCTTTTTAAATGGAGACAGTCAATGTCGAGTAGGCTTGAAAAGATTTATAGATTCTATTATTCATAATTTTGAATTAAATTGTGATGATTATAGACTAAATAAAGAGCTTGACGAAGCTTGCAGAAAATTTCGAAATATTTCTGTTTTAAAAAAAGCATTTACAGCGAAAATTTTAGAAGTTGATCAAAAAAGAAACTACACATTTTGTAGATTGGATGCTTTATTGCCGACTGAGGAAGATTTTCATGAAGGTGAATCTCACTGGCTTCAACTTAGTCGTGAATATAATAAAGATATTATAGAAAAGGTGGAGAAAGGAAAGTCGATAACTTTTGTTCCAAATAAAATAACAAATTTTTATGTGGAAGCCTATGGTGAAAAGAATTTCAGAAACATTTATGCAGATTTAGATGGAATTAAAATTTTTTAGAGGGAGCAGTTCTGATGGAAAATAAAGTTTGTTTTGTTGTAATGGGATTTGGAAAAAAACCATATTTTAAAACGAATGAACTAATTGACTTGGATGAAATTTATAATGAAGTTATTAAACCATTATTTGAGAAAGAATTTCCGAATTATAAAGTAATTAGAGCAGATGATATTGCTGGTTCGACAATCATTGATGTTAGTATGTATGAACTACTTTTGCATGCAGATTTGGTAATTACCGACTTGACAACTTATAATATAAATGCTGCTTATGAATTGGGTATTCGCCATGCTGCGAAGCCTTTCTCCACTGTGATGATGATTCAAGAAGATCATGATATTCCATTTGATTTAAACCATTCTCGTATCTATAGATACAAAAAATTTGGTGAAAAAATTTCGAAATCTGAATCAGATGAAATGATGAGTAAGCTCAAAGAATATATTAAAGAATCGGAAAAACAGCAAACGGATAGCCCTCTATATACCTATATTCCAAAAGTAAAACCTCTTCAATACGATAACAACTGTTATTGTAAATTGATTTCTGATGCAGAAAACTATTCGGATACCATTGGAGAATTGTTACAAAAAGCGAAAGACTTTAAAAAGAAGGGAAATTTTATAGAATCAAAAAAATGTTGGAAAAAATTGGTTGATAAATCACCGAGAGAAGATTATTTTATTCAGCAATTGGCTCTCACTACCTATAAATCTAAAGTCCCCAATGAGACAAGAGCTTTAATGGAGGCATTACAGACTATTCAGCAATTGCCATTAAAGAAGACTCTTGATACTGAAACATTGGGCATAGCTGGGGCTATATATAAGAGATTGTATAAAATAAATAAAAATCCGGATTATTTAGAAGATGCGATAATGTTTTATAGAAAAGGATACATAGTTAAACAAGATTATTACAATGGGGAGAACTATGCTAATTGTTTACTATTGCAACTTTTACATATTAATGATAAGGAACAGATAAAATATAATCAATTTGAAGCTGAAAAGGTTTATAGAGAACTTATAGACTTTGTTACTGAAAAAGCGGATGAGGATGACTATTGGAAATATGCAACTTTAGCAGTTATTTATTATTACTTTGATAATCTCGAACATTACAACAAGAATAAAAAACTCTTTAGTAAAAGAAGTGATAAATGGGAAGAAAAAACATTTCAAGAAACTATACAAGATATTAAATGTGTAAAAGAAAGATTCAACCTAACTGGAAATAACAGCATTTCATAAATGTTGTTATCTATGATTGAATGTCTATATAAGACTTGATTTATTTAGATTAAAAAGAAATATGAAAGATTTTTTAACTACAACAAAAACGGTGGCACCGCCCATCTCGATTTTATGGTATGCTGTGATGATTGCTCTGGTTTTGCTGTCTATTTGGAGCTCGCTCAAATACCATGATAATCTGCGTTTTGCCAAGGCTTTTAAGTGGATTCAGATTGCTCAACTGCTGATGCTTTATAGCTGGTATTTTGGTTTTCGGATTCCCTTTACCAACAGTCTACCTTTTTATCATTGCCGCCTGGCTATGTTTGCGGTGGTTTTTCTGCCAGACAAATGGCGCAGTAAGCAGTATTTTGCTCTATTAGGAGCCAGCGGAGCGGTCTTTGCCTTGGGCTATCCAGTCTTTGACCCCTATGATTTCCCGCACATTACCAGCTTTTCTTTCCTGATTGGCCACTATGCCCTCTTGGTTAATTCCTTGATTTATCTGATGAATCACTACGACAAGACTCTGCTCAAGAAATACATGATTGTAGCTTACACCTTTGGGCTCAATCTTTTCCTAGTCGGCGTTAATCAAGTGACAGGGGGGAATTACGGTCTGCTAAAAAGTCCGCCTTTCATCCCAGATGCCCCCCTATGGATAAAGTATCTTGTTGTATCAGTCATCCTTTCTCTGGCTCTGGTTCTCTTTGATATATTATTTAAGAAACGGTGGAAAAAGCAGTTAAGTCTGATCCGCAGTTAATTCAATTCAAATTCATAGCTCCTGTCAGGTTAATGTGGCAGGAGTTTTCTTATATTAGAGAGTTCTATCACGACTTGCTTTGCTTCTAGTGACAAATGGACTATTTGTCTATCAACTCTTTAAGTTGGTTCAACTAGACGCTTCTGTTCGCGGAATGAAACACCTCAAATTTTGGTCTTTCTTAACAGCTGGAGTACAACGAGGAAAAGGCTTGAACCTCTGTCTCTTGAAACGGAATAAAGCCATTTTTTCCATGACAGCTGAAGAGAAAGAAGAGCTGGAAATCAGAAAAAACACCTGCTCTATTTACTGATTTTAATCTTCATCTTTACAATTTTCCTCTTTAACAGTGTCGTTGTTAGATTTTAAGGGAAATTTCATTGACATAGGAGAATAAAATCGCTCGGAAGGGCGATTTTTTATCTTTCTAAGATAATTGAAAAAAAGCACTAAATCCGCTATAATAGGTAGGTTGAAAGGAATGAAATACTCCGATGTAAAATAAAAAATACTAAGATTCACCATTATCCTAAATGAAAGAAAGAGAAGAAGATGACTTTACAAGAAGAAATTAAGAAACGCCGTACCTTTGCCATTATCTCCCACCCGGACGCGGGGAAGACGACCATTACGGAGCAGTTGCTCTACTTCGGAGGCGAGATTCGTGAGGCTGGGACAGTCAAGGGGAAAAAGACGGGTAATTTTGCCAAGTCTGACTGGATGGATATTGAGAAGCAGCGGGGGATTTCAGTGACTTCCTCTGTCATGCAGTTTGACTACGATGGCAAGCGGGTCAATATCCTGGATACGCCAGGGCATGAGGACTTCTCAGAAGATACTTATCGGACCTTGATGGCGGTGGATGCTGCGGTCATGGTTATTGATTCGGCCAAGGGTATTGAGGCCCAGACCAAGAAGCTCTTTGAGGTTGTCAAGCATCGGAATATCCCAGTCTTCACTTTTATGAACAAGCTGGACCGTGACGGTCGCGAGCCCTTGGACTTGTTGGAAGAACTGGAAGAGATTTTGGGCATTGCCAGCTATCCGATGAATTGGCCGATTGGCATGGGGAAGAGCTTTGAAGGTCTTTATGACCTCTACAATGAGCGGCTGGAGCTTTATAAGGGCGAGGAGCGCTTTGCGACTCTGGCAGAAGGCGACCAACTTTTTGCCTCCAATCCTTTTTATGAGCAGGTCAAAGAAGATATTGAGCTCTTGAGCGAAGCTGGGAATGAATTCTCAGAAGAAGCGATTTTGGAGGGTAAGCTGACACCTGTTTTCTTTGGCTCAGCCCTGACCAACTTTGGCGTCCAGACTTTCCTGGAAACCTTCCTCAAGTTTGCTCCGGAACCGCATGGTCACAAGAAGACAGATGGCGAGGTAGTCGAGCCACTCAGCCCAGACTTTTCAGGCTTTGTCTTTAAAATTCAGGCCAATATGGATCCGCGCCACCGCGACCGTATCGCCTTTGTCCGTATCGTTTCTGGCGAGTTCGAGCGAGGTATGAGTGTCAATTTGCCTCGCACTGGCAAGTCTGCCAAGCTATCCAATGTCACTCAGTTTATGGCCGAAAGTCGTGAGAATGTGACCAATGCTGTGGCCGGTGATATTATCGGGGTTTATGATACGGGGACTTATCAGGTTGGTGACACCCTGACTGTAGGCAAGAATAAGTTTGAATTTGAGCCTCTGCCAACCTTTACTCCTGAAATCTTTATGAAGGTTTCAGCTAAGAATGTCATGAAGCAAAAATCCTTCCATAAGGGGATTGAGCAGCTGGTGCAAGAGGGAGCCATCCAGCTTTATACCAACTACCAGACAGGCGAGTACATGCTGGGCGCTGTCGGTCAGCTCCAGTTTGAGGTCTTCAAGCACCGCATGGAAAATGAATACAATGCTGAAGTGGTCATGAATCCTATGGGCAAAAAGACTGTCCGTTGGATTTCACCAGATGACTTAGACGAGCGCATGTCTTCTAGCCGTAATATTCTGGCTAAAGACCGCTTTGATCAGCCAGTCTTCCTCTTTGAAAATGACTTTGCCCTGCGCTGGTTCGCGGACAAGTATCCGGATGTTAAATTGGAAGAGAAGATGTAACTCAGTACCAACAATTGGAACTAAAGTTCCTAATCGTTGGACGCTAGCCGCTATTGTACGGACTAGCTAACTGCCTTACTAACTCATCGGCGAAAAAATAATCGTTTTCGCCTCTTCGTATCGTAGTGAACGGGATTGTTATGATTGTATAACAAACTAAAGTTACTAACACCAAGTTCTGTTGCCCCCTTGCTAGCCACTTGACTAATCTCATCGGGCGAGGCAGTTGGTTTGCTCGGTTTTGTGTTTTGACATAGCATATTTGATTGCAAGAACAGTTTAGGAAGTTGGTGCTAGTTTATTAGAGAATCATTCTACCTCATAGAAAGGAGCTCCATGTTTCTGGAAAGAAAATTAAAAGATCAATCTGTCTGGATCAACATTGACTCAGATAGTTTCAAAAAGAATGCCCGGATTTATCAGGATTATGAAATTGATAAAGAGACCATCGAGTATGCGCTTGATAAGAACGAGCGGGCTCACATGGACTACAATCGTGAGAATGGAACAGTTGTCTTTATTTACAATGTCCTTAATCTAGCGACAGACAAGGAACATTATGAGACGATTCCTATGACCTTTGTGGTGCAGCAGGGGCGGCTCATTACTATCAGCAACCAAGACAATGCCTATGTTGTGGACATGATGAAAGCCTATACTGAGCACCATGAGCCAGTATCGGTCTATAAGTTTCTTTTTGCTAGTCTGGAGTTGATCTCCAATTCTTACTATCCAGTCGTTGAGCGGATGGACAAGCGCAAGGATGAGATTAATGCTCTTCTGCGTCAGACAACTACCAAAAAGCATCTTTTTGCCCTGTCCGACTTGGAAACATCTATGGTCTATCTGCTTGCTGCTGCTAAGCAGAATCACATGCTCCTGGAACATATCAAAAGCCATGGTATTTACCGCCGTTTTGATGAATTAGAAACCGAGCAGTTTGAGGATGCCATGATTGAGGCTCGTCAGCTCGTCTCCATGACCGATCTGATTGCTCAAGTTCTCAGCCAGCTTTCTGGCTCCTACAATAACATTCTGAACAACAATCTGAATGACAATTTGACGGTTTTGACCATTATTTCTGTTCTTCTAGCAGTACTTGCAGTTATCACTGGTTTCTTTGGTATGAATGTTCCTCTGCCCTTGTCTAATGATAAAAATGCCTGGATTTATATTGTTGTTATTAGTCTAATCATCTGGGGGCTCCTGACTAAGCTTCTTAAATGGCTGGCCAATAAGAAGTAAGCATTTGAAATTATTTTTACTATAGCAAGCACCGAGAATGGTGCTTGTTTTTTCGTGCTTGGGGAAAATAATCATTAGTACAGTTTGCCTATATTTAAAAAACTGTTATGTTGTGTCATAAAATATAACACAAAAATTATAATTTTTATTGCATAAAATTTCATAATAAAGTATAATATAAAACAATTTAAAATAAGTGAGGGGTAGAAATATGGCAGAATACCTAAGCGATTTAAATTACAAAGGCAATGTATACCGATATAATGACCTTGGGAAAGCCTCAGCTCTACTAGGAGGAGATATAGAAGGGCTTCCTTATTCTATACGAATATTATTAGAAAGTGTTCTCCGTAAGGAAGATGGTGTTGACGTAACAAAAGATAACATTAGGTCTTTGGTGTATTATCAAGCTAAATCGCCAAGTGGAGAAGTTCCTTTTAAACCTAGCCGAGTCATTCTCCAGGATTTTACAGGTGTTCCTGTTGTAGTAGATTTGGCTAGTATGCGCGACGCTATTGTTGGACAGGGAGGTCAGGCCGATCAGATTAATCCAGAGATTCCGGTTGATTTAGTCATTGACCACAGTGTTCAGGTGGACTTTTATGGCTGTGACACAGCTCTGGAAGCCAATATGAACCAAGAGTTTATCCGCAATAATGAGCGTTACGAATTTCTCAAGTGGGCTGAGAAATCCTTTGATAATTATCGGGCAGTTCCCCCTGCTACAGGAATTATCCATCAGGTCAATATCGAATTTCTCAGTGATGTCATCATTGAAAAGGATGGCCAACTCTATCCGGACAGCATGTTTGGAACGGACAGTCATACGACCATGATTAATGGTATCGGTGTTCTGGGCTGGGGTGTTGGTGGGATTGAGGCTGAGGCTGCCATGCTGGGTGAGGCTTCTTATTTCCCAGTTCCTGAGGTGATTGGTGTTCGTCTATTGGGGAAGCTGCCTAAGATTGCGACAGCGACGGATTTGGCTTTAAAGATCACGCAAATCTTGCGGCAGGAAAATGTTGTTGGCAAATTTGTCGAGTTCTTTGGGCCTGGTTTGTCTAATCTAAGTCTGGCTGACCGAGCAACGGTGGCTAATATGGCACCGGAATATGGAGCTACCTGTGGTTATTTTCCGATAGATGAGGAAACGCTCAATTACATGCGTCTGACTAATCGATCAGAAGATCATATCGAGCTGACCCGTCTCTATGCTCAAAAAAATCACCTCTTCTATAATGAAAAGGTTGAGCCGAACTATACCAAGGTAGTCGAAATTGATTTGTCCAGCATTGTGCCGAGCATCTCTGGACCCAAGCGACCTCAAGATTTGATTGAATTAACAGCTGCTAAAGAAGAATTTCAAGCTAGTATAGTCAGGGAAGCGGGGGTCCGAGGCTTTGGGCTAGATGAGAGCGAGCTGGAAAAGTCAGCAGTGGTTCAGTTTTCTGATCATGAGGAGACGATTAAGACCGGTCATGTGGCTATCGCGGCCATTACTAGCTGTACCAATACATCTAATCCCTATGTCCTGATGGCGGCGGGGCTTTTGGCTAAGAAAGCAGTAGAAAAAGGCTTACGGGTTTCAAAGACTGTCAAGACTTCTTTAGCACCCGGCAGCAAGGTGGTCACAGGCTATCTCAAGAAGAGTGGTCTTCAGTCCTATCTGGATCAGCTTGGTTTCAATCTTGTTGGCTATGGCTGCACTACTTGTATTGGAAATTCAGGCGATCTCCGACCGGAAGTGGCTCAGGCGATTACGGATACTGACTTGCTAGCTAGTGCTGTTCTTTCAGGAAATCGCAATTTTGAAGGGCGGATCAATCCACTGGTCAAGGCCAATTTCCTAGCTAGTCCGCCCTTGGTAGTTGCCTATGCTCTGGCTGGAAATACCAATATTGATCTGACCTGCGAGCCACTAGGTTATGATCAAAAGGGGCAGCCAGTTTATTTGATGGATTTGATGCCGGAGCACGACTTGGTTGCTGACTATGTTCAAAAATATGTGACGCGCCAGCTTTTTGAAAAAGAATATGCCCATGTGTTTGACGACAATGAAAAATGGAATCAGATTCCGACAGCTTCTTCTCAAAATTATCAGTGGAACCAGGCTTCGACCTATATTCAAAATCCACCTTACTTTGATAGCTTAGCTGATGATTTAGCCATTCAGCCGCTGAAAAATCTCGCAGTGCTGGCAAAATTTGGGGATACGGTGACGACAGACCATATCTCCCCAGCAGGAAATATTGCCAGAAATAGCCCAGCAGCTTCCTATTTGATGGAGCATGGAGTGGATTACCAAGAGTTTAATTCATATGGCAGCCGTCGGGGCAATCATGAGGTCATGATGCGGGGGACTTTTGCCAATATTCGGATTAAAAATGAATTAGCAGATGGAAAGATTGGTGGTTACACAGATTATAAAGGAGAGCTACTATCCATTTATGAGGCGGCCATGCGTTACAAGGAAGAGCAAATTAACACCATTGTCCTAGCTGGTAAAGACTACGGTATGGGGTCCAGCCGTGATTGGGCAGCTAAGGGGGCTAATCTTTTGGGTGTCAAGGTGGTGCTGGCAGAGAGTTTTGAGCGTATCCACCGGTCAAATCTGGTCATGATGGGGATTCTTCCTCTGCAGTATCTAGAGGGTGAAAATGCGGCTAGTCTGGGCTTAACAGGTAAGGAGACTTTCGACATCAATCTGTCACAGAATCCGCAAGTTGGCCAGCTAGTTGATGTGGTAGCTCGGAAAGGTGCTGAAGAAATAGATTTTCAAGCTCGGCTGCGTTTTGATGCAGAGGCGGATATCCGTTACTATGAAAATGGGGGGATTTTGCCCATGGTCGTTAGAAAGAAATTAGAGGAGGTGGGAGCATGAGTCAGACGGACGGTTTGAAAGATACCATTGCCTGTGATACTCGGATTAGCCAGATTGTGGATGATTCTTTGTCTTATGCAGGCTACAATATTTCTGAATTGGTAGAGCACCATGCAAGTTTTGAAGAGGTAATTTATCTGCTGTGGCATTTGCATTTGCCGACTCAGATTGAGCTCAAGCATTTTGAAGAAGACCTGCGAGCTAATTATGCCATTAGCGATGCGGTGGAGCAGTGCATCCTTATCCAGTCCCGCAAGCACCTTCATCCCATGAGTGTCTTGCGCTCAACGGTCAGTCTTCTAGGGGTTTATAATGTCCATGCTGAGGAAGCGTCTCTAGAAGCGACCTATGAGCAGAGCATCCAGCTTATGGCGAAGATGCCGACTATTATTGCGGCTTTTGCCAGACTGAGGTCGGGTCAGACTCCGATAGAGCCACGGGAGGATTTGGGCTTTGCGGCCAATTTCCTCTATATGCTCAAAGGACAAGAGGCTAGTGAGCTTGAAGTCAAAGCCTTTAACTGTGCCTTGGTGCTCCATGCCGATCATGAACTCAATGCTTCAACCTTTGCGGCTCGTGTCTGCGCTTCAACCTTGACCGATATTTATTCTTGCGTGACAGCAGCTGTTGGAGAGCTCAAGGGCTCCCTTCATGGTGGCGCTAATGAATGTGTCTTTGATATGCTGAAAGAGATTAGAGCAGAAGGAAATTGCCAGGCCTACCTAGACCGCAAGCTGGCCTCTCATGAGAAGATTATGGGCTTTGGTCATCGAGTTTACAAGACCCAGGATCCACGTGAGAAGTACCTGCGTCAAATGGCTAAGGACTTGACACAGGGAACCAAGGAGGAGATCTGGTACCAGCTTTCAGAAGAAATTGAAGCCTATATGAAGCATACCAAGCACCTGATACCGAATGTCGATTTTTATTCGGCTACAGTTTACCATGTATTGGGCATTGACAGCAGTATCTACACCCTGATTTTTGCTATGAGTCGGGTGGCTGGCTGGATTGCTCATATTCAGGAACAGCGCAAGAACAATAAGCTGATTCGACCACGTTCTAACTATATTGGTGCTCAAGGTTTGGAGTATCTTCCCATTGGAAGGAGATAAAATGGCAGATAAGATTGTATTTGAGAAAGGGCGATTGCTGGTACCGGATGCTCCTATTATTCCTTACATCCAAGGTGATGGGATTGGGGTTGATATCTGGCGAAATACCCAGCTGGTCTTTGATAAGGCTGTAGAAAAGGCTTATGGTGGCCAGAGAAAGGTTGTTTGGAAGGAAGTTTTGGCTGGGAAAAAAGCGGCGGACCTGACGGGTAACTGGCTACCGGATGAAACACTGACAACGATTAAGAGTCATCTAGTGGCTATTAAGGGCCCCCTAGAAACCCCAGTCGGAGAAGGGATTCGTTCCTTGAATGTGGCTTTGAGACAGGAATTGGACCTTTACACTTGCCTGCGGCCGGTTCGTTATTTCAAGGGAGTTCCCAGTCCGCTCAAGCACCCAGAGAAGACTGATATCACGATTTTTAGGGAAAATACAGAGGACATCTATGCAGGGATTGAGTGGGAGAGTGGAACGGCTGAAGTCCAAAAAGTTATCGATTTCCTGCAGAAGAATATGCAGGTTGACAAGATTCGCTTTCCAGAAAGCTCTGCTATTGGGATCAAGCCTATCTCTAAGCAGGGCAGTGAGCGGCTGATACGGGCAGCCATTGACTACGCGTTAGCAAAAGGCCTGACGCGGGTAACACTGGTCCACAAGGGCAATATCCAGAAATTTACAGAGGGCGGCTTTCGGAAATGGGGCTATGAACTAGCTCAAAGAGAGTATGCGAACGAGCTTGCTGCTGGGAAATTAGTCATTCAGGACGTCATTGCGCCAGGAGCCAATATCAATTACGAGACTGGTCATGCTATTTTTGAAGCAACTCACGGGACGGCGCCAGATATAGCGGGTCAAAATAAGGCTAATCCTTGTTCTCTTCTCTTATCAGGAGCCATGCTCTTTGATTATATTGGTTGGCCGGAGGTCTCTCATCTCCTGACTAAGGCTATTGAGAAGGCTCTTTTTGAGCAAAAAGTGACAGGCGATTTTGCCAGTCAGCTGGAAGGAGTAGCAGCTTTGACCACTAGTCAATTTGCTGAGGAGTTGCTGGCTAATATAGAGAAGTGTCTATAATGAAGAAAAAAGCGATGGAGAAGCTGTCTATCTAGGAAGCCTCTTCATCACTTTTTTGTCTTTTTCGATATTCCAGTCCCCAGCCGATGATCCAGCAGAAGACGAGCAGGTAATTTTCAATCCAGCCCAGTAGATTGGCTTGATTCGCCTTTTCTAGATAGCCTAGCAGATGGTTGGTTCCAAAGCCCAGCCCACCTAGAATCAGTGCTAGCAGGGTCATACGTAGATAAAACCAATCATACTTTATGTTGGCGGCAATGACTAAAGGCAGAATAGCCAGATTCCAGAAACCAATTTCCCGCTGCCAGTAGGGAGCTAGACCATAGATGGACTCATTGCCCAAGAGCTGGGGCTGGAAAATCTGGATTATAGCCGCGCCCAGCATAGCTAAGATCAGTAAAATGAAAGTCACTCGTAAAAATTTATTCATACCTGTCTCCTTTCTTCTTTGTAGATTATAATGCTTTTGAAAATGATTTTCAAGTTTTCATTTTTTACAAAAGAAATCTCTGATAAAATATTTTACAGCCAAGTCCTATCTTTTTAGGTGCTTTTGTGGTATACTAGATTAGTTGCAGAAATACAGTTTTTCTATTCAGTGGGAACTAGCGACCGAGTCGGCGCTTTTTTAGTGTCTGGACTTGAGAGACCATATTTATGAAGAGAAGAGCGAATACTCTCAGAAAATCGAGATTTAGCAAGAGAAAAGCACTTGGTATGTTTCGATAGTTGAGTATCAAAAGCCTTATAAGGTGGCTTCGCACCGCCTTTAGAAAGAAGAAGAACATTGAAATTTAATGAATTACATTTATCTACTGAATTACTAGCAGAGATTGAAAAAGCTGGCTTTGTAGAAGCAAGCCCTATTCAAGAGCAGACGATTCCACTTGCTATGGCAGGTAAGGATGTCATTGGTCAGGCCCAGACTGGGACAGGAAAGACAGCAGCCTTTGGCTTCCCAACTTTGGAGAAGATTGATACAGATAATCCTGCTGTGCAGGCTTTGATTATCGCTCCAACCCGTGAATTGGCTGTGCAGAGTCAGGAAGAGCTTTTCCGTTTTGGCCGCAGCAAGGGTGTCAAGGTGCGTTCTGTCTACGGTGGCTCCAGCATCGAAAAGCAAATCAAGGCCCTCAAATCAGGTGCTCATATCGTCGTAGGCACACCTGGCCGTCTCTTGGACTTGATCAAACGCAAGGCGCTTAAGCTGAATCAGATTGAAACTTTGATTTTGGACGAAGCGGATGAAATGCTTAACATGGGCTTTTTGGAAGACATTGAGTCTATCATTTCACGTGTGCCAGAAGAACGTCAGACCTTGCTTTTTTCAGCGACCATGCCGGATGCCATCAAGCGTATCGGTGTCAAGTTTATGAAAGAGCCAGAGCATGTCAAGATTGCTGCTAAAGAGTTGACGACTGAGCTAGTAGACCAGTATTATATCCGTGTCAAAGAAAATGAAAAATTTGATACCATGACCCGCCTGATGGATGTGGAGCAGCCTGAGCTGTCAATCGTCTTTGGTCGGACCAAGCGCCGGGTGGATGAGCTGACTCGCGGTCTGAAAATCCGCGGTTTCCGAGCAGAGGGTATCCATGGTGATTTGGACCAAGGCAAGCGTCTTCGCGTTCTGCGCGACTTTAAAAACGGCAATCTGGATGTCTTGGTGGCGACAGATGTGGCAGCGCGTGGATTGGACATTTCTGGTGTGACCCATGTCTACAACTACGACATTCCGCAGGATCCAGAAAGCTATGTTCACCGGATTGGTCGGACTGGTCGTGCTGGTAAGTCAGGTCAGTCTATCACTTTCGTAGCGCCAAATGAAATGGGCTATCTGCAGATTATCGAAAATCTGACCAAGAAGCGCATGAAAGGCCTTAAGCCTGCGACTGCAGAAGAAGCTTTCCAAGCTAAGAAAAAAGTTGCTCTTAAGAAGATTGAACGCGATTTTGCTGACGAAAGCATCCGTTCTAACTTTGAGAAATTTGGCAAGGATGCTCGCAAGCTGGCAGCGGAATTCAGCCCAGAAGAGCTGGCTATGTATATCCTCAGCTTGACGGTGCAGGATCCAGATGCCCTTCCTGAAGTAGAAATTGCCCGTGAAAAACCATTGCCATTTAAACCGTCTGGCGGTGGCTTTGGCGGAAAAGGCAAGGGCGGTCGTGGCGGAAATAATAACCGTCGCAGCAATGAAAATCGCCGTGACCGAGGTGGCCGTCGCGATCAATTTAAGAAAGGTCGCAAAGACGAGCGTTTTGATAAAGATAATCGCTACCGCAAGGACCACAAGAAGCCACGCAATACTTCTAGCGAAAAGAAAACTGGCTTTGTCATCCGTAACAAGGGTGATAAATAAAAAGTTAGAACTCTGATATATCAAATATGTATCGGAGTTTTTTTCTTTTGATGAGATATTAATGCTACTATACTCGATAACGCAATTGAGAAATATATCGTTACTGCTAACAGTAAGTTCGATAACTATTCTTTTTATACTTTCTATAGCTTGGACGGAATATTAAAGTATTTTATGATAAAAGGCGCCACAATCTTGTGGCGTTTTTGTGAGAAATCTTATAAGCAAAAAGTACATAAAGTGTAATTTAGTTACTTGGTTATCAAATCAAACAAAATAGTACACGATTTATTAATTATTGTAAACAAACAATTTATAAAAAATATATAATAAGCTATTGACTATATTATATCATAATGATATAATGAATTTACAAACAAAAAGAAACAAGGTGAGGTAATAATGGAGCTTTCTCAATTGTTTGATAAAGAGTTAGTTTTTTGTCTAACTGCAAAAAGTCAAGAAGAGTTATTTTATCAGGTAGCTGACTTACTGGAAGAGAGAAAAATTGTCAAGCCTTCTTATAAAGAGGCTCTGATAAAAAGAGAGCAATCTTTTCCAACTGGATTGGATATGGAGTTTTTAGGCAAAGACTTGCCAAATGTAGCCATTCCCCATACAGACATTGAGCACAACTTAACAGAGAATGTGGTTGTGGTTAAGTTGGAACAGCCTGTGACTTTCCACAATATGATTGCACCTGCACAGACAGTTTCAGTCTCTCTTTTATTCTTTATTATTAACCATTCTAGCTCAAGTCAAACTAACATTTTGGCGCAGCTTATGGACTTTTTTACAAGTGAAGGCAATTTGGCTGAGCTAGCTAAATGTAGCACTGAAGAAGAATTGTTTCACTATATTTCAACAGTCATCAAATAAATTAAATGGAGGTTTTTACCATGATTAAAATTTTAGCAGCCTGTGGAGCTGGTGTAAATTCCAGCCACCAAATCAAAAGTGCCCTTGAGGAAGAGTTGTCAAACCGCGGTTATGATGTTCATTGCGATGCAGTAATGGTCAAGGATGTCAATGAAGATTTAATTCAAGGATACGACATCTTTACACCAATTGCAGCAACAGATTTGGGCTTCACGCCAGAAATTCCTGTTATTGAAGCAGGACCGATTCTCTTCCGTATCCCAGCTATGAGTGCTCCGGTGTATGACAACATTGAAGCAGCCATTAAAGAGCATGGTCTAAGTTAGGTTATAAAAGGTTAAACCAGGAGGTTTTGTTATGAATGCTATTATTGATATAGCGAATAAGTTCTTTGATCCCATTATAAAAATGGGCGGCCCGATAGTCATGCTGATTATCTTGACTGTCTTGGCTCTGTTATTTGGTGTAAAATTTTCCAAAGCTTTGGAGGGTGGTATTAAGCTAGCCATCGCTTTGACGGGTATCGGGGCCATCATCGGTATGCTGAATGGAGCTTTCTCAGCTTCACTTGCAAAATTCGTTGAAAATACAGGCATTCAGCTTAACATCACAGATGTTGGCTGGGCTCCTTTAGCAACGATTACTTGGGGTTCTCCATGGACCTTGTACTTCTTGCTTATCATGCTGATTGTCAATGTCGTTATGCTGGTTATGAAAAAGACCGATACACTGGATGTTGACATCTTTGATATTTGGCACTTGTCCATCACTGGACTACTAATTAAGTGGTATGCGGATAACAATCATGTGAGTCCAACTGTATCACTACTGATTGCGACTGCGGCAGTTGTCCTAGTCGGTGTTTTGAAAATCATCAACTCAGACTTGATGAAGCCAACATTTGATGATCTTTTGAATGCGCCAAGTTCATCTCCGATGACGTCTACTCACATGAACTATATGATGAATCCTGTCATCATGGTTTTGGATAAGATTTTTGATAAATTTTTCCCTTGGTTAGATAAGTATGACTTTGATGCTGCGGCTCTGAATAAAAAGATCGGTTTCTGGGGCTCTAAGTTCTTTATCGGTTTCCTTCTCGGTGTGGTCATTGGTTTTATGGGAACTCCACACCCTGTAGCAGGTGCAGAAGATGCAAACACTTGGCAATTAGTCATTAAAGGTTGGCTGACTCTAGGTTTGACTGCCGGTGTCTGCTTGGAATTGTTCTCATTGATTGGTTCATGGTTCATTGCAGCTGTAGAACCACTTTCACAAGGTATTACAAACGTTGCTACAAAACGTTTGCAAGGACGTAAATTCAATATCGGTTTGGACTGGCCTTTTATCGCTGGTCGTGCAGAAATCTGGGCTTGTGCAAACGTACTTGCACCAATTATGCTGATTGAAGCAGTTCTTCTTTCTAAATTAGGGAATGGTATCCTACCGCTGGCTGGGATCATTGCAATGGGTGTAACTCCAGCGCTCTTGGTAGTTACACGTGGCAAACTTTTACGTATGATTGTGTTTGGAAGTCTTTTGCTTCCGCTCTTCCTGTTGTCAGGGACTCTGATTGCACCATTCGCAACAGAACTTGCTAAAGGTGTTGGTGCCTTCCCTGAAGGAGTCAGCAAATCGCAATTAATCACTCACTCTACGCTTGAAGGGCCGATTGAGAAGCTGCTAGGCTGGACTATCGGTAATACTACAACTGGTGATATCAAAGCAATCATCGGTGCAGTTATCTTCTTGGGAGCTTATGTAGGAATCTTTGCTTGGTATAGAAAACAAATGATCAAACGTAACGAAGCCTACGCTGCAAAGGAAAAATAAAAGCTTGTGGCTAGAATAAAATATAAAGTAAGCCATAAAAACAAATAGTCAAGCGAAGAAAACTAGGCTGATATAGATAAAGTCTAGTTTTCTTGTTGTAGAACAGATTAAATGGTACTAATTAACTAATTTAAAGGTTTAAATTCAACATATCAGCTATTTAAAATAAAAAAATTCACAAATCTTTGTTTATATGCTGGAACTGTTGTATAATAAGGTGAAGGTGAGTCTGTAAGAAATTCAGGAGCAAAAGGAGAATGTAAAATGAAAGAAAGTAGACATAGAATCATTCTGCAAGAACTGGATCAAACAGGTGTGGTTGCTGTTAAAAACCTCAAAGAAATGCTGGGCGTCACGGATATGACCATCCGTCGGGATTTGATTGATTTGGAGAAGCAGGGCATGCTGACCCGTGTTCATGGCGGAGCCCATAAGAAGGTCAAAAATGCTCTCAACGAGATTTCCCACTCAGAAAAGCAAATGCTGAATGTTGAGGAGAAGAAGCAGATTGCCCGTAAATGTGCGGATTTGATTGCTGACGGGGATACGGTCTTTATTGGGTCAGGCACCACAACGGATTTTATCGGAGACTATTTGGATGGCAAGAATATCAGCATTGTCACTAATTCGCTGCCAATTTTTGAAAAGTTAAAAGAAAGAGCCAATTTAGATTTAATTCTGATTGGAGGCCGCTATCGGGCTAAGACGCAAACCTTTGTCGGTCAGTTTGCTAATAATCTTTTGAAAGAAATCAAGGTTTCTAAGGCCTTTATTGGGGCGAATGGCATTGACGGTCATAATGTTACCACCAGCAATGAAGAGGAAGGCAACGGCGACGCGATTATCCTTAACAATGCCATCAGCAAATACATTGTAGCTGATAACAGCAAGTTTGACAGTTATTCTTTCTATTCTTTTTACCGGCTGGACAACCTCAGTGCAGTTGTGACGGACGATAATATCGCTCCGAAAGTCAAGGAAAAATACAGCACCTATGTTGAAATTCTGTGATATCTGACCGATGAGAAAAACTTGCTTCAAATAAATATTTTATAGAGGCTGTGACTGGGATGTTGTCTAGAAATGCTAGTCTCAGCTTTTTTATATCTTGGTCGATTTTTGTAAACAACAGTCTTGACTTTGCTGTGGAATTCCTTATATAATAAAATGTATTATTAAATTTTAGGAGGTCTTATGACAATCATTATAGTGATTTTTGCGGCAGTGTCGCTTTTTCGTTTGGTGTTTTTGAGGAAATCCTCTCAAAATGAGCAAGATATTCTGGCTAAAGGTGGCATGGAGTATGGAGTGAAAAATTCAACTATCATGAAGTATCTGCACATGCTATTTTATGCAACCTGTCTGCTGGAGCTGCTGCTCAGAAAGCCGACTTTTGATTTATTGAGCTTGCTGGGAGCTGTTTTGCTACTATTTTCTATGTTTATGCTCTACCTTGTTGCCAAGCTTTTGGGACCAGTTTGGACCATCAAGCTCATGCTGGTTAAGGATCATAAATTTGTTGACCACTGGCTCTTTCGCAATGTCAAACATCCTAATTATTTCCTGAATGTTGTTCCAGAATTGGTGGGTTTGGCCCTGCTCAGTCATGCTTACTTTTCTCTGTTCATCCTATTCCCGCTTTACTGTATCACACTCTATGTCCGTATCAAGGAAGAAGAGCAGTTACTCAAGGAAGTTATCATTCCAAATGGGATTGTTGGCGAATAAAGTTTATAAAATTCATATCGATTGCAAAAGAAAGTCTAGGATCTTTATGTCCTAGACTTTTCTTGCATGAATTTTCGTATTTCATCAGCCATTTGCTGGGGTTGGCTCGCTTCAAAAAGTAAACTATTTTCTTCAGGCTGGTGGGCAGTTTGGCTGAAAGCCAAAACTGGCTTACCCTTGCTGATAGCCCTTTGGACAATTTGGTCTACCTCTCCCCAGTGATTGATATCCAAGTAAATATCCGCCCTATCAAGCAAATCTTCTATAAAGTCATCCTGGTGAATATTGGTGTAGAGGTTGATATTGGGATAGTCCTTAAAGCTGGCCAAGTAAGGAGAAATACTGGTCTTAGCAGCTATGTGAAATTCCAAGTCTGGCAGATTTTCTGCTAAATAGGCCAGCTGTTCCAAGGTATCAGAAGCTGTCAGAGTAAAGGCATGGAAATTGCCCTGTGGACGCTCCTTGATGATAAGCTCTTCCTTGCTCATAGCGATAGAGTTGCTGGGAATATCCTGGAAAATCAAGCTGTTGGCTCCAATGATGACATTATCACCAATGGTCACACCTTTGAGAATCACAGTATTGGCCCCAATCCAGCAGTTAGCTCCAATCTTGACTGGCGCAACACTATAATCAATCTTTTCAATATGGTAATTAGAATACTGATGATTATGGTCAAAAATGCGAACTCCATCGCCAAACATGGTGTCTTTCCCGATTTCGATAGAGTGCTGACAGCGGACAGTGCAGTGATCGTTAAAGAAAACTCGGGTTCCTAGCTTGAGTTGTGCCCCGCTTGCTACATAGAGACTGGTGAAAGATTGGAAGATGACATCTTGATCGATATCAAGCTGGCTGTCTGGGGACATTTCGATATGATGAAAGTCGCCTTTAAACTGGATTTCAGGCATGTTGAGTCCTTTCTTTGATGTAAGCCAGTTTGGCTTGTCTAGTTTTCTTTTTAAAGAGTGCTTCAGCCGACATGGCAGCTGGTTTATTAGGGTGTTCTTCTTGGTAAAGTAAGGCGACAGGCAACCGAGCGCGGGTGTACTTGGCTCCTTTGCCAGCTTGATGCTTTTTAAGTCGGGCTTGAACATCTGTTGTGTAGCCGGTATAGAGGGAGCCGTCCCCGCATTCAAGTACATACATATAGGCTTTATTTTCCATAGTAGATCTCGTGAATCTCTGGAGTGTAGGTGCCGTCCTGATTGTGAATAAAGAGAGGAGGCAGAATTTTGAGTCCGTCGCGCGAACCATCTTTAATCGCTTCGATAAGCAGCATATTGGCCTCTTTACCCAGCTTTGGATAGACAAACTGGATGCGCTTGGGAGCCAGGTTGTGGGCTTGCATGGTATCTAAAATATCCAAAAAGCGCTCTGGTCGATGAACCATGGCCAACCGACCATTGGATTTGAGGACTCGTTGGGCAATCTTGCAAATTTCTTCCAGATTGGTTGAGATTTCGTGGCGGGCTAAAAGGTAGTGCTGGCTTTCGTTTAGATTGGATTGCTTATCAACCTTGAAATATGGAGGATTGCAGAGAATCATATCAACCTTGCTGCCAGTGATATAGCGTCCTAGGTTTTTCAGATCGTCCTGAATAACCTGCATTTGCTGGGTTAAATCATTGAGCTCAATGGAGCGCTCGGCCATGTCAGCCAAACGTTCCTGGATCTCGACTGCTAGAATCTTGGCCTTGGTGCGAGTGCTGGCAAAAAGTCCAACAGCGCCATTTCCAGCACAGAGATCGACGATTAGACCCCGCTGGGGTAGCTTGGGAAAGCGGGAAAGCAGCACGCTGTCTACCGAATAGCTGAAGACCTCACTGTTTTGGATAATCTTGACATCCGTTGAAAAGAGCTGGTTGACTCGTTCTCCGTCTTTTAGTTTTGCTTCGTTCATAAGTCAATTATAGCATGATTTAGGAAGGATTCCAAAGGGATATGGGAAGTTTTTGCACAATCAAAAAAACATGCGAGGGCTCTCGCATGTTTCCATGAGCTTTAATGATAATTCTTTTTTAGCTAGCCCTTAATCAAATCTGTATTTCTGCTTGATGGTGCAGGCAACAAAGACAAGTCCGAAAACAACCATGAGAATCAGATAGACTGGCAAAGTTGCGGCTGTCAGCGTTGCAATTTCCAAAAGGTGCTGCAGGACAAAGGCTGATAGATAAAAGCCAAAGACAGAAAAGATAATGAGCAGGCTGCGCCAGAGGTTGAGTGGCAGACAGGCCCTAATGACGGACAGGAAGCTGATGCTGCCTAGCAAGTAGTAGGTCAAGGTTGCCATTTCTATATCGCTCCAGCCATGACTGCTGCCCCAGATGCGGACAAATAGCACGCTGAAGACAATCATGAGGGAGCTTGGCAGAGCCAGCTGCAGGGAGCGTTTGAGGAAGTGCTTTTCAACCGGCTTAATATTGCGCTCAAAGGTGAGGACAAAGGGTGGGAAACCTTCGACAAACTGGTCAATCAAGGTGATTTGAATCGGGATGAATGGGAAAATCAAGAGGTATTCAGATTTTCCTAGCAGGATACTGGCGATACAGATGATAGCCAGGATGAAAGAATAGATGGTCTTGATAAAGAAAATCGGAGCAATCCGGCCGATATTGTTAACGACCCGGCGGCCTTCAAAAAGAATCTCAGGGACATCGTTAAAGTCGGAGTTAAGAAGGACCAAGTTGGCAATTTGCCGAGTTGCGGGGTCGCCCTCCGCCATGACGATGGAGCAGTCAGCTTCACGTAAGGCCAAGATATCATTAACCCCATCTCCGGTCATAGCTGTTGTCCGACCAGCGGCTTTAAGAGTCTGGATGAGCAGCTTCTTCTGATGAGGAGAAACACGGCCAAAGATGGCTGTTTCTTCTGCTTGCTCAACCAGATCTTGATCGTTGATTTTAGAGCAGTCGATGTAGCTGTCGTAGTTGGCAAATCCAGCCTGGCTCGCGATATGGGAAACGGTCACAGGATTGTCACCAGAGATGATTTTCAGATCAACATCCTGAGAGCGCAGGTAGTCCAGTGTCTCGGCTGCTCCCTCCCGAATAGGGTCAGTGATTTCCAGAACAGCCAGAGCGGTCATATCTTCAGGCAGTTGGATACTGTGTTTGTCTAGCACTTGGTCGCTGTGAGCCAGTACCAAAACCCGCGATCCACGTTTTTGGGCCTCTCCAACAGCTGCAGGATTACTGTCCAGCAGCATTTCAGGCGCTCCTAGAAAGATAGTTCCGACACTGGATAAATGCATTGCGCCCCATTTTCGGTCACTAGAAAATGGGATGACATTGTCGCTAGTATAGGTGTGCTCCAGGTGGCCGTATCCCTTGCGGATAGCCTGAGCTGTTGGGTTATTATCCTCGCTGGTTTGGATGTAGGCTGCTAAGATTTGACCGACTGTCTCATCAGAAAACTTATCTGACAGGCTATGCAAGGCTTCAACGGTCATCTTACCTTGGGTAATTGTACCGGTCTTGTCCAGGCAGAGAGTATCCACTCGAGCCAGAGTTTCAACTGAATACATTTCCTGAACAAGAACCTTGCGCATGCCTAGCTTGATGACAGCTGTCAGGAGTGACGTAACTGTCAGCAGGGCGATTCCCTTAGGTAGCATACCCAAAAGAGCTGTCGAGCTGGTAATGACAGAGTTCTTGACAGGCAGTCCCTTTATCATCAGGGCTTCAAAGAAGAGAGCCAATCCGAAAGGAATGATGATTTTTCCGGTAAAACGGGAAATTTTCGCAAGATTGTATAGAATGCGCGAGTTGATAGGCTTGAGTGTTTTAGCCTCAGTCATGAGCTTGTTGGCATAGTTATCTGCGCCGACATGGTGCACCTCAGCATAAATCTGCCCACTGGCCAGAAAGCTACCAGACAGCAGCTCGGCGCCTTCTTCCTTGAGAACCAAGTCACTTTCCCCTGTCAGCATGGCTTCATTGGCTTCGGCAACACCCTCTACCACACGGGCGTCACTGGGAATTTGCTCGCCGGCTGACAGCTTGATCAGATCGCCCAGTACAATTTCTTCTGGCTGAATCTTGACTTCCAGTCCGTCACGGATGACTGTGACCAGCTCTCGGCTGACAAGATTGAGCTTGTCAATCATGCGTTTGGCTCGCAGTTCCGTAATAATACCAGTGACAGCGTTAAAGCTGATAACAGCAAAGAAGACCAGATTGCTCCAGGCTTGGACAGAGACCAAGGCTACAGCAATAACAAAGTTAAGGGCATTAAAAAGGGTGAAAACATTCCGCTTAACGATTTGCCAGTTACTAGTACTGGTGTCACTTGTAAAATCGTTGGTCAAGCCCTGCGAAATCTTTTCATCTACTTGGGTTTGGTTTAAACCGATTAATTCTTTCTTGTTCATGAGATTAATGATACCATTTTTTTGTGGAAATGGCTATCAGAATCAGCTGTTACAGCCAAAGTTTGGAAAAATATTGCAGACTATAAGGGTATAGGGTATAATGGGAAAGGATGTAATAAATTTCAAGTACAATCACAGTTTGAAATAAGGAGAGTTTATGTTTTATACCTATTTGCGAGGTTTAGTGATTTTTATCCTGTGGACCTTGAACGGAAATGCGCATTATCACAATAAAGAAAAGATTCCTTCAAAAGATGAAAATTATATCTTGGTGGCCCCTCACCGGACATGGTGGGATCCAGTTTACATGGCTTTTGCGACCAAGCCCAAGCAGTTCATTTTTATGGCCAAGAAACAGCTCTTTGAAAATCGCGTGTTCGGCTGGTGGATTCGCATGTGTGGTGCCTTTCCTATCGACCGGGAAAATCCTGGTCCGTCAGCTATCAAATATCCTGTCAATATGCTGAAAAAGAGCAATCGTTCCCTGATTATGTTCCCAAGCGGCAGTCGCCATTCTACGGATGTCAAGGGAGGAGTAGCAGTGATTGCTAAGATGGCTAAGGTCCGTATCATGCCAGTAGTCTATGCTGGTCCCATGAGCCTCAAAGGCTTGGCAGCTGGGGAGCGCGTGGATATGAATTTTGGTAATCCCATTGATATTTCAGACATTAAGAAGATGAATGATGAGGGAGTTGAGGAAGTGGCCCGCCGTGTTCATGCGGAATTTGACCGTCTGGATGCTGAAGTAGCACCTTACCAGACACAAAAGAAAGGCAATATTTTCTTACGGATTTTACGTGCCTTTGTCTTTATTCCTGCTATTTTGATTGGAATTTTGACCATCATTTTCAGCTTTTTTGCTAGCTTTGTCTGGGATCCGGATAAGCACAGAAAATAAGATACTAATCAGCTTGCTGAGCAATCTTGCTTGGGAGCTGATTTTTGTATGTGAGTGAGTTATAATGTAGGTATGTTTTATAAGGAGGATACTATGTCTCTTGCTTTTTTATCTTTTGTAACCTTATCGCTTTTCATGCTGCACGAGTTTGATGAGATTATCCTGGTTCGGCCTTGGATTTCTCAGAATCAAGACCATCAAGACTATCAAAAGGAGATGTTCATTGCCAGAAGAGGAAGTTATCTTTCTGCTGAAAGCATTGCTCTGATGATTGCGGAGGAATTTCTACTGGCTTTTATTCTCTTACTGCTTGCGATTCTATTTCGCATTCCCGAGCTAGCTTTGGCTATTGGCTTCTGTCATACTCTCCATCTGTTGGCCCATATCATGCAAGTATTTCGCTTTCGTCGCTGGGTACCGGGCGGCTTCACAGCATTGACAACTTTTCCTATGTTCATCTTAGTCTTGGTCCTTTATCTGAGTCAGCATTCAGTTTCTTGGCCGCTGCTTCTGATTCTAAGCGCGCTTGTGATGGCTTTTCTTTTGGCAAATCTGGCTTTTTTACATAGCAGAGCTCATAAGTTAGAAGCTTGGATATACAGGATAAGCAAAGCAAATTGATTTTACAGCTCCTATTTTCATCAATGCCCCTTCTATCTATACGACTACTTGCAAAATAAAGATTTTAAAATATGACAAGCTGAAAATATTCTCGGCTTGTTTTATTTTTTTGAATGTTTTACGAATAAAAAGACAAAGGAGAAAAATATGCTTGAAGAAATCATTGAGAAGCTTAAAGAATACAAGCTCTTTGTTGGTCTGGCAGTAATTGGCGCTATGCTAGGTGGCTTTTTCCTTATCAAAGGAAATCACCAGCCGCAAAATCAGGTAGCAGCCTTGAGCCAAGAAATAATTTCCTCATCCAGCTCAGCTGATGAAGAGATCGAAAAGATTGCCTCTAAGGATAAGGCGGACGAAGAGGAGAGTGAGCAAGTCACTGTGGATATTAAAGGCGCAGTTAAGAATCCTGGTGTCTATGAGCTGAGAGCGGGAGCGAGAGTCCATGAAGCTATCCAAAAAGCTGGCGGATTGACAGCAGACGCCGAAGCTAAGTCAATCAATCAGGCGCAAAAATTAACGGATGAAGCAGTAGTCTATGTGGCAAAGATTGGTGAAGAAGGAGCCGATGTCACACAGGGGGGCCAGCATCAAGCAGGAGCTTCTGATTCTGCTGGTGCCAGTGCTGGAAAGTCGGACAAGCTCAATCTAAATACGGCGACAGAGGCTGAACTGCAGACTATTTCAGGCATCGGACAGAAGCGGGCTTCTGACATCATCGCCTACCGCGAAAGCAGTGGCCGCTTTAAGTCAGTAGATGATCTGAAAAAGGTGTCAGGTATTGGAGATAAGACCTTAGAAAAGCTGAAAGAATATGTCACAGTGGATTAAAAAGCTACCTATCGCCCCAATCTATCTGGCTTTCATCCTTGTATGGGCCTATTTTGCAGTCTATTGTGGCAGTTCCTTGGCTTATTTTGGGTTGGGTGTCCTTCTACTTCGTCTCTTTTTCAGCTATCCTCTCAAGAAAAGTCTAGCTGCTTTGGCATTCCTGTCCCTTTTTGCCCTCTTTTTCTTGCTTCGTCGGGAAATAGCAGAGCAGGCCTTTAGGCAGGAACCTCCTTCAGCTAGCTCGGTTCAGGTCTTGCCGGATACGATCAAAGTCAATGGAGATTCCCTATCCTTTCGAGGGCAAACGGACGGTCGGCTTTATCAAGTCTTCTACAAGATCAAATCAGCCAGTGAAAAGGAAGCTTTTCAGCAACTGACAGATTTGGTCGTCCTTGATATTGAAGCAGAGTTTGAACAGGCCCAGCAGCAACGAAATTTTTCGGGCTTTAACTATCAGGCTTATTTAAAGAGTCAGGGGATTTATCGTACCTTAAAAATCAATAAGATTCAGTCACTAAGACCAATTTCCAGCCTTAATCCACTCGATTGGCTGTCTGTCTTGCGCAGAAAAGCGCTGGTCTATATTAGAAATAATTTTCCTAGTCCGATGAGCCATTACATGACTGGACTCTTATTTGGTGACTTGGATACGGAGTTTGCGGAAATGAGTGACCTCTATTCTAGCTTGGGTATCATCCATTTGTTTGCCTTGTCTGGTATGCAGGTAGGATTCTTTTTGGACGGTTTTCGCAAAATTCTTCTACGTTTGGGGATGAAGAGGGAGACAGTAAACGCCTTGCAGCTGCCTTTTTCATTTATCTATGCTGGACTGACGGGCTTTTCTGTTTCTGTCGTCAGAAGCTTAGTTCAGAAGTTGTTGGCCCAGCAAGGACTGACCAGATTAGATAATTTTGCTCTGACACTGATGCTTCTCTTTATCCTCATGCCCAATTTCCTTCTGACAGCAGGCGGTGTCTTGTCCTGTGCCTATGCCTTTTTGATTTCTATGATGGATTTTGAAAAGTTGCCACCGATTCGGAAACTTTTAGCGGAAAGTCTGACTATTTCATTGGGGATTTTGCCTATACTAATCTACTATTTTGCAGAATTTCAGCCTTGGTCCGTGCTTTTAACTTTTCTATTTTCACTACTCTTTGACCTGCTAATGCTGCCAGGGTTAACCCTCATTTTTATTTTGTCACCACTTTTAAAAATCACTCAAGTCAATTTTTTCTTTGAATTGCTAGAAGATGTGATTCGTTGGGTAGCTGATTTTGCTCCGCGTCCTTTGATTTTTGGGAAGCCCAACCTCTGGCTACTTGTTGCCCTCCTTTTAGTTTTGGCTTTAATCTATGACTTTCGAAGAAAGAAAAGCTGGCTTTTGTCTTTTAGTTTCCTAGCTCTTCTCTTATTTTTCCTAACAAAGCATCCGCTGCAAAATGAGATTACAGTGGTGGATATTGGTCAAGGTGATAGCATTTTTCTCAGAGACTGGCAGGGCAGAACGATTTTGATTGATGTTGGAGGACGAGTCGAGATAGGAAAGAAGGAGGCTTGGCAGGAGCGACAGACTTCATCCAATGCAGAAAAGACCTTGATTCCCTATCTCAAAAGTCGTGGAGTTGCTAGTCTGGATGTATTGGTCCTGACTCATACCGATACCGACCACATGGGTGATATGCTGGAGGTGGCTAAGCATTTTTCCATCAAGGAAATCTATGTTTCCAAAGGAAGTCTGACTCAGCCTGATTTTGTTCAAAAACTGGAGCAGATAGAAACTTCTGTCCATGCCGTAGAAGTGGGCGATGAGATTCCGGTATTTGACTCGGCTTTGCAGGTTCTCTATCCTAGTGGGACAGGCGACGGTGGAAATGATGATTCGATTGTACTCTATGGGGAGTTCTTTCAGACAAAATTTTTGTTTACAGGTGATTTGGAAAGGCAAGGAGAAACTGAACTGCTGCAGCGATTTCCTCAGCTGAAAGCAGATGTCTTAAAAGCAGGGCATCATGGCTCCAAAGGCTCTTCCAGTCCAGAGTTTTTAGAGCAAATTCAGCCGAAACTAGCCTTGATATCAGCTGGCCAGAATAATCGTTATCGACATCCGCATCAGGAAACTTTGCAAAGATTTGAGAAGTTTAATACAGCCATCTATCGAACTGACCAGCAGGGGGCCATTCGGTTGACTGGTTGGAATTCTTGGAGGATTGAAACGGTTCGTTGATGTCTGCGCTAAAGATACCAACTGATACTTTGTTCTCATGTCCATTTAGCTTTAGTCAGGAAGTCATATTGATTTATTTATGCATTTGTGATAAGATAATGGGTATAAAAAAATTATAGAGGAGAATTCTATGTTTGCTGCATATAAAAAATTCTGGACACGCTATGCCGATTTTTCAGGCCGTTCCAGTCGTTCAGACTACTGGTGGGTAGTATTGTGTCATGTTATTGTTACTGCACCGCTAGTTATCATTTTTTGGGTATCTGCTGTGGGAAGTATTCTTTCAGCAGCTCAAGATGCAAATTATGGATACGAGCCTGATCCATCGCCCTATCTAGCTGGAGCAGGATTTGGTGTTATTTTCTTATTTATCGTGCTAATTTATGGACTGGCTGTCCTTGTGCCTAATTTGGCAATCACTGTTCGCCGTCTGCGAGATGCGGGCTATCATTGGGCTTTCCTATTTTTGGGTATTGGTCCGTCGATTGCCATGTTTATTCCAGTTCTAAATATCATTGCAGCTCTTGTATCTTTTCCATGTAGTGTTGCTTTGATTGTTTTGCTTTGCCAAGGTTCTAAGCCTGAGTTGGCTAACAATTCATACGGTCAGCAAAACTTCCAAGGTCAGCAGTTTGGTCAACAGTCTTACAATCAAGGCTTGAACTATGAAAAGCAACCACAACAAGGCAGTTTCCAAGGCCAACAGTTTGGCCAACAATCGCAGCAAGGTGGTTTCCAAGGCCAACAGTTTGGTCAATCACAACAACCAGTTCAAAATCAACCATTTAGCCAACAACCGCAACAAGGTGGTTTCCAAGGTCAGCAATTTGGTCAACAGCCACAGCAACCTGTCCAAAACCAACCATTTGGTCAACAACCGCAACAACCAGTTCAAAATCAACAGTTTGGCCAACAGCCGCAACAAGGTGGTTTCCAAGATCAGCAGTTTGGTCAACAGCCACAACAACCTGTTTCTGATCAAAGCCAGGCAGTGGAGCAAGCAGAACCAGTTCAAAATCCATTTACCGCTGAAACACCTGAGCAGTCAACACCTCAAGATTTTGGAACTCAGGCACCTGTTGAGGATAATCCTTTTGTTTCACCAATTCAAGAGGAGCAACCTTCTACACCAGTTGAAAACAGTGTAGATGATGCAACTGAAAACCAAGAATAAATAAAGAAAGAGTTGGAATTTTTCCAGCTCTTTTTGCTATGTGGCTCGCAGAAAAGTTTTAACAGAACGAGGCATTGATTGCTTTTCATAACAAAGAAAAATGAAGTCACTAACAGTTTATATAGCGGATATACTCAAAAATTAGATTTTGTTTGCAAAGAAAATAACAGACTTTCCGACTCTTTTTTGTTACAATCAATACATGAAAAAAATTGACAAGAAATATAAAGCAGGGGAGACTTTCTGTGTTAGCTATTGAGGAAATAAAAAAAATCACGCCAAGCAATCTTCCTGCTTTGACCATTTTGACTGGGGATGATTTGGGGCAGTTTGAGTTGTTGAAGGAACAGTTTCTCCGCCAAATTCAGTTTCAACCGGGCGATTTGAACACTGCTATTTTCGATATGAAAGAAGTAAGCTATCAGGATGTGGAGTTGGACTTGGTCAGTCTGCCTTTTTTTGCGGATGAAAAAATCGTGATTTTGGACCATTTTGCTGATTTGACAACAGCCAAGAAGCGGTATCTGACTGATGAAGAACTCAAATCTTTTGAAAATTATCTGGAAAATCCAGCGCATACAACTCGTCTGGTTATCTTTGCAGAAGGCAAATTGGATAGCAAGCGCCGTCTGGTCAAACTGCTGAAACGGGACGGGAAAATTTTTGAGGCTGCAGAACTCAAGGAAGCAGATCTACGGGCATATTTCAGCAAGGAAGTGCAGGCAGAAGGCTTACAATTTGCTCCGACAGCTTTCGATCAGTTGCTGCTGAAATCAGGTTTTCAGTTCAGTGAAGTCAGTAAAAATTTAGCCTTTCTGAAAGGATATAAAGAGTCCGGTCAGATTGGTTTAGAGGACATTGCCGAGGCCATTCCCAAGACTCTTCAGGACAATATTTTTGACCTGACCCAGCTTATTTTGCAGCAGAAGATTGATGAGGCCAGAAGCTTGGTACGAGATTTGACTCTTCAAGGTGAGGATGAAATCAAGCTTATTGCTATTATGCTGGGGCAGTTTCGTATCTTTACGCAGGTTAAGGTTTTAGCGGGAAATGGCAGAGCTGAGAGTCAGATTGTGTCTGATTTGTCCGATTATCTAGGCCGCAAGGTCAATCCTTATCAAGTCAAGTTTGCCTTAAAGGATGCTCGCTCACTGAGTTTAGCCTTTCTTAAAAAGACTATGGCCTGTTTGATTGAAACGGATTTTCAGATTAAGTCGGGGCTGTATGATAAAGATTACCTGTTTGATTTGGCTCTGCTCAAGATTGCGACAGGTGAGCTACAAGCAAAATAGTTGAAAAATTCTAATGATTGCGTTATCATTTTTATAATCATATAGAAAAAGAGGTCTATCAAATGGCAATTATCTTACCTGATCTTCCTTACGCTTACGATGCTTTGGAGCCCTACATCGATGAAGAAACAATGCACCTGCATCATGACAAGCACCACAATACCTATGTAACGAATGTTAATGCTGCGCTTGAAAAACATCCTGAAATCGGTGAAGACTTGGAAAAATTATTGGCTGATGTGGAGTCTATTCCAGCTGATATCCGCCAAGCAGTCATCAACAACGGTGGTGGTCATCTTAACCACGCTCTTTTCTGGGAATTGATGACACCAGCAGAAACATCACCATCTGCAGAGTTGGCAGCAGATATCGAAGCTACTTTTGGATCATTTGAAGACTTTAAAGCGGCTTTCACTGCAGCGGCTACAACTCGTTTTGGTTCTGGCTGGGCTTGGTTGGTTGTCAATAAAGAAGGCAAGTTGGAAGTGACCTCAACAGCAAATCAGGATACTCCTATTTCAGAAGGTAAAACTCCAATCTTGGGACTGGATGTTTGGGAACATGCTTACTATGTGAAATACCGCAATCTTCGTCCGAATTACATTCAAGCTTTCTTCTCAGTTATTAACTGGAAAAAGGTTGACCAACTTTACGCAGCTGCGAAATAAACAGGCAGTTTCAATATATAAAAAGGTGAATCAATTAAAGATTTACCTTTTTTAATGCTTAAAATACCTTTTTTCTGGATTTGACTTGTTATTTTCCTCATAATTTTTTATAATACAAATGCTAGGAGAAATGTTTTGAGTAAAAAAATTGTAACGATTATCGTAGCTATCCTTTCTTGTCTTTGTCTGCTGGGTTTCATCTTTCTTTTTGTGACCGAACGAAATAAGGCCATTGAAAAGAAAGCACAAGAGGCTGCCCAACTTGCAACGTCTGGCGAGCAAGAACAGGAAGAAGAGAAAGTCAAGACTAATTCCAAACCAGTTGAAGAAAAGCCGAAGCCTGTTGAGAAAAGTCCAGAGGAAAAGCAGAAGGTCATGGAGGCGGATGGGCCGACTATGGATGCCTTGGGGCTTCGATTTGACTATGCAAATTTGGATTTGACTCAGGTCATCCAGGCTTATATGACCGAAATGGGAATTGAACCCTCCCAGGTCGCCTTTTCCTATAAGGATTTGACGACTGGTAAGACCTTTGCCATGAATGACACCCAGCCTATGACTGCGGGATCGACCTACAAGCTCCCTCTCAATATGCTGGTAGTAGATGAGGTTTCTGCCGGCAAACTTTCTATGGACGAGCGGTTTGATATTACCAATACAAACTATGAATATAGGGGCGAGCATGATAACTATGTCGGTGCTTTCAACGGTGCTATGAGAATATCAGACATGCAGGAATATTCCTTAGTTTATTCTGAAAATACGCCAGCCTACGCTTTAGCAGAGCGTCTAGGCGGAATGGAAAAGGCCTATGACATGTTTAGTCGCTACGGTCAGTCCAAAGGGGATATTAAGACGATCAGCCGGGAGAATAATAAGACCACAACGGACTACTATATTCAGGTCCTTGAGTATTTGTCTAAAAATCAGGAAAAGTACAAGGATATCCTTTATTATATAGGCGAATCCTTCCCAGGTGAATACTATAAGCGCTATCTGCGTGACATTACCATCTATCAAAAGCCTGGATATGTTCGTGAGGCGCTCAATGTGGATGCATTAGTCATGGAAGAGAAGCCTTATATTATAGCTCTCTATACGGCTTATCTGGGCGGCAGCACCGAAGCCAGTGATGAGATCAGTGGTGTCGGAATTGAACAAGTTGGTCAGTTATCCTACGTCATCAATGAATGGCATCGGGTTAATATGAACTAATCTAATAGAAATCACAAATCAATACGCTTTAGATGAAAATCTGGGCGTATTTTTGTTGCAGTAGAGCTTGATGATTTTAAGATTGAAAGTTATTTAGAAAAAATTCGAAATAGATTTGACAGAAAGAAGGGAAAGGTGTATAATCTATTTAGAAAATAATCTAAACAGTTCAGGAGAAAAAACGATGATTTCCATTCATATCTTGATTGCCATGCTGCTGATTTTAGGGGCAGTCCTTGTTCCTTTGGTTTATTTTAAAAAGACCAAGCACATTTCTCTGCTAGTTTTCCTTTTAGGGGGAGTCGGCTTTTATCTTTCTAGTCAGGTTCTGGAAAATATCTTGCACCGTATCGTCTTACAGCCTCAGGCTGATGGGACTATCGCTTTGCGGACGGAAAATCCTTGGCTATATGTCCTTTATGGTATTGCTGCGGCAGCTATTTTTGAAGAAACAGCCCGCTGGGTCATCTTTTACTGGCTGCAGAAGAAGCGCCCACTGACCTTTAGGGACGGTATGGCCTATGGCTTAGGGCATGGTGCTATTGAGGCTCTGTTTATTGGTATTGTCAGTCTCTTAAACCTTTGGGTTATAGCCCAAGTAGTGACTCAGGGAAATGTCCAGACGCTGGCTCAAATCCCCCAAGCAACGATTGATTATGTCCGTTCCATGAGCGCTGGCAGCATCTATCTTTTGGCTCTTGAGCGGATCTTGGCTATTCTTATCCAAATTCTGCTGACCTTCTGGGTTTGGAAGGCGGTTAAGGAGAAGGCGCCAGTGTATTTTTTAGCTGCGCTGGGACTTCACGCCCTGATTGACTTAGCGCCTGCTCTAGCTCAGGTAGGCGTTCTTCCGCCACTTGCAGTTGAAGCTCTGCTCTTGGTAGAAGTAGTGGCACTAGTCTTTCTGACCAAGAAAATTTTGAAAGTTTACCTGAAAGAAAGGTTCAATCATGGGGATCAGTCAAACGCTTAAAGCTCTAGCTGACCCAGTTCGAAGGGGGATTCTGGAAATGCTCAAGCATGGTCCGAAGTCTGCAGGGGAAATTGCCCAAGCTTTTGAGCTGACGCCTGCGACGGTATCCTACCACCTCTCTCAGCTAAAGAAAGCCGGTCTGCTCATAGAAGAAAAGCAGAAGAACTTTATATATTACAGCTTAGATGTCACTGTTTTTGAAGAAATTCTTGTCTGGTTTCAATCTCTTGGAGGAGGAAACGAAAATGAAAAAAAATAGTTTTCAAGAATTAGGCTGGGCGCTTGGACTCATGCTCCTGCCAGTTTTATATGCCATCTGGGTCTATCAAAAATTACCAGAAAACCTGGCTATTCACTTTGACTTATCTGGAAAAGGAAATGCTTTTTTACCTAAGTTTCTAATAGTATCTGCTTTTCCAATTGTCATGATGCTGCTAGAAGTTATGATCTATTGGACAACCATTGCCAAAGATATCTTGAATAGAACCTTTAAGCACCTTATTCGCTGGATATTTCCTTTTACCTTTGTTTCGCTGTATCTAGCTACCATTTATCGGGGCTTAAATGAGAGTTTTGATGTGCGTAAAATAGCAACTATGCTAGTTGCTTTGGTTTTCATCATTGTAGGCAATTACTTACCGAAAAAAATACAGGATGATAGAGAGCCTATGAATAGAAAGTGGGCACATCTTTTGGTTTTGCTAGGATTTCTTATTTTTATAATGGCTGTTTTCTGCCTGTAAGCGGATTTATGGTATAATGGTATCAAGTATCAAATCAAAGGACTATCATGATTACCAAGGAGCATTATCAGTATATCCGGCAGCATCCTGCCTTTGTCAATCTGCCAGTGGAGCTTTTCGATAAATTGGCTGTAGAGATTCAGTATCGTAAGATTCCTAAAGGACAAATTATCTTTTTTGCGGGGGATCGTCGTGAGCGTCTTTTCCTCTTGTCTCAAGGCTATGTGCGGATTGAGCAGTATGATTCGACAGACACATTTTCTTATATGGATTATGTCAAGAAAAACAGTGTTTTCCCCTATGGAGGTATGTTTTTTGATGAGCGCTATCATTACACTGCCAGCGCTGTCACCAATGTTGAATATTTCTCTATTCCTATCGATTTGTTTGAAGAATATTCTAAGAAGAGTGTGGATCAACTGTTGTTCATTACCAAGCGCCTATCGCAAATCTTGGAATTTCAGGAATTGAGATTGCGCAATGTCGTAGCAGCTAGTGCAAGCGAGCGTGTTATCCAGTCTCTGTCGCTGCTCTGCATGGATTTGTGCAAGGAGGGGGATAGCCTGCCCTTTCCTATCAGTATGAAAGAGTTGGCAAAACTAGGAGCCACAACTCGGGAAACGGTCAATCAAGTTCTGAAAAAGCTCTTGGATGAAGGTCGGATTGAATACGAACATAAAAAATTAATCTTTAAGGATAAAGAATATTTTATGAAATACCTTGCTGGAAGCTAATCGGTTCTGATTAGCTTCTTTTTTTGGACAGATAAGTTCAAAATATTCTAATATTAACCATTTACTGATTTTCTTTGAAAAAATAAATATTCGCAAAAGTAATATAATCCATAAAATACCCAAAGAAAACGCTTTAAAAAAGAATATTATAAACATAGCTACGAAAAAAAGCAAAGGATTTGGCATTTATAATGTAAGCTTTTTCTTGAAAGCGGTAACATTAAATGCTAGAATAGTACATGTACACGGGCTTAGGAAAACCTAAACCGCAAAGAAAAAGGAGGACAGTAGATGTCTACACATCCAATTCATGTTTTCTCGGAAATTGGGAAACTGAAAAAAGTTATGTTGCACCGTCCTGGCAAGGAGTTAGAAAACTTGCAGCCGGACTATTTGGAACGTCTTCTCTTTGATGATATTCCTTTCTTGGAAGATGCACAAAAAGAACATGACAACTTTGCTCAAGCGCTTCGTAATGAAGGAGTTGAGGTTCTCTATCTTGAGCAGTTGGCTGCTGAGTCACTGACTTCTCCAGAAATTCGTGAGCAATTTATCGAAGAGTATCTGGAAGAAGCCAATATTCGCGGCCGTGAAACTAAGAAAGCTATTCGCGAACTGCTCCTTGGTATCAAAGACAACCAAGAGTTGGTTGAAAAAACAATGGCAGGGGTTCAAAAAGTTGAATTGCCAGAAATTCCTGAAGAAGCAAAAGGCTTGACGGACTTGGTGGAATCTGATTATCCATTCGCTATTGATCCGATGCCAAACCTTTACTTCACACGTGACCCATTTGCTACGATTGGTAATGCTGTATCGCTTAACCACATGTATGCAGATACTCGTAATCGTGAAACTCTCTACGGTAAATACATCTTCAAACACCACCCAGTATATGGTGGAAAAGTGGATTTGGTATACAATCGTGAAGAAGATACACGTATCGAAGGTGGGGACGAGTTGGTTCTTTCAAAAGATGTGCTGGCAGTTGGTATTTCACAACGTACAGACGCAGCTTCTATCGAAAAACTCTTGGTCAATATCTTCAAGAAAAATGTTGGCTTCAAGAAAGTTTTGGCTTTTGAATTTGCCAACAACCGTAAGTTCATGCACTTAGACACTGTCTTCACTATGGTTGACTATGACAAGTTCACGATTCACCCAGAAATCGAAGGCGATCTTCGCGTTTACTCTGTAACTTATGTTGATGACAAACTTAAGATTGTTGAAGAAAAAGGTGATTTGGCAGAAATCTTGGCAGAAAACCTTGGTGTGGAAAAAGTTCACCTGATTCGCTGTGGCGGTGGCAATATCGTAGCTGCTGCGCGTGAGCAGTGGAATGACGGTTCTAACACCTTGACTATCGCACCTGGTGTGGTAGTAGTGTATGATCGCAATACAGTTACTAACAAGATTTTGGAAGAATACGGCTTGCGTTTGATTAAGATCCGCGGAAGTGAATTGGTTCGCGGTCGTGGTGGACCACGCTGTATGTCTATGCCATTTGAACGTGAAGAAATTTAGGAATCCAGTATTTTACTGATACTCAAAGAATAGAAAGAGGAAATAATAGAATGACACATTCAGTATTCCAAGGACGTAGCTTCTTAGCAGAAAAAGACTTTAGCCGTGCTGAGTTAGAATACCTTATCGGTCTTTCAGCTCACTTGAAAGATTTGAAAAAACGCAATATTCAACACCACTATCTTGCTGGCAAGAATATCGCTCTCTTGTTTGAAAAAACATCTACTCGTACTCGTGCAGCTTTTACAACAGCGGCTATTGATTTGGGAGCACATCCAGAATACCTTGGTGCCAACGATATCCAGCTTGGCAAGAAAGAATCTACAGAAGATACTGCTAAAGTTTTGGGCCGTATGTTCGACGGGATTGAATTCCGCGGCTTCAGCCAACGCATGGTAGAAGAATTGGCAGAATTCTCAGGTGTTCCAGTCTGGAATGGTTTGACTGACGAATGGCACCCAACTCAAATGTTGGCTGACTACTTGACTGTTCAAGAAAACTTTGGCCGTCTGGAAGGCTTGACGCTGGTATACTGTGGTGATGGACGTAACAATGTTGCCAACAGCTTGCTGGTAACAGGAGCTATCCTTGGCGTCAACGTTCACATCTTCTCACCAAAAGAACTCTTCCCAGAAAAAGAAATCGTTGAATTGGCAGAAGGCTTTGCTAAAGAAAGTGGCGCTCGTGTGCTGATCACTGAAGATGCTGACGAAGCAGTTAAAGGAGCTGATGTTCTTTACACAGACGTTTGGGTATCTATGGGTGAAGAAGACAAGTTTGCAGAACGCGTTGCCCTCCTCAAACCTTACCAAGTTAACATGGATTTGGTAAAGAAAGCTGATAATGAAAACTTGATTTTCTTGCACTGCTTACCTGCTTTCCACGATACAAATACTGTTTACGGTAAAGATGTCGCTGAAAAATTTGGCGTTGAAGAAATGGAAGTAACTGACGAAGTATTCCGTAGCAAATACGCTCGTCATTTCGACCAAGCAGAAAACCGTATGCACACGATTAAAGCGGTTATGGCTGCAACTCTTGGAAATCTCTACATTCCAAAAGTATAATCTCATATAAGAAACCGTCTACCAACAGCTATGAGGGCTGCGACTAATAGCTTTAGTCCGGCCCTCTTTTATATGATGAGAAATGCTCATTTTCTTATTGAAAATTAAAAAATCTACTAAAATAAATTGGAAGCGCATTCTTTTGAGCGCAATTAAGGAGAATTTAATGGGAAATCGTAAAATCGTTGTAGCCTTGGGAGGAAATGCCATCCTTTCATCTGACCCATCTGCGAAAGCACAGCAGGAAGCCTTGGTGGAAACAGCTAAGCACTTGGTGAAATTGATTAAAAACGGGGATGACCTTATCATTACCCATGGAAATGGTCCGCAAGTAGGGAACTTGCTGCTGCAACACTTGGCAGCTGACTCTGAAAAAAATCCTGCCTTCCCACTAGACTCTCTTGTGGCTATGACAGAAGGCAGCATTGGCTTTTGGCTGCAAAATGCTCTGCAAAACGCTCTCTTAGATGAAGGCATCGAAAAGAATGTCGCTTCTGTTGTGACGCAAGTAGTAGTTGATAAGAACGATCCAGCCTTTGTCAACCTCAGCAAGCCAATTGGTCCTTTCTACTCAGAAGAAGAAGCAAAAGCAGAAGCTGAAAAGAGCGGAGCGACTTTCAAAGAGGATGCTGGCCGCGGTTGGCGTAAGGTTGTTGCTTCACCAAAACCAGTGGATATAAAGGAAATTGAAACAATCCGTACGCTTTTGAATCAAGGTCAAGTAGTGGTAGCTGCGGGCGGCGGCGGTATTCCTGTCGTCAAGGAAGAAAATGGCCATCTTACAGGTGTTGAAGCCGTTATTGACAAGGACTTTGCTTCTCAGCGCTTGGCAGAGTTGGTTGATGCAGACCTCTTCATCGTCTTGACGGGTGTAGACTATGTCTTTGTTAACTACAACAAACCAGACCAATCAAAATTGGAGCATGTGAATGTTGCTCAGTTGGAAGAATACATCAAGCAAGAACAATTTGCACCAGGCAGCATGCTTCCAAAAGTAGAAGCAGCTATCGCTTTTGTCAATGGCCGTCCAGAAGGTAAAGCAGTAATCACATCTCTGGAAAATCTAGGCGCTCTGATTGAGTCTGAGAGCGGCACGATTATTGAAAAAGGCTAAAAATAGAACTGATTGAAGGCTGATAGCAGATATCATTTCTTTGCTGGAAATCTTTTCTTGAAAATCATTTATAATTTTCAAAAACACTGGTTTTTTTGATGTTAATATGGTAAAATATAAACGAAGTAAGCGTTTTCTTGTTTACTCATGCAGGGAAATGCAGGTTCGTAACCTCGTAAAAAACGTTTAGGAGGAAAAACAAATGAGTGAAAAAACAAAAAAAAGGTTTAAGATGCCATCATCTTATACCGTATTGTTGATAATCATTGCCATTATGGCAGTGCTGACTTGGATTATCCCAGCTGGGGCTTTTGTAAAAGGTGTTTATCAGCCTCAGCCCCAAAATCCACAAGGAATTTGGGATGTCCTGATGGCGCCGATTCGAGCTATGCTGGGTACGCACCCAGAGGAAGGCTCCTTGATTAAGGAGACTAGTGCAGCGATTGATGTTGCCTTCTTCATCCTCATGGTCGGTGGTTTCCTTGGTGTTGTAAACGAAACTGGCGCTTTGGATGTGGGAATTGCCTCTATCGTTAAGAAGTACAAGGGTCGCGAAAAGATGTTGATTGTTGTCTTGATGCCTCTCTTTGCTCTTGGTGGTACTACCTATGGTATGGGTGAGGAAACCATGGCCTTCTATCCGCTTTTGGTGCCGGTGATGATGGCAGTTGGTTTTGACAGCCTTACTGGGGTGGCTATTATCCTGCTTGGTTCGCAAATCGGATGTTTGGCTTCTACGCTAAATCCATTTGCAACTGTTATCGCTTCAGAGGCTGCTGGTGTCGGAACTGGTGAAGGGATTGTCCTTCGTCTCATCTTCTTGGTTATTCTTACTGCTCTCAGCACTTGGTTTGTTTACCGCTATGCAGATAAGATTCAAAAAGATCCGACCAAGTCATTGGTTTACAGCACTCGCGAAGAAGATTTGAAACACTTTAACGTTGAAACTTCTTCATCTGTTGAGTCAACTCTGAGCAAAAAACAAAGAACTGTCCTCGTTCTGTTCATTTTGACATTCGTTATTATGGTATTGAGTTTCATTCCTTGGACAGATCTCGGTATTACTATATTTAAGGACATCAATACTTGGCTGACTGGTCTTCCAGTTCTTGGTAAGATTGTTGGTTCATCTACTTCTGCACTGGGTACTTGGTACTTCCCAGAAGGAGCTATGCTCTTTGCCTTCATGGGAATCTTGATTGGTGTTGTGTACGGTCTCAAGGAAGACAAAATTATCTCTGCCTTTATGAACGGTGCAGCTGATCTGCTTAGCGTAGCCCTAATCGTAGCAATCGCCCGTGGTATCCAAGTTATCATGAATGACGGTATGATTACAGACACTATCCTCAATTGGGGTAAACAAGGACTCAGCGGTCTATCATCACAAGTATTTATCGTCTTGACTTACATTTTCTACCTGCCAATGTCCTTCCTTATCCCATCATCATCTGGTCTAGCCAGTGCAACTATGGGAATCATGGCTCCAATGGGAGAATTTGTCAATGTCAAAGCTAGCTTGATTATCACAGCTTATCAGTCTGCTTCAGGTGTGCTGAACCTGGTTGCACCAACTTCTGGTATCGTTATGGGAGCCTTGGCACTCGGACGTATCAATATCGGAACTTGGTGGAAATTTATCGGCAAGCTGATTGTAGCGATTATTGCTATCAGTATTGGTCTTTTACTCCTAGGAACTTTCTTACCGTTCCTATAAGCTAGAAGCTGAGGTGATTCCATGAAAAAATTTATAACGGAAGAGATTAAAGAAGATTTTCTTGAATCTTTGAAAACAATCGTTTCCTATCCTTCAGTCCTCAATGAAGGCCAAAATGGAACACCTTTTGGACAAGCTATCCAAGATGTCCTAGAAAAAACTTTAGAAATCTGTCGAGGGCTAGGTTTTACAACATACCTCGACCCTAAAGGTTATTACGGATATGCAGAAATCGGTCATGGAGCTCAGCTCCTGGCCGTTCTCTGTCATTTGGATGTTGTTCCATCAGGTGATGAGTCGGACTGGCAGACACCTCCCTTTGAAGCCACTGTCAAGGATGGCTGGATTTTCGGTCGAGGGGTTCAGGACGACAAGGGACCTTCCATGGCCGCTCTTTATGCGGTAAAAGCATTGCTGGATAGCGGAGTAGAATTTAAAAAGCGGGTTCGCTTTATCTTTGGTACAGACGAGGAGACGCTTTGGCGCTGCATGGCTAGGTATAATCAGCTTGAAGAGCAGGCTGCACTTGGATTTGCACCAGATTCTTCCTTCCCCTTGACCTATGCTGAGAAGGGGCTTCTGCAGCTCAAGCTGGAAGGGCCGGGCTCTGATAGTTTAGAGCTTGAAGCTGGTCAGGCTTTCAATGTCGTCCCTGCCAAGGCTTCCTATTCGGGCAGCTTACTGGAGTCAGTTGTTGCAGGCTTGGAAGATTTAGGCTATGAATATGAGCGAACGGCAGAAGAAGTAACAGTTATCGGCTTGCCCAAGCATGCCAAGGATGCCGCCCAAGGAATCAATGCCATTATTCGCCTAGCCAAGGTCTTGCAGCCCTTGGATTCGCATCCGGCTCTTGCATTTCTGGCTCAGGAAGTCGGTGAAGATGCGACAGGCAGCCATCTCTTTGGGCCTGTGTCTGATGAACCGACGGGCTTTCTTTCCTTTAATGTTGCCGGTCTGACTTTAACCTCTGACCGCTCTGAGATTCGGATTGACATGCGGATTCCGGTCTTGGCAGACAAGGACAAGCTAGTTGAAAAGCTGGCAAAGATTGCCAGTCAATACGAGCTGACCTATCAGGAGTTTGACTACTTGGCTCCGCTCTACGTACCTTTGGACAGTGAGTTGGTCAGCACCCTGATGGAAATTTATCAGGAGAAAACAGGAGACGACAGTCCAGCTATGTCTTCTGGCGGAGCGACCTTTGCTCGTACTATGCCTAACTGTGTTGCCTTCGGCGCTCTCTTTCCGGGAGCTGACCAGACAGAGCATCAGGTCAATGAACGATTGCGCTTAGATGATCTATATCGGGCCATGGATATTTATGCGGAAGCTATTTATCGTCTAGCTACAACACCTTAAATGCTGACTTTTTGAAACTATCTTCGGTAATGCGTTGCTCTAGTCAATTCTGGCTTTCCGATTTGCTGATGATTTTCATTGAGGCAAAAAATTGTTAATAGAAAAAGCTGAGACAAAATTGCCTCAGCTTTTATTTACTAAAGAAGAATGGTGGGGTGAATTCTTTGAGCTTCTCAAAGCAGTCAAGAGCCCCTTGATCATCCTCGCAGATAATCAGACAGACATCATCACCACAGACAGTAGCTACAATCTGTGGTAGCTCTAGAGCGTCTAAGATTGCACCGAAAGACTGGGCCAGACCAGGCAGGGTTTTCATGACGACTTGATTTTTAACTGGCCGCAGCATGACCAAAGCATCCTCCATGTAGAAGCGGAGGCGTTTTTCCCAACGGGATGGTGCGATGCTGTTGATGATATAGTAGGAAGTATCGTTCTCACTGACCTTGACCAGATTGAGTGCTTTCATATCTCGTGAAAGAGTGGACTGGGTTACAATGACGCCGTTTGCTTCCAAATGCTCCTGGAGTTCTTGCTGGGTATGGATTTTTTTCTCCATGATTAAGGAGCGGATGAGACGGTGTCTGCTTTCAATTTTATTCATAAATTTTCACCTATAGTTATTTGATAAACATAGCATCACCAAAGCTGAAGAAGCGATAGCGCTCAGTAATGGCATGCTCATAAGCTTGGAGGGTTAAGGAGCGTCCAGCAAAGGCTGAAACTAACATGACAAGAGTTGACTTGGGCAGGTGGAAGTTGGTTGAAAAAGCATCAACTACTTTCCAATCGTATCCCGGCTTGATAAAAATATTGGTCCAGCCAGAGTCAGCCTGAATCTGCCCCTGGAATTTACTACCAATTGTCTCCAAGGTGCGGATAGATGTAGTGCCGACTGCAATGACACGACCGCCATTAGCCTTGACCTGACGGAGTGTCTGGGCAGCTTCCTCGGACAGACTGTAAAACTCGGAGTGCATCTCGTGATCATCTAAGCTGTCCACAGAAACCGGTCGGAAAGTTCCCAGTCCGACATGAAGGGTCAGATAGACCAGCTTGACTCCCTTGGCTGCAATCTGCTCCAGCAACTCTTCTGTGAAATGAAGTCCAGCAGTTGGCGCAGCAGCAGAGCCGTTTTCTTTGGCGTAAACAGTCTGGTAGCGTTCACGGTCTTCCAGCTTTTCGTGGATATAAGGAGGCAGGGGCATTTCTCCCAGACTCTCCAAGACTTCTAGAAAAATTCCTTGGTAGTCGAAGCGTACGATGCGCCCCCCGTGCTCCAGCTCTTCTACGACAGTTGCAGTTAAGCGTCCATCGCCAAAGGAAATCTGAGCACCTACTCTGAGACGCTTGGCTGGCTTGGCTAGCACTTCCCAGTCATCTCCCTGAGTATTTTTAAGTAGCAGCAGCTCGACATGGCCGCCTGTCTCAGGTTTGATACCATAAAGGCGGGCAGGCAGGACACGAGTATTATTCATAACTAAGGCATCGCCGGGCTGGAGCTGATCAATAATCTGGTCAAAGTGCTGGTCTGAGAAGGCTCCCGTTTCTTTATCAACCACTAGCAAGCGGGAAGCATCCCTTTTCTCTAAAGGCGTCTGAGCAATCAGCTCTTCGGGCAAGTCAAAATCAAAATCAGCGGTATTCATCGTATCTCCTTATATTGTTTTCATCAGCCAGAGTAAGTAGGCGGCTAGTAGGAAGGGACTGGCTGTAAGTAAGCCTCCTAAAATCAAACTTACAATCTGCCAGCCTGGTTGTTTTTTCATGAGGAAACTCAGGCTGCAGAGCAAGACTCCGACTAAAAATAAAATCAATAAAACAATCAGTAAAAACATGGTTCTATTATAACACGATTTGTAGCAAAAGGAAGCGAGCATGACTTAAAAATCTCTTCAATTTACCGACTTTTTCTTGACAAAAATTGGTCTATACCATATAATAGAATTAAGAAAAGATGTGGAGGTATAAAAATGAAAATTATTCAAGTGGAAAACCAAGTAGAAGGTGGCAAAGCGGCTCTTGAACTGCTCAAGGAAAAGATAGCTCAAGGAGCAAAAACTTTGGGGTTGGCTACAGGCAGCAGCCCAGAAGAATTTTACAAGCAGATTGTTGAGAGCGACCTTGATTTTTCAGAGATGATCAGTGTCAATCTGGATGAATATGTCGGTTTGCAGGAGGACGATCCTCAATCTTATCGCTATTTCATGAACCAGCACCTCTTTAATCAAAAGCCTTTTAAAGCAAGCTTCCTGCCTAATGGCGCAGCGAAAGATTTAGAAGCAGAAGTGGCGCGGTACAATCAGCTTCTCGCAGAGCATCCTGCTGATTTGCAGATTTTGGGAATCGGTACGAATGGTCATATCGGCTTTAATGAGCCGGGAACCAGTTTCGACAGTCAGACTCATTTAGTAGATCTGACACCGTCCACCATTCAGTCCAATGCTCGATTCTTCGACAAGATGGAAGATGTTCCGACTCAGGCTATTTCCATGGGGATTGGCAATATCCTTGATGCCAAGTCCATCATCCTCTTTGCTTACGGTTCAGCTAAGGCCAAGGCTATAGCAGGGACTGTTGAGGGTGAAGTGACAGAGGAGCTGCCAGGCAGTGCTCTCCAGAAGCATCCGGATGTTGTAATTATCGCTGATAAGGAAGCTCTTAGCTTGTTAAATCACTAAGATTTTGATGTTGTTGCTATAAAACTAGCTTTGCCAGATAAAAGTCTCTTAATTTCCTATCTATTTTTTAGGTAGGATTTTTAGATTTATGGTTGACTTTGCGTAAAATATGATATACTAGATAGGTATAATTGTTCTTTGGAGGATCCTGTGAAGAAAAAGCTTTTGTTATTGGGAATTGCGTTCCTGACCTCGTTAGCACCACTAGCTGCTAGGGCTGATGAATTGGTGGATATGGCTAAAAAGATGTATCCGCACGATAATGTTCAGGCGATTAATCGTCCCAAGTCTTCTCTCGTTATTGACGGCAGTACAGGTGATGTTGTCTGGGAGGATAATGTCGATGAGGTGCGTGATCCCGCTAGTATGAGTAAGCTCATGACGCTTTACTTGGTCTTTGAAGCGATTAAGGAAGGAAAAATCAGCGAAAAGACGGTCATTACAGCTACACCTCAGGATCAAGCTACTGCTAATATTTATGAAATTTCTAATAATAAAATTGTCGCTGGTGTGGACTATACCGTATCTGAGCTGATTACCATGACAATCGTGCCTTCATCCAATGCGACAACCGTTATGCTGGCCAATTATTTATCGGACAATGATCCAGATGCTTTCTTGGATCGGATGAATGCCAAGGCTCAAGAACTGGGCATGACCAATACCAAGTGGTTCAATGCCAGCGGTGCAGCGGCGGTTTCTTTTAAGGGCTATTATAACCCTCAAAACTACGATAATTATGCCAGCAATCAAACAACAGCCCGTGATTTGGCGATTCTGGCCTATAACTTTGTCAACCACCATCCTGAGATTCTAAACTATACTAATAAAGCCAAGGTTACGGTTAAAGCCGGAACTCCTTACGAGGAAACCTTTGAAACCTATAATTACTCCCTGCCGGGTGCTAAATACGCACTCAAGGGCGTAGATGGCATGAAGACAGGCTCTAGTCCTAACGGTGCTTTCAACTATATCGCGACCATTAAGCGTGGAGATCAGCGCATGATTGCTGTGATTATGGGAGTCGGTGACTGGTCTGACCAAGACGGTGAGTATTACCGCCATCCTTTTGGTAATGCTTTGATTGAGAAGGCTTATGCAGACTATGAGTACAAAAAACTCTTATCCAAGGGTGAGCAGGAGATTGATGGACAGAAATATAAGCTGCCTGAGGATTTCTACGCTACTGTTAAAAAGGGAACCGAGCCTAAAGTCAAGGTTGAAAACAATGTTCTCAAGGCTGAAAATGGCTTGAAGACCTTGTCTAGCAAGATCTCTGATGAAATGAAAGTCGAGAAAGTTGAGAATCCAGTTGCTCAGGCTATTGAAAATGTGACTGGCAGCAAGTCGGAAAGCAAGCCTTGGTATGGTGTGTTCTTCAGTGATAAGATGTTGATTATGCTGCCTGTTGGCATCCTGCTAATCATTCTGTACTTTGAATACCGAAGTCGCCAAAAACGCAAGGCTGCAAAGCAGGAACGTCGTAGAAATACAGATATTGAATAAAGGGAATGTCCTCTGTCACATACGAACGGAATGACTTTCCAAGCTAAAACTCAGTTCTTTTGCTGAGTTTTCTTTCTGTTTTAAGGAGATTTTCATGCGAAAAAAGTTTCACAACAGCTATCTAGCTCATTTTTTACTCTTTAATTTTTTCTTCTTAGCCTACTCTCTTTTTTCGACCCTGATATCAGTCTATATGCAGGATTTAGGCTATTCAAATGCCCAAGTATCGATGGTAGTGTCAGCTTCCTTCTTTGCCTCCATGTTGGCTCAGCCAATCTTTGGAGTTCTCAGCGACGCTTTGGGAATTAAAAAGATCTTCCTTTTTAGCTTTCTAGTTATGATGGTTGGGGCTGTATTTTTCATGAAAGCGACTCAGCTTTGGCAGTTACTGGTCTGGTATAGCCTAGTTCTCATGTTGGTTAACGGGGTCAATCCAGTCATGGATGTTCTTGCGGCCCAAAGTCCTTATACTTATGGCAAGATTCGGATTTGGGGAACCATTGGCTATGCCTTAGGCTCTCAGCTAGCAGGACTAATCTATCAAAGAGTCGCACCACAGGCTATTTTCCCAGTCTTTATTGGCATGATGCTTATCAGCAGCATTGGACTTTTGGGAATCCAGCCTAAGCACGACCGAGCAGCCCTAGATAAAAAAGACATTCACAAGCAGACAGGTCTGGGGAAACTCTTGACCAACAAAACCTATCTCTTTTACCTGCTTTTGGTCGCCCTTTACTCTGGAGTGGGGAATACTGGTCATACCTATATCCCTGCCATGCTACAGCACAGTGGCTTAGAGGTAGATAGGGCTTCGACTGTTGTTGCCCTATCAGTTCTGGTTGAAGCGCCTTTTATCTTTTATTCCTATCTTTTTATGGACAAGATTTCGATGAAGAAGCTTCTTTATATCTGTTTGGGAATCATCTTTCTCCAGTACAGCGTCTATGCTTTAGACCTAGATTTGATTTCGAAAATCGGGATGACTCTCCTTTCCAAGCACGTGACCGGCATGGTTTTGATTATGGTGACCTTGAAAATCGTAGCCAGTCTGGTTGATGAAAAATACCTGGTTACAGCCATTGCTCTGGTCCAGACGGCCCGCAGTCTAGGAACCATTCTCATTCAAAATCTGGCCGGTCACTTTCTGGACAGTTGGGGTTACGAAGGAATGAACCTCTTTCTAGCAGCTGTCATCTGCCTAGTCTGCCTGCTGAGTCTCTTTCTAAAATTGCCAGAACGAAAAGGAAATCAATTATTTGGATAATAAAAAACGAGTCGGAGAGATGTTCTCTTGACTCGTTTTTTGATGGTGTAGATACTTTCTCTTTTCTTTTGCGAATATTTTAGTAAATGAGAGAATTTTTTAGAGGGGGCTGGGATATGTTTGTGGCGCGAAATCATAAGGGACTTTTGTGTAATGCTCTGGAGGAGAAGATTGAGAAGGGGGCTGATTTCGTCTGTCCCGCTTGTTCAGGGGCAGTCCGTTTTAAAAAAGGGAAGGTTATGCAGCCGCATTTTGCGCATATTTCGCTAGAAGAGTGTCGTTTTTATAGGGAAAATGAGAGTGTCGAGCACCTGAACCTGAAGGCGGAGCTTTTTCGCTGGGCTGTCCAGAAAGAAGAAGTTGAGGTGGAAGCTTTTTTGCCTGCACTGCAGCAGATTGCTGATTTGCTGGTTGATAAAAAACTGGCGCTTGAAGTCCAGTGCAGTCCTCTAAGTATAGAACGGCTGCAGGAACGGACGCTTTCTTACCCCCAGCATGGCTATCAGGTTCTCTGGCTTTGGGGGCGAAAACTTTGGCTCAAGGATTCCTTAACCCGCCTGCAGAAGGATTTTCTCTATTTTAGTAAAAATATGGGCTTTCATCTTTGGGAGCTGGATCAAGAAAAGCAAGTTCTGCGTCTTAAATACCTGATTCACGAAGATCTGCATGGAAAAGTCCAGCACAAGACCAAGAACTTTCCCTTTGGTAACGGCCGGCTTTTAGATATTTTGCGTTTGCCCTTTCAAAAGCAGGAGATGAACAGCTTTCTGGCCCAGCAAGATCCGCACATCTGCAGCTATATCCGCCGTCAGCTTTATTACCAGCAGCCTAGATGGATGAGGCTGCAGGCCCAGCTCTATCAGGCTGGAGATAATCTCTTGACTAAGACTGCAGAGGATTTCTATCCACAGGTTCGGCCGATACAGGCTGCCTTCTTCTGTCAGATAACTAGTGACCTGACTGGCTATTACCAGCAGTTTGAGACCTATTATGCCAATCTCCAGCAAAAAAATCTGCAAATTGTTTATTCACCGGCTTTTTATGAGATGATAAGAGAAAATGCTAAGTATCGTTAGTTTCTCATTGATGAAGCCATAAACTTTTAGCTATCCTTTCAGTTTTAGAATATTTTAGAATCCTGTATAATATAATAAAGTAATAAGTTAGACAGTTAAAAATTCTAAATCGTGCTAATCCAGTAGGCTTTAGCAAAGATGAGAAGCGAAAGGAGCCACCATGAAGAAAATTTTTGTCATCTTTCTGGCTATCATCACGCTAAGTTCAGCCATGTTTCTAGGAGGTTGTGGTATGTTAAACAGTCGGTCGGAAAAAGAAGAAATGCTTCAAATTGCAGAAAGTAAAAAGATGAAGAGTGTTATTGAGGAAGGGCTGAAAAAGATTGACCCTCAAGCATTAACACCTGAAGGGAAAATTAAAAGTTATGAAATTAATAAAAAGTCACTAACTCAGAACCCAATGGGAGGATTAATGTTTGATCTAATCATTAATGGTGACGAAGAAGTAACACTAGGATATGTCATTACAGAGGACGAAAATGGGAAATTTCACAGAGATGGGACTGTGTGGTCACCGAAGCTTACAGAACTAATGGATGAAGAAAATGTAAATGGCAATGAAGAATAAGGTTTTTCTAGATAACTTCCTAACAATGATTGCGCTATTATGTTCTTTGGAAAAATAGTATAATAATTAATATAAAAAATTAATCTAAATTCGCCTTCTCGTTTTTGTTAAGGCATCGGTTTTATCAAAGATGAGAAGCGAAAGGAGTCATTATGAAGAAAATTTTTGTCATTTTTCTGAGTATCATCACGGTCAGTTCAGGCATTATTTTAGGAGGCTGCAGTATGCCAAGAAGTCGGTCGGAAAAAGAAGAAATGATCCAGATTGCGGAAAGTACAAAAATGAAGAAGGCGATTGAGAAAGAGTTGAGAGAACTGGATCCTAAAGCTCTGACAGCAGAAGGAAAGATTAAAACGTATAAAATTGAAAAGAATAAATTAGATTTCAATCCGATGGGAGGATTAGACATCTATTTAATAATTAATGATAATAATAAGTTTGAATTAGACATGACTTTTCAAGAAAATTCAACTACTGGCGAATACGAGACGGGTGGTTATGGCATGTCTCCGGAATTTAACGAGCTAATTAGAGGAGAAAAGTAATACGCCTGATTATAAAAACCCTGTTGATGTTAGAGAATATGAAGATAAACAACTTGTTGGAACTTATTTATATGAGTATAGGAGTATGCATGTTGTAAAGAATATGATGTAAAAGGGAGGATTATTTAGGCACCGTCTCCCAAATTTATAAAAATATCAAGCGTGATGGAGAACGAGTTTTTGTCTTTACAACTCTTTATCCGTACTGGAGTACTTGAGACTTCTAAAAAATAGTATAACAATGATAAGATAAAACATTAATCCAAATCCATTTTCATTAGGACATCAGTTTGAGCAAAGGTAACAAACTAAAGGAGTCATCATGAAGAAATATTTTGTCATCTTTCTGACTATCATCACGATTAGTTCAGCTATGCTTCTAGGAAGCTGCAGCATTCTAAACAGTCGGTCAGAGAAAGAAGAAATGATTCAGATTGCGGAGAGTAAAAAGATGAAGAGAGCCTTGGAAAATTTTCTTAAGGAATTGGAACCCAAAGCTTTGACACCAGAAGGAAAGATTCAATCCTATGAAATTCAAAAGGATAAGTTAGATTATAATCCCATGGGTGGACTAGATGTTTATATGATTATTAATGGGGAAGAAAAACTATATATAAATATGACTGTTCAGGAAGAAGAAGCAGGTAATTATGAAGTAGTCAGTTATGGCGTTTCCCAAGAATTAAGTCTGTTAATTTGAGAATAATATGGCTAATAATAAAAACAACACAGATTAACAAATATAGAGGCAGCTCTGGTGGAATATAGATCTTTGAAAGTGGGAGAAAACAACTCAATTAAAGGTGAAAATGGTTATATCGGCACTATCTCTAAACTTTACGACAATGTAAATGGCAATGAAGAATAAGGTTTTTCTAGATAACTTCCTAACAATGATTGTGCTATCATGTTCTTTTGAAAAATAGTACAATAATTAATATAAGACGTTAATCTAAAATCGGTTTCTCATTTTCGTTAAGGTACCAGCTTTAGCAAAGATGAGAAACGAAAGGAGTTATCATGAAGAAAATTTTTGTCATCTTTCTGACTATCATTACGCTTAGTTCGGCGATACTTTTAGGAGGATGCAGTATGTTAAACAGTCGTTCAGAACAAGAAGAAATGCTTAAGATTGCGGAGAGTCAGAAATCTAAAAAGTTAATGGAGGAAATGTTAAGGAAGAAAGATCCTGAAGCATTGACAGAAAATGGGACAATAAAAAAATATACAATAAATGAAAAAATCTTAAATATAATCCTATGGGTGGCTTAATAGTTGAGCTTATAATAAACGATGACCCGGAATTAACAATTACCACAACATTGATGGGAGACTCTGATGGGAAGTTAGAACATACAGGGTACGTAATTTCTGGTGAGCTTGCAAAGAAGTTGAGGGGAGAATAAGACTTTTTCTGCATAACTTCCTAGCAATGATTGCGCTTTTGCACCCTTAAAAAATAGTATAAAAATGATAAGATAAAACGTTAATCTAAATCCAGTTTCCCATTTTTGTTAAGGCATCTGCTTTAGCAAAGATGAGAAACGAAAGGAGCTATCATGAAGAAAATTTTTGTCATCTTTCTGACTATCATTACGCTCAGCTCGGCTATGCTTTTAGGAGGATGCAGTATGTTAAACAGTCGTTCAGAACAAGAAGAAATGCTTCAGATTGCGGAGAGTAAAAAGATGAAGGAGGCGATTGAGAAAGAGTTGAGAGAACTGGATCCCAAAGCTCTAACAGTAGAAGGGAAGATTAAATCTTATGAAATTCAAAAGGATAAGTTGGAGTATAATCCTATGGGAGGCATGTTGGTTTATGTGGTTCTCAATAATGACCATGAGTTAAATATGAGTATGACGGTATTAGAAGAAAAGACGGGTGAATATAGAATAGCGAGTTATTTTGCATCTGATGAACTTGACAAACTTGTTGGAGGTGTATAAATGAATGGCTACTTAGTTCCTATTGATGGTGCGGGATATAAGGATCGACAGGATGTTGATATTTCATTGTTTGAATTTGATGGAAACATGCATATTGGAGGGCTGGAATAGTTGAAGATGTTGCTTACATCGGTACTATCTCCCAAATTTACGAAACGTACGCGTCAATGAAGAATAATGTTTTTCCTTCATAACTTCCTAACAATGATTGCGCTATTATGTTCTTTGGAAAAATAGTATAATAATTAATATAAAAAATTAATCTAAATTCGCCTTCTCGTTTTTGTTAAGGCATCGGTTTTATCAAAAATGAGAAGCGAAAGGAGCCATTATGAAGAAAATTTTTGTAATTTTTCTGAGTATCATCACAATTAGTTCGGCTATATTTTTAGGAGGTTGTGGTATTTTAAACAGTCGGTCAGAAAGAGAAGAAATGATTCAGATTGCGGAGGGGAAGAAAGCGCAGAGAGCAATAGAAGAATTACTAAGACAGGAAGATTCTAAAGCATTGACAGAGGAGGGGATTATAAAAGAATATTCAATTAATGAAGATGAATTAGACTATAATCCAATGGGGGGGTTAATCGTTGAACTTATAATCAATGGTGATCCAGAATTAACTATTAAAACAACATTGATGGAAGAATCTGAAGAGAAATTAGAACACACAGGTTATGTAATCTCTGGTGAACTCGCAAAGAAATTGAGGGGAGAATGACATATGATAAGTCATTTAGTGATAGGAAAAAATGAACTCTTTGGAATCTAGTTTTTGTTTGGTCAGGAATTAGGTTCAAAGAGTTTTTTTATAAACTAAGTCAGTCTGCATAGCTACTAAGAGATTTTGGTACTTGAGTTTTATAAAAAGTGGAATTTTGTGATAGAATAGGGGAGTCGGAGGATTTTTTTATGGCAAAACAAAGAAATGAAATTGAAGAAAAATATACTTGGGATTTGAGTACTATTTTCCCAACAGATGAAGCCTTTGAAGCAGAGTTGGCGCAGGTTTCAGAAGAAGTGAAGGAAGCAGCTAGTCTGGCTGGACATTTGCTGGATTCAGCGGACAGTCTCTTAACAACGACTGAAGTGCAGCTAGACTTGATGCGCCGTATTGAAAAGCTTTATTCTTACGCTCACATGAAGAATGACCAGGATACACGTGTGGCTAAGTACCAAGAGTATCAGGCTAAAGGCATGACTCTTTACAGCGATTTTGGTCAAAGCTTTGCCTTCTATGAGCCCGAATTTATGGCGATTACAGAAGAGCAGTACCAAGCTTTCTTGGCTGAGCAGCCAGCCCTGCAGCTGTATCAGCATTATTTTGACAAGCTTTTGAAAAAGAAAGCCCACATCCTGACACAGCGTGAAGAGGAGCTATTGGCTGGTGCTGGTGAAATTTTTGGTGCAGCAGGAGAAACCTTTGCTATCTTGGATAATGCGGATATTGTCTTTCCGATGGTGCATGACGAAGATGGAAATGAAATTCAGCTCAGCCACGGCAACTATATCACCTTGGTCGAGTCTAAGAATCGAGAGGTCCGTAAGGAAGCTTATGAGGCTCTCTACAGCGTCTACGAGCAGTACCAGCATACCTATGCTAAGACTCTGCAGACCAATGTCAAGGTTCACAACTACAATGCGAAAGTCCGCAAGTTTTCATCTGCCCGTGAAGCGTCTTTGTCAGCGGACTTTATTCCAGAAAGTGTCTATGACAGCTTAGTTTCAGCTGTCAATAAGCATTTGCCTCTTTTGCAGCGTTATATCGCTTTGCGAGCGAAGATTTTAGGCATTTCTGATTTGAAGATGTATGATATGTACACACCTTTGTCAGAGACAGATTACAAGTTCACTTATGAGGAAGCCTTGGCTAAGTCTGAGGAAGTTCTGGCTATTCTGGGTGAGGATTATTTGAGCCGAGTCAAGACAGCCTTTTCAGAGCGCTGGATTGATGTTCATGAAAATCAAGGCAAGCGCTCAGGGGCATACTCAGGCGGGTCTTATGATACCAATGCCTTTATGTTGCTCAACTGGCAGGACACGCTGGACAATCTCTTTACCTTGGTGCACGAGACGGGTCACAGTATGCACTCCAGCTATACACGTGAGACCCAGCCTTATGTTTATGGAGATTACTCTATCTTCCTAGCTGAGATTGCTTCGACGACCAATGAAAATATCCTGACCGAGAAGCTCTTGGAAGAAGTAGAAGATGATGCTACTCGCTTTGCTATCCTCAATCACTTCTTGGATGGATTTAGAGGTACAGTCTTCCGTCAAACCCAGTTTGCTGAGTTTGAGCATGCTATCCACAAGGCTGACCAAGAAGGTCAAGTTTTGACCAGCGAGTTTCTCAATGAACTCTACGCTGATTTGAACGAGAAATACTATGGTCTGAAGAAAGAAGATAATCCACAGATTCAGTACGAGTGGGCTCGGATTCCGCATTTCTACTATGATTACTATGTTTTCCAATATTCAACAGGATTTTCAGCGGCTTCTGCCTTGGCTGAAAAGATTGTCCATGGTAGTCAGGAAGACAAGGACAAGTATCTGGACTATCTCAAAGCTGGGAACTCTGACTATCCACTCAATGTCATCAAAAAAGCAGGTGTGGATATGGAAAAAGAAGACTACCTAAACGCTGCTTTTGCTGTCTTTGAGCGTCGCTTGGACGAATTCGAAGCCTTGGTCAAGAAGTTGGGACTGGCATAAAATGGTTGAGACTTATAATCAAAACTCTAATCCCAATATGCGTCGGCCAGTGGTCAAAGAAGAAATTGTAGACTTTATGAGACAGAGACTCCAGCCGGTCACTGGTGGACTAAAGGAGTTGGAGGATTTTGCCAAAGCTGAAAATATACCTGTGATTCCCCATGAGACAGTGGCTTACTTCCGCTTGCTACTCGAAAGCCTGCAGCCAGAGAAGATTTTAGAAATCGGGACGGCTATTGGTTTTTCGGCCCTTTTGATGGCGGAGCATGCTCCTCAAGCTCAGATTACAACTATTGACCGCAATCCAGAGATGATTGAGCTGGCCAAGGCTAATTTTGCTAAATATGACAGCCGTCAGCAAATCACGCTGCTAGAAGGTGACGCAATGGATCTGCTTGAGACACTGGAGGATTCTTACGACCTTGTCTTTATGGACTCTGCCAAGTCCAAGTATGTGGTCTTTCTGCCCCAAGTCCTCAAGCGCCTCAATCCTGGTGGTCTGGTCCTCATTGATGATGTCTTTCAAGGAGGAGATGTTGCCAAGCCTTTTGAAGAAATTAAGCGTGGTCAACGGGCTATTTACCGAGGACTGCACAGTCTTTTTGACGCAACTTTGGACAGTCTAGATTTAACTGCGAGTTTGCTTCCCTTAGGAGATGGTCTGCTTATGATTAGAAAAAATTGATATCTCTGATTTTTTCCTAATTTCCAAAAATTTTTAGTAAAATTTAAGATATCAATTCAAATTTGTGCTACAATAGAAAACGTGAACTTTTAAGAATAAGGAGTCAATATAAAATGAAGAAAAAAATATTTGCAGGAGCTGTGACACTCTTGTCAGTCGCTGTATTGGCAGCATGTTCTAACTCAGAAGGCAAGGACATCGTGACCATGAAAGGAAACACGATTACTGTCAATGAATTCTACGATCAAGTGAAAAACAATGGTGCTGCTCAGCAGGTCTTGCTGCAGATGGCTATCAAAGACATCTTTGAAGAAAAATACGGCAAAGACGTCAAAGACAAGGATGTTAAGGATGCTTTCGAAAAGTCTAAAACGGCTTACGGTACAGCTTTTGCTCAAGTCTTGGCCCAAAACGGATTGACCGAAGATGCCTACAAGGAGCAAATCCGCACCAATATGCTGGTAGAGCATGCCGTTAAGAAGGCTGCTGAAAAAGAGCTGACTGACGAAAACTACAAGGCTGCCTTTGAAAACTACACGCCAGAAGTAACGGCTCAAATCATCAAGGTTGACAGCGAAGACAAAGGTAAGGAAGTTCTCGAAAAAGCTAAAGCAGAAGGAGCAGACTTCAGTCAAATCGCTAAGGAAAACTCTACCGATGCTGCCACCAAGGAAAAAGGCGGAGAAATCAAGTTTGACTCTGGCTCTACTGATGTTCCAGATGCTGTCAAAAAAGCTGCTTTTGCTTTGGAAGAAAATGGCGTTTCAGACCTTGTGACAGTGCCAGATTCACAGTACTCAGCAAGCTACTATATTGTTAAGCTGGTCAAGAAGTCAGAGAAATCTTCTAACTGGAAAGACTACAAAGACAAGCTGAAAAAGATTATCATTGCGCAAAAAGAAAAAGATACTAGCTTCATCCAAAGCGTTGTGGCAAAAGAGCTGAAAGATGCTAACATCAAGGTTAAGGACAGTGCTTTCCAATCTATCTTTGCTCAATATATCGAAACGACAGGTTCTTCAACTTCTTCATCAAGTGCTGCCAGCAGCTCAAAGACATCCGAGTCTAGCTCAGCAGCTGAAAGCAGTTCAGAAGAAGCTTCTTCATCAGCCGCAGAATAAGGTTGACGAAAAGACAATAAGCAAGTATAATAAGACTGGTGAGAATTGATTTTTCAAGTTCTTAGTTCAGAGAATTGGCGGTGCTGCGAGCCATCTGAGACGGGGAATCATGCTACTCATCTAGCAAAATAGAATACGAAATGAGAATGACAAGTTCATTGAATGAAGGTGGTACCGCGGTTTTTCGCCCTTCGGACAAGGAACTTGTCTTTTATGTTGACTCTGGAGGTAACATAATGAAAACCTATCTTGTCAAACAGAAATTTCGCTTAGGCGGCGAACGCTTTGATATCAAGGACGATCGAGGGAATGTGGATTACCAAGTGGAAGGTTCTTTCTTCCAGATTCCTAAGACCTTTACTATCTATGATAGTCAGGGGCAAATCGTCAGTCAGATTACCAAGACCTTTCTAACTTTCCTGCCCCAGTTTGAAATCAAACTCAGCAGCGGGCATAGCTTTTATATCCGTAAGAAAATCTCTTTTTTACGTGATAAATATAGATTTGATAATTTGGGTCTTCGAGTTGAAGGGAACATCTGGGATTTAAACTTTCGTCTGCTGGATGACAGCAATCAAGTCGTTGCAGAGATTACCAAGGAGCTTTTCCATCTAACCTCTACTTATCAGGTGAGTGTCTATGATGAGGCTTATTCAGATTTGGTGATTTCACTCTGTGTCGCTATTGATTATGTCGAAATGCTGGAAAGTTCGTCATCATAATGCAATTATTTTTAGAAAAAATTTAAGGAGAAAAAATAAATGAAACAAATGTCAAGTGCTCAGGTTCGTCAAATGTGGCTGGATTTTTGGGCAACTAAAGGTCATGCAGTAGAACCATCTGTCAGCTTGGTGCCAGTCAATGATCCAACCTTGCTCTGGATTAACTCTGGTGTAGCGACCCTCAAGAAATACTTCGATGGAACCATCATTCCAGAAAATCCTCGAATTACCAATGCTCAAAAAGCCATTCGGACCAATGATATTGAAAATGTTGGAAAAACTGCCCGCCACCATACCATGTTTGAGATGCTGGGTAACTTCTCTATCGGCGATTATTTCCGTGATGAAGCGATTGAGTGGGCTTACGAGCTTTTGACTAGCCCTGAGTGGTTTGATTTTCCCAAAGACAAGCTCTACATGACCTACTATCCAGACGACAAGGACTCTTACAACCGCTGGATTGCTATGGGCGTTGAGCCTAGTCATTTGATTCCGATTGAGGACAACTTCTGGGAAATCGGTGCGGGACCTTCTGGACCAGATACAGAGATTTTCTTTGACCGGGGTGAGGCTTTTGATCCAGAAAATATTGGAGTGCGCCTCTTAGAAGAAGATATTGAAAACGACCGTTATATCGAAATCTGGAATATCGTCTTGTCACAATTCAACGCTAACCCTGCTGTACCGCGTAGCGAGTACAAGGAATTGCCGCATAAGAACATTGATACGGGCGCAGGTTTGGAGCGATTGGTGGCTGTTATCCAAGGGGCTAAGACCAACTTTGAGACTGACCTCTTCATGCCAATCATTCGTGAAGTAGAGAAGCTGTCCGGCAAGGCCTATGACCAAGATGGCGACAATATGAGTTTCAAGGTGATTGCAGACCATATCCGCTCGCTCTCCTTTGCCATTGGTGATGGGGCTCTTCCTGGAAATGAAGGCCGTGGCTATGTTCTTCGCCGTCTTCTCCGCCGTGCTTCAATGCATGGTCAAAAGCTGGGCATCGAAGGGACTTTCCTTTACAAGCTGGTACCAACTGTGGGCAAGATTATGGAAAGCTACTATCCAGAAGTCCTTGAAAAGAAGGACTTTATCGAAAAGATTATCAAGAGTGAGGAAGAATCTTTTGCCCGCACCCTACACTCTGGTCAACACTTTGCCCAAGGCATCGTAGCGGACCTGAAAGAAAAAGGTCAGACAATCATCTCTGGTCAAGATGCCTTCAAACTCTACGATACTTACGGCTTCCCGCTGGAGTTGACTGAGGAAATCGCTGAAGAAGCAGGTATGACTGTAGACCGTGCTGGCTTTGAAGCGGCTATGAAAGAGCAGCAGGATCGGGCGCGTGCTTCTGTCGTCAAGGGCGGATCAATGGGCATGCAAAATGAAACCCTGCAGGCTATCACTGTAGAGAGTGTCTTTAACTACGAAAAAGAAGAGCTGACAGCTGAACTCCTTGCTATCGTGGCGGATGATGCAGCAGTGGAGTCTGTTGAGACAGGTACAGCTGCCCTCATCTTTGCAGAAACACCATTCTACGCTGAAATGGGTGGTCAGGTAGCCGACCACGGCCAAATCTTTGATGCGGCTGGTAATCTGGTAGCGCAAGTAAGGGACGTGCAAAAAGCACCAAATGGACAGCCATTGCATACTGTAGAAGTCTTGGCTCCTCTGGCTCTTGGTCAAAACTATAAACTGGAAATCGACCACAGCCGTCGCCACCGTGTGATGAAAAACCACACGGCGACTCACCTCTTGCATGCAGCCCTGCATAATGTTCTTGGTAACCATGCAACACAGGCTGGCTCTCTGAACGAAGTAGAATTCCTGCGCTTTGACTTTACGCATTTCCAAGCAGTGACAGCAGAAGAACTGCGCGCTATTGAGCAAGAAGTCAATGAGAAAATCTGGGAAGCTCTTGCTATCGAGACAGTAGAGACAGATATTGACACGGCTAAGGAAATGGGTGCCATGGCGCTCTTTGGCGAAAAGTATGGTAAAGAAGTTCGCGTCGTAACCATCGGCGACTACTCTGTCGAGCTTTGCGGAGGAACCCACGTAGGCAACACTTCTGAAATCGGTATTTTCAAGATTGTCAAAGAAGAGGGTATCGGATCTGGAACTCGCCGTATCTTGGCAGTCACCAGCAAGGAAGCTTTTGAAGCCTACCGTGAGGAAGAAGAGGCGCTTAAGGCTATTGCAGCAACCCTCAAGGCACCGCAAATCAAGGAAGTGCCTCACAAGGTAGAAGCGCTGCAAGAGCAGCTGCGTCAACTCCAAAAAGAGAATGCAGAGCTCAAGGAAAAGGCAGCAGCAGCGGCCTCTGGTGAAGTCTTCAAGAATGTTCAAGAGGCAAATGGACATAGCTTTATCGCTAGTCAGGTCTCTGTTTCTGATGCAGGTGCTTTGCGTACCTTTGCGGACACTTGGAAGCAGAAGGACTATTCAGATGTTCTTGTACTGGTCGCAGCAATTGGAGACAAGGTCAATGTCCTTGCAGCCAGCAAGACCAAGGACGTACATGCTGGTAATCTGATTAAGGAATTGGCGCCGATTGTGGATGGTCGAGGCGGTGGTAAGCCAGACATGGCTATGGCCGGCGGCAGCAAGCAATCAGCTATTCAAGACCTGCTAGCAGCAGTTGCTGAGAAGTTGTAATATGAGATAACAGATAGATGAAAAGGTCTGCTCTTTGGGCAGATCTTTTTCTGTGCTCTTAGATTTCTTACTTCTCTATATGATAAGCAAATAAGTCGCTTTTCGGCAAGAAATCATGAATGTTCTTTCACATAATTAATGATATTTCCAAAAATATTGCATAAAAATACAGAAAATGCTTGACAAAGGGAAAATATGCGAGTAAAATAAAACGCATATTTATACGGAGGTGTTTTAAAAATATGCGTATTTCGATTGTGGGAATTACTGGTTACTCAGGTATGGAACTCCTCCGTATTTTACTGCAGCATCCGCAGGCGGAAGTCGTTTCCCTTCATGCCAGCCAAGATATGAACTCTCCTGTGTCGGAGTTATATGCTCATTTGAAGGGGATTTGCGACCTGAAAATAGAAGGTTTCGACAGTCAGGAAATTATGCGACGAGCAGATCTTGTTTTCTTTGCAACATCAAGCGGAGTGGCTAAAGATTTGTCAAAAGACTTTGTGGAAGCGGGATTTCCAGTTATTGACCTATCTGGTGATCATCGCTTGCCAGGGAATATTTATAAAAAATGGTATCAGAAAGAGGCAGCTGAAGACCATGTTCAAAAAGAGTTTATTTATGGGCTGTCTGAGTTTACAGATGTCAGAGGTAAGAAATTTATTGCCAATCCTGGCTGTTATGCGACGGCTACAGAGTTGGCCTTGATTCCCTTGCTACAGGCTCAGGCTATTGAGCTGGACTCCATTATTGTCGATGCCAAAAGTGGCTTAACAGGGGCGGGGAAAAATCCAGCTGCATCCAGCCATTTTGTCTATGTGCACGATAACTATGTGACTTACAAGTTAAATCAGCATCAGCATATTCCTGAGATTGTGCAACAGTTGCAGCGTTTTGATGAGAGATTGCAGCAGATTCAGTTTTCAACTTCCCTCATTCCCGTCAATCGTGGCATCGTAGCAACGGTTTACAGCAAGTTAAAAGAACCTTTGACTCGGGAAGAACTGACTTCTATTTACCAAGAATGCTATCAGGACAAGCCTTTTGTCCGTATCCAAGCAACTCTGCCGAATCTGCACCAGGTTGTTGGTACTAATTATACAGATATTGGTTTTGACTATAATCCTGTGACAAATATTTTAACTGTCATGGCTGTGCTGGATAACTTGATTAAAGGGGCTGCTGGTCAGGCAGTTCAAAATATGAATCTGATGCTGGGCTTTCCTGAAACAGATGGTCTGTTCAGTCAACCGTCCTATGTCTAGATGAGAAAGGGTTAAATATGAAGATTATTGATGGAACGATTGCCAGTCCGCTAGGCTTTTCGGCTGATGGTTTACACGCTGGCTTTAAGAAAAAGAAGTTAGATTTTGGCTGGATTGTATCAGAAGTGCCGGCCAGTGTGGCAGGAGTCTATACGACCAATAAGGTCATTGCTGCTCCGCTTCTAGTGACCAAAGCATCAATCCAAAAGAGCCAGAAATTGCAGGCAATAGTTGTAAATTCTGGTGTTGCTAATTCTTGTACAGGTCAGCAGGGACTGGCCGCTGCCTATGAGATGCAGCGATTGACTGCCCAAAAGCTGGAGGTTGAGCCCGACTTGGTAGGTCTGGCTTCTACAGGAGTCATCGGCGAGCAGCTTCCAATGGATGCTCTGAAAAATGGCCTGTCACAGATTCTGGTGAGTGGGAAGGCAGATGATTTTGCTGAGGCTATCTTAACGACGGATACTTGTACCAAGACCTGTGTAGTCACAGAAGAGTTTGGCACAGACCTGGTGACGATGGCAGGGGTGGCTAAGGGATCGGGCATGATTCATCCGAATATGGCGACTATGCTGGCCTTTATCACTTGTGATGCCAATATTTCCAGTGCTACCCTGCAAGCGGCTCTCAGTCAGCATGTGGAGACGACTTTCAACCAAATCACGGTGGATGGAGATACATCGACCAATGACATGGTGCTAGTCATGGCTAACGGCTGCCGACAAAATGAAGAAATTCTGCCAGATACAGAAGAATTTGAAAAGTTTTCCAAGATGCTCCGCTATCTTATGGCTGACTTGGCTAAGAAAATTGCCAAGGATGGCGAGGGAGCGACCAAGCTGATTGAGGTCAATGTTCGGCATGCTAAGGATGAACAGAGCGGGCGTATGATTGCTAAGAGTGTCGTTGGCTCTAGCTTGGTCAAAACAGCTATTTTTGGTCAAGATCCCAATTGGGGACGAATCTTAGCAGCTATCGGCTATGCGGGAGCAGATGTCTCAGTAGACAATATTGATATTTGGATTGAGGGGATTCCAGTCATGCAGGCCTCTAGCCCTGTGGCTTTTGACCCCGAGGAGACGAGTGATGCCATGGCTGGGGAGCTGCTGACCTTGACCATTAACCTACACGATGGGGACGCTGAAGCTCAGGCCTGGGGCTGCGATCTATCCTATGATTATGTGAAAATCAATGCCCTCTATAGAACCTAAGGAGAAATGCGATGAAAGATGTGATTGTTATAAAAATTGGCGGTGTTGCTGCGCAAAAGCTGTCTACTAAGTTTATCAAGCAAATGCAAGCGTGGATAGCAGCTGGTAAGAAAATCGTGGTCGTTCACGGGGGCGGTCTGGTCATTAACCAACTCATGAAAGAGCGTCAGCTGCCTACTCGCAAGGTTAAGGGGTTGCGGGTAACAGCTAAGTCTGACTTACCCATTATTGAGCAGGCCTTGCTAGGTCAAGTCGGCCGGACGCTGACTCAAGAACTGAACGATTCAGATATTGAAAGCCTTCAGCTGGTTTCACATTTGGGAAAGACAGTTTCGGCGGATTATATCGACAAAGACCTCTATGGCTATGTCGGTCAGGTGAAGGCGATTCAAACTGCTTATCTAGAGCAGCTGCTGGCTGCGGACATCGTCCCAGTGCTGGCTTCGCTAGGGGAAAATGCAGCTGGCGAGCTCTTAAATATCAATGCAGACTATCTAGCTGCGGCAGTTGCCAGTAGCTTGCAGGCAGAGAAGCTGATCCTGATGACAGATATAGAAGGAGTTTTAGAGGATAAAAAAGTCCTGTCCCAGCTTCTGACCAGTCAGGTGTCCAAGAAGATTCAGACAGGTGTCATCAAGGGCGGCATGATTCCTAAGATCGAGAGTGCTGTTCAGACTGTGCTTTCCGGTGTCGGGCAGGTTCTGATTGGTGACAATCTTTTGACGGGCACCTTGATAGCAGAGGGATAACGATGACTTATCTATTTGAAAACTACAAGAGGGCACTTATTGAGTTTGTTAAAGCAGAGGGCTCCTATCTGATTGACAGTGAGGGAAAGGCTTATTTGGACTTTTCGTCGGGGATTGGCGTAACCAATCTTGGCTTTCACCCGCAGGTCCAGCAGGCTTTGATCCAGCAAGCAGGGCGCATCTGGCACAGTCCCAATCTCTATCTTAGCTCTCTGCAAGAGCAGGTAGCTCAGGAACTGGCAGGTTCTTATGATTATTTGGCTTTTTTCTGCAATAGCGGAGCAGAAGCTAATGAAGCAGCTATTAAGCTAGCCCGCAAAGCTACTGGTAAGCAAGGCATTATTACTTTTCAGCAATCCTTTCATGGTCGGACCTTTGGCGCTATGGCCGCAACAGGACAGGATAAGATTAAGGAAGGATTTGGTGATGGGGTGCCCCATTTTAGCTATGCGATTTACAATGATCTGGCCAGCGTAGAAGACTTGGTCAATCAGGATACGGCAGCTGTCATGCTGGAATTGGTCCAAGGAGAATCAGGAGTTCGTCCAGCAGAAGCAAGCTTTGTCAAAAACTTGGCTGATTTTTGCCAACAAAAGGGGGTTTTGCTGATTGTTGATGAGGTACAGACAGGTATGGGGCGCACTGGTCAGCTTTATTCCTTTGAGCACTATGGGATTATACCGGATATTGTGACTCTGGCTAAGGGTCTGGCCAATGGCCTGCCCGCAGGAGCTCTATTAGGAAAATCCAGCTTGGCTCCGGCTTTTGGACCTGGCAGTCACGGTTCTACTTTTGGTGGCAATAAATTAGCCATGGCAGCTGCCTTGGAGACCTTGCATATCATGAAAGAGGCGGGCTTTCTAGAAGAAGTCAGGTCTAAGAGTGACATCTTATTGGAGCAACTGCAGCTTGCTTTTCAGAACCATCCAAAGATTTCTGCTGTTCGCGGTCTGGGCATGATGATTGGGATTGAAACAAGCGCCAGTCTGTCAAGGATTGTTGCAGCTGCTCGCCAGAAGAGCTTGATTATCCTGACGGCCGGAGAGAATGTCATCCGTCTCCTGCCGCCTTTGACTATCAGCAGGGAGGAAATCCAGCAGGGGATTGCTGTTTTAAAAGAAGTATTTTCTCAAGTAGATGAATAAAGGAAAAGGATTCAGTTTGAGCTGGATTCTTTTTTATCTATTATAATGGTGTTCTTGACAATGATTATTATTTTTTTGACAAATATACTTGTCAAAAAGAAAAGAATCTGTTACAATACTTTTGAACAGGAAATGGAGGGACGCTTATGAATGCATTCTTATGGTTCTTGCTTCCGATGATTTTTATGGTTTTTATCTTTGGGATTGATTCTTCCAATAAGTTAAAACGGATGCAGGGGCGGATAAAGTCTTTAGAAAGAAAAAGAAAGGGGAACAAAACAATGTCACAATTTTTAAAAGAAATGATTGGAAAGAAGCCGACAATTATGAGCGAGTCAATTGGAACCAATAACTGGCTGGTAAACTGGCTGGTAGTGGATGTGGATGAAGAATGGGTCAAGCTGAGCATGACAGATAAAAAAGGTCAGACCAAGACCAAGCTGATTTGTATTGAATACATTCGGTCTATCGAGCTTTAGGAGAAGTGGGGGATTTTAATGAAATTAAGAAATCGACTCAAGGAGTTGAGGGCGCGTGACGGTCTCAACCAGACAGAACTGGCTAAGCTGGCCGGTGTTTCCAGGCAGACAATCAGCCTTATAGAGAGAGGCGAATATACCCCGTCGATTGTGATTGCCCTTAAGATTGCCCATATTTTCAATGAAAACGTTGAGAATGTCTTTCGGCTGGTGGAGGAAGCAGAATGAAGAAGCAATTAGAATTCATTTCAACAGGAGCTAAAACAGTCCATCAGTCTCAGCATTCTTGTATCATCTATTGTAAAAAAATAAAGGAGAAGAAGTCGTGAAAGAGCAAAAACGTATATCTACACAGAAAAGAGTTTTATATAATGTCCTTATATTTCTAGCTGGAGCTTTAATAGGTGGTCTGTCTATTTTGTTTTCGGAAACTGGTCTGCTAAAAAGCATCAATTGGTCGACTATTTTTACTGTTCAACTGCTGCGTCAGTTAGGTAGGGCCAGTCTTATCATCCTCTATCCATTGGTTTTTTTCTTGATTTATCGGACTCGTAAATACAATGAAGCCTATGAAAAAGAAGCAGATGAGGATAAGAATTATGAATGGTACCGGCTAACCTTTAAAAATCTGGAATATGCGACTATAGTCTTTAATATCAGCAGTGCTATCGTTCTTTTTACGATTTTAGTTGGAGTTGTTTTTATTGGAAATATCACTAATCATAAGAGCCCTCTTCAGTGGAGTCTTATAGATTATGCGATTGCCTTTCTTTATATTATTTTGCAAGTTGTCTTTTTAAAGACAGTTCAGAAGGTGCGGCACTATAAGCTATCAGCCTTTCCGACTACTGAGGAAATAAAAGAATTTGCCCTCTCTTATGATGAATCAGAGCTGCAAGCCAATTATGAACAGTGCTATCTTATTCTCTTTAATGTAAATCAGAGACTTCTGCCAGCCCTCTATGTCATTTTAGGGATACTGGGAGCCTTCACACCTCTCAATGTTGTTTCTGGCTTTGTCGTCATCGTGGTAATCCATATCTATATCAATCTTATGTATTATCCAATGGTAAGAAAATATTTCAAATAAACTTATGTCCCGATGAAAGGCGGAAATTATGAAACTACTGAAAGAACTTGATTTTATCCATAATAAAAAGGTCAATCTGGCTCTGAATATAATGGCTGTATTGCTAATCTTCCCTTTTCTAGCCCTCTTTACCTGGATTGCTATTCTAATGTATGGCAAGGGCAGCGAAGTTTTTCATTTCTTTGACTTATTCTACCTCCTTGTTCTAATGATCATCCATGAGCTGATCCACGGCTTTTTCTTTAAGGTCTTGGGGGATGAAAATACCAAGGTCAAGTTTGGTTTTAAGAGTGGCATGGCCTATGCGACCAGCCCAGGCAGTCGTTACAGTCGGGCAAGGATGCTCGTCATTATCCTGGCCCCTTTCTTTCTGATTAGCCTAGCCCTGACCTTGATCTATGGCTTGCATATTCTGACTGCGACTTCTTATATCGTCCTTGCTAGCTTCCATGCAGCCGGCTGTGCAGGAGATTTTTTCCTCGCTGTCGCTATTCTCCGGCAGAAGGGGGATATCTCTGTTGAGGATACGGAAGTCGGTATTAATATTTATCAAAAGGAGAAAACAAAATGAACAACTTCAAATCAATTGCTTTAGGACTTGTAAAATGGATAGGCTTAATTGCTCTTAGCCTCCTAATAAATGCTGCTCCGATGCTATTCTTGAGGCACGGGAAGAATTTACCCATTTATGCAGAAATCTTATTGGTAGCCTTGTATCTGATTTTAGTTTTCTTGATTTTTCGTAGCTTATGGCGGCGATATCAGAAGCGTGTGCCTGAAGAAAAGAAAAAATTCAAACTGTCTGGCAAGGATATCGGTTTTGCTTTTCTATTCTTTTTCCTTGCCAGAGTGGCCGCTATTGTTGGTGTTTATCTCAATCTCATCCTGAGCGGCAATTCCCAGACCAGTAATGACAGCGCCATACAAGGGCTAGGGGGAATGATGTCTTCGCAGCATATCTTCTTTGCCTTGCTCTTTGTTGCAACGATTGCTTTTATCGCCCCTATCATGGAAGAACTAATTTTCCGCGGTTTTGGTACTGCCTTCTTTTTCAAAAATAATCAAAAGGTTTTGGCTGCTATTGTGACTTCTGTGGTCTTCACTCTGCCTCATATCACCCAATTGACAGAGTTCCCAATTTATTTTGCAATTGGACTGGTTTTTTATTTATCCTATGCTCGTCGGGGGAATATAAAAGATTCCATGTTGGTTCATATCCTGAACAATCTCCCCATGGCTGTAATTCTGCTGCTAGCTATGTTTCAGTAAAGCAAACTATAAGGAGTCACTATGAAATTAAAAACTTTTCTTACTAATTTTGGATTATATTTACTAGCTTTTTTGTCTTATCTCTTTATCTTTTTTACTATAGTTGCCTATACTGTTCATTATCTGGCAGGAGGATTTTCTCAACTATTGATTTTGCCAATCTTTGTCATACTTGCTAGTCTCTATTCTTTTGCCATGTGGAAATGGTACCAGAAAGATTTGGAACTGGAGATCAAAAATACCAAGCTGACCAGCTCTATCTGGCTTCCCAGCGTCCTCTTGCTTGCTTTTATTATCTTCCAGCAGCTTGTTCCTATTGAATCTTCTGCCAATCAGAATACTGCCGTACAATTGATCCAGCAGCAACCGGGCTTTGCCTTTTTCTACATTGTAATCTTCGCTCCTATTCTTGAGGAGTTACTGGTGCGAGGATTTTTGGCTAAGTTTCTCTTTCCTGACCAAAAAAGCTTGGTGAAAATCCTGATCTATTTAACGCTATCTTCCAGCCTTTTCTCTCTCTTGCACATGCCGGGCAACCTAGTCCAGTTTCTGATTTACTTTATCTTGGGAGCTATCTTTGGCCTAGGCTATCTAGCCAAGAAGGACCTGCGCTACTCAATGGGTCTACATCTGGTCAATAACCTAATTGCCTTTGTTCTCATTGTCTTCTTTTAATAGAAAAACTAAATATAAGACAACACTTCTAAAGTTAGACAGAAAAATCTAACAGCAGAAGTGTTTTTCTGTGGAATAGAGTTTAAATACCAAACTGCTTTTCTGATCTTTCGAAAGCCAGCAGTTTCAAATTCTTGTGAAAGTGTTTTCCAGATGGTATAATGAGCTATCAAATGAAAAGAGGTTTCCTTATGTCTAAAGTCCTATTAATTGTCAACCCTAGCTCGGGAGGAGAAAAAGCCAAGTCCTATGAAGACTTGGCGAGGGAAAAGCTGGCAGAATGTTTCGATGAGGTAGTGGTCAAGCATACTGAAAAAGGCGGAGACGCAGCAGCTTTTGCTAAGCAAGCGGCAGAAGACCATTATGATAGCGTCTTTGTCATGGGTGGCGATGGAACGGTTAATGAAGGAATCAGCGGCCTGGCTGAACTAGACTATCGTCCGACCTTTGGTTTCTTTCCACTTGGTACAGTCAATGACTTGGCGCGGGCTCTCGGCATTCCTCTAGATGCTGAAGAAGCCATCCAGAATCTGGATATCAACAAAGTCAAGCCACTTGATATCGGCAAGATTAATGACCAGTACTTTATGAATGTGGTTGCCATTGGAACTATTCCAGAGTCGATTAACAACGTAGATTCAGAAGACAAGACCAAGTGGGGTAAGTTTGCCTACTTTATCTCAGGATTCAAGCAGTTGATGGATACTAGTTTTTACGAATTTCACTTGAAGATTGATGGAGAAGAGCGTACGATAAAGAGCAGCACACTCTTGATTGGCTCTACCAACTCAATCGGAGGTTTCGAGAGCATTCTCCCTGAAGCCACTGTCAATGACGGCTTGCTCCATCTTTTGTACCTTAAGGATAAAAATCTCTTGGATACCTTGGTTTCTGTGCCGGATTTGATTTCGGGCAATGGAGAAGAAAGTGATAATATCGAGTATCTGACCTTTAAGGAAATCACAGTTGAGTTGGCTGATGACAAGGCAGAGCTCAGCGTCAATGTTGACGGAGATGAGGGAGACCAATTGCCAGTAACGATTCGTGTCTTGCCATCTCATCTGAATGTGTATTACTAGTTTTTTGTGTTTAGACTCAAAAAAGAATACGGTAGAAGGACTCTAAACTTTTAAGTTTGGGGTCCTTTAGTACTTGTAATATGCTAATTTTTAGATTTACATACTTTTCTCAAGTAATGGCGGACGTCAGCGATCTCCTGCAGAGTTCCATGACTAGCTATTGAGCCTAAGGTCTCAATAGCTCCGCTCTACCTAACTGTTGCAACAGTTAGGTAGATTTCATCACCGAGAAAAGGAAGTAATCTTTTTAGAATTTTATTAGTAAAATCTTTCTAATTATGCTATAATAAATCTAGAATAACATGATAACATAAGCAAAAGTTTCCTGATTTATTTGGGAGGGGAATTGACGATGCAAGGAAAAGAATTTGGACAGCATTTGAAACAGCTTCGATTAAATAGGGGCTGGACAAAGGAACAGCTATGTGGTGATGAGTCAAAGCTTTCTATACGGCAGTTAACGCGTTTGGAGTCCGGCATTTCCCAGCCGACTCTCTCTACTTTAGAATATCTTGCTTCCTGTCTAGAGGTTGATTTGGCAACCTTGACAGGAAGTAAAAAAGAAGATGCCGCTCTACCTGCTGATTACGAGCGCTTGAAGTATAAGCTGATTCGGACGACCACTTATGGCAATACCAAAGTCTTGTCCGAATTGGAGCATATCATAGATGAGATTTTTGAAGTTTATTATGATGATTTGCCAGAAGCTGAGCAGAATGTAATGGATATCTTGCAATCAAAGATTTATACCTATACTTCTGAGAATTTCCATAAGTATGGAATGACTCTCTTTGCCCAGCATTTGGATGATTTACAGAGTAAAAAGCATTATGACGTGAATGATTTACTCTACATCCAGCTCTATCAGATCTATGTGGGAGATGAAGAGGAGATTCGGTCATCTAAGTTTGATAAGGAATTATATACAAGAATCGCTCGGCGATTACTGCAGTCGGTTGACTATATTCCGAATGAATATCTCTTTCTCATGCGAGATGCTCTACTGACAATCCCAGGTATTGAGTGCGAGCGAAAAGAGTTCATTTATACAAAAGATACACTCAACAAACTTAATATAATCATGGAATTGACAGAGGATTATCAAAAGAAACCGCTGATAAGAATGTTAGAGGGAGAATATGAGCTTTTTGTACACAAGGACGAGAAAAAGGCTCAACAATACTACGAAGAGGGACTGACGCTGGCGAAATTGTTAGGTCATACTTTTCTATCTAAAAAAATGTCTGAGGAGTGGAATAAAGAACTTCAAATCTATCATCAAGGCTAATAGGACATCTATGTCCTGTTTTTTATTTGTAATTGAGTCTATAATTGAAACATGGAAAAAGTTAAATAGGAAAGGAGAGAATCACATGTTTAGGATTTCTTATTATCTCGCCATGATTTGGTTTTGGCTTTAGGAAATTAAATGTTGTCATGCACAAAGATTAATAAAGGGAGCAAATAAAATGAAAAATCAATTTTTTAACAAGCAGGTTCAACGCTTTTCTATTCGTAAATATTCTCTAGGAGCAGTTTCAGTGCTTCTAGGAACATTATTATTTGCAGGGACTCAAACAGTTGCTGCTGATCAAGTAATTTCGCCAACTGGTACTGATTCAGTAGTTTCTACAGCACCTTCTGACATAGCAGTGGATACAAATCAGAGTGTTTCAGAAAAGTCAGATGCAACAGTAAGTTCTGATATTGAATCGGAAACAAAAAATGCTGTAAATAACAATTTAGTTAGTATTGAAAATGGAGTAACTTCTAAAGTTCCTGAACCACTAGAAACTGAAAATAAAGCGACAAATGCAAATGATATTCCAATCAGCACTGAGCCTGTTTCTGATCAAACGTCAACAGTTAATGAAAAACAGAAAACTGTAGAAGTAAATCCAGTTATAGATGATCCTACTAATCCTAAACATTTAGTAACACGTGGCTATGCCGCTTCGAATCTAGATAAGCCAGCAACCTCAATTGTTAATGATGTCAGCCGTCGCCGTGCGACTAAAGAAGAAAAAACAACTCTCAAAACAACTGTTGGTAAAGTTGCAAACGGGACTGGACATACGACTTTACTAGCTACAGGGAATGGATCAATCGCTCGGGGCGATGACTATCCGGCTAGATTTAAAAACGGAAGCATTGATGACTGGAGGTTTTATGTAAATGAATGTACTTCATTTGTGGCATATCGCTTAAGCTCTGTAAATCATTATGAAATTGCACCTGCTTATGGTAATGGAGGAGAGTGGGGTTATCACGCACGGCGGGATGGAATCAGAGTTGATAACAAACCAGCTCTCGGCTCAGTTGCATGGTATGATAATCAATATAAGCATGTTGCCTGGGTTTCAAATGTATTGGGAGATAATGTAGAAATTGAAGAATATAATTGGTTCGGAGATCATCGATATCATCGACAAATTGTACATAAAAGTACAATTACCGGTTTCATTCATTTCAAAGATATTGCTGGAGGTTCTTCTAATCCAACTCCCCAACCTTCAGATAACCGAGGAATCCCTGCCAGTGGAGTATATCACTTCACTCAAAGAGCCTCCATTAAAGCTGAACCTAAGATGTCTAGTCCTGAATTAGCTTATTATGATGCAGGACAAACTGTTACATATGATCGCAAATTGGAAGCAGATGGCCATCAATGGATTAGCTATCTCTCCTTTGCTGGAAATCGTAGATATATTGCCATTGGAGTAACAAAGCCAAAGGCTCCTTTAAAGGGAACCTTGACTATCCAAAACAATAATGCTCAGACAGGGACTTTTGATGTCATTGTATCTGATGTCTCTAGCCCGTATGGTGTGAAAGAAGTGAAATTACCAACTTGGTCAAGTGAAAATGGACAAGATGATATTGTTTGGTACACTGCTGCTAAACAGCCTAATGGAACATATAAAATAACTGTCAATGCAAATAAACATAAAGGTTCTACAGGAGAGTATAATATCCATCTATATTATGTTCAAAATAATGGAGAAATGGTTGGAGCTGGGGGAACGAAGACTACCGTTTCTATTAAGAAGCCTGAAGGGAAAATTACTATTCAAAATAATAATCCAAAAACAGGAACCTTTGATGTAGTTATATCTAACATTTCCAATCTTGGTGGTGTAAAAGAAGTAAAAGTACCTATATGGTCTAGTGCGAATGATCAAGATGATATTATTTGGTATACTCCTAAAAGACAATCGGATGGCACTTACAAATTGACAATAAAGGCTAGCGATCATAAATATTCCACTGGAAAATATAATGTGCATTTATACTATGTTCAAAATAATGGCCAAATGATTTGTGTAACAGGAACGACGACAGAAGTCTCCTTGGATAAGGAATTAATCCGGCCGACAGGAACTATTACTATTCGGAATAATACTTCAAAGACAGGTACCTTTGATATTATTGTGTCTAATGTTTCTAATCCTGGTGGTGTAAAAGAAGTAAAGGTACCTACATGGTCTGCTGCCAATGACCAAGATGACGTGGTTTGGTACACTGCTAGCAAGCAACCAGATGGGACTTACAAACAGACTGTTAAAGTAAGTGATCATAAAAATTCCACAGGGAAATACAACGTCCACCTGTACTACGTTCAGGATGACGGAAAACTTGTAGGTGCCGGCTCAGCTACTACGGAAGTCTCATTACCAGCTATATCTATTCCATCAAAAGGGAATTACGTTTTTCAAGGCTATGCTTCTATTCGGTCTGAAGCTAAAATATCAAGTCCAGAACTAGCAAACTTTGACAAAGGGAGCACAGTCTTTTATGATCAAACTTTTATTGCAGATGGCCATCAGTGGATTAGCTATGTTGGGTATAGTGGTAGTCGTCGTTATGTGGCAATAAATTAATTTTATAATATTTCAACATGATTATTGATTTTATTGATTTAAAATGTTACAATAAGATTACAAAAAGGTATTAATTCACGAGGAGGCCTCTTTTATGAAAATGCAAAAATTACTGCTTACTAGTACAACGCTTGTTGCGTCCGTTTTCTTACTTATTTCTTGTGGCAAACAGCAGGAGAAGCAGCTACCTCAAAGTAGTAGCTCTAGTCAAACAGTTCAAACTTCTAAATCAGATGACAAATCTGAAGCGAAAGTTGTTCAATCAGCTAGCCAAGATGAAACTGATGTGGCATCGGCATCTTCTGAAGCTCAGCCTAAAAATGAAACAAAGTCTGACACGAAAGACCCAGCCACTCCAGCAGCGGGTATCGATGTCAATGCTTTGGCGGCAGGAGATTTTTCTACTGTGGCTGGTACCTGGCAAAATGATTTGGGGGATCAATTTGTTATTGATGGCAATGGTTCAACAGTGCTCAAACGAAGTTCAGGAGAAGTGATTGACAATAATACCTTTTACAATGGTAGAGTTGATAATAATAAATATGTTGTATCTTTTGGGTACTATAGCTCTGGTAGCAGTGATCCCTTGTTCTTTATTCCAGAAGGTGCTGCATTGCCCTTGACAGGTAATCCTGCTCCAAAAGAACAATTGCAACTAGGCAGCGATGCTATCACTGCTTCCCAGCATCCGTATTATCGCGTATCTAATTAGTGACTGTATAGGTGGGGTTAGGGATGATGTTCCCAGCTCCACCTTTATTTGGATAAAAAAACATGAAGGGAGTAAAAAATGGCCACCTTAATGATGAAAAAAATAGCTGAGGACTTAAATAAGATTAGAGTATTGGATGAAAATGGAGCTTTGGTGGCTTACTATGCCCTTCTGCCGGCTGACTTTTCTGGTGGTGACAGCAAGCTTTATCTTGAAAATCCAACGAGTCAAAGGCGGATGTATAGAATTTATCAAAATATGAAACCCTTTTTATTTCCTATTGTCCCAGCTCATGATTGTACCGTGATTTATCTAACATCTGAGGCTGGAGTTGAGATTACAGTCGCAGAACATCTGGAAGAATATATCTACGATAATCAATAGATTAATAGTCAGTCAAAATCCCTCTTTCCGTATTTTGGAAAGAGGGATTCTTTGTCTTATAAACCGTAATTATAGTCGTCATCCTGCATGGCTTCAACTTCGCCCAGCAGGTAGCCGTTACCTACTTGGGAGAAGAAGTCATGGTTGGAAGTGCCGGTTGAGATACCGTTCATGACGATAGGATTGACATCGTCCGCTGAGTCTGGGAAGAGGGGATCCTGTCCCAGATTCATCAGAGCCTTGTTGGCATTGTAGCGCAGGAAGGTCTTGACCTCTTCGGTCCATCCGACTGTGTCATACAGGCTTTCAGTATAGCCTTCTTCATTTTCATAGAGGGTGTAGAGCAGGTCGTACATCCATTCTTTGAGTTTTTCTTGCTCGTCTTCTGGTAGTTCATTAAAACCTAGCTGGAACTTATAGCCGATATAGGTTCCATGGACAGACTCGTCACGGATAATCAGCTTGATAATTTCAGCGACATTAGCCAGTTTGTTATTACCCAGATAGTAGAGCGGAGTAAAGAAACCAGAGTAGAAGAGGAAGGTTTCTAAGAAAACGCTGGCTATTTTCTTTTCCAGAGCTGTACCGTTCAGGTAAATTTCGTTGATAATCTCAGCTTTCTTTTGCAAGTATGGGTTGGTGTTGGTCCAGGCAAAGATTTCATCGATTTCTGATTTGGTATTGAGCGTAGAAAAGATAGAAGAGTAAGACTTGGCGTGAACGGACTCCATAAATTGTATGTTGTTGAAGACAGCTTCTTCGTGGGCTGTGCGGACATCCTTACGTAGGGCATCCACACCAGACTCAGACTGGAGGGTATCCAGCAGTGTCAGGCCACCGAAGACCTTGCCGACCAGGTCTTTTTCCTTGTGAGACAGCTTTCTCCAGTCATCCAGGTCATTGGATAGGGGAATCCGCGTATCCAGCCAGAATTGCTCGGTCAGTTTTTCCCAGGTGGACTTATCGATGACATCTTCAATAGCGTTCCAGTTAATGGCTTTATAGTAAGTTTGCATTCGTTCTCCTTTAGTAGATGGTACGACCTGATGTGGTATCAGCTATCACTTCTTGGATACTGTCCCAATGCTCCACGATTTCACCTTCCTGTTCATGATGAGGAAGGTGAAATTGTGACATGGTCGAATTTCCTTTTCTTTTTCTAAAATCTCTTGTTAGATGACACAGCTTTCACATTGGTTGGCACCTACTTCGCCGCCATCATCAGTGAAGGTGCGGACGTAGTAGATGGACTTGATTCCCTTGTTGAAGGCGTAGTTACGCAGGATAGAAAGGTCGCGGGTTGTCTGCTTGCTTTCTTTTTTCCATTCGTAGAGGCCTTTAGGGATATCGCTGCGCATAAAGAGAGTCAGGGAAAGTCCTTGATCCACGTGCTCAGTTGCTGCTGCATAGACATCGATAACCTTGCGCATGTCCATGTCGTAAGCGCTGGTATAGTAAGGGATAGTCTCAGTTGACAAACCAGCAGCAGGATAATAGATTTTACCGATTTTCTTTTCTTGACGTTCTTCGATCCGTTGAGTAATTGGATGAATTGAAGCAGAAACGTCATTGATATAGCTGATAGAGCCATTTGGCGCAACGGCTAGGCGGTTTTGGTGGTAGAGACCATCAGCCTTGACCTTGTCGCGCAACTCTGCCCAATCTTCTGCAGATGGGATAAAGATGCCAGCGAAGAGTTCTTTGACACGGTCAGACTTAGGTACAAATTCACCCGTCAGGTACTTGTCAAAGTAAGTGCCGTTAGCATAGTCAGATTTTTCAAAGTTATGGAAGGTCACGCCACGCTCGCGAGCGATATTGTTAGACTCGACTAAAGTCCAGTAGTTCATGAGCATGAAGTAGATGCTAGTGAACTCTACAGCTTCCGCTGATCCATAATCGATCAACTGCTGAGCCAAATAGCTGTGCAGTCCCATAGCTCCCAGACCAAAGGTATGCGCCAGACTGTTACCATTGTCTATAGAAGGCACAGCTGTGATGTGTGAGCTGTCAGTGACAAAGGTCAAGGCGCGTGTCATAGTTCGGATGGATTTTCCGAAGTCAGGCGAAGTCATCATGTTGACAACGTTCGTAGAGCCTAAGTTACATGATACATCTGTTCCTAGGTGAAGATACTCTTGCGCATCATTCAAAAGGCTAGGTTCTTGCACCTGCAGGATTTCAGAGCAAAGGTTACTCATGACGATTTTACCGTCAATTGGATTTGAACGGTTGGCTGTATCAATGTTTACAACATAAGGATAGCCAGATTCTTGTTGGAGTTTGGAAATTTCTGTTTCCAAATCGCGGGCCTTGATCTTGGTCTTAGTGATATTTGGATTAGCGACCAACTCATCGTATTTTTCAGTGATGTCAAGGTAGGCAAATGGCACTCCATACTCACGTTCAACAGAATATGGGCTGAAGAGGTACATTTCTTCATTTTTACGCGCTAATTCGTAGAACTTATCCGGAATCACGACACCAAGTGAGAGGGTTTTAACCCGAACTTTTTCGTCAGCATTTTCTTTCTTAGTAGAAAGGAAGGAGATGATATCTGGGTGGAAGACATTAAGGTAAACAACCCCAGCTCCCTGACGTTGGCCCAGCTGGTTAGAGTAAGAGAAACTGTCCTCAAAGAGTTTCATAACAGGCACAACCCCAGATGCAGCACCTTCATAGCCCTTGATAGGAGCTCCAGCTTCCCGCAGATTGCTGAGGGAAATACCGACTCCGCCTCCGATACGAGATAGTTGAAGGGCAGAGTTGATAGAGCGACCGATTGAGTTCATATCATCGGTTACTTGGATGAGGAAGCAGGAAACCAGTTCACCGCGACGAGCCCGACCAGCGTTGAGGAAGCTTGGTGTCGCCGGTTGGTAGCGTTGGTGGATAATCTCATTGGCAATATCCTTGGCGATTGCTTCATCTCCGTTGGCAAAGTAGAGGGCGTTGAAGAGTACCCGATCTTCCATGCTTTCCAGATAGTATTCACCATCGTTGGTCTTTAGTGCATACTGGTTGTAGAACTTGTAAGCAGCCATGAAAGATTTAAACTTGAAATCTTGAGCATGGATAAAAGCAGTCAGCTCCTCGATGTATTCCGGAGAATAAAGTTCAATAAATTCCTTTTCCAAATAGTTTTCTTCTATTAAATATTTAATTTTTTCTGTGATAGAAGAAAATTGCTTGGTGTTTGGCTCAACATTTTCCTTAAAGAAAGCCTCCAGAGCTTCTTTGTCCTTATGGAGCATAATCTGTCCGTTAATCGGACGGTTGATTTCGTTGTTGAGTCGGAAGTATGTCACATCCTCTAAATGTTTGAGTCCCATGTTTTCCCTTTTCTATATAAATAAGATAATTAGCTAGCGGAAAAAGTTCCGCCTTACAAAAGAAACGGCCCCTATGAGCATAGGAGCTGCAGTTTGCCCTGATAATATGTCTTTTAGTTTATCTCCCGATCAAGGCGCGCTGCCCTCAAAATAAACTACATTAAGACAGTTTTTTCAATTTACCAGGTTGGAAACCAGAAAATGCCTCAGTTGCTGTCTGAATCACAGGAGCAGCATTGAAACCAAGATCTTTGACATGGTCAATAAATTCTGGCTGCTCGTCCAAATTGATTTCGCGATATTCTACATGATTAGTATCTAAGAAGCGCTTGGTCATTTTGCACTGAACGCAGTTATTTTTTGAGTAAATAGTTACCATTAAAGATTCCTCTAAACTTTCTTTTTTTTCTTTAAAATAAATACGAACCTAGTATATCTAAAAGCAAATAGAATGTCAATAGTTTTGAACTAAATATTGTATGATATTTTGTTATAGGATAGATTACAATACAATATATAGTGTTTACATAAACAATGAAAAGAAGTGAAAAATTGCAGAAAAGGAGCAAAATGCTGATGCGGCAATGCTTAAACAAGTCTTAAAACTTTAGAAAAATGACTGGTGGCTTTTCCTCCCAAAAATCAAAATCCAATATCTTGTGTTACAGAATTTAGGGAATCACTAGGAGGAGTGGAGGGAGGAGTTTATATCCTTATTTTATGGAAATTAACTACTATAAAAATAAGAAATTTATGAAGGAAAACTTGCTGGAAGCAATGTTTGAATAAAAGCTGAAAGATGTGGGATTTAGCTCGAAAATTCTCTCTTCAATATAATAAGAAGAGTTTTCATTTCCTAAGAAATATTTTGTAAGCGGGCTATAAAATTCTTGAAAAAGATTTCAAAAGGTGATATAATATCAACTTGTAAGGGTTATCACAATAACTCAAAAAGAATTATTTAAAAGGAGAGTCTAACTATGGCTTCTAAAGATTTCCACATTGTAGCAGAAACAGGTATTCACGCACGTCCAGCAACTTTGTTGGTTCAAACTGCTAGCAAATTCGCTTCAGATATCACGCTTGAATACAAAGGTAAATCAGTAAACCTGAAATCAATTATGGGTGTTATGAGTCTTGGTGTAGGTCAAGGTGCAGACGTTGTTATCTCAGCTGAAGGTGCAGATGCAGACGATGCCATCGCTGCAATCTCCGAAACAATGGAAAAAGAAGGATTGGCTTAATATGACAGAAATGCTTAAAGGAATTGCAGCATCTGACGGTGTTGCCGTTGCTAAGGCATATCTATTAGTTCAACCGGATTTATCATTTGAGACTGTTTCAGTCGAAGATACGAATGCAGAAGAGGCTCGTTTGGATGCAGCTCTTGAAGCTTCACAGAACGAGCTTTCTGTTATCCGTGAGAAAGCAGTAGATAGCCTTGGTGAGGAAGCCGCTCAGGTATTTGACGCTCACTTAATGGTACTTGCTGACCCTGAAATGGTTGGGCAAATCAAAGAAACAATCCGTGCGAAAAAGACCAATGCAGAAGCTGGTCTGAAAGAAGTAACGGACATGTTTATCACTCTCTTTGAAAACATGGACGACAATCCATACATGCAGGAACGTGCGGCTGATATCCGCGACGTGACAAAACGTGTTCTTGCTAACCTTTTGGGCAAGAAGTTGCCAAACCCAGCGTCTATCAATGAAGAATCAGTTGTGATCGCTCATGACTTGACTCCTTCTGATACAGCACAGCTGGATAAGAAATTTGTTAAAGCTTTTGTAACTAATATCGGCGGCCGGACAAGCCACTCTGCTATCATGGCACGTACGCTTGAAATCGCAGCAGTATTGGGAACTAATAACATTACTGAGCTTGTAAAAGACGGCGATGTGATTGCAGCTAACGGTATCACTGGTGAAGTGATTATCAACCCAACTGAAGAGCAAATCGCAGCATTTAAAGCAGCTGGCGAGGCTTATGCTAAGCAAAAAGCTGAATGGGAATTGCTTAAAGATGCTCAGACTGTGACTGCAGATGGCAAGCACTTCGAATTGGCAGCCAATATCGGTACGCCAAAAGACGTTGAAGGTGTCAATGCTAACGGTGCAGAAGCAGTTGGTCTTTACCGGACTGAGTTCCTTTATATGGATTCTCAGGACTTCCCGACAGAAGATGAGCAGTATGAAGCATACAAGGCTGTGCTTGAAGGCATGAATGGAAAACCAGTGGTTGTTCGTACAATGGACATCGGTGGAGATAAGGAACTTCCTTACTTCGATATGCCGTATGAAATGAACCCGTTCCTTGGTTTCCGTGCTTTGCGTATCTCTATCTCTGAAACTGGCGATGCGATGTTCCGTACACAAATCCGCGCCCTCTTGCGTGCATCTGTGCATGGACAATTGCGCATCATGTTCCCAATGGTAGCTCTTCTGACAGAATTCCGCAAAGCTAAAGCAGTTTATGACGAAGAAAAAGCTAAGCTGCAGGCTGAAGGCGTTGCAGTAGCGGACAATATTCAAGTGGGTATCATGATTGAAATCCCAGCAGCAGCTATGTTGGCGGATCAATTTGCCAAGGAAGTAGATTTCTTCTCAATCGGTACCAACGACTTGATCCAGTACACTATGGCAGCTGACCGGATGAATGAGCAAGTCTCTTACCTTTATCAACCTTACAACCCATCTATCCTGCGCTTGATCAACAATGTAATCAAGGCAGCTCATGCTGAAGGCAAGTGGGCAGGTATGTGTGGAGAAATGGCCGGCGACCAAACAGCGGTGCCATTGCTCGTAGGTATGGGATTGGATGAATTCTCTATGAGTGCGACTTCTGTTCTTCGGACTCGTAGCCTCATGAAGAAGCTGGATACGAAGAAGATGGAAGAACTGGCTCAGCGTGCACTGACTGAATGTGCAACGATGGAAGAAGTTCTTGAGCTTGAAAAAGAATATCTGGACTTCGATTAATCTGAAAAATGAAGATTAGATCAGGAAAATTTTCCTGGTCTTTTTTTGTTGTAGCCTTATAGTAAGAGGAAGCAAAAAGTGGGAACCAAAGAAAAAATAGCAAATAAGCAAGTAGAATATGAACAAACTAAGATTATCTATTTAATTTGTGAAAAAATTCCTTAAATTTACGAATTTTAGTTGAAATTTTCAGAAAATTTGGTAAAATAATATTTAATAAAATTTTGGAGGGGACACGTGACACAATATAAAAACTATATAAATGGAGAGTGGAAAGTTTCTGAAAATGAAATTACCATCTCATCTCCTATCAACAATGAAACTTTAGGAACTGTTCCTGCTATGACTCAGGCAGAGGTAGACTATGCTATGGCGAGCGCTCGTGCGGCTTTGCCAGCTTGGAGAGCTCATTCAGCAGTTGAACGTGCAGCTTATTTGCATAAGGTTGCGGATATTTTGGAGCGTGATCAGGAGAAGATTGGTGAAATCCTTGCAAAAGAAGTTGCCAAGGGGATCAAAGCGGCAGTCGGAGAGGTAGTCCGGACAGCAGACTTGATTCGCTATGCGGCTGAAGAGGGGATTCGTATCCACGGTCAGGTTATGGAAGGCGGTGGCTTTGAAGCTGCCAGCAAGAAAAAATTGGCTGTGGTCCGTCGTGAGCCTGTAGGAGTTGTATTGGCTATTGCGCCATTCAACTATCCAGTTAATCTGTCAGCTTCGAAAATTGCTCCTGCCCTTATCGGTGGAAATGTCGTGATGTTTAAGCCACCTACTCAAGGTTCAATCTCTGGTCTGCTCTTGGCCCAGGCTTTTGCTGAGGCAGGTCTGCCTGCTGGTGTTTTCAATACCATCACTGGCCGCGGTTCAGAAATCGGGGACTACATCATTGAGCATAAGGAAGTAAACTACATTAACTTTACCGGCTCCACTCCAATCGGTGAACGCATCGGTAAGTTGGCTGGTATGCGTCCAATTATGCTTGAATTGGGTGGTAAGGATGCTGCAGTTGTGCTGGAAGATGCCGACTTGGAGCATGCGGCTAAGCAGATTGTTGGCGGGGCATACAGTTATTCCGGTCAGCGCTGTACCGCTATTAAACGTGTCATTGTCATGGAGAGCGTGGCAGATAAATTAGCGGCGTTGATTAAGGCAGAGGTAGAGAAACTGACGGTTGGTAATCCCTTTGATAATGCGGATATCACACCAGTCATTGATCATGCATCAGCAGATTTCATCTGGGGCTTGATTGAAGATGCTCAAGAAAAGGGAGCGTCAGCCTTGACAGAAATCAAACGTGAAGCAAATCTCATCTGGCCTGCCTTGTTTGACCATGTGACACTGGATATGAAATTAGCTTGGGAAGAGCCGTTTGGTCCTGTTCTTCCGATTATTCGTGTGACTTCCGTTGAAGAGGCTATCCAAATCTGTAACCAGTCAGAATTTGGTCTTCAATCTTCAGTCTTTACAAATGATTTCCCGAAAGCATTTGAAATTGCTGAAAAACTGGAAGTGGGTACTGTACATATCAATAATAAGACCCAACGTGGTCCAGATAACTTCCCATTCCTTGGTGTTAAGGGATCTGGAGCCGGAGTGCAAGGGATTCGTTACAGTATCGAAGCGATGACACAAGTGAAATCCATCGTGTTTGATGTGAAATAATGAGAAAGGCGGCTTTGTGCGGCCTTTTTTCTTACCTTGATGAACTTGTAAATTTAACAAAATTACCGCATAATTTGAAAAGAACCAACTATTTATATGTTTAATTGCTTATTATTTTAAAATGTAAATTTACATATTGGTCTATATCTTTATGAAAATTTTCATCTTTTCCTTGTCTGGAGTAGGTGCCATATTTAGAGAAAAAGGAATGAAAAATGATTAAGGGATACAAAATGCAGTGTTTTCTCTCTCATTTATTACTAATTTCAGCTAATGTTCGGTTTTAGTAATTTTCCGTAAGGATATTTGAAATTTACTTGAAAAAGAGATAAAAATAATGTAGAATAGTATTATAGAAAACGCTTACAAATAGAAAGGTGATCGCATGGATAAGAACGAAGCATTAAGAACCTTTACAACAGGTGAAAACTTTCATTTACAGCATTATCTAGGGGCGCATCAGGATGAACTGGACGGCAAGTCTGGCTATTCTTTCCGCGTTTGGGCGCCTAATGCTCAGAGTGTCCATTTGATTGGAGATTTCACCAATTGGTATGAAGAGCAGATCCCTATGGTCCGAAATGAAGCGGGCGTTTGGGAAGTCTTCACAGAACTGCCTAAGGAAGGAGATATTTACAAGTACAATATCAAGCGCAGCAGTGGTCAGGAAATTTTGAAAATTGATCCGCTGGCTATCTATATGGAAGAGCGTCCAGGCACGGGAGCAGTTATCCGCACTATTCCTGAGAAGAAGTGGAAAGACGGTCTTTGGCTGGCACGCCGGAAACGCTGGGGCTTCTTCTCTCGGCCAGTCAATATCTATGAAGTGCATGCCGGCTCGTGGAAACGCAATGAAGACGGCAGTCCTTATAGCTTTGCCCAGTTAAAAGAAGACTTGATTCCTTATCTGGTGGAAATGAACTACACACATGTGGAATTCATGCCGCTTATGGCTCATCCGCTGGGACTTAGCTGGGGCTATCAGCTTATGGGCTACTTCGCCTTTGAGCATACCTATGGCACACCTGAGGAATTTCAGGATTTTGTCGAAGAATGTCACTTGAACAATATCGGTGTCATTGTGGACTGGGTACCAGGTCATTTCACTATTAATGATGATGCTCTGGCCTACTATGATGGGACACCGACTTTTGAGTATCAGGATCACGACCGGGCTCATAACTATGGCTGGGGTGCTCTCAACTTTGATTTGGGCAAGAATCAAGTTCAGTCCTTCTTGATTTCCAGTATAAAATTCTGGATTGATTTCTATCATCTGGACGGGATTCGGGTTGATGCTGTCAGCAATATGCTCTATCTAGACTATGACAGCGGCCCATGGCAGCCAAATAAAGATGGCGGCAATCGTAACTATGAGGGCTATTACTTCCTGCAACGCCTCAATACGGTTATCAAATTAGCTCATCCTGATGTTATGATGATTGCAGAGGAAAGCTCCTCAGAGACCAAGATTACTGGTATGAGAGAGCTGGGTGGTCTTGGATTTGACTACAAGTGGAATATGGGCTGGATGAATGATATCCTTCGCTTCTACGAGGAAGATCCGATTTATCGTAAGTACGATTTTAATCTAGTGACCTTCAGCTTTATGTACGCTTTCTCTGAAAACTTCCTCCTGCCATTCTCGCATGATGAAGTGGTTCATGGCAAGAAGAGTCTTATGCACAAGATGTGGGGTGACCGTTACAATCAATTTGCAGGGCTCCGCAACTTGCTGACCTACCAAATCTGCCATCCGGGCAAGAAATTGCTCTTTATGGGCTCAGAATTTGGTCAGTTCCTAGAATGGAAGTCAGAAGAGCAGCTAGAATGGTCTAATTTGGACGATCAGATGAACAAGAAGATGCAGGGCTTTACTGCTACACTCAATGCCTTCTATAAAGACAATCGTCCGCTTTGGGAAATTGATCTGAGCTACGATGGTATCGAAATCATTGATGCGGATAATACCGATCAAAGCGTTCTCTCCTTTATCCGTAAGACGGAAAAAGGAGATATGTTAGTTTGTGTATTCAATATGGCGCCGGTAGAGCGGAAGAACTTTACCATTGGTGTTCCAGTGGAAGCCATTTATGAAGAAGTATGGAACACTGAATTAGAAGAATGGGGAGGTGTTTGGAAGGAACATAACGAAACAGTTCAGTCTCAAGAAGGACTTTGGAAAGATTATCCACAGACCTTGACCTTTACGTTGCCAGCTCTTGGAGCCAGCATCTGGAAGATCAAGCGTCGGATTGCTCGAAAAAATGTTAAAAAAGATTCCACAAAGGAGTAATAGTCTATGAAGAATGAAATGCTAGCTTTGATTCTTGCCGGCGGGCAAGGAACTCGTCTTGGAAAGCTCACACAGAGTATCGCAAAACCTGCGGTACAGTTTGGCGGCCGCTATCGTATTATTGACTTCGCCTTGTCTAACTGTGCCAACTCCGGTATTCACAATGTCGGTGTCATTACTCAATACCAACCACTAGCTCTGAACAGTCATATCGGAAATGGTTCTAGCTGGGGTCTCGATGGTATAAACTCAGGCGTGTCCATTCTTCAGCCTTATTCTGCGAGCGAAGGAAATCGTTGGTTTGAAGGTACCAGCCATGCGATTTATCAAAATATCGACTATATCGACAGCATCAATCCTGAGTATGTCCTGATTTTGTCTGGGGACCATATCTACAAGATGGACTATGATGACATGCTTCAGTCTCACAAGGACAACAATGCCAGCTTGACAGTTGCCGTTCTGGATGTGCCTCTCAAAGAAGCCAGCCGTTTTGGTATCATGAATACAGATGCTAATAATCGGATTGTTGAATTTGAAGAAAAACCAGAAAATCCTAAGTCCACCAAGGCTTCTATGGGGATTTATATCTTTGACTGGCAGCGTCTGCGCAATATGCTGGTAGCTGCTGAGAAGAGCAATGTGGATATGTCTGACTTTGGTAAGAATGTTATCCCTAACTACCTTGAATCTGGCGAAAGCGTTTATGCTTATGATTTTGAAGGCTATTGGAAAGACGTTGGTACAGTAGAGTCTCTCTGGGAAGCCAACATGGAATACATCAGCCCAGAAAATGCTCTGGACAGCCGCAATCGTCGCTGGAAGATTTATTCTCGCAACTTGATTTCTCCGCCAAACTTCATCAGTGAAAATTCACATGTAGAAGATTCGCTGGTCGTTGATGGATGTTTCGTTGACGGTACAGTAAAACACTCTATTCTTTCTACTGGTGCTCAAGTCAAAAAGGGTGCAGTCATTGAAGACTCTGTCATCATGAGTGGAGCTGTTATTGGCAAAGACGTTAAGATTAAGCGGGCCATTATCGGCGAAGGTGCAATCATCTCTGATGGTGTAGAGATTGATGGTACAGAGGAAGTATATGTTGTCGGATACAACGAGAAAGTGGGGGTACCAAAAGATGAAGATTGATAAATATTCAGCAATTTTAGGAAACACAGTCGGCTTCCATGATATGTCAACTTTGACAGATCATCGTCCAGTAGCCAGCTTGCCATTCGGTGGGAAATACCGTTTGATTGACTTCCCGCTTTCAAGTCTTGCCAATGCTGGTATCCGCAGTGTCTTTGGTATCTTCCAACAGGACAATATCAGCTCTGTCTTTGACCATATTCGTTCTGGTCGTGAGTGGGGTCTGTCTACTTTGCTTAGCCACTATTACTTGGGAATCTACAATACCCGTGTAGAAAGCTCTACAGTCGGTGAGGAATACTATAAGCAGCTTTTGACCTACCTGAAACGTTCTGGTTCCAACCAAACGGTCGCTCTTAACTGCGATGTCTTGGTTAACATTGACCTCAATCAAGTTTTCCATTTGCACAATACAACAGAGCAGCCGATTACAGTTGTCTACAAGAAATTGCATAAGGAAAATATTTCGGATGTGAACGCTGTTCTAGATATTGACGAAACTGACCATGTCAGAGGTCATAAACTTTTTGATGGTCGAGAAGATGCTGAGCTCTTCAATATGTCTACAGACATTTTTGTGGTAGATACTCCTTGGCTGATTGAAAAGCTGGAAGAAGAAGCTAAGAAAGAGCATCCGCAAAAACTTCGCTATGTCCTGCGTGATTTAGCGACTCAGGAAGGGGCCTTTGCCTACGAATATACAGGCTATCTGGCGAATATCTATTCTGTAGAGACCTACTATAGATCTAACATCGATATGCTTGAAAGCAAAAAATTCTACTCTCTCTTCAGTCCTAACCAAAAGATTTACACAAAGGTTAAGAATGAAGAGCCAACTTACTATGCTGAGTCTTCAAAAGTATCTCGCTCCCAGTTTGCGTCAGGAAGCATTGTGGAAGGTGAGGTCATCAATTCTGTGATTTCGCGGAATACCAAGATTAAGACTGGAAGCAGTGTTAAACACAGTGTTCTCTTCCCTCGAGTGAAGGTTGGGGAAAAAGCAACTGTCGAGTACGCGATTGTGGACAAGGGTGTTGAAATTGGCGAAGGAGTGGTGATTCGCGGAACTGCAGAAGACCCAATCGTAGTCAAGAAGAGCCAAAAAGTTACAGAGGACATAATTCGATGAAGATTTTATTTGCAGCAGCAGAAGGAGCCCCATTTTCTAAGACAGGTGGTTTGGGAGACGTTATCGGCGCTCTCCCCAAATCACTGGTCAAGGCTGGCCATGAAGTTGGTGTTATTCTGCCTTACTATGACATGACCCATGCCAAATTTGGCGACCAAGTGGAAGACCTTTTCTACTTTGAAGTCAGTGTTGGCTGGCGTCGCCAGTACGTTGGAGTCAAGCGACTGGTCTTGAATGGTGTCTCCTTCTATTTTATTGACAATCAGCATTATTTCTTCCGCGGCCATGTTTACGGGGATTTTGATGATGGTGAGCGGTTTGCTTACTTCCAGTTAGCAGCGGTTGAGCTGATGGAGCGGATTGATTTCATTCCAGATGTTCTGCATGTTCACGATTATCATACAGCTATGATTCCTTTCTTGGTTAAGGAAAAATACCATTGGATTCAAGCATATCAGAATATCAAGACTGTCTTGACTATCCATAATCTGGAGTTCCAAGGTCAATTCCCGGACAGCATGCTTTGGGAACTGTTTGGAGTGGGCTATGAGCGCTATGCAGACGGAACCCTGCGTTGGAATGACTGTCTCAACTGGATGAAGGCTGGTATTCTCTATGCGGATCGAGTGACGACTGTATCACCAAGCTATGCAGGTGAAATCCGGACACCAGAATTTGGCTGCAATTTGGATCAAATCTTGCGGATGGAGTCTGGTAAGTTGGTCGGAATTGTCAACGGTATAGATACAGATATCTATAACCCAGAAACGGATCCGCTCTTAGCTCATCACTTTGACAAATCTGACTTATCTGGTAAACTAGAAAACAAGCGAGCTTTGCAAGAGCGAGTTGGTCTGCCTGTGCGTGACGATGTGCCAGTAGTTGGGATTGTTTCCCGCCTGACCCGTCAGAAAGGCTTTGACCTGGTAGTGGAAGAGCTGCACAATCTCCTCCAGGAAGATGTGCAGATTATCCTCTTGGGAACAGGGGATCCAGCTTTTGAACAGGCTTTCGCTTGGTTTGGTCATGCCTATCCTGATAAGCTTTCAGCCAACATCCTCTTTGATGTGACCTTGGCTCAGGAGATTTATGCTGCCAGCGATATTTTCCTCATGCCAAGCCGCTTCGAGCCTTGTGGCTTGTCACAAATGATGGCTATGCGCTACGGAACCTTACCTTTGGTGCATGAAGTGGGCGGTCTGCGTGATACCGTCGAGCCTTACAATGTCTATACAGGACAGGGAACTGGCTTTAGCTTCAATAACTTTTCTGGCTACTGGCTGACTTGGACCTTCAAGGAGGCACTCAAGCTCTATGCCGATGACAAGGAAGCTTGGAAATCTTTGCAAGAGCGGGCCATGGAGAGAGACTTCTCTTGGGATACAGCCAGCAAGGCATACAGTGATTTATATCAATCACTCCTATAACATTTACTTTGGAATCAGTATAAACAAATCCTCTCTTGCCCATGGGACAAGGGAGGATTTCCGTGAGAATTACATTTTTATATATTATCATACTGTATTGGAGCCCTGTTTTTAGCTTGTGGCTGAAGTGAGCGATTCCCATCTTGATTGAAAAAAGTATTTCTACGTTTAAATCTGCTTCCCGCTATTAAGAAAGGGAGATAACCATCCACTATGGAACTAACAAAAGAACGTTTTATTCGAGATTTTAAGGACTTGCTGCACGAGCGGACGCTGATTAAGGTTGCTGATGCGACTTCAGTGGAGCTCTTTCAAGCTCTGGCTAGCACTGTCCGTAAGTATATCACGCCCCTGTGGCTGGAGCGCCGCAATCAGCTGATTGAGCAGCAGCAAAAGACAGCTTATTACTTTTCTATCGAGTTTCTTCCAGGACGCATGCTGGAAACAAATCTGCTCAACCTAGGTATCCTTAATACGGTCAAGGAAGGCTTTGCTGATTTGGGCGTTGACTTTGAGGATGTTAAGAATGCTGAGTATGACATGGCCTTGGGGAATGGCGGTCTGGGCCGCTTGGCGGCAGCCTTCATGGACTCGCTGGCAACCACTGGCTATCCAGGGTTTGGAAATGGGATTCGCTATCGCTATGGACTCTTTAAGCAACGCATCGTAGATGGCTATCAGGTAGAAATTCCTGATGCTTGGTTTGGCAGTCTGGGCAATGTCTGGGAAACCCGTAAGGACCATGATATTGTTGATGTTAAAATCTTCGGAAATGTTTCCCTCCATGCCAATGAAAAGGGCCGGATTGTGCCACTTTATGAGAATTCCAAAATCTTGCGGGCCGTTCCTTACGATGTGCCACAGATTGGCTTTGGCAATGACAATGTCAACAATCTCCGGCTTTGGGATGTTGAAATTCCAGAGGAGCATGAACTGGACTATCCGACCATTGAAGCTCGTCGCCGGGTGCAAGACATTACTGCCATTCTCTATCCAGACGACTCTAGCTACGAAGGAAAAGAGCTGCGCCTTATTCAGGAATACTTCATGACTAGCGCAGGGTTGCAGACCATTATCAAATCCTACCTCAAACAAGGTCGCCCTCTCAAGGATATTCATGAGAAGGTCTCTGTCCATATCAACGATACCCACCCAGCGGTTGCACCGGCTGAATTTATGCGTCTATTGATGGATGAGTACGATTTAGAATGGGCAGATGCTTGGAATGCTACAGTTAAAACCATGAGCTACACTAACCATACCATCCTGTCTGAAGCCTTGGAAAAATGGGATGCAGAGCTCTTTAAGAATGTCCTGCCGCGGGTTTATCAGATTATCCTAGAAATTGACAACCGCTATGTAGCAGAAATGGCAGGACGTGGCCTTGATCCGCAGGTCATCGAAAATACTCGGATTGTCAAGGATAATCAAATCCACATGGCCCACTTGGCTATCATTGGCGGTCACTCAATCAATGGTGTTGCCAAACTTCACACCGAACTGCTCAAAGAAGACACCTTGCGTGATTTCTATAGCATTTACCCAGAGAAGTTTAATAACAAGACCAATGGGATTATCCAGCGCCGCTGGCTGCAGATTGCGGATGAGCCTTTATCAGCTGAGATTGATAAACTAATTGGTAAGGGCTGGAGAAGTGATATCCATGAGTTGCGTAAGCTTTTGGAATTCAAGGAGCAGGTGCTGGGTGATTTCTACCGAGTGAAGCAGGAAGCCAAGGCCCGTCTGGCTGACTTCATCAAGGAATCAACAGGAGTAGAAGTTTCTACAGAAGCTATCTTTGATGTCCAGGTGAAACGCCTCCACGCTTATAAGCGTCAGCTGCTCAACCTGCTTCATATCATCAAGCTTTACTGGGATCTCAAGGACAATCCTGATAAGGATATGGTGCCGCGCGTCTTTATCTTCGGTGCCAAGGCTGCTCCAGGCTACCACTTTGCCAAGTCGGTCATCAAGCTGATCAATGAAGTAGCCAATCTGGTCAACAAGGATGAAAGCCTGCAAGGCAAACTTAAGGTTGTCTTTCTAGAAAACTACCGGGTCAGCTTGGCTGAGCTCATCATTCCAGCTGCGGATGTATCAGAGCAGATTTCTCTGGCCTCCAAGGAAGCTTCTGGTACTTCCAACATGAAGTTCATGATGACTGGTGCCATTACCCTAGCTACACTGGACGGAGCCAATATCGAAATAAAGGACGAGGTCGGTGACGACAACATTGTCATCTTTGGGATGGACAAGGACGAGGTTTACGAGCATTATGCTCGCCACGATTACTACTCACGCGGTGTCTATGAGAGCAATCCAGACATTCGCCGAGTGGTCGATACCTTTGTCAACGGCACCATTCCAAACGTCCGTGAAGAAGGCTCTGAAATCTATGAAGCCCTCATCACCCACAATGACGAATACTTCCTCTTGGAAGACTTTCATGCCTATGTAGAAGCTCAAGAGAAGATTGATACCCTCTATCGTGACAAAGAAAAATGGGCCCGCATGAGCTTGATTAATATCGCTACATCTGACAAATTCACTTCAGATGATACCATTGAGCAATATGCCAAGGAAATCTGGAACTTGGAGAAATAATACTCTTCAGAAAACATGAACGATAAGAGATTGGGGCATGGTTCTCAGTCTCTTTTGCTATCCATCTACCATCTTGTCTAGAAATGTGCTATAGTAGAGAAAGTATGAGAGTCCAACTTTTAGAAAAGCAGGGTAAGCAAGCATGAAAGACTACACGATTTTTTATCAACAATTAACAACTCCTTTTCGCAGTCGCCCTCAGTGGCTGAAAGGGCTGGTTTACTTCAATCGGGGAATGACCCTGTTCATACCTATCGTTTATGGTCTCGTTCTAATTAGTGCCTTTCTGACGGAAGGTTGGAAAGGGCTGCTTGCTTCTTTCTTCCTGCCAGCTATTGGATTTGGTTTGTTGTCAGCGATTCGTAAACGGCTGAATCAAGCACGCCCTTACGAGAAATGGGCTATTCAACCCTTGCTGGCTAAGGATACATCAGGCAAGTCCATGCCCAGCCGCCATGTCTTTTCGGCTACAGTGATTTCCATGTGCCTGCTCTACTTTTTCTGGCTGCCGGGGCTTATCTGCCTCTTGCTTTCAGCAGGGCTGGCCGTAGTGCGTGTGATTGGCGGTGTGCACTATCCAAAGGATGTGCTGGTCGGCTATCTTTGCGGCATTTTCTGGGGAGCTTTACTCTTTTTATTATAAAGGACCTGTTTTCAGCAGAGAGTAGACAAAGGACTTCCAGCTATATTATAATAGAAGCAGTAACAACCGTTTCGACACCAAGGATTATTCCTTGGTGGATCTAAAAAATATTTAAGGAGAAAACTATGTCAGAACCATTATTTCTACAGTCTGTGATGCAGGAGAAGATCTGGGGCGGAACCAAGCTGCGCGATGTCTTTGGCTATGAGATTCCCAGCGACCATGTAGGAGAGTACTGGGCTATTTCGGCTCATCCTAATGGGGTATCAACCGTCAAGAACGGACGATTTGCCGGCCAGAAGTTAGATGCGCTTTATGCCGAGCACCGGGAGCTCTTTGGCAATCGCCCAGAGCCAGTTTTCCCGCTTTTGACTAAGATTTTAGATGCCAATGACTGGCTCAGTGTTCAGGTCCATCCTGATGATACCTATGGACTAGAGCACGAAGGAGAGCTTGGTAAGACTGAATGCTGGTATGTCATTGCTGCAGAGGAAGGAGCAGAGATTATCTATGGTCACAATGCCAAGAGCAAGGAAGAGCTGCGCCAGCAGATTGAGAGCAAGGACTGGGACCATCTCCTGACTAAAATCCCAGTAAAAGCTGGCGATTTCTTCTATGTACCAAGTGGCACCATGCATGCCATTGGATCAGGTATTCTGATTTTAGAAACTCAGCAGTCCAGTGATACAACCTACCGTGTCTATGACTTTGATCGTAAGGACGATGCTGGCAATCTTCGCGAGCTGCATTTGGACCAGTCTATTGACGTTCTGACTATCGGTGAGCCAGCTAATAGCCGTCCTGTTACCATTCAGGCAGATAGTTTGACTTATACTCTTTTGGTGGCCAATGACTTCTTTGCTGTTTACAAGTGGGATATTGCTGGTTCAGTCAATTTTAAAAAGACAGCAGACTATAGCTTGGTCAGCGTCTTGGAAGGTGTCGGTGAGCTAGAAGTTGATGGAGCAGTCTACCCGCTCGAAAAAGGGGAGCATTTCATCCTGCCTAGCGATGTCACAGAATGGACCTTGTCTGGCGATTTGCAGCTGATTGTCAGCCATCCATAATCGTAGAAAAATCAAGAGCAAATAATCACTTTGCTCTTTTTTCTGTTAAAAATATAGGAAATAAGTAAAATTCTAGACGGTTTCTTCTTATTTATATAGCAGAATAGTTTGTATGTTGATAAATATTTAATTGCTTTTGGTAAGAAATTTTATATAACAAAAGAAAAAAACAAAAAACGCTTACAATTGTGTAAAAGATTGACTATTCGATATTTTAGGAGTAAACTAAGGAAGTAATTTAAAAAATATTAAGGAGAAGTCATCATGAATTTAACATTTTTAGGACTTTGTTTTGCCTGCTTTGGCGTATCAATTGCTGAAGGTTTGATCATGAGTAATTTATTTAAGGCAGCGTCTCGTCAGCCAGAAATTATCGGTCAATTGAGAAGCCTCCTAATCTTGGGAATTGCCTTTGTCGAAGGTACTTTCTTTGTAACGCTGGCTATGGCCTTTGTTATCAAATAAGAAAGAATTCTCTTTAGAAAAGGGGGTGTCATCTGTTGGAAGAAAGTATCAATCCAACTATCAATGTCGGTCCTGTGACCTTTGATTTGACCCTGCTGGCCATGACACTGCTGACGGTGCTTGTAACTTTTGGATTTGTTTATTGGGCAAGTCGAAAGATGACGATTAAGCCGTCACGAAAGCAGAATGCTCTGGAATATGTCTATGACTTTGTCATGGATTTTACCAAGGGAAATATTGGCGAGCATTATATGAAGAATTATTCGCTCTTTCTATTCTCCCTCTTTCTTTTCGTAGTGGTGGCTAATAACTTGGGATTGATGGCTAAGGTTCAGACAACCAACGGCTTTAATCTCTGGACATCGCCAACAGCTAATCTCGCTTTTGACTTGGGATTCTCTCTTTTGGTGACGATTTTCTGTCATGTTGAAGGAGTCCGACGTCAAGGGATAAAAGGATATCTAAAAGGTTTTGTGACTCCGGGTATCATGACACCCATGAATATCTTGGAAGAGTTCACTAATTTTGCTTCCTTAGCTTTGCGGATATATGGAAACATTTTTGCAGGTGAGGTACTGGCTGGTTTGCTCCTCATGTGGGCAAATCAAGCAGCATTTTGGTATCCAATTGCCTTTATTATGAACATGGTTTGGACTGGTTTTTCCATCTTTATTTCCTGTATCCAAGCCTATGTTTTTACCATGCTAACATCTATGTATCTTGGTAAAAAGATTAATGGTGAGGAAGAATAAAAAGAAAGGATAGATAAGATGAACATAACCATAGGTGAAATTATTGGCAACTTTATCCTGATTGCCGGCTCCTTTCTTCTTTTAGTATTTCTCATTAAGAAGTTTGCTTGGGGCAATATTGTCGGGATTTTAGACCAGCGCGCTCAAAAGATTTCAGACGATATTGATGGTGCAGAAGCTGCTCGTAAGAAGGCAGAAGACTTGGCGCAAAAGCGCGAGGAAGCTCTGGCAGGAAGTCGTGCGGAAGCCGTTGCTATTGTTGAGACAGCTAAGGAGACAGCTGAAAAGAACAAGGCTGGAATCCTAGCTGATGCAGCAGAAGAAGCAGGGCGTCTGAAGGCTAAAGCCAATCAGGAAATTGCCCAAAATAAGGCAGAGGCTATGAGCAGCATCAAAGGAGAAGTGGCTGACTTGACAGTGACTCTCGCTAGTAAGATTTTGAGTCAGGAACTGGATAAGGAAGCTCAGAGCGAGCTCATTGACCGCTATATCAAACAGTTAGGAGATGCCTGATGGATAAGAAGCAATATGCAATCATTGAGAAATATGCTTTGCCTTTTGTTCAGACGGTCTTTGAAAAAGGTCAGCAAGAAGATGTTTTTGAAAAACTGAGTCAGATTAAGGCTGTTTTCGCGGAGACCGGCCTTGCTGACTTTTTGTCACATATCGGCGTCAGTGACCATGAGAAAGAGAAGAGTCTGCGACTCTTTCAAAACTCTGGTTCGCAGCTGCTTGATAATCTGATTGAAATTGTCATTCTCAATCATCGTGAGGACCTCTTTTATGAGATTGTGCTGGAGAGTCAGCACCAGCTTGAAAAGATCAGCAATGAGTTTGAGGTGACGCTGCGCTCTGTTCAGCCTTTGACAGCCAGTCAGAAGGAGAAGATTCGGCCGATTATTGAGCGGAAGATGAGACTAAAGGTTCGCTCGCTCAAGGAAGAATTGGACAGCAGCTTGATTGGCGGCTTTGTCATCTCTGCCAATAACAAAACAATTGATGCAAGCATAAAACGTCAATTGCAAGTCGTAAAAGAAAAATTGAAATAGAAAGTGGTGTGAATTTTGGCGATTAACGCACAAGAAATCAGCGCTTTAATTAAGCAACAAATTGAAAATTTCCAGCCAAATTTTGACGTCACAGAAACAGGGGTCGTCACTTATATTGGTGATGGAATCGCGCGCGCTCATGGACTGGATAAGGCTATGAGCGGAGAGCTCTTAATCTTTGAAAATGGCTCTTATGGTATGGCGCAAAATTTAGAGTCAACCGATGTTGGGATTATCATCTTGGGAGACTTTACAGACATTCGTGAGGGAGATACCATTCGCCGGACTGGTAAAATCATGGAAGTTCCTGTGGGAGAGGCCTTGATTGGGCGGGTTGTTGATCCGCTGGGGCGTCCTGTTGATGGACTTGGTGACATTGTCACGGATAAGACACGCCCGGTTGAAACACCAGCTCCGGGTGTCATGCAGCGTAAGTCAGTATCTGAGCCTTTACAGACAGGTCTTAAGGCCATTGATGCCTTGGTTCCAATTGGCCGCGGCCAGCGGGAGCTGATTATCGGGGACCGTCAGACTGGGAAGACAACCATTGCTATTGATGCCATCCTGAACCAGAAAGGTCAGGATATGATTTGTATCTATGTGGCAATTGGTCAGAAAGAATCTACAGTCCGTACGCAGGTAGAAACGCTCCGCCAGTATGGTGCTCTGGACTATACGATTGTCGTGACAGCCTCTGCTTCACAGCCGTCGCCTTTGCTTTTCCTAGCGCCTTATGCTGGCGTAGCGATGGCTGAAGAGTTCATGTACAATGGAAAGCATGTTTTGATTGTCTATGATGATCTGTCTAAACAAGCGGTGGCCTACCGTGAACTGTCTCTCCTGCTCCGTCGTCCGCCAGGCCGTGAGGCCTTTCCTGGAGATGTTTTCTATCTGCATAGCCGTCTCTTGGAACGTTCAGCCAAGGTTTCTGATGAGCTGGGCGGTGGTTCGATTACTGCTCTGCCATTTATTGAAACGCAGGCAGGAGATATTTCGGCCTATATCGCGACCAACGTGATTTCAATCACTGACGGACAAATTTTCCTAAGCGACAGCTTGTTCAATGCTGGGGTACGTCCAGCCATTGATGCAGGTTCTTCTGTATCACGGGTTGGGGGCTCTGCCCAAATCAAGGCTATGAAGAAAGTAGCTGGAACCCTGCGTATCGACCTGGCTTCTTATCGGGAGCTTGAGGCCTTTACTAAGTTTGGTAGTGATTTGGATGCGGCAACGCAGGCTAAGCTCAATCGTGGCCGCAGGACTGTAGAAGTCTTGAAGCAGCCGATTCACGAGCCGCTGCCGGTTGAAAAGCAGGTAGTGATTCTCTATGCTTTGACCCATGGTTTCTTAGACAGTGTGCCAGTAGACGATATTCTGCGCTTTGAGTCAGAATTATTTGCCTATTTTGATGCACATCAAGAAAGCATTTATGAAACCATTCGGACAACGAAAGACCTTCCAAGTGAGGAAGTCTTGGATGCTGCCATTACTGAGTTTATAGACCAGTCTAGCTTCAAATAAGAATCGAGGTGTCAGATGGCAGTTTCATTAAATGATATTAAAAATAAAATTGCATCCACGAAAAACACCAGTCAAATCACCAATGCCATGCAGATGGTTTCTGCTGCTAAGTTGGGAAAGTCTGAGGAAGCAGCTAAAAACTTTCAGGTCTATGCCCAGAAAGTGCGTAAGTTGGTTACGGATATGCTGCATGGCCACGAGGCAGAAAATGCCCGTCACCACTCAATGCTAATCAGTCGGCCAGTTAAGAAATCAGCCTATATCGTCATCACTTCTGACCGCGGTCTGGTAGGCGGCTACAATGCGACCATTCTCAAAGCCTTGATGGAGCTGAAAGCTGAGTACCATCCGACAGGAGAGGACTTTGAAGTCATCTGTATCGGAAGTGTCGGTGCCGATTTCTTCCGAGCTCGGGGCATTCAGCCAGTGTATGAGCTGCGTGGTCTGGCCGATCAGCCTAGCTTTGATGAGGTCCGTAAAATCATTAGCAAGACCATTGAAATGTATCAGAATGAGCTCTTTGATGAGCTCTATGTCTGCTATAACCACCATGTCAACAGTCTGACCAGTCAGATGCGGGTGGAGCAGATGCTGCCAATCATTGACTTGGACCCTAATGAAGCTGATGAAGATTATACGCTGAATCTGGAGCTGGAATCCAGTCGGGATTCTATCCTGGACCAACTGCTGCCCCAGTTTGCAGAGAGCATGATTTACGGTGCCATTATTGATGCCAAAACAGCTGAGAATGCTGCTGGTATGACTGCTATGCAGACAGCGACAGACAATGCTAAAAAGGTCATCAGTGATTTGACTATTCAGTACAACCGCGCTCGGCAGGCTGCCATTACGCAGGAAATTACTGAAATCGTGGCGGGTGCAAGTGCCCTGGAATAAGACCACAAATGAATTAGAAATTAAACGAGGGAAAAAACATGAGCTCAGGCAAAATTGCTCAGGTTATCGGGCCGGTCGTAGACGTTGCGTTTGCTGCCGGAGACAAACTACCTGAGATAAATAATGCACTTGTAGTCTATAAAAATGATGAGAAAAAATCAAAAATCGTCCTTGAAGTAGCTCTTGAGCTTGGTGACGGTGTGGTGCGGACCATTGCCATGGAGTCGACCGATGGTTTGACGCGTGGTTTGGAGGTCTTGGATACTGGTCGTCCGATTTCTGTGCCGGTCGGCAAGGAAACTCTGGGTCGGGTCTTCAATGTCCTAGGAGACACTATTGACTTGGATGCGCCTTTTGCAGAGGATGCAGAGCGTCAGCCGATTCATAAGAAGGCACCGACCTTTGATGAACTATCGACTTCATCAGAAATCCTGGAAACAGGGATTAAGGTTATCGACCTTCTAGCTCCTTATCTGAAAGGTGGGAAAGTCGGTCTCTTTGGCGGTGCCGGAGTTGGGAAGACAGTCCTGATTCAGGAATTGATTCACAATATCGCTCAAGAGCACGGTGGGATTTCTGTCTTTACGGGTGTTGGTGAACGGACACGTGAAGGGAATGACCTCTACTGGGAAATGAAAGAGTCTGGCGTTATCGAAAAGACGGCCATGGTTTTTGGTCAGATGAATGAACCGCCAGGAGCTCGGATGCGGGTTGCTCTTACTGGACTGACTATCGCGGAATATTTCCGTGATGTGGAAGGTCAGGACGTGCTGCTTTTTATTGACAACATCTTCCGCTTTACGCAGGCTGGTTCGGAAGTGTCTGCCCTTTTGGGCCGCATGCCATCAGCCGTTGGTTACCAACCAACACTTGCGACAGAAATGGGACAGTTACAGGAGCGGATTACATCGACCAAGAAAGGTTCCGTTACTTCCATCCAGGCTATCTATGTACCAGCGGATGACTATACTGACCCAGCACCAGCGACAGCTTTTGCTCACTTGGACTCTACGACCAACCTAGAACGGAAATTGGTTCAGCTGGGGATTTATCCAGCTGTGGATCCACTCGCTTCCAGCTCTCGTGCCCTTTCACCAGAGATTGTCGGAGAAGAGCACTATGCAGTGGCAGCAGAGGTTAAGCGGGTCTTGCAACGTTATCATGAATTGCAGGACATCATTGCTATCCTTGGTATGGATGAGTTGTCAGATGATGAGAAGACGCTGGTAGCGCGTGCGCGGCGGATTCAGTTCTTCCTGTCACAAAATTTCAATGTGGCAGAGCAGTTTACCGGCCAGCCTGGTTCTTATGTACCAGTAGCTGAAACGGTTCGTGGCTTCAAGGAAATCCTTGAAGGCAAGCACGATAAGCTGCCGGAAGATGCTTTCCGTGGTGTGGGCTCCATCGAGGATGTATTGGCCAAGGCTGAGAAAATGGGATTCTAAGAGGTGAATGATGGCTCAAATGACAGTACAAATCGTGACACCGGATGGTCTTATTTATGATCACCATGCTGCATTTGTTTCCGTAAAGACCATTGATGGTGAGCTAGGGATTTTGCCCCGCCATATCAATACCATCGCTGTTTTAGAAGTGGATCAGGTTAAGGTGCGTCGGGTTGATGATGACAAGCATATCGACTGGATTGCGGTCAACGGCGGAATCATTGAAATTGCAGACAATGTCATTACCATTGTGGCGGATTCAGCTGAGCGTGCGCGTGATATCGACATTAGTCGGGCTGAGCGGGCTAAGCGTCGGGCTGAGCTGGAAATTGAGGAAGCTCAAGACAAGCACTTGATTGACCAAGAACGCCGGGCTAAGATTGCCCTGCAGCGGGCAATCAACCGAATCAATGTCGGAACAAGAATCTAAGAAGCTCTTCTTGCCTGGATTGGCAGAAGAATTGATCATCTGGTAAGATGATCTCATACATACAAACTGAATAGATAAAACTGGGGCAGAAATGTCTCAGTTTTCTTTTTCAAAGAAAAAGGGCAGGACTGTTTAGTTCGTCCCTGACTGAAGTCTTGTGGTATAATAAAAGTTATGGTAGAAGTTATTTTTAAATTATGCAGTCATCTGCTCTTTATTTTCTTTGCCTTTCATCTGCTGTCAACGGTTGTTGAGTGGGAGAGGTTTTTTAAGGTTAATGCCGATAATGCCATGAAGATTCGCTTTTTGATTCTCTTGTTCAGTATCGCCTTGGGCTATTTAGTCAGCCTTTTCTTCATTGGTATTTACGATATGAGCCGGGCGATTTTTAACGGTACTTTATAAGGTCATATTTTTGATTTTATGGTATGATAGTATGGATGATTTTAAAAATTTAGAGTAAGGAATCGGTATGGAAAAAATTATTATTCAAGGTGGAGATAATCGCTTGGTCGGAAAGGTCAAAATTGAAGGAGCAAAAAATGCGGTGCTGCCTCTTTTAGCAGCTACAGTATTGGCCAGCGAGGGCCAGTCAGTTTTGAAAAATGTTCCGGTCTTGTCTGATGTCTTTACCATGAACAATGTGGTCCGCGGTTTAAACACTCAGGTGGATTTTAATCAGGAAGAAAATACAGTTGTTGTGGATGCCACCCAGCCCTTGTCCGAGGAGGCACCTTACAAATATGTCAGCAAAATGCGAGCATCTATCGTTGTTTTGGGGCCAGTTCTGGCTCGTAATGGCCATGCTAAGGTTTCTATGCCAGGCGGCTGTACGATTGGCAGTCGGCCTATTGACTTGCACCTGAAAGGCTTAGAAGCCATGGGAGCTCAGATTACCCAGACAGCGGGTTACATCGAAGCGAAGGCAGAGCGGCTCAAGGGAGCTCACATTTACATGGACTTTCCTAGTGTAGGAGCAACGCAAAACATTATGATGGCTGCAACGCTGGCTCAAGGCACGACAGTGATCGAAAATGCTGCTCGGGAGCCTGAAATCGTTGATCTAGCTCTCTTTTTGAATGAAATGGGAGCCAAGGTCAGAGGAGCAGGTACTGAGACTCTGACCATTGTCGGAGTGGATCAGCTGCGAGGGGCCAAGCATAATGTGGTTCAAGACCGTATCGAAGCAGGAACTTTTATGGTTGCTGCAGCTATGACCAGCGGTGACCTGCTGATTGAGGATGCCATTTGGGAGCACAACCGTCCCCTGCTTTCCAAAATGCAGGAAATGGGAGTGGAAGTGACAGAGGAAGATGAAGGGATTCGGATTCGTTCCGATGTTTCGAAGCTGAGACCGGTTTCGGTCAAGACCCTTCCTTATCCGGGCTTCCCTACCGACATGCAGGCTCAGTTTACGGCGCTCATGGCTATGGCCAAGGGCGAGTCTACGATGATTGAGACTGTTTTTGAGAACCGTTTCCAGCATCTGGAGGAAATGCGTCGGATGGGGCTGCACTCTGATATCATGCGTGACACAGCTCGCATCTGGGGTGGCGGCAGTCTTCAGGGAGCTGAAGTCATGTCAACAGATCTCCGAGCCAGTGCGACTTTGATTCTGATGGGCTTGATTGCTGAAGGCGAGACTAAGGTCAGCAAGCTTGTACACTTAGACCGAGGCTACTATAAATTCCATGAGAAATTGGCAGCCTTGGGAGCCAAAGTGAAGCGTGTAAAGGAAGAAGACGATGAGTGAAAATCTTAAATATTTAGGCCGGCAGATTAGCCTTGTTTTACTGGTTCTCTTGGTAGCCGTGATTCTCTTTTTCGTGGCTTTGATGATTGGTTATAATGTTATCGGAAACGGCAAGGGCTCTATCTGGTCACCAGAAACCTGGCAAGAATTAATCGGGAAGTTTACTGGAAACTAGCTCCTAGTTGAAAAGACTGGCTGAAATGAATCCAGTTTGCTAAGTTGAAAGAAAGAAGATGAAAAGAAAGACTAGTCAGAAAAGGAATTCTAAGAGCCTGCAAGGCTGGGCTGGGCTGACTCTGGCCCTGATTTTGGCGCTGGCTGGCTATTTCTGGGGACAGGATGGTCAGCAGCCACTTCAGAGTCCAAAATCAGAAATCAGAGTTGGGCAAGTCCAAGATCAGGGAACCCCTAGTCGGGAACTGGCTGAGAGCGTTCTGACGGATGCTGTCCGAGCTCAACTCAAAGGCAGCATTGAATGGAACGGAGCTGGCGCCTTTATCGTGAATGGGAATAAGACGGACTTGGATGCGGGGATTTCTAGTAAACCCTACGCTGTCAATAAGACCAAGCTTGTACAAGGACAAAACCTTCCGACAGTGGCGAATGCCTTTTTATCCAAGTCTACCCGCCAGTACAAAAAACGGGAAGAAACTGGAAATGCCAACACTTCATGGGTACCGGCAGGCTGGCATCAACTCAAGAACCTCCCTGGTGAGTACAATCACGCTGTGGACCGAGGACATCTCTTGGCCTATTCGCTGATCGGTGGTTTGAAGGGCTTTGACGCCTCCACCAGCAATCCTGCCAATATTGCTGTGCAGACGGCTTGGTCCAACCAAGCCAATGAAGCAGACTCGACAGGGCAGAATTACTACGAGACAAAGATCCGGAAGGCTTTGGATAAGAACAAGCGGGTGCGCTACCGGGTAACCTTGATTTATGCTACGGAGACGGATTTAGTGCCGGTTGGTTCTCATCTAGAGGCCAAGTCCAGCGATGGTAGTCTGGAATTCAATGTCTTTATCCCGAATGTGCAAAAAGGGATTCGCTTGGACTATAATAGTGGCAGGGTCAGTCTGGATAGAGGTTCTTAATTTTATACTCAAAAATGGATTTGCAAAGAGTATTCATTAGAATGAAAAGAAATGGTTGCAGATTTGTAGTCATTTTCTTTTATAATAATAGATAGAAAGAAGGCTAATTTTTCAGTCTTCTTTAAGAAAGCGGTGGTAAAATCAACGTTCTCTTACAATCTAGTAAAGGAGGTTGCAATGGGACTTATTTTTAAAAGCATCCGGTTCCTTATGCGTCTGATTGGGCGCGTGGTTTGGGGACTTGCCTGGTCCTTTGTCCTGAGCTTTATGGTTATTGTCGGAATTTTCTATTTTACCACTTCGACAGAGCCGGGTACAGAGGGACTGACGCAGGCTGTTCAGACAGCTGTTGGCAGAGTGGATCAATTTTTAAATCACCAAGGCATTTCCACGGGGCTTCACAGCAGTGAGGAGACGCAGACGGATCAGCTGACAGATGAGCATGCAACAACAGGGGCTCGTTGGGATCAGCCAAGTGCCACGATTTATATCGATACAAATAATGAAACCTTCCGTTCAGCCTATAAGGAGGCCATTGATTCTTGGAATCAAACAGGTGCCTTCACCTTTCAAATCATCAATGACAAAGACAAGGCGGACATTGTTGCGACGGAGATGAACGATGGTAACGTCAGTGCAGCTGGTGAAGCTGAGTCGCAGACCAATCTCCTAACCAAGCGGTTTACCCATGTCACGGTTCGCCTTAATAGTTACTACCTGCTGGACAGTCGCTATGCTTATTCCCATGAGCGGATTGTCAATACAGCAGCGCACGAATTGGGCCATGCTATCGGATTAGACCATAATGAGGAGGAATCAGTGATGCAGTCAGCAGGCTCATTTTACAGTATCCAGCCGACAGATATCCAGGCTGTAAAAGACTTGTATCAATCGTAAGCCTATGTTAAAATCTATTTTTTACTTGATTCGACACTTTCCAGAGCAAGTTTTTCTCTTTGTTTTTAACTCAGGAATCTTTGTCTGGCTATGGAAAAGCGGCAATGAGATTGCCAACCAGCTAGGAGTGACAGCGGCTTGGGAAAATCATGTTCCGGCACCCATTCAGGTCTTCTTCGGTCAGAATATTGAGGCGGTTAAGGGATTTTTTCACAATTCCGCCTTTATGTGGCTAGTTGGATCCATGATTATCCTTCTGGTTATTCGTCTGATCAAGGGAATGATTAAATTTGTTGTCTTTGCGGTTCTGATTCTGCTGGGAATTTATCTGATTTTGCAGAATCAATCTATTCTCAATAGTTTTATGTAAGGCAGTCTGATATGACTGTCTTTTTTCTTTTGGGGGAGCTGAGTTCGCTTTCTCTTGAATTCTGATAGCTGTGCTTCTGGAAATTTGCTATAATGGTCTTATGATTATTTTACAAGCAAGCAAGATTGAGCGCTCTTTTGCAGGGGAGCTTCTTTTTGACAATATTAACCTGCAGGTGGATGAGGGTGACCGGATTGCCCTCGTCGGTAAAAATGGAGCTGGGAAGTCAACCCTGCTCAAGATTTTTGTGGGCGAGGAAGAGCCTACTTCTGGTCAGATCAATAAAAAACGAGACCTGTCCCTGTCCTATCTGGCTCAGGACAGCCGCTTTGAGTCGGAGAATACCATCTACGACGAGATGCTGCTGGTCTTTGATAGTCTGCGTCAGCAAGAAAAACGCTTGCGGCAGATGGAGCTGCAAATGGGAGAATTGTCAGGGGAAGACCTGACGGCTCTCATGACCCAGTACGACCAGCTGTCAGAGGACTTTCGCCAGAAAGGTGGTTTTACCTATGAGGCCGATATTCGAGCGATTTTGAATGGATTCAAGTTTGACCAGTCCATGTGGCAGATGAAGATTTCTGAGCTTTCGGGCGGGCAGAATACCCGTCTGGCTCTGGCTAAGATGCTTTTGGAAAAGCCAGAGTTGCTGGTACTGGACGAGCCGACCAACCACTTGGATATCGAGACCATTGCCTGGCTGGAGACTTACTTGATTAACTACAGCGGTGCCTTGATCATCGTCAGCCACGACCGCTATTTCCTAGATAAGGTTGCGACCATGACGCTGGATTTGACCAAGCATTCCTTGGATCGCTATGTGGGCAATTACTCTAGCTTTGTGGTCCAAAAGGAGCAGAAGTTAGCCACTGAAGCTAAGAACTATGAAAAGCAACAGAAAGAAATCGCTGCGCTGGAGGACTTTGTCAATCGCAATCTAGTTCGAGCCTCCACTACCAAGCGGGCTCAGTCCCGTCGCAAGCAGCTGGAAAAGATGGAGCGTTTGGACAGGCCGGAGACCGGCAGTCGATCGGCTAATATGACCTTCAAATCCGATAAGGTTTCGGGCAATGTTGTTCTGACCTTGGAAGACGCAGCTATTGGCTACGGAGAGGAAGTCCTGTCGGAGCCGATTAACCTTGATATTCGCAAGTTTAATGCGGTAGCTATCGTCGGACCAAATGGGATTGGAAAGACGACCTTAATTAAATCACTAATCGGGCAAGTGCCCTTCATCAGAGGCAAGGAGCAGCTGGGGGCTAATGTGGAAGTGGGCTACTATGACCAGACCCAGAGCAAACTGACTGCCAGCAATACGGTACTTGACGAGCTATGGAATGACTTCAAGCTGACGCCGGAGGTCGAAATTCGCAATCGCTTAGGCGCTTTCCTCTTCTCGGGCGACGATGTCAAGAAGTCTGTCGGCATGCTATCGGGTGGAGAGCGGGCGCGTCTGCTTCTAGCCAAGCTGTCTATGGAAAACAACAACTTCCTCATCCTAGATGAGCCGACCAACCACCTGGACATTGACAGCAAGGAAGTGCTGGAGAATGCCCTGATTGACTTTGACGGCACCCTGCTCTTTGTCAGCCATGACCGCTACTTTATCAACCGCGTGGCCACACAAATCATCGAGCTTTCTGAAACAGGCTCCACCCTTTATCTGGGTGATTATGACTACTATCTGGAGAAAAAGGCAGAGCAGGAAGCCTTGCGTGAGGAGTCGGAGCAAGCCAGTCCTGACAAGTCAGCACCTGCCAATGACTATCAGCTTCAAAAGGAAAACCAGAAAGAACAGCGTCGGCTGGCCCGCCGCTTAGAGCAATTGGAAGCGCAAATTGAGGACTTGGACAGTCAGATCAGTCAGCTTCAGGAAGCTATGGAGGCTACCAACGACGCTGGCGAACTCATGGAGAGCCAGCAGCAAATCGACCAGCTGACCGCCGACCAAGAAGAAGCCATGTTAGAATGGGAAGAGCTAGCAGAGAAGGTGTAGTATTTTTAGGGGCAGTCAGTCCGCCCGCTTTGAAAGGAGCTACTGATGACGACAGAAAACGATTGGTTTATGCGGCAGATCAAGGGAGTGGCCAATATGCTTGGTTCGGCTCTGCGCCTGACAATCAAGCATTTGGATCTGGGGCAGTTTGAAGATGAGCAAGGCCGGCAGCTTGATGGAGCTGATTATTTGCAAGAGCTGCTGGAAAGCGAGTATTTTGCAGAGGCAGCTGATTTCGTTCAGGCCCAGATGAAGCGCCTGCCTTTCCATCAATATGAGATACTGGCGGACCAGTTCTTGCTTTATCTGGCCAGTCTGGAAGCCCCAGTAAAAGACCGGAATGGCTTGGATGAAGCCTATTTACAGGATTTGGAAAAGCAACTGAAAGAATTGAAGTGGTAAACAAATGGAAGATTTAGGCAAAGTTTTTCGTGATTTTCGTTTAAATGGACATTATTCATTGAAGGAAGCGGCGGGTCAGGTTTGCTCGACTTCTCAGCTGTCTCGTTTTGAGCTGGGTGAGTCGGATATGACCCTCTCGAAATTTTTAGATCTCTTGGACAATATTCATGTGACCCTTGAAAATTTTATGGACAAGGCACGGAATTTCCAGCAGCATGAGCACGTGGCCATGATGGGTCAGATTATTCCTCTTTACTACTCAAATGACATCAAGGGATTTCAAGACTTGCAAGCGGAGCAGTTGGAAAAGGCCGAGGCCAGCAGTGCGCCTCTTTACTATGAACTGAATTGGATTTTGATGCAGGGCTTGATTTGTCAGCGGGACAGTCAGTTTCGCATGAGGCAAGAGGATTTAGATAAGGTGGCTGATTATCTTTTCCAAGTGGAAGACTGGACTATGTATGAGCTGATTCTCTTTGGCAATCTCTATAGTTTTTATGATGTGGACTATGTCTACCGTCTGGGCAAGGAAGTTATGGAGCGGGAGGACTACTACAAAGAAATCGGTCGCCATAAGAGACTGGTCTTGATTCTAGCTCTTAATTGCTACCAGCATTGTTTGGAAAGCTGTTCTTTTGATAAGGCTAGTTATTTTGAGGCTTACGTAGAGAAAATCATTGGCAAAGGCATCAAACTCTATGAACGCAATGTGTTCCTCTATCTCAAGGGCTTCGCGGCTTATCAGAAGGGGCAGAAGAAGCAAGGGATTCGGCAAATGCAAGAAGCCGTGCACATCTTTGAAGTGCTGGGACTACCTGAGCAAGTTGATTATTATCAAGAGCATTTCCATAAGTTTGTGAAAATATAATATCCCGAATATGGGAAAAACAAAGAACCTCCCTCTATTTCTGATACAATAGTTTCAGAAATGGAAGGAGGTATTTTTATGAATCGACATGCTGCACAGCTGATTACACGGGCTGCTATTAATAAAATTGGAAATATGCTCTATGACTATGGAAACAGCATCTGGCTTGCTTCTTTGGGAGCTCTGGGACAGAAGGTCTTGGGCATTTATCAGATATCAGAGCTAGTCACTTCCATCTTATTCAATCCTTTGGGGGGAGCTATTACGGACCGCTTTTCCAAACGTAAGGTGCTGATGGTAACGGACTTGATTTGTGCTGGACTTTGTCTGCTGATTTCTTTTATTTCTAATGACCAGCTCATGATTGGGGCGCTGATTTTTGCTAATGTGGTCCAGGCTATAGCCTTTGCTTTTTCTAGGCCAGCTAATAAATCTTATATTACCGAAATTGTGGACAAGGAAGACATCGTAGCCTATAATTCTCATCTGGAGCTAGCCTTGCAGGTTATCAGTGTCTCAGCTCCAGTTTTGTCTTTTATCGTGATGCAGTATGCAAATCTGCGCATCACTCTTCAACTGGATGCCCTTAGCTTCTTTCTGGCTTTCGCCTTGGTTTACTTTCTACCTAATCATGAGCCAAGCAAACAGAAGTCTCCTATTAATCTTGGCAATATCCTGAGAGATATTAAGGAAGGGCTAGTTTATATCCGTCAGCAAAAAGAAATCTTCTTTCTGCTCTTGGTAGCTTCCGCCGTCAACTTTTTCTTTGCGGCCTTTAATTACCTACTGCCTTTTACCAATCAGCTCTACGGCAAGACCGGCTCTTATGCGACTATTTTGAGTTTGGGAGCTGTAGGCTCAATCGTTGGAGCCGTTCTAGCCAGCAAGGTTAAGGCCAGTATAGTAAATCTACTCCTAGCTCTGCTATTGACTGGTGTTGGAGTCGCAGTCATGGGTGTCTCTGCCTTGCTACCGGTTCATCCATATTTCTCCTATTCTGGTAATCTTATCTGTGAGCTCTTTATGACTGTTTTCAACATTCATTTCTTCAGCCAAGTTCAGACCAAGGTGGACAAGCAGTATCTAGGCCGCGTTTTCTCAACGATCTACACGCTAGCAATTCTTTTCATGCCTCCTGCGACTTTTCTGATGACTCTTCTGCCGAGTGTCCACACCCTTTCCTTTCTTCTGATTGGTTTCGGAGTGGTGGGATTGGCTTTGATTTCCTACCTTTATCAAAAGAGAATACAAAAAGACTAGGCTGGAGTGATTTCCAACCTAGTTTTCTGTATGGGAATTTTTAAGTGCTTCTTTGGTTTTTTTAAGCTCTTTTTTCAGTGAGAAATTTTTCACCATGCTGATGAGAAAAGTCGTGACAGAACCCAGGAGCACTGAAATTAAAATCAATATAATCAAGGGTAGTTTGAAGCTGAACAAGATAAAGCTAACATTGACACTCTGCATATTGGCCAAGGAAATACTGGCCACCAATAGAATGGTAATTAAAAGCAAGATATAATGCAATTTTTCCTTCATAATGATTCTCCTGTTTGTCTATTCAAACTCAGCCTTGCTTTTGATATCTCCGTATTCTTCTGGGATTTCTTGGGCAAGGATATCTTCATAAGCAGCCAGTTTAATATCTGATCCATACTTGTTTTTCAGAGCAGTGGTCACCAGACGGTAGGCCAAGTTCGCATTGCGGGACAAGATGGGGCCATGGAAGTAGGAGCCAAAGACATTTTTATAATGAACACCTTCGCAACCATCCTCTTGGTTGTTGCCATTTCCATAGACGACTTTGCCCAGAGGTTTTTCATTGTCAGCGAGGAAAGTCCGTCCTTGATGATTTTCAAAGCCGTAGTAGGTTTCATCGAATTCTTCGTTATGAATCTTGATGTCACCGATATAGCGGTTTTTGGTCTGGTTGAGGGTATAGTGACCCATGATGCCCAGACCTTCAATTCGACGGCCAGAAGCCTCGATATAGTATTGGCCTAAAAGTTGGAAGCCACCGCAGATGGCTAGCACTACGCCGTTTTCATTGATAAAGCTTTCCAAAGCTTCTTTTTTAGCTGGCAAGTCACGAGCCACGATTGTTTGCTCATAGTCTTGACCTCCGCCAAAGAAGACGATGTCGTAGCTGTCCTTGTCAAAGTCATCTTCTAGAGAGACGATATCGACTTCAACCCTAGCGCCTAGCTTTTCAGCCACATACTTGAGCATGAGGACATTGCCGTTGTCGCCGTAGGTATTCATGAGATTGCCATAGAGATGAGCAATCTTTATATCATAGCAATAGTCCTGGTTTTCAGGAGAAGTGAGGGATCTGTATACCATTATTTCATCTCCTTTCTGACCACTTGTCGTTCTGCCAGTAGCTCGCGGAATTCCAGCATAGCAGTATAAGTTGCTAAGATATAGGCATGCTTGGTTTCTTGCTGTTCAATAGTCTTAAAGACTGCTTCCAAATCTTTGACTTCGGTAATCAGATCTGCTGGATAGCCGGTTACCCGAAGTCGACGAGCAATCTCAGAGTGGCGCACACCGCCTGCAATGACATGAGGAATCTCCATCTCTAGCATTTTCTCAAAGTCAGCATCCCAGATCCAGCTGGTATCAATGCCGTCTGCATAGTTGGCATTGAGCAGGACAGACAAGCTAAAGTCAAAGGGCGCAAGCCCAATCATATCAAGTGCTTGGGTCGCCCCAACCGGATTTTTAATCAAGACTAAGGTACATTCCTTATCGCCGATTTTGAAAGTTTCCTGACGGCCAAAGACAGCCCGGCTCTTGTCAAAACCAGCCTTGATAGTAGCCGGCTCAACGCCAAAGAACTGAGCTACTGATACAGCAGCCAAGGCATTGTAGATATTATAAAGACCGCCGATATTGATTTGATAGTCTTGTCCATCAATGGTAAAGGCAGAGCGGTTATGCTCAAGTGTTTTGAGAGCGGTCAGGCTGTAGTCAAGTTTAGGACGCTTGAAGCCGCAGTCCTCACAGACATAAGCTCCCAGATTAGCATAGGTGTTGAGCTCGTACTTGAGGATATGCTCGCACTTGGGACAGAGGATGCCCTCTGTATTGTAGTGAGCCAGCTGAGCCTGGCCTTTCTCGGTATCAAATCCATAGTAGCGGACAGGATTCTTTAGGCTGACCGAGTTAAAGAGAGGACTGTCGCCATTCATCAGCACAGTCGCTTCAGGAACCTTAGCTGCCGCATCCAGAATCATCTGGTAGGTCGTGTAGATCTCACCATAGCGATCCATCTGGTCTCGGAAAATATTGGTAAAGACGAAGAGGCTAGGCTTGATATAATCACAAATCCGAGATAGGCTGGCTTCGTCTATCTCCAGCACAGCGATATTCTTGCCAGATTTGCCTTTCTTAGCGGTCAGGAAGGTTGTGGTAATCCCGGTAATCATATTGGCACCGCTGGGATTGGTCACCACTTCTCCGAAAGCTTCCTTGAGAATGCCCACTGTCAGAGCTGTAGTCAGAGTTTTCCCATTGGTTCCGGTAATAACCACGACCTCATAGTTCTTTGCTAGGTTTTGTAAAATGTTTTTGTCAAATGTCAGGGCAACTTTCCCTGGCAGGGTCGAGCCACGTCCCATTTTGCTGAGAACAAAGTGGGAGGACTTGCCCGCCAAGAGGCCCAAGGCTGTATTTATCTTCATAAGAAATATTTTATCATAAAAAAGTAAAGAAGGTTACAGAAAAATATTGATAAACGTGATATAATGGGTTGGTAAGTCTTTAAGCATTAAGACCCACTGTAAAATAAAAAGAGAGAAGTTAATTGAGTGAACTCTAACTACAAGATAAAATCAGGCTAATACTAGATTTCATAAGTTCGATTTGTTGCTACAGCTGTTTGATTTTGCTTGTAGAGGAGTAGGAAGTCTAAGTATGAATTTTCAACAACTAACCAATCTCCAGTATTGGGCCAGTTTGTTTTCTGACCCTTGGAGGATTGTAATTAATATTATTGACGTCGCTATCGTCGCGTGGATTTTGTATTATCTGATTAAGGCCATTGCTGGTACGAAGATTATGATTTTGGTCCGCGGTGTGCTCTTCTTTATCTTGGCACAGTTTTTTGCCAATATCATCGGCTTGACCACCATTTCTTGGCTGATTAATCAGGTCATCACTTACGGGGTTATTGCGACCGTGGTGATTTTCTCGCCTGAGATTCGGGCAGGATTAGAAAAGCTTGGCCGAGCAACGGATATATTTTCTACGACGCCCATCAGTAACGAAGAAAAAATGGTTCAGGCCTTTGTCAAGTCTGTTGCCTATATGAGTCCGCGGAAAATCGGGGCTTTGGTAGCCATTCAAGGAACCCGCACCTTGCAGGAGTACATTGCGACAGGGATTCCTTTAGATGCAGATGTGTCCGGAGAGCTGCTAATCAACATTTTTATCCCCAATACGCCATTGCACGATGGAGCTGTCATCATAAAAAACAATAAGATTGCGGCTTCCTGTGCCTACCTGCCTCTGACAGAAAGTAGCGGCATCTCTAAGGAGTTTGGAACCCGTCATCGCGCAGCTATTGGCTTGTCTGAAGTATCAGATGCTTTTACTTTTGTCGTTTCAGAAGAAACCGGCGGTATTTCCACTACACACAATGGAATTTTCAAGCATGATTTGACTTTGGATGAGTTTGAGATAGAGCTGAGAAAGGTCTTCTTATCAGAGCAGGACAAGCCAGCAGGTTTGAAAAAACGCTTCATGGGAGGATGGAAGAAATGAAAAAACGTAAAAAAATTCTTTATATCATCTCTTCGTTTTTCTTTGCCCTAGTGCTTTTTGTCTATGCAACCTCTAGCAGTTATCAAAACAATACTGGAGTTCGACAGGTCACATCTGAAACTTATACCAATACGGTTTCCAATGTGCCAATTGACATCAAATATGACAGCGAGAATTACTTTATCAGTGGCTTTACTTCTGAAGTTTCCGTTGCCCTGACAGGCTCCAACCGGGTCAATCTAGCCAGTGAAATGCAGGAAAGTACTCGGAAGTTTCGAGTTGTAGCTGATCTTTCCAAGGCTACAGAAGGAACAGTAGAGATTCCGCTAAAAGTGGAAAACCTGCCGAGCGGTCTGACTGCTACAGTCACTCCCCAGAAGATTTCTGTTAAGATTGGTAAAAAAGCCAGCAAGAAGGTTGAGGTCCGCTACCTCATCACAGACAGCCAGGTGGCTGAAAATGTGTCTATCAGTGGTGTAACCTTGGAAAATAAGGAAGCTACAGTAACCAGTGACGAGGAGACTCTATCTAAGATTGAGTATGTCGTAGCCATTCTCCCGACCAATGTCATTATCACCGGCAACTATAGCGGGACAGCACCGCTGCAGGCTGTTGATGGACAGGGTAATGTCATGCCAAGCGTGGTGACACCATTTGAAACGACTATGCGTGTCAACACTAAAACAGCAGACAACTCTGGCTCGTCCTCCTCTAACAGCAGCTCAAATACGAGCTCATCAAATAAAAACTAACTAAAATTTTGAAAATAAACTTGGATTAAAGCGGTCTGCCTTGCTTGCAGCCTAAATCTTTACATCCAGGTCTTATGAAAGGAAACTATTTATAATGGGTAAATACTTTGGAACCGATGGTGTTCGCGGAGAAGCAAATGTGGAATTAACGCCGGAATTGGCCTTTAAACTCGGCCGTTTTGGTGGTTATGTTCTGAGCCAGCATGAAAGTGAAGTTCCTCGGGTCTTTGTTGGCCGTGATACTCGAATTTCAGGAGAAATGCTGGAAAGCGCCTTGGTTGCAGGACTTTTGTCCGTTGGGATTCATGTCTATAAACTGGGTGTCATTGCAACGCCTGGTGTAGCTTATCTGGTCAAGTCAGAGAAGGCCAGCGCCGGAGTCATGATTTCTGCCAGCCACAATCCAGCTTTGGATAATGGTATCAAATTCTTTGGTGGTGACGGCTATAAGTTGGATGATGAGCGTGAATTGGAAATCGAAGCTTTGTTGGACGCAGCAGAAGATACCTTGCCACGTCCAAGTGCCGAAGGTTTAGGTGACTTGGTGGACTATCCAGAAGGGCTGCGCAAGTACCAACAATACTTAGTTTCAACTGGTTTTGAACTAGAAGGAATGCATGTGGCCTTAGATACGGCCAACGGTGCGGCTTCAACCAGCGCTCGTCAGATTTTTGCAGACCTCGGCGCACAGTTGACCATTATCGGAGAAAATCCAGACGGCCTCAATATCAATCTGAATGTCGGGTCTACGCATCCTGAAGCTTTGCAGGAAGTTGTTCGTGAGTCTGGTGCAGCGATTGGTCTGGCCTTTGATGGAGATAGCGACCGCTTGATTGCTGTGGATGAAAATGGTGAGCTGGTAGATGGTGACAAGATTATGTACATTATCGGTAAGTACCTGTCTGAAAAAGGCGAGCTGGCGCAGAATACCATTGTTACGACCGTCATGTCCAACCTTGGCTTCCATAAGGCTTTGGATCGTGAAGGTATTCAAAAAGCTGTGACAGCAGTCGGTGACCGCTATGTAGTGGAGGAAATGCGCAAGAATGGCTATAATCTAGGTGGCGAGCAGTCTGGGCATGTTATCATCATGGACTACAATACGACAGGTGACGGTCAGCTTTCAGCTGTGCAATTGACCAAGGTCATGCAGGAAACAGGTAAGAAACTATCTGAATTGGCTGCTGAAGTAACCATCTATCCGCAGAAACTGGTCAATATCCGTGTGGAAAACAGCATGAAGGATAAGGCGATGGAAGTCCCAGCTATCAAGACGGTGATTGAGAGAATGGAAGCCGAAATGGCTGGCAATGGCCGGATTTTGGTTCGTCCGAGTGGAACTGAGCCTCTGCTGAGGGTCATGGCTGAAGCACCAACTGACGAAGAAGTAAATTATTATGTAGATACCATTGCCAATGTTGTTCGAGATGAAATTGGAATTGAGTAATAAAACGTAAAGAAACTGAGACATAACGTCTTGGTTTTTTTACATTGTTATGAATTTTTAAACACTATGAATAAAAATGTTGATAAATTGCAATACTCTTGGTATAATAAGCTACGAAAGGAGAAAAAGATGAAAAATAAAAATACAATTATTTTTAAAATTCTTATCTTATTAACAGCTATTGTTACAGGTTTAGGTTTTGCTGCTCGAACTCAGGCTTCTGAAGTAACTGAATACAGTCAGCAAACCAGCATTACTAAGGATGGTGAGCCATTAACAAGTGACTCAACTGTTAAGACTAATGAAACCTTGTCTGTAACAACCAACTTCACATTTCCAGCGGCTCAAAATATAGCTGAAGGGGATACCCTGACTTTTAAACTTCCGGAAGAATTAAGTCTGATTACTGCCTTAAACTTCGATGTCTATGATGTTGTTAATCATACGGGAGAGTTAGTCGGTACAGCTCAAACTGACCCGGCGACTCAGTCAGTTACAGTGACTTTCAGTAACTACTTCACAAACTATACCCAAAAGAAAGAGCTATCTTTGGGCTTTAATGTTCGTATCAATAACGAAAAAGTCAAAGAAACAGGTCCTGTTTCCTTCAAATTTGGCCAGACAAACTTTTCTTTCCAATACCAGAAAGAAGAAGGAACTGCTGGTGAGTATGAAATGAAATATGGCTACCAGGACAGCACTGATCCGAGTATTGTTAAATGGCGTATTATCCTGAATGCAAGACAGGACATGCTTCGTAACATGGTAATTTCAGACACCTTTGGTGATGGTCTGACACTGGTTCCTGGTACGCTGCGGGCTGTCCGCTATGCTCCTGTAGAAGGTGGTATCCGCAATGAAGCTCATATCCTTACTCTGCCTGTAGTTGATAACTTTACTAACAAAGCAGTCCTAACCCAAAACGCTAATGGCGATGCTAACGGTTTTACCATCAACTTTGGTGATAACTATAACTGGCCAATGTACATCGAGTACTCTACTCGCGTACCAGAAGGTACAAAAGTGGGCGATGTGGTTAACAACAAGTTATCTTGGACAGCAAAAGGCTTCCCAGAACGCACTATTACTAAGTCAGTCCGCTTGGAAGAGGGCTCTGGTAAAGGAAGCGCTGTGCTAGCAAAAGATGTGAAGATTCAGGCACAGAAAAAACTTGTTAATAAAGTGTTAGAGAAGGGTCAATTTACTTTTGGTCTCTTTGACGAAAACGGTGTTTTACTTCAAACAGCTACCAATGAAGCTGATGGTTCTATCAATTTCAAAGCCTTGAACTATAATGCAGCTGGGGACTACCGCTACAGCATTAAGGAAATTCCGGGCAATGATGCTAACTACATCTATGATGACAAGGAAGCTCAGCTGACAGTTACTGTTAAAGATGTGAATGGTGAGTTTTTGGGATCTGTTAAATATGATTTAGATCCAGTCTTTACAAATACCTATAGAGGTAATGATCCAGGCAAGGCAGTTCAGCCACCTAACCCTGGAAATAACAACAATCCAAACAATCCAAATAACAACCCTAACAATACCCCAAATAATAATCCAAACAACAACCCAAATAATACCCCAGACAATGGTAACAATACCCCTGATAAGAGTTCTGATGATCCAAAGGGTGGGACGAATAATCCAGGAAATGGAAATAACAATTCAAACAATGGTACCAATGATCCGGGTGCTGCAGGAGGCAACAAAAAGGTTCTGCCTAAGACTGGTCAAGAAACGACACTTTGGCTGTCAGTTGCAGGTTTGGCAATCTTAGTTGGCTTTGGAAGCTATGTCTTTCTTCAAAAAAAGACTAGATAAGATTCAAAGGTTTTAAGAGTTTTCTCTTAAAGCCTTTTTACATGCTTTTCCATTTGAAAAAACGGAGCAATCGTGTTAGAATAGACCTAGTAATTTTTAAAGGATAGAGGTGTTATCGTGGCTTTTGGTGATAACGGACAACGCAAAAAAACAGGATTTGAAAAATTGACGATGCTGGTCGTGATTATCATGCTCATCGTGACAGTTGGAGCAATCTTTGCTTCCGCTCTCAGCGCAATCTTTTAATCCAAACGCTTCAGGGCGTTTTTTTAGACTAGAAAAAGAGAATAGAAAAAATGAGTATGTTTTTAGATACGGCCAAGATTCAAGTTAAGGCTGGCAATGGTGGCGATGGCATGGTGGCCTTTCGCCGTGAAAAATATGTCCCTAATGGCGGTCCTTGGGGCGGGGATGGCGGTCGTGGCGGCAATGTTGTTTTTGTCGTAGACGAAGGTCTGCGTACCCTGATGGATTTTCGCTATAATCGCCACTTCAAGGCTCAGTCTGGTGAAAAGGGTATGACCAAGGGAATGCATGGCCGAGGGGCTGAGGACTTGATTGTTCGAGTGCCACAGGGGACGACGGTTCGTGATGCTGAGACTGGCAAGGTGCTGACGGACCTGGTAGAAAATGGTCAAGAATTTATCGTAGCGCGTGGTGGCCGAGGCGGTCGAGGAAATATCCGCTTTGCAACGCCTAAAAATCCTGCTCCGGAGATTTCTGAGAACGGAGAACCAGGTCAAGAGCGAGAGCTTCTGCTGGAGCTCAAGGTTCTAGCAGACGTTGGTTTGGTCGGATTCCCATCTGTTGGAAAATCCACTTTGCTCAGTGTTATCACAGCAGCTAAGCCTAAGATTGGTGCTTATCATTTTACGACAATCGTGCCCAATCTAGGCATGGTCCGTACTCACTCTGGTGAGTCCTTTGCAGTAGCGGATTTGCCAGGCTTGATCGAGGGTGCTAGCCAAGGGGTTGGACTGGGAACCCAGTTTCTCCGCCATATTGAGCGGACAAGGGTTATCCTGCATGTCATTGATATGTCAGCAAGTGAGGGACGTGACCCTTATGAGGACTATCTAGCTATCAATAAAGAGTTGGAATCCTACAATCTTCGTCTCATGGAGCGCCCGCAGATTATTGTTGCAAACAAGATGGACATGCCAGATAGTGATGAAAATCTCAAGATATTCAAAGAAAAATTAGCGGCTAATTATGATGAGTTTGCGGAACTACCGCAAATCTTCCCCATTTCCAGTCTGACCAAGCAGGGACTTGCGACCCTCTTGGATGCGACCGCAGAATTACTGGACAAGACACCAGAGTTCTTGCTTTACGATGAGTCTGAAATGGAAGAAGAAGCTTACTATGGCTTTGACGAAGAAGCGCCAGCCTTTGAAATTTCTCGTGATGATGATGCGACTTGGGTGCTGTCAGGTGACAAGCTTGAGAAGCTCTTTAATATGACCAACTTTGACCGTGATGAGGCAGTCATGAAATTTGCCCGTCAACTGCGTGGTATGGGCGTTGATGAAGCCCTTCGCGCTCGTGGAGCCAAGGATGGTGACCTGGTCCGCATCGGCAAGTTCGAGTTTGAATTCGTTGACTAAGGAGGTTTGCAATGGGTGATAAACCAATATCCTTCCGCGATGAAAATGGAAATTTTGTCTCTGCAGCCGACGTCTGGAATGCAGAAAAGCTAGAAGAGCTCTTTAACAAACTCAATCCTAAGCGCAAGCTGCGTCTGGAAAGAGAAGCATTAGCGAAAGCGGAAGAGGAATAAGATAAAAAGCAGCTGAGCAGGAAATAATCCTACTCAGCTGCTTTTTTTCGCCAAAGATGTATTCGTTAAGGTAATTAACCTTTGTTTTAAGCAAAGATTTTAGGACTGACTGCTTTTATTCGAGGGAGAGCAGCTAGGCAGACACCTAGAACGATAAGCTTGTCTGCATAATCAGTCAGTATTTGGACGAGGACGATACTAAGGACGGGGTTGGCTCCCATTCCCCGCAGGGCTTGGACGATGAGGCTGGATCCGCTGGATGTTATGCCTCCGAAGAGCAGGACAGTGATTGCAGAGGCTACTAGGGTACCCGGAAGGGCTACAAAAAGAGTTTTCCAGAGAAGACTGAGCTTTAAGCTTCCTTTTTCTTTAAAAAACCAAGCTGCTGAAAGAGCAATGATGATAGCGGCAGGCGAGTAGTAGAGAGAAAAGATATCGGTTGTCATCCAGCCAATTAGGGCGCTGAGAAAGGCAACGCCGGCCCCAGCAAGAGGCCCTAAGGTCAAGCTAGCTAGAATCGTTCCAAAGGTATCTAGATAGACAGGTAATTTCAGAAATAGTGCAATATTAGCTCCCACGTAGTTAAGAGCGATACAGATAGACAAAAAGCTTAGGATAAGGGGTGTTGATTTTTTCATGATAAAATTTTCCTCATAAAAGTGATGATAGGTCTCGAGCAATCGTCTCCTTAGGTTGATTCAGGAGGATAGCTAAGAAGTCTTGGAAGAAGAGTGAGGGACTGACTTGAGTTGCAATATAGGCATTGGCTGGTTTATGATAGAAGTCATAAGCATCAACCACGGTCTGTCCAAGAGCAATGCCTTCGGTTACGACTTCAACATAGGAGTCGAAGCCCATACAAAGGTCCTCATGCAGAAAATGAGCAATAGCCAGCGGATCATTGATAACACAGCCGATAATGTGTTCATATTTCCAGTGGAAGTCCCAGTAGAAACGCGTGATACGGCCGACAAACTCAGCTACTTCTGGCTGCAGGAAACGCATGTACTCTAATAGATTGGGGGTTAGGACGATGGCGCGCGTGACATCCAGTCCCACCATCTCGATTTTTCGGCCTAACTTTTGATAGACAAATTGAGCGGCGTGTGGGTCACACCAGTAGTTATATTCGGCAACAGGTGAGCAGTTGCCATGAGATTTGTAGCTGCCGCCCATACTGACAAAGCGTTTGATATGTTTTCCAATTTGTGGATTTTGCTTTATAGCCATTGCTAGATTAGTCAATGGTCCTAAGGTGATAAGGGAAGTGTCCTGAGTCTTCTGGAAATAGGTAGCCAGAAATTCAGAGGCTTTCTGAGACTGGGGCTGACAATTGCTTGTCCGATTGATTCTGCTCTCGCCTAAACCATCCATACCGTGGGTATCTTGAGCTGAAACGAAGTTACGGACTAGAGGCTTGTCTGCCCCTGCATAGACTGGGATATCTAACCGATTCAGTCTTTCTAATATTTTAAAGGCATTTTCAACACCAAGGTCTACTGGGACATTTCCAGCGACGATGGTCAGTGCTACTACTTCTAGATCAGGATGTTGAATGGCATAGATTAAGGCTAGACTGTCATCTATACCAGGGTCACAGTCGATAATGATTTTTCTTTTCATGAGTTCTCCTTTGCCTATATAAAAATGAGGTTGAGACAATCGGTCCCAACCTCTTAACTGTCAGCCTAATCGAGGAGACAGCAAAAAAAACTATGCGCAAGACATTTTATATACAATATAAAGGCACTTAGTTTTTTATTCTGGGAAGTTTTCGAACCAGTCCAAAACCTAGGTTTTGATTTCTCTGTTTTTCTATCATAAATAAAAATAAGGAAAAAGTCAATGGGAGTAAGACTAACATGGCCACCCCCATCTTTTTATGGTATAATGAAAAAAATAAGTAGGAGAAGTGATAATTATGGCAAAAACGATTCATACAGATAAAGCACCAGCAGCGATTGGACCTTATGTTCAAGGAAAAATTGTCGGCAATCTCTTGTTTGCGAGCGGGCAGATTCCCCTGTCTCCTGAAACTGGAGAAATCGTTGGGACGACTATTGAAGAGCAGACCCAGCAGGTGCTGAAAAATGTTTCAGCCATTTTGGAAGCCGCTGGAACAGACTTTGATCATGTAGTCAAGGCTACATGTTTCTTGAGCGATATCAATGATTTTGTGGCCTTTAATGAGGTATACAAAACAGCCTTTACAGAAGCATTTCCAGCTCGTTCGGCAGTAGAAGTGGCTCGCCTGCCTAAAGATGTGAAAATTGAGATTGAGGTTATTGCCGAGATTCTCTAAAAAGTGCTGGAGAAAACAGCTTTTTGACGGATTCTATCTGATGAAAGGATTATTATGTCTGAGAAGAAAATTCAGCTTGTCATTGTGACTGGAATGAGCGGGGCGGGGAAAACCGTAGCCATCCAGTCTTTTGAAGACTTAGGTTATTTTACCATTGATAATATGCCGCCCACTCTGGTGCCGAAGTTCTTGCAGCTGGTCGAAGGGACCACTGACAATGATAAATTGGCTCTGGTTGTCGATATGCGCAGCCGTTCCTTCTTTTTGCAAATCCAGAATGTTTTGGATGATTTAGAGCAAAATGAGAATATAGATTTCAAGATTCTTTTCCTAGATGCGGCGGATAAGGAGTTAGTAGCTCGTTACAAGGAAACGCGTCGCAGCCATCCGCTGGCAGCTGATGGACGGATTTTAGATGGGATTAAACTGGAGCGCGAACTCTTAGCACCTCTGAAAAATCTTAGTCAGAATGTTGTGGACACAACAGATTTGACACCACGGGAGCTCAGAAAGACCATCTCTGAGCAATTTTCAAATCAGGATGAGATGCACAGTTTCCGCATTGAGGTCATGAGTTTTGGTTTCAAATACGGTCTGCCTTTGGATGCAGACTTGGTCTTTGATGTGCGCTTTCTGCCTAATCCCTACTATAAACCTGAGCTGCGCAATCAAACTGGCTTGGACAAGGATGTCTTTGATTATGTCATGAACCATGCCGAGTCAGAAGAATTTTACCAGCATCTGCTGGGCTTGATTGAGCCAATCTTGCCGGGCTATCAGAAGGAAGGAAAGTCCATCCTGACCATTGCTGTGGGCTGTACGGGTGGTCAACACCGCAGTGTAGCCTTTGCTCAGCGCTTAGCTGATGATTTGGCTAAAAATTGGCCGGTCAATGCTAGTCACCGCGACAAAAACCGTCGGAAAGAAACGGTGAACCGCTCATGAGAAAGCCACGAATTACAGTCATCGGCGGTGGGACAGGAATTTCAGTTATTTTAGACAGCCTGCGTAAAAAGGACGTAGAGATTACAGCTATTGTCACAGTAGCAGATGATGGCGGCAGTTCTGGTGAGCTGCGGAAAAACATTCAGCAACTGACTCCGCCGGGTGATTTGAGGAATGTCTTAGTAGCCATGTCTGACATGCCAAAGTTTTATGAGAAGGTCTTCCAGTATCGCTTTGCGGAAGGAGACGGCGTGCTAGCGGGGCATCCCTTGGGCAATCTGATTATTGCAGGTATCTCTGAAATGCAGGGTTCAACCTATAATGCCATGCAGCTTTTGACCAAGTTCTTCCATACGACAGGTAAAATCTATCCTTCAAGCGACACTCCTCTAACTCTACATGCTGTGTTTACAGATGGGACGGAAGTTGTCGGTGAAAGCAATCTGACCAGCAAGAGCGGGATGATCGAGCGGGTTTATGTGACCAATACCTATGATGACAAGAAGCCTGCTGCCAGTAAAAAGGTGGTCGAGAGCATCTTAGAAAGCGATATGGTGGTTCTGGGACCAGGTTCACTATTTACCTCTATCTTGCCTAATCTCGTTATTGAGGAAATTGGCCAAGCTCTTCTAGACACCAAGGCTGAAGTGGCCTATGTCTGCAATATCATGACCCAACGCGGTGAAACAGAGCATTTTTCAGACAGCGACCACGTCCAAGTTCTGCACCGTCATTTGGGCAGGAAGTTTGTAGATACAGTCTTGGTCAATATCGAACCTGTCCCTCATGAGTACATGGACAGCAACCAGTTTGACGAATATCTGGTACAGGTGGAACATGATTTTCAAGGGTTACAAGAGCAGGTTCCACGCGTCATTTCTTCGAATTTTCTGCGTTTGGAAAATGGCGGAGCTTTCCATGATGGCGAGCTGGTTGTTGACGAATTGATGCAGATTATACAGGTACGAAAATGAGCTTTACAGTAAAAGTAAAAGAAGAACTGTTAAGTCTGGCAAGCAGAGATAAAAATGAGCTGTCAGCCATGATAAAGATGTCTGGTAGTCTGGGCTTGGCCAGCAGTGGTTTGACCTTGTCTGTCACAACAGAAAATGCCAAGATTGCTCGCCATCTCTATGAGTTACTGTCGGACCTTTATCAGGTCAAGTCAGAAATCCGCCACCATCAGAAGACCAATCTGCGCAAGAATCGCGTTTATACAGTATTTCTAGATCAGAAAGTGGAAGAAATCCTTTCTGATTTGCACTTGGCTGACTCCTTTTTTGGTATCGAGGCAGGGATTGATCAGGCCATTTTGTCAGAAGACGAAGCCAGTCGGGCCTACCTCCGGGGAGCCTTTCTCTCAAATGGCAGCATGCGGGAGCCAGACTCAGGCAAGTACCAACTGGAAATCTTGTCCGTTTATCTGGATCATGCTGAGGATTTGGCTGCTTTGATGCGCCGTTTTCTGCTGGATGCCAAGACCATCGAGCGCAAGAAGGGGGCTGTTACTTATCTGCAGCGGGCTGAGGATATCATGGATTTTCTCATTGTTATCGGTGCTATGGAAGCCATGGCTGAGTTTGAGTCTCTTAAGCTCATGCGGGAAGCGCGCAATGACCTCAATCGCGCTAATAATGCGGAGACAGCGAATATCGCTCGTACGGTCACAGCCAGTATGAAAACCATCAACAATATTGCCAAAATCAGCGACAATATTGGCATTGAGAGTTTACCTGTAGACCTGCAGGAGGTAGCCCAGCTTCGTATCCAGCATCCGGACTACTCCATCCAGCAGCTAGCTGATAGTCTGAGCCGACCACTGACTAAGAGCGGTGTCAATCATCGCTTGAGAAAAATCAATAAAATCGCAGATGAATTATAAAAGCTGCTGAGCTCGAGCTCGGCAGCTGTTTTTTTATAGGCTTGTAGAATGTTTGGGTTGGACTTTTTGCTCAGGATAGATATGGTTAATGGCATTGTTGACAGCAGTAGGCGCCTCACCTAGCCCAGTCGCAATCAAGTCAATCTTTCCCTCGTAGCTACAGCAGTCTCCAGCTGCATAGATACCTGGCACGGAAGTTTCTTGCTTGCTATTGACCAAAATCTTGTGACGGTTGAGCTCCAATCCCCAATCTTTGAGATTGCCAACAGAGGATTTAAAGCCATAGTTGACAAAGAGATGATCCAGCGGCAGAAGCTGACTTTCCTCTCCCTTGACTTGGCTGATTTCCAAGTGGGTTATCTTGCCGTTTTCGCCGTTCAATCGACTGGGTACAAATGGTGTCTTAATCTCAACACTAGAAGTCTTGAGTTCTTCCACACTATGCTCCAAAGCCCGGAAGTTGTCCCGACGATGAACCAGACTGGTTTCTGCAATCTTTTCAAAAGCTAGCGCCCAGTCAACAGCCGAGTCACCGCCGCCCAGAACAACAACCTTTTTGCCAGCGTACTGGCTGATGTTTGAAACGTGATAGTGGAGGTTACTGAAAGATTCAGCATCGTCTAACTCCAAAGCTCTCGGTTTGAAGGCACCGCCTCCCATGGCGATGATAATGGTTTTGGTCTGATGCAGCCCTTTAGAAGTCGTAATAGTGAAGCCAGTATCAGATTTGACGATATCCAGCACTGTTTCATTGAGGCAAATCTCTGTCTGGAATGTTTCCAGCTGCTCAATCAGACGCTGTGTCAGTTCTTCGCCACTTAGATTGGTAAAGCCCGGTACATCCAGAATCTTCTTCTCTGGATAGAGGATGGCCGGCTGACCACCCAGCTGAGGCAGGGAATCAATGATTTTAACCTTGGCTTGGCGCAGATGAGCATAAAAAGCTGCGAATAGGCCAACCGGACCGCCGCCGACAATCGTAATATCATACAGTTCAGACATAATCTTCCTCAATCTTTTTAAAATAAACTAGCATTATTGTACCACAAAAAGGGGTTGAAATGTAAGCAAATGTTTTGAAGCCATCTTAAAAGCCCCATCAGGGGCTTAAAATTAGATAGCAAATAAATCATTGAGATTTTCAGCCAACGTTGGGTGGGTGAAGATTTGCTTGCTCAAGTAGGTGTAAGGAATCTTATTATCCATGGCTACAGTCAAGATATTGATAATTTCCTGAGCCCCTGCTGAGAAGATTGTTGCTCCGACGATTTCCTTGGTTTCAGTGTTGACAACGGCCTTAAAGGCACCTCGTAAGTCAGCATTGACATGTCCACGAGGCATTGCTGCGACTGGAATCTCCTTCACTGCAATCGGCAGTCCTTGCTCTTTGGCTTCCTTTTCAGTCAATCCGATTTGAGCCAAAGGCGGTGTGATGAACATGCTGGTAGGAACATTTTTACGGTCTTCCAGTGTGTAGCTGCCATCGCCAGCCAGATAGCTATAAAGGATACGGAAATCATCCAGTGAGATATAAGTAAACTGCAGACCGCCATTGACATCGCCCGCTGCAAATACACCAGGTACAGATGTTTCCAAGTGCTTATCGACCTTGATAGCTCCGCGCTCTGTCAGCTCGATATCTGTATTTTCCAACTGCAGTGGCTCAACATTCGGCTTGCGGCCAGTAGCATAGAGCAGGGCGTCAAAACGGAATTCTCCATCCTCAGTTACAACGACAACTTCAGCACCATCATTTTTAATCTGCTTGGTTTGTACACTTTGCAGGAGCTGGATTCCGTCTTCTTCCATGTATTGCTTAGCTAGAGCGGCGATAGAAGGCTCTACTCGAGGGAGAAAGACAGGAGCAGCATCCAGCACAGTCACCTGACTGCCCATTTTATTGTAAAGTCCAGCGAATTCTAAGCCGATGTTACCGCCACCCAGAACTCCTAATCGTCTAGGAAGTTCTTTCAGATTTTGGATGCCAGTTGAGTCATAGACATACTCGGTTTCAGTCAGTCCAGAAATTGGCAGGACATTGGAAACGGCACCGGTATTGATAACAATAGTTTCAGCCGTCAATTCCTCTTTCTCATCGCCAGCTGTGATTTCGATGACTTTGTTTGAAAGGAAATGAGCTTCCGCATCAATGATGTCGACACCAGCGCCACTGATTGCTGCGTAGTTCTTCCCGTTGAGACGGCTGGTTACAGCATTCTTCTCAGCCATGACTTGGTCGAAAGCCAGGCCTTTTTCAGCAGCGACAAGCAGGGTTTTGGTTGGGATGCAGGCGATATTAATGCAGGTTCCCCCGTACATAGCCTTGCTTCGCTCAATCAAAGCAACTTTTTTTCCTTGGGCCGCCATTTTGGCTGCCAATGTTTTACCGGCCTTACCAAAGCCGATGACAATTAAATCATAGGTTAACATAAACTACCTCCATTTTTCAAAAAGATTGTATCACATCTAGTCAGAAATTGCTTATTTCTGCTACGCTTTTTTTCTTCAGTATTTTTAGTCACACTTTTTATACAAACTGTCCATTTTTTTGAGCAAGATTTTCGCAGTTCCAGTCAGTTTGTGTTATACTGATTTTCATTATTTATTTTAGGAGAGCGAAATGTCTATTATTACACTGACTTTGGCAAGCTTGGTTGCCTTGGAATTTTTCTATATCCTCTACCTGGAGACCATCGCTACGACTTCTGCAGCTACAGCTCGGGTTTTCGGCATTTCGCAAGAGGAGTTGGAGCGGCAGTCGGTCAATACACTTTTCAAAAACCAAGGAGTTTACAACGGGCTGATAGCTGTTTTGATCTTGATTGCGGCCTTTGTGCAGCCTAGTCCGGTTTGGCTGGGAATTTTTATGGTTTATATCATCTTGGTGGCAGCTTACGGTGCAGTAACCAGTGACCCCAAAATCCTGTTCAAGCAGGGAGGGCTGGCTATGCTGACCCTGCTTAGTTTATTTTTCTAAATAGGGTGAGGAAAATTGATTTCCCACTCTTTTTTTATATAATGATTGACTTTTTTGTTAGACAAGTGTAGAATAAAAGTAGAAATAGCATTAATTTAGAAAGTGCGTGGGAACGATGAAAAGATCTATTAAACGTTTGCCAGACGGGGAATTTACTATTTTAAAGGTAATTTGGCAGCTGCCTACCCCGACGACCTCTGCCCGTATCATGGAAAAGCTGGGACCAGACAATCACTGGAAGCCCCAGACTTTGCTGACAGTCTTGGCTCGCTTGACTGAAAAGGGCTTTTTAGAAAGTGTCCGTAAGGGGCGTGAAAGGCAGTATACAGCCTTGATCTCAGAAGATGAGTATCTGGAAGTTGAGGCTTCGGATTTCTTGAAGCGTCACAGCGGCCGTTCTATGGGCGGGTTTGTCAAAACACTCTTTTCTTCTAACTCCTTTTCGGAAAATGAATTGGATGAGCTGCGCAGTCTGCTCAATCAAGCAAAGTAGAATGGGGGGATAAAGATGAAACAATTCATTCTTTCTTTCCTGCTGACCAGTCTTTCGACATCTATTTTGGTTCTTTTGTTAAGCTTGCTCTTTACGGCTTTTAAGACCAAGATTTCGGTCAGAGTGAAGTACTTTATTTGGTTTTTGATATTGCTGAGTTTTCTGTTTCCATTCCGTCCTCAGTTCGGCTCAGGCCTGATTCGGCTGAATACAGGATCGGTAGTTCAGACAGCAGTGACTGCCACCCAGACAGGTGGAACGCAGGGTGCCTCTCCAGCAGTTGAAAAAGCTGCCCAACCAAATCTGTGGGAGGCTTTTCTGGGCCTACCTTGGTTTGAAATTCTCTTTGCCATCTGGCTGATTGGCTTTGTCTTTAGTGTAGGAAGATACGCTTATTCTTATATTCGCTTCAGAAAGATGCTGAAGCGCTGGGGCACGGAGTTTCAGGACGAAGAAGCGATGGCTCAGCTGCGGGCTGTTCAGCAGGAGATGGGAGTTAAGGGCCAGATTCGTCTGCTCCACTATCCTATGTCCCAAAGTCCTATGCTGCTAGGTTTCAGAGATATTTTAATCGTGCTGCCAGAACTTGACTACACAGAAGAAGAGCTGCAGCTGATTTTCAAGCATGAGCTGACCCACTATAAGCATCGCGATGTTTTAATCAATCTTTTGGGGATTTTTGCCAAGAGTCTGCACTGGTTTAATCCGGTTGTCCGCTTTGCCTGCCGTGAAACCCAGGAAGCAGGAGAAATGTACTGTGACTACGATGTTCTGAGCTGTAGAGATACAGAGTATCGGACTTTCTACGGTGAAACGATTTTGACCATGATAGACCGCAGTAAGAAGACCCCAATTGCTCTGACGACCTGCTTTTACTCTGACAAGTTTAATCTCAAGCGTCGGATTGTCGGTATTATGGATAACCGGCTGCCTAAGAGGTTTCTGTCTGCTGCCTTTGTAGTAGCAGTTCCTCTCCTTTTGCTCTTGGCTAGCTCGGTCTTTGCCTTAGAAAGCCCAGCCGCTCAACAAAGCCAACCTGTGGCGGGTCAAAAACAGCCCCAAGGACTCAGTCAGCGTCAGGCTCTAGGAGTGGTCTTGAAAGAACTGTCGCTTTCTGAAAAAGATATTAAAGATTTACAAATTTCGCGTGAGAAAGACACTTATAAGATTCTCTTCTCTCACGGGCAAACGGCCCATGAAACCATTGTCAATGCTAAGGATGGAAAACTGGTCAAATCCAAGCAGCATACCATTGTCGAAAAGACGGTAACAGTCGAAAAAGAAGTCAGTCCATCTTCGTCAGCTGCATCAACTCCAGCTGACAACAGCGCTACTGCAGGCGCAGGGAATACGGGAGCAGCGGGCTCGACCGGAGCTAGTACAGCGACAGTCCAGACACCTGCTCAGAACAGTTCCTCTCATACGACAGACACTGATGATCCAGATGATGATGATGACCATGATAACGATTAAATAAAGGATTCTGCCAGTTTAAGTTTCTTAAAAGCTTAGACTGGTAGAATTTTATTATCTTCTCAAAGGGGGATTTGTCAATCCTCCAAGAGCAGTTAGTCATCAGTTTGTCTTTTATTTTAGGTCGATTTTGCTTACAGTTTGCATTTCGTCTCCTAATGCTAAAAAAACTGAAAGATTATTTATCTTTTTTCTTGACATTTATAAACGACAAGTGTAGAATATAATTATAAACTACATTTGTAGAATGTTTTTGAAAAATACTGCTTGGAAAGGAGAAGAAAGCAAAGCTTATCCAGACGCTTGTAGGTGCAGAGCGGAAGCTCTATTTCTTTTAAAAACAAAAACTACATTTGTAGAATTAAAGGAGAATCCAAATGAAACAAAAGCAAATCCAAACAAACTTCCAACGGATCGAAACTAAGTATATTCTTGACCGAGCAATGCTAGCTCGTCTTGAAGCTGACATGAGACCTCACCTCACCGCAGATGATTATGCGACATCAACCATTTCCAATGTATATTTTGATAATGATGAGTTCCAGATGATTCAAGATTCCATTGCCAGAAAAGGTGGTCGCGAAAAGATGCGGATGCGCACTTATGCTGAGCAGCCAAATGATGATAGTCAAGTTTTCTTGGAAATCAAGAAGAAACGCGATGAAGTAGGTTTCAAATACCGTTTGGTTTCTAATCCTCTCTCTGTGACCAACTATATTGTGAATGGTGTGGCAGACCATACTATTTCTGATGACCGGGTCAAGGCAGAAGTAGAACAGTTGCAGGAGCGCTATCTGGACTTGAAGCCAAAAATGGTGATTAGCTATGACCGCTACTCTATGAGAGGCTTGGAAGATAAAAAGGTACGTGTGACCGTTGATTCCAACATCCGCTATCGAGATTACGATGTAGATTTGGCTTCAGGTCGCTATGGACTGCCCTTGCTGGAAGACGACAAGGTGATTATGGAAATCAAGGTTCCTGGTCAATATCCTCAGTGGCTGGCTGATATTCTCAACAAATACGGCCTTGAAGACCAGTCCTTCTCAAAATACGGCAAAGCCTACCTGCAAACTAAAGAAAGGCTGACTCAAACAGTCAAGGCCTAAGGGGGTAGTCTATGCTTGATCAGTTATTTAACAGTATTTACTCCTCCACGGAAGTCAAGATTAATCCTTTGGCACTGATTTTTTCACTAGCAACTAGTGTGGTTTTAGGAATTATCTTGGCCAAGGTCTATAAGCGCCAAACGATTTATACCAAGGAATTTGTCGTCACCCTCTCCCTTTTGCCAGCTATTATTTCCATTATCATCTTCTTGGTTAATGGAAATCTGGGGACCAGTGTCGCCGTAGCAGGTACTTTTAGCTTGATTCGTTTCCGGTCGGCCGCAGGTGGCTCCAAGGAGCTCCTAGCTATCTTTATGGCGACGGCTATCGGGATTACAACAGGGATGGGATTTGTAGCATTGGGAATTGTCTTTACTCTAGCTATTTCAGGCATCTGGATGCTCTTTGAAAAGATGAGCTTTACTTCAGTCAGTCAGACCAGACGTTATGTTCAGGTTCAAGTTCCAGCTGACTTTGACTACGAAGTACTCTTTGATGCTATCTTTGAAACGGCTTGTAAATCAGCTGAACTGACCTCTCTCAAGTCGGCTGAAAAGAAGTCTATCAAGCTAGACTATGTCGTTGACTTGAATCCTGACATGAGCGACAGAGAGCTGATTCAGCAGTTCCTGTTCTACGATAAGGTTCAGGACATTTCCCTTTCCAAAGCCGCTAAGAAGCGTAAAACTCTCTAAGCAAAGGAAGACCAGCTGCAGCTTAGCAGTTGGTTTTCTTATTTGTATAATAAAAAGGGGATACATCATACTTACAGAAAATACTTGACACTCTTTTCTATATGTGGTATGATTATATAGATTTTGGACTTGAAGGGAGTGAAAAAAATGTCAAAAACAGTAGTACGCAAGAATGAATCACTTGATGATGCACTTCGTCGTTTCAAACGTGCAGTTACTAAAGCTGGTACTCTTCAAGAAACACGCAAACGTGAATTCTATGAAAAACCTTCTGTAAAACGCAAACGCAAATCAGAAGCAGCTCGTAAACGTAAAAAATTCTAATTGAACAAAAAAGCAGGCTCCGGTCTGTTTTTTGTTTTCACCCTTTGGAGGAGGTCGCACTTACTTCCAGTGCGAGTAGTATGGCAAGAAAAAAACACTGATTTTCATCAGTGAATTCTTTTTATTTTTTCTCAGCCAACAAAGCTTTGATTTCTTGCAGGACTTCCAATTCAGTTGGTCCAGCAGCTTCTTCAGCAGCTTCTTCCTTCTTCTTAGCAAGGCTTTGTGCTTTTTCAGCAGACTTAACGATGAAGAAGAGAACAGTACCGATTACCAAGAAGTTAATCACAGCGCTCATGAAGTTACCATAAGCAATCCCGTTCCATTTCAATTGAGAAATTTGCTCCAAGTTTGCAGCTTTCAAAAGTGGGTTGAGGAAGAGAGGTGTGATAACATCTTCAATCAATGAAGTGACGATTGCTCCAAAGGCGTTGGCGATGATCACACCGACTGCCAAATCAATCACGTTCCCGCGCAGCAAGAATTCCTTAAGATCTTTTAACATTCTTTCTTTCCTTTCAAGAATTTATTAATGAGATTATATTATAGCTTATTTATATGACATCTAGAAGATATTTGTTTGTCAAATATTTTACATTTGCTTCATTTTGTTATAAAATATAGAATGATATTCTATGATAAATTGGAGGTATTGTCTCTTGATTGATAAAGAAATCATTTCTGAAATTAAAAACAGCGTCAATATCGTCGATGTCATAGGAGAAACGGTGGCCTTGACCAAGGCCGGGCGGAATTATCTAGGGCTTTGTCCCTTTCACGGTGAAAAGACGCCCTCTTTTAACGTTGTAGAGGACAAGCAGTTTTATCACTGTTTTGGCTGCGGTAAGTCGGGCGATGTCTTCAAATTCATTGAGGATTATCGAGGCGTTTCCTTTATGGATGCTGTGCAGATTGTAGCAGAACGGGCAGGGATTCCCTTGGCTGTAGAGACGGCGGGAAATGACCGACCGAGACAAAGCCATCCGCATCAGGCTCTCTACGATATCCATACCGAGGCAGCAAAATTTTATCATGCGGTCCTGATGACGACCAAGATGGGAGAGGAAGCGCGGGCTTATCTCTACCAGCGGGGGCTGACAGATGATGTTCTTAAGCATTTTCAAATCGGGCTGGCTCCTAATGAGGGGAATTATCTTCATAAGAGTATGGCTGGCAAGTTTGATGAGAATACCATCATGAACTCGGGTCTATTTAATCTGGCGGAGAATAATCTGGTCTATGATGCCTTTCAGAACCGGATTATGTTTCCCCTGACCAATGACAGCGGTCAGGTTGTGGCTTTTTCCGGGCGGATTTGGCAGGCGGCGGCTTCAGACGGCCATCAGGCCAAGTACAAAAACAGTCGTAGCACCGCTATTTTCAATAAAAGCTACGAGCTCTATCATCTGGATAAGGCCAAGCCGGTTATCAAGAAGAGCCATGAGGTTTATCTGATGGAAGGCTTCATGGATGTGATTGCGGCTTATCGGGCTGGGATTGAAAATGCGGTTGCCTCTATGGGAACAGCTCTGACACCTGAGCATGTCCAGCATCTGAGTAAGTATTGCAAGAAGATTATCCTGTCTTACGATGGAGATAGGGCAGGGCAGGCAGCGACTGCAAAGGCTTTGGATGAGCTGAGAGATATGACGGTGGAAATTGTTCGGATTCCGGATAATTTGGATCCCGATGAATTTCTGGCTAAAAATTCTGAGGAAGATTTGCAGCATTTGCTGAGTAAAACGCGAATAAGTAATGTGGAGTTTCTGCTGCATCATCTGAAACCAGATAATATTGAAAATCTGCAGGCTCAGATTGAGTTTGTAGAGAAGATGGCACCGATTATTGCGAAGACCAAGTCCATCACAGCTCAGAACTCCTATATTTACATGCTGGCTGAGTTGCTGCCGGACTTTGACTATCAGCAGGTGGAGCAGACGGTAAATAACAGTCGCCTGGCTGAGCGATCTAGCCGCAGTCAGGAGGCACCCACTCAGCAGCTTCAGCCAGCCGTCATGCAGTTTTCGCCTTCGAACCGGCTGAGTCGTCTCATGAGGGCGGAAAATCATATCTTCCACCGCATGATGCATCATCCTTTGATTTTGAACCAATACCGGCTGAGAGAAGACTTTTTCTTTGACTCGGAGGAATTGCAGACCTTATATGAGATTTTGCTGGCGAATGGCGAGGTGACACCGCAGGATTTGTCCCAGCTGCCGGACAATGTCCAGCAGGCTTGGTACCGCGTTTTAGAAGAAGACTTGCCTGATGAGGTTTTGGAAGATGAGTTGAAAGAAGTGGAAGAAACAAGAGAGCGGGAGATTTTGCGCAAGCATAATCAGTTTATTAGTAAGAAGATTCGAGAAGCCTCTCACAGCGGAGATACGGATACAGCCCTGTCCGAGTTGGAGCGCTTGATTGAGCAAAAAAGAAGAATGGAGTAGGAATGGCTACAAAACAAAAAGAAGTAACAACATTAGACGTTCAAATTGCAGAATTTATCCGCAACCACAAGCAGACAGGGGTTGCGACAGATGATGAAATCAATGACCAACTGGTCATTCCTTTCACTTTGGACGCTGATGGGATTGAGGATTTGCTACAGCGCATCCAGGATGCTGGCATCTCAATTACAGATAAGGAAGGAAATCCCAGCGCGCGCGTCTTGAATACTGAAGAGGAAGAAGCGGAGCTGACAGATGAAGAGCTCTTGGGCAGCAATTCGGCCAAGGTCAATGACCCAGTTCGCATGTATCTGAAAGAAATTGGGGTTGTGCCCCTTCTCAGCAATGAAGAAGAGCAGGAGCTGGCTATCTTGGTAGAACAGGGAGACTTGGAAGCTAAGCAGCGTCTGGCTGAGGCCAATCTTCGTCTGGTTGTTTCCATTGCTAAGCGCTATGTCGGCCGTGGTATGCAGTTCCTTGACTTGATTCAAGAAGGAAACATGGGGCTGATGAAGGCTGTTGATAAGTTTGACTACACCAAAGGATTTAAGTTTTCAACTTATGCAACTTGGTGGATTCGTCAAGCCATTACCCGTGCGATTGCTGACCAAGCTCGGACTATTCGGATTCCGGTCCACATGGTGGAAACCATTAACAAGCTGGTCCGTGAGCAACGCAATCTCTTGCAGGAATTGGGTCAAGACCCAACACCAGAGCAAATCGCTGAGCGTATGGATATGACGCCGGACAAGGTTCGTGAGATTCTCAAGATTGCTCAAGAGCCGGTTTCTCTGGAAACACCTATCGGTGAGGAAGATGACAGCCATCTGGGTGACTTTATCGAAGACGAAGTGATTGAAAATCCAGTTGACTATACAACTCGTGTCGTCCTTCGTGAGCAGCTGGATGAGGTCTTGGATACGCTGACAGACCGCGAGGAAAACGTCTTGCGTCTGCGCTTTGGTTTGGACGATGGAAAAATGCGGACGCTAGAAGATGTCGGTAAGGTCTTCAATGTCACTCGCGAGCGGATTCGCCAGATTGAAGCCAAAGCCCTGCGTAAACTCCGCCATCCAAGCCGCAGCAAACCACTCAGAGACTTTATTGAAGATTAAGAAGTGAAGAGCAAGAAGGGGCAGAAATTTTTCATTAGGAAGCGTCAAGTCGGCAATCTTAGCTGAAAAACAAAGGCCCCCTCAAGCTAACTTGAAGTTTTGCCATATCTATAAGGAGGATATTGCATGTCAGAACAAAAATACAGCCCTGAAGAAGTTGAAAAGATTAAAACTCGGATTTTGGAGGCTCTAGAGCAGGTCATCGACCCAGAGTTGGGAATTGATATTGTCAATCTAGGTCTAATCTATGAAATCCGTTTTGACGAGACCAATGGAGAAACGGAAATCGATATGACCCTGACAACTATGGGATGCCCTCTGGCGGATCTTCTGACTGACCAGATTTATGATGCCATGTCAGATGTTCCAGAGGTTACCAAGACGGATGTTAAGTTGGTTTGGTACCCAGCTTGGACGGTGGAAAAGATGAGCCGTTATGCTCGAATCGCTTTGGGGATTCGCTAAGAACTGATAGTAAGTGTTGGCCTGCTGCGTGCAGGCTTTTGCTTTTTTTGGTGGATTCTGTTATAATGTTCCTATTGTCTCGGGGTCGTTACGGATTCGACAGGCATTATGAGGCACATTTTGCAACCCATCTAGCGGATGTAAAACGCCAGTTAAATATAACTGCAAAAAATAACAATTCTTACGCTGTAGCTGCCTAAAAACCAGCTAGCGTGACCCGATTCGGATTGCTTGTGTCTGATGACAGGTCTTATTATAAGCAAGCTACGGCAAAATCTGGTCTAGGGATTTTGCAAGAGATTGATAGACTCGCTTGACTTGGGCTTGAGCTATGTGTCAAAGTGAAGTTAAACCAATACATAGCCTATGGTTGTAGACAAATGTGCTAGCAGGTGTTTGGACGTGGGTTCGACTCCCACCGGCTCCATTATTTTAAAATCTTTCTAAAACGTTGAGAAATCAGCGTTTTTTGCTTATGCAATGTTCAGGAAATCTTGATTTCTGTCTGAAAAAGTAATACAATGATGTTAGTGATGGCAAAGGAAATGTTTGTATTTCTATTGGGTTGATTTCATAAGTATTAAGGGAAGTTTGATATGAGTTTTTTTAAGAATCTGTTTGGTAAGAAGCGAGAGGAAGAGAAAGTAAAAAAGGTAGAAGAAGCAGTGCTTGATGTGCCTTCTGAAGATCCTTTTCCGAGTGAGTGGGGATCTTTCTCGACCTATATAGATGACAAGTTGGCTAGTATCCGTCTGAATCTAGCTCTTGCTGATGAGGCACCCTATCCTCTCTATGCCTATGCTATGAGGCTCAAGATATCGCTCCTCCAGTACGATGGGGAGACGGGTTTTCCATCTAGCAGTGAGTTTGGAGAGCTGAATGTGATTGAGGACCGGCTTACTGAGGCTTTGGGGCAGGTCGGCGGCATTCATGTCGGTGTGATTACGACAGATGGAAATATTGAGTTTTACTACTATTTGCAAGACAAGAAAAGCCATCTGGAGCCAATTGCAAACGTGATGCGCGACTTTCCAGACCGCCGCTACGACTCGGCGACCTTGGAAGATGAGGAGTGGGATCAGTACTTTGACTTTCTCTATCCCAATGAATACGAGTATCAGACCATTCTCAACCAGCGGGTCTGGTACCAGCTGGAGCAGGACGGCGATGACCATAGTCAGGAGCGCGAGATTGACCATTGGGCCTATTTTGCGTCTGAGGAAGACCGAGATGGTTTCCTAAAGGAAGTTGAAGAGTTGGGCTATAGCCTCGTATCTGCTGAAAAAATAGAAGATGCGGACAAACCATATCAGCTGCACGTGATTCGTATGGATACGACAGAAATCTTCGATTTGAACCAGAATGTTTGGACTTTGGTCGAATTTGTGAAAAAATTTAACGGAAACTATGGCGGTTGGGGCTGTAATGTGGTATAATGATTAAAGTTTTGAGAAAGCTAGGCTTTCTCTTTTGTGGAAGATTACTCAAGAGGCTTAAGAGGCTGTGTTGGAAACGCAGTAGGCGTGTAAAAGCGTGCGTGGGTTCGAATCCCATGTCTTCCGTCATAAGATGCAAGAAACGCTGTTTAGCGTTTTTTCTATTGTAAAAGGTTATGGGAGAATGGTGATTCTTTTTGAATATGAATATTTTTGGAAATACTTGAAAACAATTTCAACAAAAAAATAAGTAAATTATTGTTCATTTTATCTAATAGTGTGGTAAAATGGGATTAATGGATTTTTAAAAAGGATATAAATTAAAGGGAGAATTATGTTTTTTAAACGTCAAAAAGGTAAGTACCACGAAGTAGAGCGTGTGACTCGTTTTAAGCTGATTAAATCGGGTAAGCATTGGCTACGTGCTGCGACATCACAGTTCGGCCTTTTTAGATCAATGAGAGGGGGAGGCCTTTCAACGATCGAGCTTAAGGTAACCGAGCAACCAGTTACCGATAAGAAGAGCGGCATAGACTTTTTGAGGGGCATTGTCGCCACGGGGGCCGTCCTGGGCGGTGCTCTTGTGACCAACACAACCGTCCATGCGGAAGAAGAACAGGCTCTGGAAAAAGTCATTGACACGACAGACGTTTTAGCGACACGTGGTGAAACAGTTTTAGGAGAAGAAAGCAGTGCTGCTGAAGCAGCAACAGCGACGGCGACGTCTCATACTGAGTCAGAGTCTGTATCTGATACATCCTCAGCCAGTGCCAGTGCTTCTGTCAGTGCATCTATCTCTGCCAGCATCTCAGCTTCAGAGTCAATCTCGCAGTCTAGCTCAGCCTCTATCAGTGCCAGCACATCTCAATCAGTCTCAGAATCCTTAAGTGTTTCTGAGTCTCTTTCAGTGTCTTCAAGTACATCCGCTTCAGTCGGAGCTAGTACTAGTCAGCCAACCAGTTCTTCTCAGTCAGTTTCTGCCAGTCAGACCTCTGCATCGTCTGCATCAGAAACCGGCAACTCTACAAGCAGCCAGCAGTCTACAGAATCTTCTAGTCAGACTGGGCGTAGAAGAACGCGTCGTGACGTAGCAAATGCTGTTGATACAGAGAGACCTGTCGTTGATTTTCCAGGGGAAATAAATGTCTACCGTGGGGAAAGTTTTGAATTTATTGCGACAGCGACTGATAATTCCAATGCTTTCGATATCGATAAGACATATGTTCGTTGGTATAATGGTATTGATTCTGGTAGGGGAACTGAATGGATTCAAAAAACTGTCACTCAAGAAGGTAATCAGCTAAAGATTCAAGTTCATGGAAATGTTCCAGTAAATACAGTTATTGGTGACTATACTCGTTATGTTATGGTTACTGATGCAGCAGGGAACCAAAACGTTTCTAATGAGGAATTTTCAGCTGCTGTTGCAAACAAGGACAGAATTCTTAATGGTCAGTTTAGGATTGTCATTCGATACAGACCAAATCTTCCGGAGAATACTGTACTAGTCAACAATCCAAATCAATTATCTGAAACTGAGAAAAATCTGGTCAGAGAAGCGATTAAGCGAAGTAATCCAAATTTAAGAGCACAAGACGTTGCAGGTAATAATTTAAACGGTGCTATTTCGGTTTCTAATAATGGTAATACTATTATAACATTCAGAGATAACAGGAAGGCTACTGTTGAGGGCAGTAAGTTGGTAGATACAAGAGAAGGAAGTACTTCCAAATCTGCAAGCACGTCAGCCTCGACGAGTGCGTCAACATCTGCTAGTACATCTGCCTCCACGAGCGCGTCAGTAAGTGCAAGCACTTCGGCGTCCACGGTTGCGTCAAGATCGGCAAGTACGTCCGCGTCCACGAGCGCATCAGTAAGCGCAAGTACGTCCGCCTCCACTAGCGCGTCAGTAAGTGCAAGTACGTCCGCTTCAACGAGTGCGTCAGTAAGCGCAAGTACGTCTGCTTCAACGAGCGCGTCTGTATCTGCAAGCACATCAGCATCAACAAGCGCATCCGTATCAGCAAGTACGTCTGCCTCTACAAGCGCATCCGTATCAGCAAGTACATCCGCATCGACAAGTGCATCCGTAAGCGCAAGTACGTCCGCTTCAACGAGTGCGTCGGTAAGTGCAAGTACCTCAGC